>NZ_AP018207.1:1762500-2118499 GCF_002367995.1 Calothrix brevissima NIES-22
TGAGCTAATAGCCCGAGTTTGAACCTCATCATAGTTTGAAAGCCTTAACATCACTGCGACCGACCTAGAGTAGACCATCTCATTATCTATTAACTGTTTGTCCTCGATATTTGAGTTGGGTAGGTCTCCCTAAAAGGAGGTGATCCAGCCACACCTTCCGGTACGGCTACCTTGTTACGACTTCACCCCAGTCACCAGCACTGCCTTAGGCATCCTCCTCCTCGAAAGGTTGGAGTAATGACTTCGGGCGTTGCCAGCTTCCATGGTGTGACGGGCGGTGTGTACAAGGCCCGGGAACGAATTCACTGCAGTATGCTGACCTGCAATTACTAGCGATTCCGACTTCACGCAGGCGAGTTGCAGCCTGCGATCTGAACTGAGCTACGGTTTATGAGATTTGCTTGCTATCGCTAGCTTGCTGCCCTTTGTCCGTAGCATTGTAGTACGTGTGTAGCCCAAGACGTAAGGGGCATGCTGACTTGACGTCATCCCCACCTTCCTCCGGTTTGTCACCGGCAGTCTCTCTAGAGTGCCCAACTTAATGCTGGCAACTAAAAACGAGGGTTGCGCTCGTTGCGGGACTTAACCCAACATCTCACGACACGAGCTGACGACAGCCATGCACCACCTGTGTTCGCGCTCCCGAAGGCACTCCTCCCTTTCAAGAGGATTCGCGACATGTCAAGTCTTGGTAAGGTTCTTCGCGTTGCATCGAATTAAACCACATACTCCACCGCTTGTGCGGGCCCCCGTCAATTCCTTTGAGTTTCACACTTGCGTGCGTACTCCCCAGGCGGGATACTTAACGCGTTAGCTCCGGCACGGCTCGGGTCGATACAAGCCACGCCTAGTATCCATCGTTTACGGCTAGGACTACTGGGGTATCTAATCCCATTCGCTCCCCTAGCTTTCGTCCCTCAGTGTCAGTTGCGGCCTAGCAGAGCGCTTTCGCCACCGGTGTTCTTCCTGATCTCTACGCATTTCACCGCTACACCAGGAATTCCCTCTGCCCCGAACGCACTCTAGCTATGTAGTTTCCACCGCTTTTATTTGGTTAAGCCAAACTCTTTAACAGCAGACACACATAGCCACCTGCGGACGCTTTACGCCCAATCATTCCGGATAACGCTTGCATCCTCCGTATTACCGCGGCTGCTGGCACGGAGTTAGCCGATGCTTATTCCTCAAGTACCGTCATTTTTTTCTTCCTTGAGAAAAGAGGTTTACAACCCAAGAGCCTTCCTCCCTCACGCGGTATTGCTCCGTCAGGCTTTCGCCCATTGCGGAAAATTCCCCACTGCTGCCTCCCGTAGGAGTCTGGGCCGTGTCTCAGTCCCAGTGTGGCTGATCGTCCTCTCAGACCAGCTACTGATCGTCGCCTAGGTGCGCTCTTACCACACCTACTAGCTAATCAGACGCGAGCTCATCTCTAGGCAGCAAGCCTTTCACCTTTCGGCACATCCGGTATTAGCAGCCGTTTCCAACTGTTGTCCCCGACCTAGAGCTAGATTCTCACGCGTTACTCACCCGTCCGCCACTAACTCCGAAGAGTCCGTTCGACTTGCATGTGTTAAGCATACCGCCAGCGTTCATCCTGAGCCAGGATCAAACTCTCCATTTTGTTGAATCGTTTGTTTAGCTCTTAAAGACTGACTTTAACCTCAGTCTGGTTATTTTCTTTACTTGACGCAGTTATTTGTTATATACTGGCTTTCAAACTATAATATTTTCAAGGTTCGGTGTCCCTGACAACGCCGCTTTTTGCGCTCCGCTCTCAGGCACTTATCCAATATATCTACCCATCTAGGGTTTGTCAACATCTTTGGCAAATTTTTTTTTCGCCACGGCTTTCTCCTGTTCTCATCCCTGCCCTGTAAGGGTTTTACGCTATAGTATCCGGAGAAAGTTGAGAAGGAAGTAATAAATTTGTGAGCAAGTTTGGTGTGTTGCCACCTTGGCTGGTGTTAGATCCATTATTAAATAGTTGGTTGTTGGAAGATATTGGTCGAGGCGATCGCACAACGAACAGCCTATTAGCTAAGGATGTGACACCAGGAACAGCTAAATGGATAGCGAAAGCTCCAGGAATTATTGCAGGGTTACCTGTTACAGCTAGGGTATTTCAGCTTTTGAATGAGAAAGTTAGCTTTGCACCGATGAAAGATGAAGGTGCATGGTGTGAACCAGGAGAAGTAGTAGCAGAAATTCATGGTTCATTGGATGCGCTATTGATGGGGGAAAGGGTGGCGCTGAATTTGGCTATGCGGTTGAGTGGGATTGCAACTCTCACTAATAGATATGTAGAGCAAATTGCGGATTTACCTGCGCAGTTGGTGGATACGCGCAAAACCATACCAGGGCTGAGGTTGTTGGAAAAATATGCAACGGCTTTGGGTGGTGCGATTAATCATCGTATGGGGCTGGATGATGCGGTGATGATTAAGGATAATCACATTGCGGCGGCTGGGGGAATTGGCAAAGCTATTACTCGCATCCGTTCGCAGATACCTTATCCGCTCACAATAGAGGTAGAGACGGAAACTCTAGAGCAGGTGAAGGAAGCGCTAGAGTATAAAGCTGACATTATTATGTTGGATAATATGTCTTTAGATATGATGTCTGTTGCGGTGGAGTTGATTCGCCAAGAATATAGTCACATTAAAATTGAAGCTTCTGGTAATGTTACTTTGGAAACGATTCGTGCTGTGGCGCAAACGGGTGTGGATTATATTTCTAGTAGCGCACCGATTACACAGTCTAAGTGGTTGGATTTAAGTATGAAAATTGTGGTTTAGCAGTTAATTACATAGATGTTTCTGATTTATGAGATCAATTTAGATAGACACAATTTATACTCCACAATTGATTGATTAAATTTATATCTATAGGAAGCAGCTTATCAAAAATTTAAGGTTTGTTACGCCTTTGGTATAACATAGCTTAATATATTGCACCTTTTCCGTTGAATACTAATTCCTTGACTAACTGCCAAATTTCTCAGGAGTTGAATGTCTAGTGAAATCCTCTAAACTACGCATTTAGTTTGTCATTAGTTGCAGATATTTTCACTCTACCCTTAGCTTGAGTGTTACAAATTCCAGCAGGAAAGGTATATGAGTAAAAGTAAACCATTGCTCAAGAATAGAGAGATTCTCGAACTCTACGCCGATGGTGTTAGAGATTTTACTATGTATGATTTGTACATTAGTGATGAAATTATCGGAGCTAATCTTAGAGATGTGAATTTCAGTCGGCTGGAATTGTCCGACTCCTATATGGAAAATATTAACTTCAGTGGAGCTAATTTTAATGGCACTATTCTCAATTCGGTTTGTTTGGATGGAGCTAATTTGAGCGGGGCTAAATTGAGTAATGCCATCTTGGTTAGAGCTACTCTCTATGGAGTTGATCTAACTGAAGCCGATATGACGAATGCCAATTTGAGAGGTGCCGATATCGTCAACAGCAACTTGACCAACACTAATATGACTGGAGCTAATGTTGAACGAACTTTGATCAAAAACAACATCTATCGCAATACTATTATGTCTGATTACAGTATTCGCAGTGATTAATTCAAATTGTTCGGAATCAGCCAACTAGATACATCGGTAAGATATTATATGCTTTTTGTTACGAAATGATTTGCAAAATGCCAATGATATGTATGATTAGTTGGGGATTTTAAATTATGCCAACAAATATCAATATTTAATACTTGATACCTGAGACAATAGGAGATTTTTAGTATATTTTTGGAGTTAAAAAATATGCTGAAAAAGAGCATCAATTGCTACAAGGTGCTTTTTAGAAAAACTAATCTTGATTACAACTTAAAAACACACTTCTAGGGACAATGGAGGCAGACAGAAATATTGTTGTTTTGCGCTCGGAGACGAATAATGGTAGCGATCGCAGGGAACGTTCAGCATCGGCTAACTATACAAACTGTAGAAATTGCCCCTAACACAACGGCGATTCGCTCTCTTGATTGGGATCGCGATCGCTTCGATATCGAATTCGGACTGCAAAATGGAACGACTTACAATTCCTATCTAATTAGGGGTGAGCAAACAGTTTTAATTGATACTTCTCACCAGAAGTTTCGCGAACTGTATTTGGAAACGCTCAAAAGTCTGGTAAACCCTAAGACTATTGATTACATTATTGTCAGTCACACAGAACCAGATCATAGCGGTTTGGTGGAAGATGTGCTGCAATTGGCTCCGAGAGCGACTGTTTTAGCATCGAAAATTGCATTGCAGTTTTTAGAAGGTTTAGTACACGATCCTTTTTCTAAGCGGATTGTCAAAAGTGGCGATCGCATCAATATTGGTAAAGGACACGAAATTGAATTCGTGAGTGCGCCAAATCTGCACTGGCCTGATACTATCTTTAGCTATGACCGCAAAACCGAAGTTATCTACACCTGTGATGCTTTCGGGATGCATTTCTGTGACGATCGCACTTTTGATGAAGATTTAGAAGCGATCGAAGCTGACTTTAGATTTTATTATGATTGCTTGATGGGGCCAAATGCGCGTTCGTTGCTGAATGCAATGAAGCGGATGAAGGATTTAGGGAACATTAAAATTATTGCCAATGGTCACGGGCCTTTACTTTATCATCATTTGGATGTTTTGACCGAGTGTTATCAAAGTTGGAGCCAAAGACAAGCTAAAGCAGAAACCACTGTAGGTTTGTTTTATGTTGCTGAATATGGCTATGGCGATAAGCTGATTCAAGTGATTGGTGAGGGAATCCAAAAAACTGGGGTGGGAATCGAAATGATCGATCTCAGTTCTGCGGAACCTCAAGAAATTCAGGAACTTGCAGGACGGGCGGCCGGTATTATTATTGGTATGCCGCCAACTACAAATGCTGCTGCTCAAGCGGGAATTAGTTCGTTGTTGGCGGTGGCTAATAACAAGCAACTGGTGGGATTATTTGAGTGTTACGGTGGGGATGATGAACCCATTGATACGCTGCGGCGCAAATTTATCGATTTGGGAGTGAAGGAAGCTTTTCCAGCAATTCGGATTAAGGAGACTCCTGGCGCATCTACATATCAGCTATGTGCAGAAGCTGGTACGGATTTGGGACAGGTGCTGATGCGCGATCGCAATATCAAGCAAATTAAGTCCCTTGACGTAAATATGGAGAAAGCGCTGGGACGGATTAGTAGCGGACTATATATTGTCACTACGAAAAAAGATAATGTGAGCGGTGCAATGCTGGCTTCTTGGGTGAGTCAAGCAAGTTTGCAACCTTTAGGATTTACCATTGCTGTAGCTAAGGATCGTGCGATTGATGCTTTGATGCAAGTAGGCGATCGCTTTGTGCTGAATGTTTTAGAAGAAGGGAATTATCAGGAATTGAAGAAGCAGTTTCTGAAACGCTTACCTCCTGGTGCTGACAGATTTGCTGGTGTGAAAACGCAAACAGCGAAGAATGGTTCCCCAATTCTGACAGATGCGTTGGCGTATATGGAATGTGAGGTACAAAGCAGCATTGAATGTAGCGATCACTGGATTTTATACTGCACTGTCGAAGAAGGTCGTGTATCTAAATCTGATGGATTGACAGCAGTTCGTCATCGCAAGGTGGGTAACTACTACTAAAGCTGAGTAGAGCAGTAGGATTTGCTCTTGCAAAATTTCTCTATCATCTCTTCACTCTGTGTTCTCTGCGTCTTCTGTAGTTATACCAATTCGCTATGATGATGTACTTAATATTTATTTAATGAACCGCCAAGTACGCCAAGTACGCCAAGAGAAAAGAAGCAAGTATTAAGTGCAAGTCTGCAGAGAATTGGTATTAGATTTATTGAACCGCAGAGTACGCAGCGAAGAGAAGGAGATTTTTTAGTTACTTTGCAGGAGAGATTAAGCTGTTCTCTCATCTCTTTTTGCTATCTCATATATGAGAAGGATTTCATTGAGCAAATGAGATTCGCAAATCCCTTCATTCATGTTTTTGAATTAGCTAAAAACTGGGTAAATAGTACCTGGTTTTTCCAATTTTTTGCTAAAAATAACCGGAAATCTATGAGCAATTCCAAACCACGTGACATCCAAATTTTGCCGATTGCGACAAATACTCAGGTTCTTAGAGGGCGTAGTTGGTCACGTTTGCGGTTTGAAATTGAATATGCGCTCTCAAGGGGAACTACTGCCAATTGCTATTTAATTGAAAGCGATAAAACTGCGATTATTGACCCACCTGGAGAGACTTTCACAGAAATTTATTTGCCTGCATTACAGCAGACATTGAATTTAAAAAAGTTAGATTATGTAATTTCGGGTCATTTTAATCCTAACAGAGTGGCAACTTATAAGGCTCTGTTGGAGTTAGCACCGCAGATTACTTTTGTCTGTTCGCTTCCGGGTGCTGCTAATTTGCGCGCTGCTTTCCCTGATAACACTTTAAATATTTTGGTGATGCGGGGGAAAGAGACTTTAGATTTAGGTAAGGGTCATGTTTTAAAATTCTTCCCGACTCCGAGTCCGCGCTGGCCGGAAGCGCTTTGTACTTACGACCAACAAACGCAAATTCTCTATACAGATAAGCTGTTTGGCTCTCATATCTGTGGTGATGAGGTGTTTGATGATAATTGGGAAAGCTTTAAGGAAGACCAGCGTTATTATTACAACTGTTTGATGGCTCCTAATGCTTTGCATGTAGAAGCAGCTTTAGAGAAAATCTCGGATTTGCAGGTGAGAATGTATGGGGTTGGTCACGGGCCTTTGGTACGTAGCAGTTTAATTGAACTGACTAAATCCTATGGGGAATGGAGCCACGCCCAAAGAACTAGAGAAATATCTGTCGCGCTGCTTTATGCTTCTGCTTATGGCAATACGGCAACTTTAGCACAGGCGATCGCTCTGGGATTAACTAAAGGCGGAGTGGCGGTTAAATCCATCAACTGCGAATTTGCGGAACCGGATGAAATTCGCACGACTTTGCAAGAGTGTGATGCATTTATTATTGGTTCTCCAACAATTGGGGGTCATGCACCTACCCCTATTCATACCGCTTTAGGTATTGTTCTCAGCGATGGCGATAACAATAAATTAGCAGGTGTATTTGGTTCCTATGGTTGGAGCGGTGAAGCCTTTGATTTAATTGAAGGTAAACTCCAGGATGCTGGTTATAAATTTGGTTTTGATACCCTCAAGGTGAAGTTTAAGCCGGATGATGTAACTCTCAAATACTGTGAAGAACTCGGTACAGATTTTGCCCAAACGATTAAAAAGGCGAAAAAAGTGCGCGTACCCCAACAAGCTGCGACTCCTTTAGAACAAGCTGTAGGGCGAATCGTTGGTTCTGTTTGCGTGATTGCGGCGAAGCAAGGAGAAGTTTCTACAGGGATGTTAGGGGCTTGGGTATCTCAAGCTACATTTAATCCACCGGGAATTACGGTGGCGATCGCTAAAGAAAGAGCGATTGAATCTTTGATGTATCCTGGTGGTAAGTTTACTCTCAATATTTTAGAGGAAGGTAATCATCTGGAATACATGAAGCATTTCCGCAAATCTTTTGCGCCTGGGGAAGATAGATTTGCTAACTTTAGTACGGCGATTGCGGATAATGGCTGTGTTGTGTTGACAGATGCGATCGCTTATTTGGAATGTTCAGTTAGTCAGCGTCTAGAATGTGGCGATCATTGGGTAGTTTATGCAACCGTCGATAACGGTAAATTACTCAAGCCTCATGCGGTAACTGCTGTTAACCACCGCAAAACTGGTTCTCATTATTAATTGAGATTGTGCATGGTGCGTTGCGCGATAACGCACCATGCACAAATTTTGGATTTTAGATTTTGGATTTTGGATTGTGGTAGGGGCAATAATCAGACTTACCATAAATCTTTTAGTAAAACTGTAAAAATACTACCTTGGGGATGATTTTCTTCAACGGTAATAGTACCGTGATGAGCTTCTATCGCCATTTTACAAAAAGCTAATCCTAAACCAATTTGTGAAACTTCTTGCATTAAACTGCCAATTTCATACTTTTCAAAAATGCGTTGGCGGAGTTCCTCAGGTACGCCTCTACCATAATCTATAACTTGAACTTTAATAATTCCTGGCTCTAAATATTCGGCTTTGAGAATAATTTGAGAATGGGATGGTGAAAATTTTATCGCATTGGAAAGCAAATTATCTAATACTCGGCGGAAGATAGCGGAATCTACTTTAATGATGCGGCTGACTTCAGGTAAATCACTTACTAAGGTGAGATGTCTTTGAGTAGCGATCGCTTCCATATCTGTCACGGCTGCTAGACAAATTTGCCCTAAGTCTATTTCTGTATAGTTAAGAATCATTTTGTCTGATTCTAACTTAGCCATGAGTAATAAGTTATCAATTAAAGATTGCAGTTGTTGAACGGCAATGCCAATTTGCTCAAGCTTGCGTTGTTGTTTTTCGGCTGTTACCCCCGACAGTTGCAGAATCTCGGCTGACAGCACAATACTAGCCAAAGGATTGCGTAAATCATGGACAATCATGTTTACCATATCTTCTCGCAGTTTCAGCAAGGCTTGGAGGTTGTCGTATTGCTGTTTAATCCGCAACATGGAATTAACTCTAGCTCTTAATTCCACACCATTCACCGGCTTACTAATAAAGTCGTCTGCGCCTGTGGCTAAACATTGTGCTAAATCTTCTTTAGTAGTTAATGCTGTCACTACAATAATTGGCACTACCCGCCATTGGGGATCGGCTTTAATCCGCCGACATACTTCCATGCCATCGAGATCGGGCATCATAATATCGAGTAAAATTACATCAGGTTGAAAACTACTTAAGCGCTCTAGTGCTTGTCTACCACTAGGAGCGTAGTAGAGACAATAGTTTTCCCCATCTAGCAATGTCTCAACAACATCGAAGTTATCCGGTTCATCATCAATGACCAAAATAGAGGGTTGATTTTGCATGAAGAATTATCTCTACTTTGCTAATAGTTGTTGAATTGCGATCGCTAGTTGTTTCAGTTTTACGGGTTTGGTTAAATATTCATTGGCTCCCGCAGCTAAACATAGTTCGCGATCGCCTGACATGGCTAAGGCTGTTAAGGCAATAATTGGTATATGCATCAGTTGGGGTTCTTGTCGGATGCGTCGCATTGCTTCTAATCCATCGATTCCAGGCATTTGAATATCCATTACAATTAAATCAGGTAGTTGAGATTTGGCAAAATCAATGGCTTGTTGACCATTTTTGGCTAATAACATCCGGTAGCCTCGACTTTCAAAGTAACCAGACATGGTATCAATATTTGCCTGATTATCTTCTGCTAATAAAATTAAAGGCGAGGCTGCATCTGTTAAGTTTTCTTCCATAGACGCACATTGCACGGGAAGAAACAGATGTTGGACTTTTTCTATGGTTGACTGAAACTGAGCGCGAGTAATAGGTTTAACTAAATATTCACAAGCGCCATTAACCATTCCTTTGGTACGTTCGTCCACTACGGAAATGATAATGACAGGAATATCTTTAGTTTTAGGGTTAGCTTTAAGTTGATTGAGTAAGTCCCAACCGGAAATATCTGGCAATTGAATATCCAAAAAGATTATAACAGGCTGCACTCGCAACACTTCATCAACTACTCCTTGTCCTTGGGAATAGACAATCGGTTGCATTTCCATTTCCTGAAGATAGCGAGTAATTTGTTCAGCAGCAGGTACTGAATCTTCAATAATGAAAACAGGAGAATTCCCCTCGGCTAAACGACAGGTAGACAATGTTGTTTTGACTTGATTGCTGGGAGAATTAATTCCTGGTTTATAGGGTATGTGAATAGTGAAACAACTACCTTGATTAACTTCACTACCTACGGAAACTATTCCTCCATGCAAAGAGGCAATTCTTTGGACTAGCGCTAATCCTAACCCTGTGCCAGAATATTGACGGTTGAAACTGCTGTCAAGTTGGACAAAAGGTTGAAATAGTTTGCTGATATTTTCGCCGGCAATTCCAATTCCATTATCAATGACACTAAAACAAAGCTGAGGAACTTGGGCAAAATTGGGTTCTGGGGGTGAAGATTTCCAGGAAGTGTTGTATAATCTTGTATCGGTTATTGCTGTCCCTGGTGTGACTAATTTAACTTCCAACGTGACAGAACCGCCATCGGCAGTAAATTTCACAGCATTGGTGAGTAAGTTAATCAGTACCTGACGCAAACGGCGATCGTCTGCTTGAATGTAGCCTATATTACTAGCAATCATTGTACTCAGACTGATGTTTTTCTTCAACGCCATTTGTTTAATAAAGCCCATACTCGCATCACAAAGACTGCTAACTGAGACTTCGCTCAATTGCAGTTCCATTTTGCCAGATTCGATTTTAGATAAATCTAAGATGTCATTAATCAGTTCTAATAAATGTTTCCCACTGCGCTCAATTGTGGCGATCGCTTTTGCTTGGCGTTGATTGAGGATACCAAAGACACCTTCTTGAAATCCTTCTGACATACCGAGAATAGCATTCAGGGGGGTGCGTAGTTCGTGGCTCATGTTGGCGAGGAATTCGTCTTTCAGGCGAGTGGCGCGCGCTAATTCCTCATTAGTTTGTCGTAATTGTTCTTCGGCTTGTTTGCGATCGGTAATATCTTCGTAGGAACCGAGAATACCGATGACTTCACCTGCACTATTAGTTAAGGGAACTTTGCTCGTGCGCAACCAGATTAACTCGCCATTGACATTGGTGGTTGGTTCTTCATTGCCTAGTTTGGCAGTTTTGGTTTGCATCACCATTGCATCATCTGCACGGTATGCATCTGCCCATTTTGCCCAAGGTAACTCTGCATCAGTTTTGCCGATAATATCTACTGGTGTCAATTGATAATCTTGGGCAAAACCGGGATTACAACCGAGAAACCGCGAATTTCTATCTTTCCAAAAGACACGTTGGGGAATAGTATCAAGTATCAAGCGCAGCATTGTGCGCGATTCTTCTAGTTCTTTTTGGGCTTGTTTACGTTGCGCAGCTTGCTGACGAGCATCGCTAATATCAAATAAAGTAGCTCTGTTATATAAGTAGTTACCATGAGCATCTTTCACGGCAGTAGCACTAATTAGTACTGGTAAAATGCTGCCATCTTTACAAACCATGTCATATTCTAGGTCTTTTGCCCAGCCCCTTTCTTTGAAGGTGGGGTAGTTGGTGATAAAAGCTAAACGGCTACTTTCTGTAAAAAAGTTGACTAAAGGTTGTCCTAGCATTTCCTCGCGGTTATAGCCTAACCATTGCAGCTCAGTTTCATTAACTTTAATCAAACAGCCTTCGCTATCGAGAGAATGGTAGCCACAGGGAGCATTATTATATAAATCTTCAACTTCCCGAGCATAAAGCATGATGGCTTCTTCAGCTTGTTTGCGATCGCGCATATCAAAGATGCTAGAACGACTAAACAAGTAAGTACCATCTTCACTCTTGACAGCAGTGGCATTGAGCAGGATTGGTAAAATGCTGCCATCTTTACAAACCATCTCAAATTCTAAATCTTTTACCCAACCGCGCTGTTTAAATTTAGGAAATTGGTGCTGAAAAACTGCGCGACTGGTTTCTGTGAGAAAATCGGTAAATGGCTTGCCGATGATTTCTTGATATGTGTAGCCTAACCATTGCAATTCTGTATTATTGATATTGACAAAACGACCATCAGCATCTACTGAATGGTAGCCGCAAGGAGCATTGTTGTAGAGATCTGCCAGTTCGCGGGTATATATTGCTAGTACCTGTTCCGATTCTTTGCGATCGCTAATATCTGTAATTCGCACTAAATTGAGGTTACGTCCCGCTACAGTAATTGGTTTAGCGGCAATATTCCCCCAAAAATACTTACCGCGACTTGTCACATATTCTATTTCTGCGCTCCAAAAACCTTTTGATTGCATTTGTCCGACAATGTCAACTAACTCCTCCACTGAAAATGGATGGCGTTGGAGTGTACGTCCTTCAATACCCATTAATTCGACTTTATCAGCCACCTCAAACAGTTCTAGTGCCCGGCGATTACAATCTAAGGTCAGTAGTGTTTCTGGATCGACTAAAAATAAAGCATCGGTAGATTCGTTAAAAATCACCTCTTGTAATTGTTGTTGCCTTACTAATTCCTCTTCGGCAAGTTTGCGACTGGTTATATCCGTAAGTGTACCGATATAACCAATAATATTATTGTTGGGATCGGTTTCTGGTAATGACTGGACATAAAACCAAATAATGCTACCATCTGAGCGCAAACATCTACCTTCATTCTGGTATATGATGTTTTGCGCACAAGCATCATACCAGGCTTTCTCCAGGCGATCGCGGTCATCTGGGTGCAAAGTATCTACCCATCCCATCCCCAAAGCTGCTGTAATTGGTTTACCTGTCATTTCGCTCCAGCGATCGTTGACGTAGATACAGTTACTATCAGCATCAAAGCGGAAAATCACCACAGGAGAGGCTTCTGCCAAAGTTGCATAGCGGCGTTCGCTTTCCTGCAAAGCTTGTTCTATTTGTTTGCGATTAGTGATATCAGTGAGAGTGCCGATGTAACCAATGAGGTTGCCGTCAGCATCAATTTCTGGCAGCATTTGACTGTAAAACCAGGTAATAGTGCCATCGGGGTGTAGATGTCTGCCTTCACTATTTTTACCACGCTTTTCGGCAACTGCTTGTCTACCTCCTGCTAAAATGCGATCGCGGTCATCTGGATGTAAAGTATCTACCCATCCCATCCCCAAAGCTGCTGTAATTGGTCTACCTGTCATTTCGCTCCAGCGATCGTTGACGTAGATACAGTTCCCATCAACATCAAAGCGGAAAATTGCCACAGGAGAGGCTTCTGCCAAAGTTGCATAGCGGCGTTCGCTTTCCTGCAGGGCTTGTTCTATTTGTTTGCGCTCGGTAATGTCATAGTTAATACCCACCATTCTAGTAGGATTACCTTGGCGATCGCGTTGTACTAAAGCTGCTGCTTTAATAAAGCGGACAGCACCATCAGGATGAATGATGCGAAATTCTAGAGCAAATTCCTTTTCTCCCTGCAAAGTCGCTTGAATGCTAGCATGGGCTTGGGCGACATCTTCAGGATGAATAGCATCGATCCAATCTTGATAGCGTAAAGCCATTAGCGATTTTTGCATTCCATACAGTTCATACATCCGCTCATCCCAGTAAAGGTGATGCATTAAATCCCAATCCCAAGTGCCGATCGCTCCCGATCGCAGTGCTAAAGTTAAGCGATGAGAAATATTTTGCAACTGTTCTTGAATATGTTTGCGATCGCTGATATCTTTATGAGTGCCTACCATGCGCACGGGAAGGTTATGGCGATCGCGAGTCACAACTTTGCCATAATTAGCAATCCATTTCCACTTACCAGACTTGGTTTGCACTCGATAGTCAAAGGCGTAAGGTGCATTACTGTTTTGGAGATGGTCGTTGAGCAATTCCATCACCCAGGGTTTATCTTCAGGATGAATTAGCGACTCCCAGGTACTTACATCACTGGCTAGCTCGTTTTCTTCATAACCAAGCATTTTCAGCCAACTAGGACTTAAATATAGCTCTCCTGTGGAGATATTCCAGTCCCACAGCCCATCACCAGATCCCTCTAAGGCTAGCTGTAATCTTTCTTGGCTGACCCGCAGAGCTATTTCCGCTTGTTTTCGTTCGGTAATATCCATGACAGTGCCAATTAAACGGCTAGGTCTGCCATTTTCATCAAATATGACTTCTCCCCTTGATAATAAATGAATTAACGCCCCATCTGTGCGGTAAGCGCGATATTCTTCTTTGTAGGATAGTCCGTATTTCAGGGTTTGTTGCACCAATAAATCGTGCACAATCCGGTCTTCGGGATGCATCATCTGGCGAAAATCGTCGTAGCTGGGTTCACCCAAGGCTGGATCGCGGCGGAAAATCCGAAATACTTCTTCTGACCAGGTAATTTTTTTGCTGTGAAACTCAAATTCCCAACTCCCTAAATTGGCAATTCTTTGAGCGACAGTTAGGTGAGCAGTTTTTGTCCGCAATTGTGCTTCGAGATGTTTGTGCTGGCTAATGTCTTTAGCAATACCCAAAAGCCCAATAGTTTGGCCTGTAGCATCGCGCAGGGCGGTAATTGATAGCAGCACGGGAAAGTGCGAGCCATCTTTGCGGATATAAGTCCATTCCTGTTCGTAGTTTTGTTTTTGTTGGCTAATAACCGTGAAAAGTTCTAAATTTGGGGCAATTTCTTGACCTAATTGCCATGACAGGGCGGTGGCTCGCTGCTCCATTTCTTCGGGATCGTGAAATATCAAGGGACTGAGACGACCTACCACATCTTCTGCTGTGTAACCGAGCATCTTTTCGGCTGCGGGGTTGAAAATTTGAATAATTCCTGCTAGGGAAAGAGAAATAATGGCATAATCGCTACATGCCAAAATTGCTTGTTGCAGCCTGCTAATATTTAACAGATCGGTTTCGGCGGCTTTGCGTTCGGTGATATCTGTGCCAGAACCTGCTATACGGATTGCTTTGCCGGTTTCATCCCACAATGCTTGCCCCCGATCTAATATCCAAATATAAGAGCCGTCTTTGCACTGAAATCGGTATTCTTCGCAGAATAAAGGTGATTTACCTGCTAGATGATCTGTCATTGCTTGTAAAACGCGATCGCGATCTTCGGGATGAATTTGATTTGCCCATTCCTCTAGGTTGTAGTCAATCTCATGTTCGCCAAAACCGCGCATTTCTTTCCACCGCGCTGACAGAAAGATTTCACCGGTTTTCAAATTCCAATCCCATATTCCGTCATTGCTTCCCCGCACTGCTAAATGCCAACGTTCTTGACTTTCTGTTAAAGCGGCTGTGCGTTCTTCTACTCTGGCTTCCAGTTGTTGATTTAGCTGTTGTAATGTTTTCTCTGCTAAAATCCGCTCGGTAATATCCACACAGGAACCCATATAACCTAAAAATTCCCCTTCATGGGTAAATCTGGCAACTCCTGTATCTAAAACCCAGCGATACTCGCCATCATACCGTCGCAGGCGATATTCCATTTGGAAATTTTGCCGCGCTTCAAAGGCATTGATATAAGTATCAAAACAAGTTTGCAAATCTTCAGGATGTACCCCTTGCGCCCAACCATCACCGATTTCTTGTTCTAAAGTGCGTCCTGTAAAGTTTAGCCAGGTTTTGTTGAAATAATAACAGAGTGTGTCTGTGCCAGAAATCCAGATGAGAACAGGTGTGTTGTCTGCGATGTTGTGAAATCTGGCTTCACTTTCTCTGAGGTAAGCTTCTGTTTGTTTGCGATCAGTAACGTCTAAATCAATACCCATCATTCGGGTAGGATTACCGTTGTCATCATAAAAAACTCTACCTCTACCCATTGCCCAACGTAAATTACCATCGGGTTTCACAAAGCGGAATTCAATGTGATACTCTTGTTTTTCATAAACAGCCTGAGTAATTGCTTGTACAACTAAATCCCGATCCTGTGGGTAAATCATGCCGATCACAGTTTCATATTTACCATTGAAGCTGCCGGGAGCCATGCCAAAAATTCTTTCTAAGTTAGCAGACCAGTGAACTTCTCCGGTTAAAATATTCCAATCCCAATTACCCATACCAGCTGCTTCTAAAGCTAGATGCAAGCGTTCTTCATTTTGCCGTAAAGCGGCTTCTGTTTGGCGGTGCTGGGTGATATCTTCAATGACAGCAATGAAATAATTTGGTTTACCTGAGCGATCGCGCACTAAAGAAATTGTTAAGTTAACCCAGATAGAGGAATTATTCTTGCGGATATAGCGTTTTTCTCTGGAATAGGTGGAAATTTCACCAGCTAAAAGTTTTTCTATTTCGGCTAAATTTGCCGATAAATCTTCTGGATGGGTAATTTCTGGACAGGTTAAGTTATACAGTTCGGTGGCAGTATAACCGACAATTTCACAAAAACGCTGGTTAACAAGGATAAAATTGCCGTCTAAGGAGATATGGCTCATCCCCACAGCCGCTTGCTCAAAGGTACTGCGAAAGCGTTCTTCACTTACAAGTAAATTTTCTTGTGCTTGTTTGCGTTCGCTAATATCTGTTAACACACCCAGCATTCGCAGCAGTTTTCCCGATTCGTCGTAAACTCCTTTACCTTTTTCCGCTAGCCAATGAATGCTACCATCTCGCCACAATACTCGGTATTCCACTGCATAATCACTTTGGGTAGCGATCGCTTGACTAAATTCTCTCGCTACTAATTGCCGATCTTCTGGATATATTAGGCTCAAATGCTGCTTTGAGGTGAGCTTAAAGTCACTTTTGTCATAGTCAAAATAGCGAATTGTATTCTCGCTGAAAAATATTTCATTAGTGATGGGGTTCCATTCCCAATAACCAATATCGGTTAAATTCAGAGTGAGCTTGAGTTTAGCTTCGCTAAGTTGCAATGCTGTGGCGGTGCGTTGACTTGCTTGTAATTGTGCTTGTAATTGCTTATTAGTATTAGCTTGCTGAATCGCGATCGCTATTTGCACTGCAACTTGCTCTAATAAATCTACCTCTAAAGCTTGCCAATTTCGGACTGTAGAACATTGATGAGCAATTAATAAACCCCATAATTCCTCAGCAACTACAATCGGTACTGCTAAATTGGCTTTGACTTCAAACTGTTCTAGCAGGTTTAAATGACAATTTGTTAAATTCGCTTGATAAATATCATTAATTGTGGATAACCGCCCTTGAAAATTTTCCCTAGCACCTGGCTGTTGTTGAAAGTAGGTGTCTTGAATATGCTTACCTAAAGCTACTGTTCTACCAGGAACCACAGATTCGGCAACTATTTTGCCACTCATATCCGGTTGAAATTCATATACTAATACTCTATCGGTGACGAGAAACTGCCGCAATTCTGAAGCTATAAAGCAAAGCAGTGCTTCCAAATCGAGAGCTTGATGAATTCGGGAAGCGATCGCTGCAATTAATTGTTGTTGTCCTCGGCTTTTTTCTAACTGTCGAATTAGCTGTAGCCTTTCAACTGCGTAATCAATCTTACTGTAGAGGATTTCTGGTGTGAGCTTATCTTTAAGCAGATAATCTTGCGCGCCATTTTTCATCGCCCGAATTGCGATCGGCTCATTCTCTGATTTTGTCAAAATAATGACAGCAGATTGAGTATTATCCCGAATTTCTCGCATTTGCTGCAAAAACTCTAAGCCACTGTCATCGCTGGGGGAAAATTCCAGTACAACTATATCTGGTATTTGTTGCTGACACCATTGAATTCCTTCCTGCGCTCGATTAAACTCGACAATTTGATAAATATATCTGCTGTCTTCTTGTAACAGACGACGCAATTTCAACCGCTCCACGGTGCAATCATCTATGACAAGGATGGTGAGACAGGAAAGATGGCTCATAAATTCACAAATCCAAACGCGATCGCGTTTTCAACCAAATTTTACTGCGATAATCATCATCTTAGTAACTTGATAGTTACTTCTGCTCTCAAGGTTGGGAAGTTGCAATCAAAATTTGCAAGAAGATGAACTTAAGCTTTGTAACATCTGTTACTTGTTAACTTAACATCAGTACAGTCAATTTTGTAATAATTTTCCTAAATGGGGCATTGAGCATTGGGACAAATGACAATTGTAGAGACGCGATAAATCGCATCTCTATTGCCCATAGAAATACCATAACGCTAGGAACGTCCGCAGAAATTAAAGAACGGGATAAGCTAATGACGCTATCATCGGTAATTCTCCCTCTGCTAGTATCGCCAGCACTGAGAACTACTAATATTCAGGCTGCACATAACTATTGCCAGTTGGTGAGGTACAGATAATCATTGATTGTAGGGACATTGGCATTACCATGCGCCGAAGCGCTGTTAAAGTTCATCTTTATTTGTTAATTCTTTTTCTATATTGTCCGCACCATATCCTACAGCGACAATGATATTTTTGATAGTTTCTGCATCGCTATTAGCGGCGATTTTACCGATTAATACAGCAATATGGGCTTTATCTTTAGTAAATACTTGCCAAGCAGCTATTTTATTTAAACTACTATTAATTAATAACTTATTGGCAATATCTGCCGAAAATTCTCCCTGGGCGATATAACCTATAGATGAAATATAGCGAATTTCTAAATTACCTAATTTTTCCGTCTTCGATTCTACAAATACTACTTGGACTCGTTTATTTTCCGTTTCTACCAATAATTTAAAATCTCCATTGGGAATGATTTCGTATTTTACACCTAGTTTATCAAGTGCTTCTTTAATTCGCGGATCGGCTGGGGGTTTGGGATTATTTTGAGCGGATACTGTTTGCATAGAGATAGCAACCCCTAGAATGATAGAAGTTGCTATTTTAATTAGGCGTTTCATGAGATTTTTGCTGGTATTTAAGAATTGTGATAATTGTCAGTTGATTTACTAAAAATTTGATAATTTGTAAATTAGTGGGCGGGAATAAACCAAACTATACTCCAATACAGTTCAGTTAGCATCAAAAACTTGAAAAGACGTAGCGACTGTCTTGAATGTCAAGCGATCATTAACAAAAAAGTGGTGGTGGAAACATTGACCCATGCTACGAAGCGGTCTATGATGGCCAAGGTTGGGACGGTCTACTACTTCTCTTAAGATACAAGGTTGGGTTTCGTTCCTCAACCCAACATTTCCAAGGGTTTGTTGGGTTTCGTCCGCAGAATGCAATGCTATGCATAAGCTGTGTGAATTTAGCTGTTACTATCATTTTTCAGAATGATAGGTATGACAACAATAAAAAAAATAAATACAAGCCAAAATGGCCAGACAAATTAGCTAGATATGTGTTTAATTTAATTAGTTTGATCAAATTACGCACAAAATACAATTATATTCGTCTCTAATTACTTTAAGAAAATCGGCAAAAACTTACTTACTGACCGATGCTTTTTTCATTTGATGCATTTGTGGCTATGGTTTTACCTAATCTAAATATCTAATACTGTGTAATTAACTGCATTTGTATCACATAGAAAACGAATACAGTTTACTGAACTATTTGTTGCGCCAAATATTACCAAAAAATACATTTATCTAATCTTATTTTTTTTATATGTTGATGTATTGCACAGTAGCAGTTAACTAATTATTTATTTTTGCAAATTTACAAGAAGTTTGCGGAATTACATTCTTAACTAACCAAACAAGGAAATTTATGTCTGACATTAAATTACACGATTTAGATTCTCCTGCTGTACCATTCTTTGCTCGCTATCTCGAAGGACAATATAGCGAAGATTTATCTGAAGAAGAATTGTCAGGAGTTGGAGGCGGTACTAGATTTACTACCAAGAAGTATCCCTCGGATCATGAAAATGGTGGTGGTATTACTAAACCTAAAAAAGACGACATAGTTGTAACTCTTAAGTATCCTTCTGATAACGAAGAAGGTGGTGGCGGTATAGTTACGAAAAAGGCTCCTTCTGATACTGATGAACTTGTTACCACTCAAAAATATCCATCAGATGGTGACGATCAAATTGTAACTATAGACAAAATTAGTTAAGATTCAACTGAATATTTTACTATGGTGCGTTGCAGGACAACGCACCATTAATAATTTAATATAATTACTAATTCGTAATACCCTACGGGAAGCCGCTCTGCGTCTACGTAATTCGTAATTCATAATTAAAAAATACAGTTTAATTAGATGTTGTATGCAACTGTCCCGTGATGTTGTTTTATTACTTACCCACAGTGGGGACTATTTCACTATTGATAGAGTTGTGGATGCTCTATCTAAACGTGGTGTCAAACCGTTTCGCCTGAATACGGATCAATTTCCGATCGCAGTTCAACTTCAAGCTGATATCAGAAATTCTCAAGCTAGTCACAGGCTAGAATATGGTGATGTGTCAATCAGCACAGAACAAGTACAAGCTGTGTGGATGCGGCGAATTTGGCCTCCTCAGTTGAACCAAGAATTAGCTCCCCAATACCAACAAGCTTGTATTCGCGAATCTTTAGCGGCTTTGGATGGTTTCTGGGATAGCCTAAAACATGCGCGCTGGGTAGATAATTTACAACGAATCAATGCGGCTGAAAACAAGCTACGTCAATTGCGAGTAGCTTCTGAGGTGGGTTTGGTAATTCCGCAAACCCTGGTGACAAATAACCCTCAACAAGTAAAAGAATTTTTTGCTCAGGTAGGGGGAAAGATGGTGACAAAACTATTAACACCTCTTTCCTATAGTATGGAAGGTTCTTCTTTCTTTCTTTATACAAGTGTAGTAAAAGAGGAAGATTTAGCAGATTTAGAAACTCTGCGTTATTGTCCAATGGTTTTTCAACAACAAATTCCTAAACAGCAAGAACTGCGAGTAGTGTATGTAAATGGTCAAGTTTTTGTTGGCGCATTAGACGCATCTAAATATAATGCAGCAACAGTAGATTGGCGCAAAGGAACAGCAGAGACTTGCGTTTGGCTCAATCATCAACTTCCGGAGGAAATTATTCAGCGTCTTCAGGCTTTTATGGGAAAATTTGGCTTAACATTCGGCGCTTTTGACTTAATTCAAACTCCATCTGGAGAATATGTATTTCTGGAGGTGAACCCTACAGGTGAATGGGGAATGCTGGAACGAGATTTGCAGCTTCCCATATCAGAAGCCATCGCTGATGCGTTAGTCAAGAGTCCATAGTCAATAGTCAACTGTCAACTGTCAACTGTCAACTGTCAACCGTCAACCGTCAACCGTCAACTGTCAACTGTCAACTGTCAACCGTCAACCGTCAACCGTCAACAGTAATTAATTTAGATATTTTTTTAGATTTTTTAATTCAAATGAATGTTTTAATTATTACCTATAGTCAAGATAATGAAAGTATCCCGATGGTGATGGAAGCGATCGCAAATCGGGGAGGTAAAGCATTTCGGTTTGATACAGATAGATTTCCCACAGAGATACAGCTAGATGTGTATTATGGCAAAAATGAACGCTTGATACTCACCGATGCCGACCAACAGCTAGATTTAAATACAGTATCTGCGGTTTGGTATCGCAGAATTGCGATCGCGGCGCAAATTCCACCCACAATGGATACACAACTGCGACAAGCTTCTATGCAAGAATCTCGCGTGACTGTTCTCGGAATGATTGCTAGTATCCGGGGATTTCACCTCGATTCGCTACCTCATATCCGTCGCGCTGAAAATAAGCAATTACAAATACAAATAGCTAGAGAAATCGGTTTAGATACACCGCGTACTTTAACCACAAATAACCCCATAGCCGTCAAGCAATTTGCTGAGGAATGCGAGCAGGGTATAATTACCAAAATGCTTTCTTCCTTTGCAATTTATGATGAACAAGGACAGGAGAAAGTAGTATTTACTAATCCGGTTACACCTGAAGATTTACAACATTTAGATGGGTTACGCTTCTGTCCGATGACCTTTCAGGAGAAAATTCCTAAAGCGCTAGAATTGCGGACAACGATTGTTGGTAAACAGATATTTACCGCCGCCGTTGATTCCCAAGCCTTGAAAACAGCACAATATGATTGGCGAAAAGAAGGAATCGCCTTACTTGACGCTTGGCAACCATATCAATTACCAGAGGATGTAGAATCAAAACTACTGAAACTCATGGCGGAATTGGGTTTAAATTACGGTGCAATTGATATTTTGTTAACGCCAGATAATCGTCATGTATTTTTAGAAGTCAATCCTGTCGGTGAGTTCTTCTGGCTAGAACGCTGTCCTGGCTTACCAATTTCTCAGGCGATCGCAGATGTTTTACTAAATAAAAAATAATATCCAATTCATAATTTGCTAGATCCCCGACTTCTTTAAGAAGTCGGGGATCTAATCGCTAATTTATGACAACTAAGAGAGTAAAGTACTAAGCAACCAAACTAAAATTGCTACTAGCCAAAGTAATATTAGAATTGCCTAAACGAGCAAATTCAAATACTTGACCTGTACCCAAAAGATTACCATCTTGGTTATAGAATAGACTACCACTACCTTGACTATAGACAATTCGAGCATTACTAGCGTTAACAGACTGATCGTTAGTCACAACCCCAAAGTCGCTTAAAGCTTGTCCCGCACTATTAATCACAGCAGTAAAAGTAGATTTACTGAGAACAATTAAGTCTTGTCCCGCTTCAAAGTTGCTAATGTAATCGACACCTAAAGCACTAGTAAAGGCTCCACTACCCTGGAATAAATATCTATCTTGACCTGCATCGCCAGTCAGAGTATCATTCCCGGTACCACCATAGAGGGTGTCGTTACCTAAACCCCCCTGTAAACGGTCATCGCCTTGTTCACCAAACAGGACATCATTACCAGCTAATGCGTTGATGGTATCATTACCTAAACCACCGAATAATTGATCGGGGGCATTGGTAATATTACTACCATTAACAGTATCATTGATATTCGCAGCGTTCAAAATGAAATCACTGGCTTGTAGTAGGCTGGGATTAATGTTCAGGAGTTTGATTTGGGATTGCTTGCCACTAAAATAAGTCGTAATCAGCGCATTGTTTGCACCATCATTACTGATAAGTAATTTCAGAGTATTCCAATCACTAATTTTCAGGTTTCTGACATCAATTCTGTCTTGTCCTCGGACAAAGTCTATGACGACATCGTTGCCTGGATCGTATTGCAAGTTGAAGACATCATTACCTGTGCCACCGTAGAGAGTATCATTGCCTGCACCCCCGTCTAAACGGTCATCACCTTGTTCACCAAACAGAACATCATTACCAGCTAATGCGTTGATGGTATCATTACCTAAACCACCGAATAATTGATCGGGGGCATTGGTAATATTACTACCATTAACAGTATCATTGATATTCGCAGCGTTCAAAATGAAATCACTGGCTTGTAGTAGGCTGGGATTAATGTTCAGGAGTTTGATTTGGGATTGCTTGCCACTAAAATAAGTCGTAATCAGCGCATTGTTTTCACTATCATTACTGATGAGTAATTTCAGGTTATTCCAATCACTAATTTTCAGGTTTCTGACATCAATTCTGTCTTGTCCTCGGACAAAGTCTATGACGACATCGTTGCCTGGATCGTATTGCAAGTTGAAGACATCATTACCTGTGCCACCGTAGAGAGTATCATTGCCTGCACCCCCGTCTAAACGGTCATCACCTTGTTCACCAAACAGAACATCATTACCAGCTAATGCATTGATGGTATCATTACCTAAACCACCAAATAATTGATCGGGGGCATTGGTAATATTACTACCATTAACAGTATCATTGATATTCGCAGCGTTCAAAATGAAATCACTGGCTTGTAGTAGGCTGGGATTAATGTTCAGGAGTTTGATTTGNGANTGNTTGCCACTAAAATAAGTCGTAATCAGNGCATTGTTTTCACNATCATTACTNATGAGTAATTTCAGGTTATTCCAATCACTAATTTTCAGGTTTCTGACATCAATTCTGTCTTGTCCTCGGACAAAGTCTATGACGACATCGTTGCCTGGATCGTATTGCAAGTTGAAGACATCATTACCTGTGCCACCGTAGAGAGTATCATTGCCTGCACCCCCGTCTAAACGGTCATCACCTTGTTCACCAAACAGAACATCATTACCAGCTAATGCGTTGATGGTATCATTACCTAAACCACCAAATAATTGATCGGGGGCATTAGTAATATTACTACCATTAACAGTATCATTGATATTCGCAGCGTTCAAAATGAAATCACTGGCTTGTAGTAGGCTGGGATTAATGTTCAGGAGTTTGATTTGNGANTGNTTGCCACTAAAATAAGTCGTAATCAGNGCATTGTTTTCACNATCATTACTNATGAGTAATTTCAGGTTATTCCAATCACTAATTTTCAGGTTTCTGACATCAATTTTGTCTTGTCCTCGGACAAAGTCTGTGACGACATCGTTGCCTGGATCGTATTGCAAGTTGAAGACATCATTACCTGTGCCACCGTAGAGAGTATCATTGCCTGCACCCCCGTCTAAACGGTCATCACCTTGTTCACCAAACAGAACATCATTACCAGCTAATGCGTTGATGGTATCATTACCTAAACCACCGAATAATTGATCGGGGGAACCAGTCAAATTACTACCATTAACAGTATCATTGATATTCGCAGCGTTCAAAATGAAATCACTGGCTTGTAGT
Organism: Calothrix brevissima NIES-22; assembly: GCF_002367995.1. Classification (GTDB taxonomy): domain Bacteria; phylum Cyanobacteriota; class Cyanobacteriia; order Cyanobacteriales; family Nostocaceae; genus Aulosira; species Aulosira brevissima. Next base: position 1,786,669 of record NZ_AP018207.1, read on the forward strand.
AGGCTGGGATTAATGTTCAGCAGTTTGATTTGAGACTGATTGCCACTAAAATAAGTCGTAATTAGCGCATTGTTTTCACCATCATTACTGATGAGTAATTTCAGGGTGTTCCAATCACTAATTTTCAGGTTTCTGACATCAATTTTGTCTTGTCCTCGGACAAAGTCTGTGACAAGATCGTTGCCTTGAGAGTATTCAAAGTTAAAGACATCATTACCAGCACCACCGGATAGGGTATCATTGCCTATACCACCTTCTAAACGATCGCTTCCACCTCCTCCAGAAAGTGAATCATTACCACCGGCACCTTGGATAGTATCATCTCCCGCAGTCCCGTTTAAAGTATCGTTACTGTTGGTTCCTGAAATAATCGCCATAATTGCAATATCCTTGTTGGTTTTGAAGATTTTTCAGCTATCAATCGATGATGGAATGACCTGTAAATTTCATCAAAATCCCCTCTATACCTTTGCAAAAACAAAGGTAAGTGGTGACACAAAATTATTCATGCGATCGCGCGATCGCATGACAAATACCTGATATTCGGCAAATCAGTAATTTAACGCAAGCCTAGATGCAACCTTTAAATATTCAATTAAGTACTACACAGGAGTCTAACGAGATTTCCGAAGCAGATGTATAAAGATTGTGTAAATTTACTAGTAAAATGTAGCTTATATCACAAATTATCGCTTATTTCGGCTGCTTTTTCCCAATTAATCGTTAATTATGCGTGAATATACCAGTCATGTCAATAGTTTTAATACTTGTACTGACAGTAGCAACTGTCTTAAAAGTCAAGCGATCGCAAACAAAAAATGCAAAGCGCGATCGCCTGTATATGATGAACCGCAATCTCAATGACCTTGATACTACTGAAAACTGACAATAAGAAAATAGATATATTGGGCACTTAATTGCTACTGAATACGTCACATATTTTAAGTTGCTGAGTTTGCTTGCACAACTCAGGCGATCGCGAAAATATTTTACAACCAAACATGAAAATCTCCCTCTCCTAGCCCCTAACCCCTAGCCCCTAAAGAGTTGAATGCACAGGGAATGCATAACTACCAGTTAATCAATTCTCTAATAGGCATAAATGCTTGTAGACTATATGACTAGTAGATTTAACAATCAAAGCCTGCGCCTGTGGGTAGCTAACGCATTTTTTAAACCTATGAAACTAATTTTGAAAGTAATTTCTGTTTTTCAAGGTTGGCGACGTAGACAGGCGTCCACTTTTAGTCAGACATTGCGCAAGCGTCTTTTCCCGATCCTAGTTTTGATATCTTGTATAACGATATTACTGGTAGATAACTTCACTGCTGCGATCGCTCAAGTTCCCCCATTACCCCGCGAAGAAATTCGTGGTGTGTGGATGACTAACAATGATATTGACGTTCTCCAGGAACGATCCAAAGTTACCGAGTCTGTCACCAAACTGCGAAAACTGAATTTCAATACTATCTATCCTGTAGTCTGGAATTCCGGCTATGTCATGTATCCTAGTGCTGTAGCCAAGCGTACAGGGATTCAACCCTTTGTGTTGCGAGGTAAAGACGGACATGATATTTTAGCAGACTTGATTAACCAAGCCCATCGCCAAGGATTACTTGTGATTCCTTGGTTTGAGTTTGGCTTTATGGCTCCACCAACATCAGAATTGGTGATGGAGCATCCTAACTGGTTTACCCAAAAGCAAAACGGCGCTCAAACTTCCATTAGTGCGGCTGGGGAAGTGATGTGGCTGAATCCCTTCCATCCCCAAGTGCAACAGTTTATTACTAGTCTGGTACTAGAAAACATCAGCCAATATGATGTTGATGGGATTCAATTTGACGATCATACTAGTTTGCCAGTTGAATTTGGCTACGATAAATACACAATTGCCTTGTACAATCAAGAAACCAAGAAAAACCCACCGAATAATCCAGAAGATCCGGATTGGGTGCGCTGGCGAGCCGATAAAATCACAGCATTTATGGTAAAACTCAACCAAGCTGTTAAAGCGCAAAAACCTCGGTTGATTTTCTCTGTTGCGCCTAACTACTACGACTTTGCTTACAAGTTTCAACTCCAAGACTGGCTCAACTGGATCAAGCTGAATATTGTCGATGAGCTAATTGTGCAAATTTATCGCCCCAATCTCCAAAGTTTTGTGGCGAATATTTCTCGTCAAGAAATTCAAGAAGCACAAAAATCAATTCCCACCGGTGTGGGGATTATGGCAGGATTGCGTAATAATCCCGTACCAATACAGCAAATTAAATCTCAGGTGCGCGCTGCTCAAGAACGAGGTTTAGGGGTGTCTTTCTTCTATTATGAAAGTCTTTGGGATTACCCACAAGAAACATCTGTACAAAGACAAGAAGCATTCCAAACCCTGTTTCGCTCTCCTGCACTGCGGGCTAGAGTGGAGTAGTAGAATCATACCTGTCAACTGAACGCGAAAGCCTTATCAGGAATTGATTTTGCCTCAAATCGTCTACCATCAAGATCCGCGTTACCCCACCCCAGTTTTGTCTAAAGCCAAAACTTCCCCTCCCCGTTTACGGGGAGGGGAAAAAGGGGAGGGGTAAAAGACTTGTGGGGTAAGCATTTGAACTTAAGTTGATACCAATGAGTAGCAATTCGCAATTGTAAAGAGTCCAGAGTTATTTTGACTTTGGACTCTTCGCTATATCGATGGTTAATCGTTCAACTTCTTTCTCGCATTAAATTCGTATCCCAAGTGTACAAGCCAACCTTTTCAGGAACTCTGGAGAATCGCCCTGTACGATAACCTCGCGATAGCTCATTTAGCACCTTACTTTTAATCTCTCGCAGTTCATCCGCATCTAGTTCGCCATACAGCCCAGCGATCACTTCCGCTACGGTAAAAACTTTGCCGGAATTCTGCCTTAACAGAGAGGTGATAGCATCAATTAAAAATTGACCCTCATAAGCTCTGAGCATTGGTACTATTTTTGTCTTGGGAAGAATTATAGATTTCTTCTTTTTCTGGGAGAGAGTTTTGGTAGAAGCGTGACTGTGATTTGCATTGAGCAACTTTAGATCCAAGGTGTAACAACCAGGTTCATCGGGTATAGCTGACCAACTACTACCTTTACCTTGAGTGAGTGAAGATTGGACTCTACCTTTAACTATTTTGAAAATACTGGGGTCTAAATCTCCATAGAGCGATCGCACAATGAAATCGATATGACATACTGTACCGCTATATGCCTGCAACACCCTTTTAATTGCTTCAATCCGATTGATACAGTCTCGATACTCCGGTAGCATCGGAAAGTCCTGTCCTTTGATTGATTGCTCTTTGGCTTCTACAGAGGACTCGCTAAAATCTGTAGTTGCAGATTCAGACTGTGCAGATTCAGGTTTTGCAGATTCCAATTCTTGATCGTTAGCGATCGCAAATGATAACTGCAGTGGTTCCAATTTTGGCGAATCGGAAAGTTCTAAGTCTAAAGATGCAGATTGATTGGACTCTAAAATATCGGTATTAGCATCAGCAATACCATTTAGCGATAATATCTCTTCTGCTTGACGAGCTAATGTCTCATCAGTTACATCAGACTTAACAATTTTGTTGCTGTTATCTAAATTTGACCAGTTAGATAACAAAGCTTCTACATGATTGAGATGCGATCGCGCTTGTGTATATAAGCGTTCGTACTCTTCTACAATCCGTGCATAGTAGTCTCTTAATTCCAATAGTGGAGAGAGGTAAGTATCTGGAGGAGGTTCTAATTTTCCCTTAACAGTCATAAGACATTAATCAATCCAAATCAGATTTACTTTTGTAAGTCATGGGCCTGGGCTTGGCTTTAGCTGCTGGCTTCTGCGGTTTCTTCGGCGCTTGGGGAGGGCGACAGCGTTCGCAATATAACGGTCGAGGCCCATAAGTCTCCCTTTGCGTACTCTCATTACACTCCTTGCAGATAAAGTGAAACACACGAGTGTGGATTTCTCTTTGATGTGCGCGAACTGTGTACTCTCTAACATTTATTAACTTACTAGGCATAATAACAAGTGGTGAATTTCTGTCCTATCAATATAGCTATTCAAGCAAATGAAATAGCATCAGTGTGTATCTAGTTGCCGATTTTCGGCAATTTTTTTGCCTAAGCTAGAGACTTTGTCATGACAAGAATCTTAATTAAGTGGGAAATAAATATTATCCACGATCGTTAGAGACTGTCCTAAAAGTCATTACCGATACACAAGCAAGTTAACATTCCTCTAAATCGCCCGGAAAAAGGGAGACTTAAAGCTGCACTTCTCCCAGTTTGTGGTTAGCTAGGGAGTAAGAAGAAAATATCTAATATTTCAAGATACATCTTATTCGCAGAATTTTGCTTCTAAATTAAGTCATACTTTATCAAGAAAAGTAGATAACAGTTATGTAGGGTGAATGCAATTTTTGCATTGCGATATGTGAACCAGAACTAGAGGGTAGGTGAGGAAGCAATCTGGTTGAAAAAAATTGTCATCGCTATGGATGAAAGAGGGACAAGGAGGACAAGGAGGACAAGGAGGACAAGGAGGACAAGGGAAGGGGGACAAGGGAGACCAATGACAAATGACCAATGACAAATGACAAATACTCATTACCTCCTTTGCAATTTCATCACAACCGCACCAATAATTAATCCTGCTGCTTGTGCCCAGTAACCAATGCTAAATTGATTCACACCCCCAGGTGGGATATTTAAACTACCAATACTATAAAAAAGCTGTTGGATAAACCACCAAAATAAATAGACAAAAGCCGGTAATCTTGCTGGAATATATATAATTATTAAAGGAATGACGCTATCTATTTTGGCTTTAGGAAACCTCATCATATATGCGCCTAAAACAGAAGCGATCGCTCCATTCGCCCCAATCAAGGGAACTGATAAACTGGGTTCAGCGACAATTTGGACTAATTCTGTCCAAATACCAGTTAATAAATAAAATCCTAAATACTTTCCATGTCCGAGAATGTTTTCTAAAGTCTTGCCAAAAACCCACAAAAATAAGATATTTCCTAAAATTTGGCTAAAACTGCCATGTAGAAACATTCCCACAGGTAAAGCAATCAACCGCCAGCACACAACTACCCAAGCTGCGGGATTATTGATCGCATTTGCGATCGCGCCAGTAATTTGTGCAGGTATTACACCCCAACTATAAATCACTTCACCTAACTTATTACCGAGTTCTAGCTGGATTTCCCAGAAAAACACGGCAATATTGATGCCAATCAGCCAGTAATTCATAATTGGGCGATGGCGAGTGCGCACATTATCACTAATAGGAATCATTCATGGTCAGTTGTCAGTGGTCAGTGGTCAGTTGTCAATGGTCAGTTGTCAACAGTCAACAGTCAACAGTCAACGGTCAACAGTCAACAGTCAACAGTCAACCTTTCAGAATAGTACTCAGCAGATGTTAGGATAAACGATCATGAAAAATGATTATGAAATCATAAATAAATGTAAAATTTAATTGCGGTATTGTAAAAAGAAGCTTGCTATTAAATTTAAGCTATGAGCCAGTCAGAAGACAATCTTGCCTCAACGGCTTCTTTGACGAACCACGATCGCAAATTAATTCACCTACCTGGCTCTATCCAACCTCATGGTGTACTCTTAACTCTCAATTCTCAATTACATATCGTACAAGTTAGTAATAATACCCAAGAAATTTTGGGTAAATCTATTTCTGAATTGTTGAATAAACCGCTAACTAGCTTACTGGATAATCAACAAGTTGCAGCTATTAGGCAATGCTGGACAAAAAAGCCTAGTGTTTACACTAGCTATAAAGTAGCTATAAATACTAATAATTTAGAACAATATTTTGATTGTATTGCCCATCGTACAGAAGAGACTTTAATTTTGGAACTAGAACCGACTCAATCTAGTTCAGAGTTGAGTTTTTTAAGTTTCCATGCTTTAGTCAGTGAAGCGATCGCGGATATTCAAAAAACATCGAATTTGAGTGACTTTTTGCATCTCGTCACCAGCCAAGTTAAAGAAATTACAGCTTTTGACAGGGTAATTATCTATCAATTTGACCATACAGGAGCCGGTTCTGTAGTTGCGGAAGCGAAACGGGAGGATTTACCGCCCTATTTAGGTTTACATTATCCGGCTACAGATATTCCTCAACAGGCGAGAAATTTATACAAGCGGGGTATGTTGCGATTTGTCCCTAACTTAACTGCACCGGCTGTGAAGTTAGTACCAATTGACAACCCCATCACTCAGCAACCTCTGGATTTAAGCTTATCTGTACTCCGGAGTGTTGATACTTGCTGCATGGAATATTATCAAAATATGGGTGTGTCGGCAATTTTGGTGATAGCCCTGATTCAAGATCAGCAGCTTTGGGGTTTAATTTCCTGTCATCACCAAACTCCTAAGCCTCTTTCCTATGAAATGCGGCAAATTTGCGCTTTTTTGGGGCGCATTGTCTCATCAGAGTTAACCCATAAAGTTAATGAACTGGAATTAGATTATCAAGTCAAACTCAAATCTCTCCAATCTGAGTTTATTGAATCGATTTCCCAAGCCGATAATTTTATCGATGCGCTGATTAAACCAGAAATCCGCTTACTAGATGTTGTCAGTGCTTCTGGTGCCGCAGTTTGTTTAGATAATGAAATTACCTTAGTCGGGACAACACCAGAGATTGAGCAAGTTCGTGCTGTAATTGAATGGGCAGATACTCAAATTAAAGACAATCTGTTTTCTACCAATTCTCTACCCCAGCTTTATCCAGAAAGCGTTGCGTTTAAAGATACAGCTAGTGGATTGTTACTACTGCGAATTTCCCAAGTCCGGCGTTATTATATTCTCTGGTTTCGTCCAGAGGTGATTCAAACGGTAAACTGGGCAGGTAACCCTCATCAAGCTTTTCAAGTCACAGAGGTAGATGGTACAGTTACCCTGAGTCCGCGCAAATCTTTTGCAAAATGGCAAGAAACAGTCAGGTTAACTTCTCTACCTTGGAAAGAATGTGAACTTGATAGTGCGATCGCACTCAGAAATGCGATCGTTGGTATTGTACTTTCTAAAGCCGATGAATTAGCCAAAATTAACCGCGAATTAGAGCGCAGTAACCGCCAATTAGCCTCTTTTGCTTATGCTGCTTCTCACGATCTCAAAGAACCTCTGCGCGGTATCTATAATTACTCAACCATTCTCCTAGAAGATTACGCCCAAGTTTTAGATGATGAGGGAATTGAATGTCTACAGACAGTGGTGAATTTATCGGTGCGCATGGAAACCCTGATTAATGCACTACTCCGACTGGCGCAATTAGGACAAGCACAATTACGCAAGCAAGCTACCAATTTGAACGAATTACTTACCGAATTAATTGATATTCTTCGTGCTAGTCGTCCCGATTCTCACCTGTTTGATATTCGCATCCCTCGACCTTTACCCACAATTGATTGTGATGCGGTTCTCGTCAACGAAATATTTAGTAACCTGATTACGAATGCCTTTAAATACAATGATAAAACTGACCAATGGGTAGAAATTGGCTACTTAGATTCCCATCTTGTAAATCCTGTATTTTATGTCCGCGATAATGGCATTGGTATTCCCCAACATCATCGAGAAACCATCTTCCGACTATTCAAACGCCTCCACTCTCAAGAAAAGTATGGTGGAGGTGTAGGCGCAGGATTAGCCATTGTTAAGAAAATTGTTGAGCTACATAACGGACGCATCTGGGTTGAATCAACCCCAGGTATGGGTTCAACTTTCTATTTGACCCTGGAATAGTTTAAGATTAGTAACAAAAATCTTTTAATTATTACATTTTGTAAAGACAACTAATGACAACAAAACTTCATGAACCTCTACTTGTGGTTGAGGACAGCAATGAAGATTTTAGGATGCTACAACGGCTCATGCGTCGCATGTGCGTGCAGAATCCTATATATCGCTGTACTAATGGAGATGAGGTTTTAGATTTGCTTTATCAAGACAGTGGTAACGAAAATCCGCAGACAAAACTCAGACCTTCTGTAATCCTGCTAGATTTGAATTTACCAGGGATTGACGGTCGGGATATTTTAGAGCGGCTTAAACAAGATATCAGCCTCCGTGAAATCCCGATAGTTGTTTTCACCACATCCTCTAATCCCAGGGATATTGAGTATTGTTACCAAAAAGGCGCAAATGGCTATTTAGTTAAGCCAATGGATGCACAAGAACTACAAAAGACAATTCAAGCATTTGTAGACTATTGGCTAGCAACTAATACTCCGCCTGTCTCAACGTAGTTTGCATGTTTCTAGTTGATGGGATAGTCGGGAGCAGAAAAGTACGCGGAGCTTGATACAGTATTAGACTTTGTTCGTCTATTGATGCTGATGTTTCGTACTCATACTGCATATAAGTTCTGAGTAAGTCTGTGTCTCTGTATCTTCTCGATCTCTTATTTCTCCGCGTCACGCTGTTTCCCCCCTCTTAACTAGCAATTCTTGGGATTTACTGTGTAACTACCGACTCGCAAATTCATGCATACTTACTTATCCAAACAGATAAGTTAGCCGAGTACTTAAAGTTATTTCAAAAAATTTTAGATTTTATTTATATTTATTTTAGATTATTTTTAGAATTATGCAATAGCTACATAAGTTAAAAAAACACTATTATTTCCCGATCCTCATACTTATATGGTGGATACATGGACGCTACTGATCGTAGATGATTGTGCGGCGGATCGAAAAATTTATCGTCGATATCTTTTACAAGATCCGTACAATTCTTATCAAATTTTCGAGGCAGATTGTGCAGAAAGCGGGCTAGCTTTGTGTCAAAAAGTGCATTGCGATGTCATTCTGCTAGATTTTTGCCTACCAGATATGAGTGGTTTGGAACTATTCGATCGCTTAAATAAAGAAATATGCGATACTCCCAAAACAGTAATTATGCTGACAGGGAGAGGCGATGAAGAAGTTGCTGTACAAGCAATGAAACGAGGTGCGCAAGATTATTTAGTCAAGCAATATCTCAAACCAGATGTGCTGCAAATAGCTGTTCGCAATGCCATTAAACAATCGTATTTGCAAGCCCAACTCTATAAAACTCGCGAAAAACAACGCTTAATTGCAACCACAGCGTTACGTATTCGCCAGTCTTTAGATTTAGAGCAAATCTTAAATACAGCAGTAGTAGAAGTACAGCAACTTCTCAAATGCGATCGCGTTTTAGTGTATCAATTTACCCCAAATAATGGCGGTAAAACTGTAGCTTGCTCAGTTGACTCAGAAGAATCTGTAGCATTACTTCATAATATCCAAGATATTTGTCATGAAGTAGGGGGTGAAAACCATGTATGGGGATGTAAATTAGCAATTACTCAAGTATGTAAAGCTAGTTTAAGTAATAATTATTTACATTTATTAGAACAATTTAAAACAAAAGATAATTTAGTAGTTCCAATTCAATTGAGTAATAATTGTGATCGCGAAAATCCACTTTGGGGATTGTTGATAGCGCATCACAGTTCCCAAGAACGCAAATGGCAAGCCGATGAAGTAGAAATGCTTAATGAATTATCGGTACAATTAGCGATCGCAATTCAACAAGCAGAATTTCTTGCTCAAACTCAAGCAGCCTTACGCAAAGAAAAGCAACTCAATACCTTTAAATCGCAAATCGTCGCCACAGTTTCTCATGAGTATCGTACACCTTTAACCTCTATTTTGGCGGCTGCATCAACTTTAATCAAACATGGTCAACAATTCGATGAAGCGAAACAGCAGCGATTTTTAGGCATTATCGAGCAAAAAGCTCGGTCAATGTCCAAATTGGTAGATAACATGCTGATGATGAACCAAATCGAATTGGATAAAACCCGGTTTAAACCTATTCCCCTAGATTTACTACCATTTTTCGCCGATATTCTCGAACAGGCAAGAGAAACCTTAACCGAAGAACATGAATTAATTTTTAATACTAGGGGAAATTATCAAGGCTTCTGGGGCGATCGCGGATTGTTGCAACAAATCTTTATGAATTTAATTTCTAATGCGATTAAATATTCCCCAGATGGAGGGAGCATTGAATTTGATTTAATTGGTGGGGAATCAGATGTGATAGTTTACATCAAAGATGAAGGTATTGGTATCCCCATAGACGATCAACAAAAGCTATTTCAATCCTTTAGCCGGGGTAGTAACGTCGGTACAATTCCCGGTACAGGTTTAGGATTAGCGATCGCTAAATCTTGCGTAGAGTTACATGGGGGTAATATTAAGTTATTTAGTCAAATTGGGCAAGGAACCAAAGTTACAGTCAGCTTACCGAAACAAAGTATAGGGCATGGGGCATTGGGGAGCTAGTGCGTTGCGGGGGTTCCCCCCGTTGTAGCAGCTGGCGTCATGGGGCATTGAAAGACGGTAGTTTCGGCTTCGCTCAACTACCGCTTGAAGTGTGCGCTGCTAAGGTAACCAGAAATCAGGCAGAATAGATTTGCTGAGATTGCGTACTGTTTGATTGAGCGATCGCGCTACTTGGATATGGGCTTCATCGGCTTCTACTGGTAAAATCTCAGATGGCTGTCCTTGTCCTAAATAAGAAATTACCAAATTCGCCGCTTCTAAACCTGTAACATAAGCTTTTTCTTGCGACCAAGAACCGTGACGGTTAACAATCCAATCTCCACTCATAAACACATTTGCTAAACTCGTCTGGGCTGGTAACATATGACGATAACTTCCCGGTGCAAAATGAGTTACTGCATTTGGTAACCGAATCACACTACTATCAATCACCTTGGCTTCGCGAAAATCAGGAACGCAAGTTGTTAAATAACGTTGCACTATAGGCACAATTTCCTCATCAGCTAAATGTAAAAACTGATTTGCATGATAAAAATCAGCTTCAATTACTGTTCCTGATTCATTTTGATATTCATCATGCAACGCATTTAAATCAAAAAATGTCCAGCCAGTAGTATCATCAAATCCAAAACAAGCATTAGAAGGACGAGGAATATTAACTTTTCGATCAAACCATAGGCGAGTTGCTAAAACATCAATTGCACCCAAATTATTTAAATCGCGAAATTCTTGCCGACTTTGTAAACTGGGGCTATTGGCAACTATTTTTTTCATTCCCGTCACCCCCACAGCAAAAATTACAGCGTCAGCCTCAAATACTTCATCACCGCAAACTACACCCTTAGCGCGATTATTACCATCAATAATTACATCAGTTACCCGGCGTTTTGATAATACCTGAGCACCAGCCTTCTCAATTTTTTCTACCCAAGGAAGGAATATTTTTTCGCCTACAGTTCCCCGACACCAAACAACATCAAAATCGCTTTGATGAGCCAAAATAAAAAAGTACAACATTCCTAAAGTTGCAGCAGCCGAACACTGTTCTCCTGGTGCGAATAAACCTACTAGTAACATTGGTTCAAATGCATCTTTATACAACCTTGCTGACACGCCAAAATCCTTAAATAATTCTCGCGCTGTGACAGAATCATAACGCCGCCAAGCTTCAGGAGAATTATCAAAATCAACCACAGCATATAGTAAAGGTAAGGCACTCAAACGATCAATTAATGGTAGACGCTGAAAGTGAGTATAAACAAAAGTTCCCAATGGTGAAGGAAGCCGGGGTAACTCTTGAAAAATTGGTGATTCCACTTCCAAACCCGCCGGGGAATATTGCGCCGAACGAGTCCAAGAAGTAAAGGGATTAATATCTAATTCATTGATTAGAGCAAAAATATTTCTGTAAGGATACCAAAAACCATGTATACCTGCTTCTACAGAACGTCCTGCGGCGGTTTTCCAACCCGCAACTAGTCCCCCCGGATAAGCCCCGGCTTCTAGAAGCGTCACATCATATCCTTGTTTGGCTAAGTGGTAGGTTGCACCTAAACCAGCCCAACCTGCACCCACAACTACTACCCGTTTTTGTTGTGACTCTTCATTCATTGCCGCACAGTCTCCGATAATTGCAGTCTATAATTAAATGTAAAGTATTTGTAAACTAATTTAACTGATTAATAGTAAAATTACGTAAAACTGGCAATATTTTTATTTGCGAAGGTTGAGCAAATATTGTTCAGAATATATACGTAATAATTTACTTAAATAGACTTTAATTACTATAGATATAATCACACTTGCTGATAATTATTATTTAGGAGTATAACAAGAAAAAATCTAGTTATATTTCCTAAATATTGCAATGACTCAATTAGCAGATTCTCAACCTAATTTAAATGATTTTCAATTGTGCGATGGCATATATTTCCCGAAAAATTATGAGCACTTAAATAGTACTAAACATAAACAAAAATGGGATGAGATTGGTAAAACATACTATGGTTCCCAAAAAATTGAGCAAGTAACAGAAAACTCTGCCATTAAACAAGATTACACCTTATTAGGTGGTAGACCTGGGGGAACTTGGAATAAGTTTCCTATGCATAAATCTGTAGATTCTATTCTCGAAATTGGTTGTGGTTATGGTCGCGCTCCCTTACATCTTTCTCAAGAAAAAAATCTCCAATGCGAAAAATATTATGCCATTGATATTTCCGAATCTTTATTGAGGCGATTAATTAAGGTTAAAGAAGAATATAACTTTTTCCCTAATGCTGAATTTAATATAATTTGTAATTCGGCAGAAAAATTACCTTTAGCAGACAACTCCATAGATTTAGTAATTTCTAACTGTGTATTTATGCATATACCAGATGCACAGTTAAGAAATTTATTAAGCGAGATATTCCGAGTCCTCAAGCCTGGGGGAATGTTTGTGTTTAATCATTCCTTTCATAACAAAGCTTGTCCTTCTCATATTATCCACAATTTTATTAGGAACCTGAATATATTTAGCAAAAATCCCATTTACCTCAAGCAATATTCAGCAATAGAAATTCAGGAGATGTTGAATAATGCAGGAATTCAAGCTAAATGTCCTCAATATATAGTTGAAGCCACAACAGAATATGCAATTTTACCGGAAACTATCAAAGGTATTCCTGTACCTTTTGCTAAGGCAATTAATAGAAGTCTCAAGCCATCAGATGCATGGAAAGAAACTTTAGCTTATGGCTTTAGTGCTTATAGTATTCCTTTGGAGTAATTAGGGAAAAAGACTTGTAGCGATTGTCTTAGATGTTAAATTGTGCGATCGCTCAACAATAAAAAAATATTAAGATTGGTTTCGTAGTGAGGACTAAAGTCCTCACTATATTAGTACCTTATTTTCTGAGACTAGAAAGGGAATGCTCCACACGAGTCAAACGTTCTGAGTAGTTTTTCATAACTTGTAGCGCAAACAAAGGAGTTTCTTGCACTACAAATAGAAACCTTTGCTCATCAAGAAAAGCAAGCTGACAATCGGTGTTGGCAATAGCTGTATAAGTTCTATTTTTTACCCCTACTAGCGCACCGATCGCAAAAACTTCTCCGGCGGAAATTGTTTCTACAACTTTGCCATCAACTAATATATCAACTGAGCCTTCGATAATACCATACATACAATCTCCAGGCTCTCCTACCTCAAATATTACCTGGCCTGCTGAAACCACTTTCGGATTTGGTTGTTTTTGAAATATATTGATAGTCTGTACAGCATTTAACATTTAAACTGCCCTGAAATTGTGTATTTTTTACTTATATTTGCTCTGTTACAGCCAATGATAAATGTCAGAAATCATTAGCAAGACTTGATGGGGAATTTTGCACAGAGATATTTAGTAGTTCACTACAACAACGCCATTTTTATGGGTAAATTCGTAGTCAGGAATAAATACCTGACTACGAACAAAACGAATTTCAACTACTAAATTACATGCTAGGATACAACAGGCAAGGTTAAAGAAAGATTAAGCTTTGGTGAAACGTAATTTTATATTTGTTGCTAAAATTTCTTTTTTAATTGCATAATTAGTTTTGATTTATACCCAAGTCTGGTCTCATACAAATTTTTGCAACACAACCCTGGAAGAATTACTACTTGGGCTGAATATTTGGATAAGCTCGACGAGACAGACATGACATAAACCACTTGGAAGTTTTTTCTGGTTGAGTTTTGAAGTTCTCTGTGAAAAACTACATGCAATTAGTTCTATGAATGCATCACCAGATAATTTGCTCGGTCGGCCGATCGCTCTAAGCTTAGAGACAGCTAGACAAGAATATCGCTATAACTATAGCCATATTCCAGCGATCGCAATGGTGGATGAGTTACCGGAGACAGAAGGTTTTTCTACTAGCTGGTATTATTTGTTGGCGCAGCAGTTAAGAGTGCTGTTTGTCAATACTTTGATTACTAACCGAGGTAATCGGGGTTCTCAGTCAATTCGCGATGATGTCAGATCGTTTATTTTAGAAGCCATATTCAAAGGGGCGATTCCCTTGAATATCACGATTATTGCTAGGTTGTTACAGATTGTTCCCCAGTTTTTAATTAAAGGAATCTCCAAGGATTATCACGAACTTGACGATTTGTTGTTTGCTATTCTCAAGGAAAATGGAGTCCAGATTCTCAGAGATGCTTTAAATGGGGTAATTGAACTGTTGTATGCAGAACATCCCACAGGACATGTAACCAGCCTGACAGACTACGAAAAGCTATTCCCGGTAATTGGAGTACCAGCGATCGCGCAAACTTTTCAAGAAGACGCAGTATTCGCTTATATGCGGGTAGCAGGTTACAATCCCGTGATGATTGAGAGAGTGAGTAAATTAAGCGATCGCTTTCCCGTTACTGATGAACATTATCAAGCTGTGATGGGAAGTGACGATTCCTTACAAGCAGCCGGGGAAGAAGGAAGACTTTACCTCACAGATTATGGCATTTTTGAGGGTGCGCTCAACGGAACTTACCCCACAGAACAAAAATATGTGTATGCACCCCTAGCGCTGTTTGCTGTACCCAGAGGTTCCAATAGCGATCGCTTACTGCGCCCAGTCGCTATCCAATGCGGACAAAACCCAAGCCCCGATTATCCGATTATTACGCCTAATTCTAGTAAATATGCTTGGTTATTTGCCAAAACAATCGTGCAAATCGCTGATGCTAACTTCCA
Organism: Calothrix brevissima NIES-22; assembly: GCF_002367995.1. Classification (GTDB taxonomy): domain Bacteria; phylum Cyanobacteriota; class Cyanobacteriia; order Cyanobacteriales; family Nostocaceae; genus Aulosira; species Aulosira brevissima. Next base: position 1,801,747 of record NZ_AP018207.1, read on the forward strand.
CGAACCCGTTACCCACCTAGCGAGAACTCATTTATTTGTCGGTGCTTTTGTCATGGCTACCTATCGACAACTACCAGTTAACCATCCCCTGGGCTTACTCCTACGTCCCCATTTTGCTGGTACTTTAGCAATTAATGACGCCGCCCAACGGATTTTGATTGCGCGTGGTGGTGGTGTAGATAGATTACTCTCATCCACAATTGATAACTCACGGGTGCTAGCTGTTAAGGGATTGCAAAGCTATGGCTTTAATAGTGCCATGTTACCCAAGCAATTTGAACAACGCGGAGTAAGCGATCGCAATTTACTACCCGTTTATCCTTACCGAGACGATGCTTTATTAGTCTGGGATGCCATTCGTCAATGGGTAAGCGGCTACCTTCAACTTTACTACGCTACAGATCGAGATATTCAAAATGATACCGCCCTACAATCCTGGGCGGCTGAAGTTCAAGCTTATGAAGGTGGGCGCATCAGCGAATTTGGTGAAGATGGACGTATTCAGACGCGAGACTACCTAGTTGATGCTGCAACACTGATTATATTTACCGCCAGCGCCCAACACGCAGCAGTCAACTTTCCCCAAAAAGACTTAATGGGCTACGCCGCCGCCTTACCATTAGCAGGTTACGTACCCGCCACAATTCTTAAAGGAGAAGTCACCGAGCAAGACTACCTCAAATTACTCGCACCTCTAGATCAAGCCCAAAGGCAATATAACCTGCTTGCCTTGCTAGGTTCTATATATTACAACAAACTCAGTGAATATCCTCAAGCATACTTTACCGACAGCCGCGTCAAACCCTTATTGCAGAATTTTCAAGAAAATCTCCAACAAGTTGAACACGCTATCAATCAGCGTAACTTAAGCCGCCCAACCTATAACTATCTCCTCCCTTCCAAAATTCCTCAAAGCATCAATATTTAAGCTAGAGACGCGATTAATCGCGTCTGTACAATTCCATCCCATGCCCAATGCCCAATTTTTACAACTTCTCCAACAACTCCTGGGCTAATTGAAGAAACGCTTTAGAACCAGGAGATTGCGGATTCATTACAACAGCCGGCATAAAACTATCAACAGCTTTAGCCACATTTACATCAACAGGAATTTGGTTCTTACAAATTTTGTCAACACCAAAATCTTCCACAACGCGATGCATAACTTGTTTATAATATCTGCCAGTCAGCAGATTTGCACTCGACATACTAAATACAATCCCCAGCATTTTTATATTAATTTTTGCTTCATGCTCGTGACTATCTTTTAATTGTCCAATGCGTCTTTCTAACAATTGAATACCCACCACCGATAAAGGTTCTGGTTTAGCAGGTAAAATATAAAAATCGCTACAAGCTAAAGCACTACGAGTTAAAAGATTATAGCCAGGGGCACAGTCTAACAGAATAAAATCATATTCGTCCCGCACTGGCTTTAAGATGTTATTAATTAACACCCGCTCAAAGCGATTCCAAACAGTTTCAAAATCCTGCTCGCCCAAAGCTACCGATTGTTGATGCAGCATTTCTGAAACAACAAATTCATCATATAAATCGATATCTCCCGGCAACAAATCCAACCCTGGCAAATTACAAACCTTGCTCTGAACGATATCATGAATCGCAAATTTAGCATTTGGTTCAGGTGTAATAACTTGATCTATTAGATATCTAAAAGTCTTTCTCGTCTTCCGTCGCTTGGCAAATTCTAAAGGCGACATTAAGCTGAGTGTGGCACTAATTTGACTATCTAAATCGAGAACCAACACCCGCTTGCCATGATACTTAGCCAAGCAAGTAGCTAAATTTACTGTAATGGTGGTTTTGCCGACACCACCTTTCATATTTGCAGTTGCAATTACATATCCCATTGGTAAGTCCTTTGATGACGCATTCCCATCCGGGTAGCGTACACCTCTCCTGATATATGAAAATTTACGTTTAATTTAATCTTTCTGGAATACACAAAGTAATTCCAGTGACATGCCACAATTGAGGCAGTCAGAATTATAGCAGTGAGCAACACATTTAGGACTAAAGCGGCTTGTCACAAAAAATTAAAATTTTTTCTTTTAATTATTTTGGTAGCTGAATTTTAGTCGCTAATAAACTTTGTAACCGTTGTAACTGCGGCCCGACTTGGTAAAGTAAATCACCTTTGCCTAATAAGTATGCGGCTGCTGTTGATGTACCGCCTAAAATAATTTTAGAATCTGCTTCGCTTCTGGTACTAAGAGCAATTCTACCTGGTAAATTAGAGCGGATCAGGGGGGTAACAATTCCAGCTTCGGGACGTTGAGTTGCAATAATCAGATGAATTCCCGCCGCTCTTGCTTTTGCACCCAATCTTTTAATACTTTGTTCTAAAGCGGTACGAATTTCCTTTTCTGCCATAAAGTCTGCATATTCATCAAAAATACAGACAATCCGCGCTATAGGTTGGGAGGAACGATGATTATAGCTAGTCAAATCACCACAGCCAGCTTTTTCCAACCTTTGGTAACGAGACTCCATTTCTGCAACTAATTCATCCATGAGTTCAATAGCGCGATCGCTATCTTTAACAATAGATGAATAAGCCCAAGACATGCGCTCAAACTCTGGAAACGTCACCCGTTTCGGATCTACCAGGGCGATTTTTAGGTGTTGGGGGGAATGACGATATAATAAGCTGAGAAGAAGCGATCGCAGAAATTCACTTTTTCCACTTCCAGTTGTACCTCCAACCAAAAAGTGACAGGTATTCGGATCGGATAAATCAGCTTCTATCAGTTCTCCTTCTAAATTCACCCCGATCGCAATTTTTACAGGTGCATTTGCGGGTAAAGTTTCTGGCTGAATATACTCTTCAAAGTTAGCAATTGTTCTATCTAAACGCGGTAAATCAATGCTGACATATCCCGCTTGCGGCGCAATTAAAGGTGGATTTGCTAACCCTAACTGCACCTGTAAATCATTAGATAATCGCAAAATTGAATTCACACTCACGCCTAAATGGGGTTTCAACTTCACCCGAATAAAAGCAGGCCCCACAGCCGCGCCTTGATAATCAACCTTAATTTTAAAAGATTGCAAAGTTGCAACTAATTTTTCGCCCATAACATCGCCTGAAGTTGATGTATCCTCCTCTTCAAGTGGCGGTTTCGGAGTTTCAACTTCTGCATCCACAAAAAAAGTTTGACACTTTTTTTGCTGGGGACAAATTTCACATAAATAAGCCTGAGTTGTTCGTGGTGGCGAATTAGCATGAGGTGGTTCCCAACTTAACCATTCTTGCATCTGTTGCAACTTATAAGGAATCAACTGATGCACAGTACTTTCTAACTGTTCCCAAGAATATTGATACTCTTTAAATTCTGGTAAAACACAGTAAACTGCTGAATCAACTGCTACTTTTTTCCTCTGCCATAACAAATAACTATAAAGTGAAACCTGTGCTAACTGCGCTGATGGATCTACAGGTTGATAGGTTTTAAACTCAATCACACAAAGGCGATTTAGTTGAAAATTAAAAACCAAACAATCAAATTCACCCCTAATTTTTTGCTGTGTTCCATTAGGAAGATTAAATTCATGTTCAACGCTGCGTTCTCCAGCTATAAATGTATTACTAATAACTTTTTCTGCATTGCAATATCGACGATTTATTACTAATAATTCTGCAAAGCGTTTAATTAATCCTTGTAATCCCTCCCATACTTTATATAGTGCTTGGGCTTGATTTGGATCTTTCTCTAAAGCTTTCTCCAAATAGGGAAAAAATTCTAGATGATAAAATATCTGTCGCATTTGTGAGGTAACTTCCTCAACATTTAGCTGTGCTGCTTCTGGTTTAAACAAATCTCTAAATTGCGGTTCAATCACAGCTAATTTTACAAATTTATCTGCTAATTTATGAAAAGGGTTACCAATTCCAATAGCCGTATCTGGTGGTAAAAAGATTGCCTTATCGCCAAATGTATGATTTAAATAAAATAAGCGCGGACACTCAAAAGCCAGACGGACTTTAGTCACCGTCAAAGATGAATTCTCAGATTGTTTGCTTGACGCCTCTGAGGTATGATGTGCCATATCAAAAATATGATTTACAGCAATAGGATTAGATATTTCTAGTAAGCGACGATGCACAGCAGCTAAATAAACCGTATCCATCGCTGCATATTTTAGCTGCTTCTCACTGAGAGGACGCTTCCCCCAATCACTTCCTTGTTCTTCTATATCTACATTAGAGAAATTGCAGAGTTCTACCGCTAAAGTCTTCAGTTTTAGATTTGAAACTTGCAAACGCTGAGAAGTAATTTTTCTAGCTAATTGTAAAGTACAAGTAACATTTTTAGCTAGCTTACCGCCTAAATACTTTAAATCAAAGCTAGCATTATGAAAAATCTTTTCAATATTGGGATTAATCATGATTTGGTTAATAAAGTATGCAGCCAAATCACGTTTATTTAAGACATCAATAATATAAGCAGATACACCAGTTAAATCTTGTGGATCGAGCAATACCTGAATCAAAGATAATTTTGGGTAATATGTATTCCAATCAGCAGTTTCTGTATCCAACCACAGAATTTTAGCTGCTGCTAACTTAGATATAAATTCTCGAATTTCTTTTGCTTCTGTCAGGTATTGCATTGACTAAAATATTTTCCAATAAATCTATAAAGCAATTAAACAAATCAATTGGTCTTGTAACTTGGCTTTGGGATTAATAATTTTCACTTTCTTTTCTTGACATAATAGGTCAATTAAGTGATGTGTTTCACTTTCTTGGACATCCGAAAACTGGCTAATTGCTTGTGAAATTAAAGTAGGAACTCCCATATAACCTTGAGTTTTGACTAGATTTAATAAAAAATCTTTAACTTTTCTTAAATCTCTTACCTTTTCAATAGGTTGTTTATCAACAATTCCTAAATCCTGCAATAAAATACATTTATCTAAGATTTTGGCTTCACGAATTAAACTTTGCAATTCTTGTAAACTAATAGTTTTACCTGCAATTATTAATTCCTGTGCTAGTGCAGAATTTACCAAGCTTTGGTGTGTTGCTAAATAGTGAACAGAAGATAGACTAGGCTTTATATGATGATGATTGGTATGTGTAAAAATTTGTTGATAGATTTGATTACCTGCTAGTTTTGGCGTTCCTACTCCTCCAATACGAATTAAATAAAGGGTATGACAGAGATTTTGCTGAACGACTTTTTGACAAGCATTCATAATATTGAAAAAACTTGTCATATTTGAATCTTCAGTCCAAACTATACCAACTCTTTCTCGTTTATGAGGATTTTGATAACTCAAAGAAAAACTAGCATACTTACCACTTAAAAGTTTAAGTTTAATTTCCTGTATTTCTAATGCTGCTAGTGATTCTTGCAGCATCTGGATTAAGTCAGGCGATGAAAGTAAAGAAATCTTGGTGATTTTTTCTTGTGTTTTTTTATATTCCTTTTGCCACAATAACTCAAACTCTGCTAGAGTCCTTTCTACTAGAAGTTTAGGTGGACTAATAACTATCTTTGTTTCACTATTATTGGTTATGGTTGTTATAGGTATAACAATTTCTTCTGGTCGTTTTAAGAGTGATACCTTGTATTTTTGATACTCATTACGACCAAGAATTAATGTATTTCTTGGTAGAGTTTTACCACCGGGGAAATTGTCTGCTAACAATTCTTTTTTTAAAGGAAAGATAAGTGAATCAGGTTTTGAACTTGCTTGTTGATGTAATGGCTGTAGTCTGTAAGCCCAAAGAGATTCTGCTTGGCTGAGATTAATAGGTTTGAGTGCTACTAGCCTTTCAATTCTGGCTTTATCTGACTGTAAAATCCGGCTAACCCCATGTTTCCAAGCATCCTTAACTATACTTATAATAATCAGAAAGTTTTTAAGATTATCATTATGGATAGTAGTATTAATATTAAATATTGGCTGTGGATTAGCAGTCCAGTTTGATTGAGTTTCAACTTGATCGAAACATAAAACAATTGGTTGCGTTTCAGTAGAAATCTTGCCAAAATTTGCCAAAATGTTTTTTGCTGTATCTTCGGTATCAATACAGTATTTAACTTTTAGCAACTCCATAGATTCTTCACTTAAACTATCTCCCCTTAACCATTCACAGGCTAAAGTATATAGTTCGGGGTCAGTTAAATCATAAAGAATGCCAAAAAATATATCAGGATGATAAATACTTGCCTGTTTATATGTATCTTTAAGATGTTTAATAAATTTTTGGCGATCGCTGAGTAATAATTGCCATATACTTGCATTGAAAATGCGCTTTTTAAGACTGAGTTTAGTAAAAGCCGATAAACTTTTTAGCCACAGAATTAATTGAGATTCTTCTTGTCTCTCTGGAATTTGAACTAGGCTATCAACTGTATAACGTAATATATGCCGCCATATATAATCATTATCAGGCCAAGGGCTAATATAGGCGAAAAAAGCTCTAGGGTTAAACTTCAATTTCAGCCTACCTAGTAAATAACTTTTACCAGAACCTGCATCACCTATAAGTAATACAGTACGGCTACGATGATCTAGGGCTACTAAATCTAATAATTCTTCAATCTCGCTTATAGCTTCCTGATGAATTGACTCAACTACAGACTTTGTATCTGGATTTTCAGTCCAAAAATTACCTGACCGCAAATTTACTAAGTCAAACGGATTAACTTCACGTTTAATGATTTCATTGATTGATGTCATACTTAAATTATTGTGAAGGAGCAAACTTGAATTGTGCGCAAAATCAATTATTCTTTCTAGTTAATACTGATAAAAAACAAGGAACCACCCACATTTTGTTGAATTCCTGCATCAACTTGTTCTTGAGTATATATTGTTGGATCTAACAAAGTACTCAACTCAATTTGGTCATTATTTTGTAGGCGATACAGTACTTGATCTAATTCATCTCTGGAAAGCGGTGGTTGTAACTTTTGCCGTAGATGGAAAATAGGTAAATAATTATCTGTACCCAAATCTTTATCTAATTTCTCAATAATTTGTAAAATTTCTTCATCACTGAGATTACTAATTGTTTCCAAAGCTGATTCTGTAGCAATGGATAGTGAAGTAGAAACTGATTCTGACTTCACCCGCAAACTTTTCCTTAAAAACCGTAGGTAATTATTCAGTAAATCCCCACTTATAATAGGGTTAGAGCCTTTTTTGGGAATGAAATCATCCCGCAATTCTGCAATTCCTCTTTCTGTCAGCCAAACCTCAGCTTTAGTTTTTTTAATTCCCCATTCAGCCTCAATCAACCCTCGTTCGCTCAGGGTTTTTAATATTGCATCTCGTTCCGCAGCTTTTAACGAGGTAATTTTGCTAGGAGCGATTTTTCCAGAAGCTTTACTGATGCTTTCCAGTACCTTAAGTTCTTTTTCTGTAATCGGTACTTGGCTTGGGTCTTTCAGTACAGTTTGACCCGACCCTGAAATTTTAACGCTAGCAATCTCACGGGTATAGTCTACCAGTTCGCGATCGCCTAAACTTTTACAAATTTTGTCTTTCCCCTTAAACGAGCTAAAGGTACTGGCGCTAAGGCTAGAGCGGTAATTGGGACATCCCAATAATTTGAGTAAGAATTTTAACTCATTTGTTTCCATACTGGTAATCTTGCCTGTATCTAATTAAGCACTAAGCATTACTCTAGCTCGAACGGCAAAAATTTACACACTTTTCCCATCCTAACACTAGATTACATGATTACGGAAAAGTGTGCGATCGCACTATTGCATAATTTGCTTATCTTGATATCTTGGCAGGAAACACTCTAACCCTGTACCCTCCGCAACACATTAAACATCTGATAACGCAACCCATCAGGTAACAACGATAACCCTAACCCAGTCCAAGCTTTAGTATGAGAAAAAGACTTACCAGCTAACACCAACTCCCTACCGGCTTGGATTTCACCTTTTTCTATCAAACGCAAACCTAATATTAACTTAGCTTCCGCTAGTCGAGTTTTCCGAATAATCTCTAATTTCTCTGACTCAAATTTATAACTTTCTAAATAGCGAATCTTATCAAATAAATAAGGAATCGCTCGATTAATACCTTGCTGTTCTGCATGGTAGCGATATTCCATTAATAATTCTGGTAAATAATAGCCTTTTTTACCAGCCAAAGCTAACCGCACAAATAAATCATTATCTTCACAGTTTTGCATATTGGGAAGCATAAACCCCACTTCTTGCAAAGTCTGAAGCCGAAATAATGTTGCACCAACTTGAAAGCTTTGATAAATAAAAACTACCTCTAATAAATTATCAACAACACCCGCCGATAATTTACTTCTTCCCCAACGACGAGAATTTTCCTGAGTCAATTCATCATTTCTAACATTGTTAATATCGATAATCCAATGATCGGTACCAACAAAATCAAGGCTCGAATCTTGCTCAATAATAGTAACAGTATGCGCCAGAAAATCTGGTGTCAGTCTATCATCATCATCAAATTTAATAAAATATTCGCCCATAGCTGCATTAAAGCCAGAGCGCATATTATTACTTTTACCAATATTTTGGTGATGACGGATATATTTAATCCGCTTATCTGTATACTGTGACATTAGGTTGGGTGTACCATCACTAGAGCCATCATCACAGATAATTAATTCAAAGTCCTGATAACTCTGCTGCATTACACTTTCAATAGCGTAAGGCAATAAATTTACTCTATTAAAAGTAGGAATACAAATACTAATTTTACTCACAATAACTAGAAGCTTTCATAGATAAAAATTAGCCTACATACTAGTATTCCCAATACTACAGTTATCTTAACACCAATATTAAAAATATTCACCGCGAAAATACTTAGTTAAGTTTACTGGCAACTATAAATTATAGTTAGGGTTGTCAACTGTGCTGTAATAAATTTTGCGCAGTTTTGATTTAGTGAATTTCTAGCAAAAATATCTCAGGGATATTCGTGATGACAATCAAGATTAACTGAAGTCATTGTATATATATGATTGCCTTTATTAGTGTTATTACAGAAATTATTTTATATGAATATACTCATGCTATCTTCTACTTTTCCCTATCCACCCACTCGGGGGGGAACTCAGGTGAGAACTTTTAATTTACTCAAATATTTGAGCCAACGTCACCATATTACTCTGCTAACTCAGCGCGATCGCACTGTCACAGAAGCGGAAATAGTAGGATTAAAGGATTGCGTAGATCTGGCGGTGATTTTTGAAAGTCCTTCAGAACTCGACACAACTGACGGAATATTCAAGAAACTCCAGCGCTTCAGTTCATTTTTACAACAGGGTACACCGCCAAGTGTACTCAGCCGTTATTCTCCGGAAATGCAAGAATGGATAGATAATGCTGTTGAAGCAGAAAAATATGATGCGATCGCTTGCGAACATAGCGTGAATGAAATTTATATTCGTCCTCATTTCCAAAAACAGCTAAGAACTGTAGTCAATATCCACAGTTCAGTCTACGGTAGCTGCTATAACCAACTCGCCACTGGTATTTCCGAAAATAAATTGAGAGATCAAATTAATCTGCCACTTTTACGGCGTTACGAACAAAACTACTGTTCTAAGTTCTCTGCAATTGTCGTCACCACCGCAGAAGACAAAATGCAATTACAAGAATTTAACCCTAATAGTGAAATTACGGTAATTCCCAATGGTGTAGATTTAGTGTCTTTTCCTTATCGAATTAGCGATCCGGGAGGACATCGTTTAATATTCATCGGTGCAATGGATAATTTAGCAAATATTGATGCAGTCTGCTTCTTTAGTCAAGAAGTACTACCAGAAATCCAGAAAATTTACCCCGATACCACTTTAGATATTGTCGGTAGTCATCCAGCACCAGAGGTTTTAGCATTGAAAAAACAACCAGGAATTACTGTGACTGGGCGCGTGCCTTCAATGGTAGAGTATTTACACAAATCAACCGTCTGCATTATACCAATGCGGACGGGTTTTGGCATTAAAAATAAAACTTTAGAAGCAATGGCTGCTGGTGTACCAATAGTAGGAAGCGATCGCGGTTTAGAAGGGTTAGCTGTAGATGGTAAAGATACACCACTAAAAGCGCTCAGAGCAAATACACCAGCAGATTATGTGACTGCGATTACTCAACTATTCGATGTTCCACAACTACGACATGAGTTATCTGTTCGTAGTAGAGAACTTATAGAAACAGAATTCACTTGGGAGATTGCTGGTAAACACTACGAACAAGTATTTTGTCCTTAGCAAGCATTAGGGAAGAATCGCGATCGAGTATAAACAACCAATGGGTAGGAGTGACAAATATCTATCTTCTTTGTTCTCCTTGTCTTCCTTGTCCCTTTTGTTCACATATCAAATAGAATTGCGATATTTAATTACTGTTCCATTGTCGGTACAGGAAAAATCCTACTAGATATGGGAATACGTGGATTGGATGTTGTAGCTGTTGTAGTTGCAGCAGCGTTTGGAGTGTTATTATCAGAATTTTCAGATAAAATATCTGCTTTTTTATTTGTTGAACTGCTAGAGTCAGAGTTATTAGATACAGCTTTTTCTGAATTAGTAGATAACTCTGAAGATATGGGACTAGTGTGATTAACATTGCTATTATGCGCTTCTACCAAGACTTGTGCTTGAGCAGGCATGACAGCAAAAGCAGAAAATGTTGTGAAAATTAGTGGTGTCAGCTTATAAAAAAATTGGGACATATTTCTGAATTTTTTGGGAAAATGTTACTAATGAAAAATCAATTTTCAGTTATCAACAAAGAGGATACATGCATAAATACACTCTTTGACCAGATATATTGTTTTGTGTATTTATCTGGTGTAACTAATCAAAATATAAGCTGAGTAACATTTCCCATATAAGAGGAATTCTACGGATTTTTTGATAGGCAATTATTTTGTTATTGTTAAATACTAATTTATCTTTTGAACATAAATCAAAATAAAATATGAGGTTTTGAATAACTACAGTAAGATTTCTGAATGCTGTTTAAATCTCTACGTTGCAAAGGTCATGCTAATAAGCGGTTAGCTTAAATTAACTTTAAAGTTGCTTGTCTAGGCAATCTTAACAACTTCACAGTGGATAATATTTCATTAATTTTGGTTATATCTTTACAAAATTTGAATGAAGAGGAATCTCTGCACAAGAACTAAAATTTAATTTATTATGTAGGCTAAAGTTTAGGGTGCGTTACCCTGAGCTAACGCACCCTAATACAGTTTTGTTATTAATGTCTCATTACAAAAATATAAGATTTTAACTTTAATTAATTAAAAAATTATCTTTTTTGTTTATTACTAGCACAGTTACTATTAAAGAGATTTTGCAAGTGAGAGAGGCTAAATCTAGCTTGAATCACGGTAGAAAAGCTATGAGAAAAGCACCCTGCAACTATATAAAAAGTTCAATCAACTGCTGATTACTACTGGTTACCAATTTTTGACAACTCTGCAAAAATGCTATCGAGCTACAAACTTGCGAAATCTGGAGAAATAGGTTTCTCTGTTGAGGTAGATAAATGGTTAGATGCAACAAGGACAATCCACTATAAACAATAACGTTTTCATTCGGTACTTTACCAACTTCAATTACTCTACATGAGAGTTATTGAAAGAGCTAACTAGGCTGTAACCTTATTTTTGGCTAGGTTTTGGACTTGTTTCTTCTTCAAAGCAACTCCCATTCCTAAAGCTGTTACCGATCCTAGAATGGTTAAAGGTTCGGGTACATCATGTGCACTAATAGTCATTGAAAAACTACCGGCAGGAGCATTCTTTTTAATCTTCTGTTGCTGAAGGGTAAAAAGTCCTGAACCAATAACATTGTTATTTTGGTCGATAAAATTTCCCGAAAAGGAGTTTGAGCCAGCATATACACTCTTTTTTGCTGGATCGTTGAAAGAGCCTTTGATAATTTTGAACGGATCTTTGACTTCAAATTTTAGCCCATCACTAAATGTGATGAAAGGGTTAAAGCTACTTGCTAGTGATGTGTATTCGTGTATTGTTTCGCCAAAAGATCCAGTCTTTGTGCTACCTGAAATAAATGAAAGCAATATTTTAGGTATAGTAACTGATTGACCGATGTAACTGGTAAAACTACCTGTTGTTGTTTTATCGTTAACCTTGGCTTCGGAAAACGTAATTGTCTCACCAGCTTTTGGAGTATCCTTACCGTATTCATTACCATTTTTAAAGACAGCATTACCAGTGATGTTAACTATTCCAGTTATGGTTGCAGCTTGAGTAGGTGCAACACCAAAAGTGCTACCTACAGCTAATGTGCTACAAGTAGCAGCAAGCCCAATGCTGATCGTTTTGAAATTCATTATTGTCTCCTTTGAACATGATTTTTTAGTCTACTCTGCAAACATTTCTCAATCCCCAAATATGAAGTTTTTGTTGATTTGGTCAACATTCACTTCTTGAGTTGTATAAGCTTTGACTAGCAGTAACAGGCATGAATTAACCTGATTGTTGCAGATATATCTCTATTATTAAGTATTGACCCTGAAAAAACGTAAAGTTTTTATGAAAACAACACGTTTAATTATTAACTTTATTTAAAGTAGTAATTGTCCTCATATAACAGGAAATTGCATTAGGCTACCTACTTTATTAAGAAAGCTGGAAATGAGTAGTTAATCTCAAAAAATGAGGAAAATCAGCTAATAGGTAGATGGCAATAATTAAACAGAGGTATTAATCGAATAACTGACAAAGAATTGAGAGCTAAAAATCACAATAACCGTTAAATACAGTCATAAATTGATTTGTTACCTTAGTAGCTGTATGATTGCTGGACAGTAAGGGACTTCCAATTAAAAAAATAACCAATCGCTATGCAGGCAGAGGGGCAGGGGGCAGGGAGCAGGGGGAGTAAAGAAAAATCTGCTTAAATAAATTGAGTAATTTATTCTCTGGAAGTCCCTAATCATAAGTCAATAAATAGCCATATTTTTGCCTTGAGTTTTCAAAGCAATATAGAAAAAATCATAAATAAAATATCCAACCAATCAGGGCTTGTTTGCCACCTGTTGGTTGGAGAATTTAAATAGGCGATCGCCAAATTTTTATCACCCTATATTAACGTAGTCTATGTCTAAATTCCTCAAGAAAACATCACCCTAAAGGGTAATTTAAGCCGCACAAAAAATCGGGGCAGATTTTAAATTTACCCCGCTTAATTCCGAAATATTTCGCCCAACAGCTGTAGCTAGAGGTTTTAAACTAGCAACCAAATTCACCATATCTTCTAAAGATAGAGCTTGACGCGCGTCGGAAACAGATTGTTCCGGTTCTGGATGACATTCAATAATTAATCCATCTGCACCACAAGCAACAGCTGCTTTAGCCATAGGTGCAACTAATTCCCGCTTACCAACGGCATGGGATGGATCTACGATAACAGGTAGATGAGTAATTTGCTTGAGAGCTGCTACTGCTCCTAAATCTAAAACATTGCGAGTGTAATTATCAAAGCTGCGAATACCTCTTTCGCACAGTACTACATGGGGATTGCCGTGACTTAAAATATATTCTGCTGCCATGACGAATTCTTCAATCGTCGCTGCTAGCCCGCGCTTAAGTAATATTGGTTTATTAACTTGTCCTAAAGCTTTAAGTAAATCGAAGTTTTGCATATTCCGGCTACCAACTTGCAACATATCAGCTTGGGCGGCCACTATATCAATTTGGGCAATTGACATAACTTCAGTAACTACTGGTACATTGTAGCGCGATCGCACAGCTGCCAAAATTTCTAGCCCGTCCTCTCCCATACCTTGGAAAGCGTAAGGAGATGTGCGCGGTTTGTAAACACCGCCACGCAAGGCTTGTACAGGTGCAGCTGCTAACTTTTGGGCTACAGTCTCCATTTGCTCTAAACTTTCTACCGTACAAGGGCCACCAATAATAACAATTTCTTCACCGCCAAAGCTGACTGTTTCGGAAATTTTAACAATTGTTTTGTGGCTAGAGTGGGATTGAGCAGCGAGTTGAGCATGAATCATGGGAAATTCTCCTTGTAATTAGTTATAAGTGTGAATTGGCGATTAAAAAACCCGGAATCTCGTTTTGAGAGTTCCGGGCGCGTTCTGAATCATCGACATGACGCTATCTACCCGGAACTTGCTCTAGGCCAAAAGTAAAAACCATAAAACCAGCTACCGAAATAGATCGCGATCATAAAAAGCTCCTAAAAAACAAAAACCGCAGAGTTTGCTCTGCGGTTCACCGGGCGGTTTCCATTAGGAAACTGTATTCACCGCCGGTGAACCGCCTTTTGCCAAAAATAAAAGTAAGATTTGCTGTTGAACATTTTTTGGGTACGCAACTAGATAATATTTGATGTAAATCAATGTAAACCTTATATAGAGTCCACCATAACAGACACAGTTAGCGGCGTCAATACCTCCACAACTCTCAAAAAAGGGTTAAACTCAGTACTATTGCGCCAACCAAGACGGTTTCCTCGCTTGAAAATAGCGTTGACTGTTGACTGTTAAGAGAGATTTTCATGCTGGGTTGTGGGATTTTCCCGTGATTGACTGCCTTGTAAACCGTAGGATTTATATTAACTTACCAGTATTTTTGGGTCATGGGTTATGGGAAGCGATTAACTCTCAAACATCTAAAAATTCAGCATTTTTCTCAAATACTGCACAGACCCTATCACCTCACTAGTGACACTTAAGTATATATGATGCCTCGCTCCAAACTTTTAGCCACATCTTTCGACTATCAAGGAGTTTACCCTTGCCCAGTTTGTCGTGTTGGTAAGATTACTCACATGCCCTTGATGGAAGCAGTTGCTTGTGATTTCTGTCAAGAAATTTTTACTGTCAACCTCGAACAACAGCAAATCAAAATGGCTTCTCGTCAACCTCCTTTGATTTGGCGTTGGAATGGTTTTAGCTGGACAGAAGCTCAGTTAGAAGGCGTGGAACTTGGCTGGGGCTATGGTTTGGCGGCTATTGCTTTCATACTATTACCCACAACTTTGATTGGCATTATAGCTTACAATTTTCCGCCAACTCCCCATCAATTTATTACCTGGGTTCCATATATCTGGACTATATTGACTTTTTTGTTACATTTAGCAATTATTCTTTGGATTGTAATTGAGGTTTATCAAATTCCCGTAACAGCATATTTAAGAGCAATAAATCGCTGGAGAAGTAGACAAATGTAGATACTAGGTAGAAGTAGAACTTTGAATATTAACTATTAACTAAAGCCTGGCATAAAATCGTGGCTGATTGAGGGTGGAAATTGAAACGCATAGGCGCTTCGCCTTCCCGCAGGGTAGGATCGCTAAGGTAAGCGCAGCGAAAAGTATGAGCGCCGGCTTCCGGCGATGGCTTCGCCAACGTCTTCGACGAACATAACTTTTCAAGACAGAGTTATGCAGAGAATTAGCTACGAATTCAGGAAATGTTGTACTAAGACAGGGTGCTATATATTTATGATGGAGTTTGTCAATGGTTAATAGTTAAGAATTTCTAAATGTATACCAGGGATAATATTTCACCAAATCCTTCTCTAGTGACAGTTGGTAAACTTAACTTTATATTTATTATTTTTGTGGTGTAAGTCTATATATTTATCACTTTTAGGACTGAGGTACAATCTGGTAATGATTGGCGTTCTTGGGGTCTACCCTGCGGGAAGCCACTGCATGTCTAATGGAGTTCAATCAATTAAGGTTTTTGCTAATTTCCGCGTCAGTCCTGAGTTTATGCAGCCGCAGAATTATTCTCTATGCTAATGGTGGTGCGCCCGTAAAAGGTTATTGATGGACTGAGTTAGTCGCTACTGGCTTGTATAATAACTATGTGAAAGTTTTTTGCTGTAGGCAGGCACTCCTGATAAAATTGCCGTACTGCATCAGTTAGCATGTTAATATAGCTTTTTTTTAGCTGAAACCTGCTGCTGCTCAAATATGATGTTGAGCAACTCCAGGAGCTAAAACTATTTTCCCTGATAGTAAAAATCTCAACTTACATACGATTGTAAATATCCTATTTAAATAGATATTTAATCATGAATTAAGCCGATAGAGGGATGCATTACTCATACTTAACTTGATTGTCAACTAAAACATCTTATGAGCGAGTTGGAACGGTATTATAGAATCTTGGAATTAGAGCCTGGAGCAACAATTGAGGAAGTGAACCAGGCTTATAAAGATTTGGTTTTTGTTTGGCATCCCGATCGCATTCCCCAAGATAATGTCCGTTTACAACAAAAGGCGCAGGAAAAAATTAAAGCAATCAATGAAGCGCGAGATAAATTGCGTTCGCTAAAAGTTAAGCATCAATCGCCAACTTATTCACAGCCTTATTCACCACCTTACGCACAGTCTTATTCACCACCATATTCATCACCACCTCCGCAACCGAAACAGCCACCACAACCAAACTATCAAACAGCACAGAAAAATCCCGATTTGAGTGGACAAGATTTTAGTCGGGCAAATTTGAGTAACAAAGATTTATCGGGGAGAAATTTGAGTTTTGCTAATCTGAGTGGGGCAAATCTCAGCGATACTTTTATGCACAAGGTTAATTTGCGAGGAGCTAATTTATCGGAAGCAAATTTATTTAGAGCTAATCTACTTTTAGCGGATATGCGGGAAGCAAATTTACGCTCGGCGAATTTAATTGGCGCAGATCTCAGTGGCGCTGACTTGCGGGGTGCTGATTTGACAGGGGCGCGGATTCGTTCTGGCGATCGCCTGTTGGTAAAATTGATCGGTGCTAACTTAGCTGGCGCGATTATGCCAGATGGTGCAATTCACAGTTAAGCTCAAGTCAAGTTCACAATCAGCATTTAATTCCTGACTCCGGATTAACTAAAATTAAGGTGATGTCTGCATTCCTAACCTGGGATAGGCGTTTAAACTTCAGTTGAGAGGAATAGGCGCTAGACTTATCCTTAATCGTTAAGATGAATAAATCGATACAGTTAATTTTTACTAAATACCGTTTACTTTGGGCTGTTTTACTATTGATGACAGCGCTGGTAGTAACTTTAGCTCTTTCTCTGTCTCAAGGTGCAGTACCTTTGAGTGGGCGAGAATTATGGCAAGCAATTCTTCATCAAGGCGATCCGATTAAGCAGACAATTCTCTGGGATTTGCGACTTCCGCGCATTGTCGCCGCTTTAATTGTTGGTGCGGCGTTGGGAATGTCTGGTGCGTTGTTGCAAGGAATGTTACGCAATAGTCTGGCCGATCCTTTTATTTTAGGTATTTCCGCAGGTGCAGGGCTAATTGTCATAGTTATGGTGGTGCTGCAAATCTTTCCGGCGGCGATTCCCTTAGCGGCGTGGCTAGGAGCAATTTTAACTTCAGCGCTCGTGATTTTTCTCGGTCGTGCAGGTTCGGGAATTGCGGTGGAGAGGTTAATTTTAGGCGGAGTTGCTGTTAGTTCTTTGTTTGGTGCGGTGCAAAGTACATTACTTTTATTAGCTGAAGATGGTCAAATTCAAATAGCCTTGAATTGGCTAGTGGGTAGTTTAAATGGCCGGGGTTGGAAAGAAATTACTACGGCAGGCCCCTATATTATTTTGGCTTTGTTGGGGGGATGTTTGCTAGCGCGATCGCTTAACGTGTTAGCTTTGGGTGATGATTTAGCTTTAAGTTTGGGAGTATCATTAACGCGATCGCGTTTATTAATTGGTGGTGTCGCTACTTTACTCGCCGCCGGTGCAGTCAGCATTAGCGGGTTAATTGGCTTTGTCGGCCTTGTTGTTCCCCACGGTGTACGCCTAATTATTGGCACAGATCATCGCTTCGTCTTACCGCTTTCCGCCTTAGCTGGTGCATGGTTACTCATTTTTGCCGATTTACTCTCAAGACTGGGAGCCATAGAATTACCTGTAGGTTCCGTCACCGCTTTGCTAGGTTCACCTTTATTTATCTGGTTACTTTATCGCCGTTCAGCTGGAACCGGAGACTGAGATAGATCATACAAAATTATTTTTGAATTTTGAATTTTGAATTTTGAATTGTTAAGACCTGCCCCATGCCCATAGAATTACAAAATCTCACAGGCGGTTACAGCAGTACGCCAATTATTCAAAACATTAACCTCTCCTTACAAACGGGAGAATGGTTAAGTTTAGTCGGTGCTAATGGTTCTGGTAAATCTACATTACTCAAATTACTCAGTCGAATTCTCTCACCACAACAAGGAACAGTACTACTTGATGGCAAAGCAATTCATTCTCAACCACCGAATGTAGTTGCTCAAAAATTAGCTTTGTTACCTCAACAACAAACGGTTCCGGTGGGTTTAACTGTGCGACAATTAGTCAGTTTAGGACGTACACCGCATCAACCTTGGTGGCAATGGGAATTAACTGCTAAAGATAGGCAACAAATAGAAGCAGCAATTGTCAAAACCCAATTAGAAAAATTAAGCGATCGCTTAGTAGAACAACTCTCTGGTGGTGAGCGACAACGGGCTTTTTTAGCTTTAGCTTTGGCGCAAGAACCACAAGTTTTATTGTTAGATGAGCCGACAACTTATTTAGATATTAACTATCAATTACAATTATTAGAATTACTTAAAACTCTGAATCAGCAACAGAATTTAACTATTGTCACAGTTTTACATGAATTAAATTTAGCTGCTCGTTATAGTTCTCGCATTGCTTTATTAAAACAAGGTTATCTTTGGGATGTAGGTACGCCGGAAGCAGTGCTTACCCCCGACGCGATCGCTCAAGTCTTTGGAGTGGAATCGGTAATTATTCAGACACCTGTGGGGTTACAAGTTTGTGCGATCGCTGCTGTCTAAATTTCTGCATACACAAATACAAATAATCGTTGATTGTAGGGGCATGGCAGTGCCCATTGGTGTCAACTTAACGTGAAACCCGCTTGGTTGCAAGGTTTCGCCCTCACCCCCAGCCCCTCTCCCTGAGGGAGAGGAGAGCAAGAGATTTAATTCCCCTTCTCCCTGAGGGAGAAGGGGTTAGGGGATGAGGGCGCGAGGGTTTTTGTACAACACGCGCTGTATATAGCTTTTAGCTTAAGTTGACACGTATGGGCAGTGCCATGCCCTATCCGCATACATAATTTACGCGAAATACGCTGTATAGTCAAAGTGCAGAATTTATCTTGTTTTCACAATGCGGCAGCAACAAAAAGGTAAATTAGCTCAACTTATAACCCAGTTTAAATAAATTTAAATTACTCAAAATAAGAACATAATCAGATAAACATTTTTATCAAAATCTCATAACTTTTGCTGATTCACCTCTTCACAAGAATCTCACAAGATGTTGTATATCCTTTTCAAATCAAGTACTATCTGACGAAATATGAATTCACCCAACTGGATAATTCTCTAGGAGGTGATGCTTGGTAGGTTCTGCGTGCTATCTCTGGTAATAGCAAGTCTGATGACAGCTATCTATCCCTGGCGCTTAATCGCTGGCGTGATAGCTTTTATCAGACAACAGCCAAAAGTTAAACCGTTTAACTTGTTAGATGAAAGTACTTATTTTGTCATACCTATTGTAAATGAGGAACAAATATTTATATGTCAATTTGGTTATGGGTTGCTCTTTTATCTTATCTTTTAGGAGCCATTATTCAATGGTTACAACTTAGCAATAAATTTCGGGAATTTGAGGAATACAGTCACTTTCCTTTTGTTTGGGTAGCAGATTTAATCTCAAAATCTACTTGTTTGCTCCAGGCTTTGTTTTGGCCTTATAACTTAATTGTTGATCGCGAAGGATAGATTTTTATCATTATTGCGTACATGCGTAGCAGCTTGTTGCCAGACATCGCTATCTGGAAATATACAGCAGATTCCTGCACTTAACATCTATTACAGATTAGACAAATTTACCAATTAAATACGATATATGGGTGGGTACAACAATTTTGTACCCATTTTTATAGCGTTATGAGTTATTTTTACCCTAATTTTAAGTTTTTCTCAAATCTCAATCTGCTACGTATGAGTACAGTAAAAAATAAAGTATTTTTTCTTACTCAACATTTACTACAGTATTCAGTATAAGAATTGCTGTAATTAATACTAGTATTTTGGCATAATGTTATATGTACTTAATTAAGAATTATAAAGTAAAAATGAGAAAATCCGAATAGGGATCGCTTGGGATTGATTGCAATTATATGGAACACAATGTTTTCTAGTATTGAATGCATTCCAGACTCAATCAAGTTTATCCCTATCACCAGAGAATATTATGTTAGCTAAAAATACTGATGAGGTAATCCAATACTTAGACAATATTATTGCCGAAGCGATCGCAGAACGTAGTCGGAGGGGATTTTTCGCAGCACTGTATCGTCAAGTAACTTTGAAAGTAAAGATAGGTATCACACATGGCTTTTTTGACGATGCAGCCAGAATGGAAGAATTCACGACGCAATTTGCTAATCGTTATTTTCATGCTTGGGATGATTACCAAAAAAACATCAAATCAACTCATAGCTGGCAGCTAACATTCGACGCAGTCCAAAAACCAGACTTGTTAATTTTACAACATTTACTGCTAGCAATTAACTCTCACATTAATTTAGATTTGGGTATTGTAGCTGCTAACCTTTGTCCTGGTGAAAAAATACATACGCTACGAGATGATTTTATTAAGATTAATGCTATTCTGAATGATTTGCTTGAACCGACAGAGATGGTTTTAGGGCAAATGTCACCGCTAATTGAGATTCTGGATAGATTTGGTGGCAGAAAAGATGAAATTATCTTTAATTTTAGTATTCGTAAAGCCAGACAAGCAGCTTGGAATCATGCCAAAATTCTGGCTGATCAAACGCCTGAAATCCAACAAGATATTATCACAGTAATTGATAGCAAAGTTTCATTTCTCGGTCGAGCGATCGCTAATCCGAATCGTACCTTTGATCGGGTTGTGGAACTAATCAAAAAATCAGAGAGTGATGATACGGTTGCTATTATTAATGCTCTCAATACTATTGTTAAATGAAAATATTACTAGTCAATTGTTTATAGGGTGCATTTTATGGCATTGAAGCTGTCAGCTATCATTTAGCTTGACTCTGGTTTAGTCGGTTAATGATAGACATTAATTAATTCTGTTTCACTGAAGACTACGCAAAAGCAAGAACTTCATTGTTCGCAGTCATAAAATTGCGATCGCTCTTAACACACAAGATATCTGCGTGTATAAAAAGATATTGAAACAATACAAATCTTGCTCAAAAATTTTTTGATTACTATCTAGCCAAATATCAACACACTAGCTGGTTAATAAATAGCTTTTATTAGCGAAATCGTAGTACAGTAAGAAGTTTGCGATATGAACAGTCAATATCTGATGAGAGTAATAATCAGAGCGATCGCTTGACAAACATTTGCGGAAAATAATTTACGGTTTCATTACACAGGAGACTAAAAAGTTAAAAAAAAAGTATTTCTGGGCATTTTTGTGTCAATTAATTGTATGTTTGTTGTGTTTAACAATGAACAAACAAAAAAATTTATGAAGCTTAATGAAATTGGACAAGTTGCCCTTCAACTCTTAACAGAGTTTGGGCTGAAGCTGGTAGGCGCTATCCTGTTGTGGATTATCGCCCAACGATTGATTGACTTTGCAATCAAGTTAATAAAACGCGCTTTCCGCAGCCAAAACGTCGATCCAACACTCATTAACTACCTTCTGAATATTATTTCTGTAACATTGAGAATTGTTCTCATTGTCGCAATTCTTGGTTTCTTTGGAGTTGAAACTACCTCATTTGCAGCTTTATTAGCAGCAGCTGGTGTAGCGATTGGTGCAGCTTGGGGTGGATTGTTAGCAAACTTTGCCGCAGGTGCATTTTTAATTGTTTTTCGTCCATTTAAAGTTGGTGACTTTATCAGCGCTGCTGGTGTCACGGGAACTGTCACAGAAATTGGACTATTTACAAGTAGCATCAACACACTAGATAACATCTTAACGATTGTTGCCAATAACAAAATCTTCTCCGACAATATTCAGAACTTTTCCGCCAATCCTTACCGTCGGGTTGACCTAGTAGCGCAACTGCATCACGATGTAAATCATAACGATGCGATCGCGCGTTTGAAAGCTAAAATTAGCAATATTCCCAACGTGCTTAGAGACCCTGCACCAGATGTAGAAATTATTACCTTCACTTTGGCAGGGCCAGTATTAGCAGTACGTCCTTATTGCAATAACGATCATTACTGGCAAGTGTACTTTGACACCAATAAAGCTATTAGAGAAAGCTTTGGTGAAGCAGGTTATCCAGTTCCCGAACAACGCTATACAGTTAGTAGTTTATCGTCCAATGGCATTGAGCCGATAATTCCCGCATCGAATATCGGTTAAGACGACAAATTTACATAGTTGAAATAATACCAATCAAAAAATAGGTAAGGTCTAGACTTTACCTATTTTTTTATCTAAAAACACGCTGCATACTAAAGTATGAATACGTAATTTAATAAAGTTTGTATAAACCTCGTTACCATTTCTGAAACGAACCTGACAAACACTGTAGAGACAGGTTAGGTTAACTGTAAATCACAAGCCGCACCCAAGCAGCTATGGTAAAAGAATTAGCAATTCGTACCTCTGGACTGACTAAGCAATTCGATCGACATATAGCCGTCAACGATGTGCATTTAGAGATCCAAGCAGGTGAAGTATACGGACTAATCGGCCCGAATGGCGCAGGTAAAACCACTCTCATCCGCATGTTAGCAGCCGCAGAGGAGCCGACTACGGGTGAGATTTATATTAATGGCGATCGCTTGTTGCGTGACAAAAGCAACCCTACTCTTAAGCGTCGTCTGGGTTACTTACCTGATGACTATCCACTGTATGAGGATTTGACAGTCTGGGATTATTTAGATTACTTTGCGCGGCTATATCGCTTAAGGGAACCTCGACGCACTCAACGTCTCCATGAAGTATTAGAACTCATTCAACTGGGTAATAAGCGCAATAGCTTAATTTCGACATTGTCGCGGGGGATGAAGCAGCGTTTAAGTTTGGCGCGCACCATTATTCACGAACCAATTTTACTACTGTTAGATGAACCGGTTTCCGGTCTTGACCCCATAGCAAGAATGCAGTTCCGGGAAATCATCAAAGCTTTGCAAGAAGCGGGGATGACAATTTTGATTTCCTCCCACGTACTGAGTGACTTAGCGGAACTTTGTACTTCTGTGGGGATTATGGAGTTGGGGTTTTTAGTAGAAAGTGCTTCCTTGCAGCAACTTTACCAGCGATTATCCCGACAACAAATAGTTTTATCTACTTTGGGGACAATCGAACCACTTTTAAGCGAATTGAAAAATAATCCTTTAGTGGAAGCTTGGGAAGTATTACCCGGAAGGAATAGCGCCAGAGTTAACTTTTCCGGTAAACAGGAAGACTGTGCTGATTTATTGCGATCGCTAATTCAAGCGGGAATTCCCATTAGCAATTTTCACTGCACCCAAGAAGATTTAGAAACTATCTTCCTCAAATTAGGACATAAACAAGCTTCTTAGGCTGATTATAGTCTTTTACCTAGCGGGAAAATAGCGTTGACTGTTGACTGTTGACTGTTGACTGTTGACTGGAAAGAGACATTTTCTCGCGATTAGCTGTCTTAGAAATTACGAATTATTCAGCTTCCTGCTTTGGAGAATTTTCCTATGACATTTAATTTAATAGACGAAATTGGTGACTGGAATCCGCAACTATTTAGAGAACTGAAAGGTCGCCTAAAAGTTTTCAACATCTTAATTGCTTTGGTAATATCGCTGCTGACTCAACTAGGAGTTTTTATATATCAATTCAGCGATTTCCCTACTAAAAACTATTCGATGTCTGGGGCATATTGCAATCTCAAGGAAGGTTACGAATTAAAGTATAATTCTGTCAATCAAGCTATTTCCCAAATAGAACAAAAAATCACTGCCTATACCAGTGTTACAAAATATGATTTAGTAAAAGTTCAGGAACTCAAAGAGAAATTAAAACCTTTGAAAGCGCAACATTCTGAGCTTGAAAAAATATTATATCAAAGCTACTGTCCGCCAGAGCAAATTAATATGCAACTTTGGTGGCAAGACCATTGGCAATATATATATATGGCTTTAAGTGTGATGTTTGTCTTCACGCTTTTAGTTACTGGTACTTATTTATTAATTGCCAATTTAGCCCAAGAAGACCGTCGTGGTACGTTGAACTTTATCCGCCTCAGTCCCCAGTCAGAGCAAAGTATTTTGACCGGGAAAATGTTAGGAGTACCGATTATTATCTACCTCATGGTTTTAGCTGCCCTACCTTTAAATTTATGGGCAGGAATTTCTGCAAATATCCCTATCGGCGCAATTTTTGGTTTTTATGTAGTCCTAATTGCTAGCTGTGTTTTCTTCTACAGTAATGCATTATTATTCGGTTTAATTAGTCGCTTTTTTAGTGGCTTTCAACCTTGGTTAGGTAGTGGTTTAGTTCTCCTTTTCTTATTTATAACTTTCAATATTATGAGTTATAGTAGTGGAGAACTACATCATACAGCTACTTGGTTAAGGCTTTTAAGTCCTTTTGAAATGCTGGGCTATACCGTGCCAAAAAAATCTGAATTAGCTTTACAAGAATTGCAATTTTTCTATATCCCAGTAGGTAAAAGCATAGTTGGTCTAGTTGGTATCCATATATTAAATTATGGTGTTGGTATCTATTGGGCATGGCAAGCTATAAAACGCCGATTCCGTAATCCTGAAGGTGCAGTAATTAACAAAGTTCAAAGTTATCTCTTAGTAGCGAGTTATCAGGTAGTTTTTTGGGGATTTGCTTTACAATACTACAAAAATTATATTCCCAATTACAACGAATCTACCGCCTATTATGATGTGAATTCTCAAATAGGACAAAATCTCTTCTTCATCGTCTTCTTTAACATATTCCTATTATTTGGATTGCTGGCTATTCTTTCACCTCATCGCCAAACTATTCAAGATTGGGCAAGATATAGACATCAAAATGCTGCGAATTATCGCGATATTCGCGGTAAATTTTGGTTAAAAGATTGGGTTGTAGACGAAAAAAGTCCGTCTTTATTAGCGATGTTAATTAATTTAGCGATCGCCACCACACCAATCATAGTTTGGATAGTCATTGCACCGGTTTTGAATATTCACCATAACACCGCTATAAGTTGGGTTAATTCTTTAGGAAGATTCAAGTCTATTTTTGGTGTATTTTTATGTATTAGCTTAATGATGATTTACACCACATTAGCGCAATTACTACTACTAATGAAATCTCCCAGACGTGGTTTATGGGCTACTGGTGCTGTAGTTGCAGCGACTATATTACCACCTGTATTTTT
This sequence comes from Calothrix brevissima NIES-22, assembly GCF_002367995.1. GTDB lineage: Bacteria > Cyanobacteriota > Cyanobacteriia > Cyanobacteriales > Nostocaceae > Aulosira > Aulosira brevissima. The sequence goes on from NZ_AP018207.1 coordinate 1,827,119, forward strand.
AGGAATTTCCGGTATTACAGTCAGCAATAATCCTGAAGCTTGGCTATTTTTCAACTTTCCTTGGTCTTTAGAAAATTCAGCAATGATGGGTGTTTTTACATCCTTCATCACTAACTTAGGCGTTATCCTGTTATTAAATATCCAGTTAAATAAGCAAATTAATTTAGCCGGAGAATCAGCCACAAAAGCATTGTTAGCTGGACGTAAATAAGGGACTTACAATCAAAAAAATAACTAATCGCTATGCAGGTAAAGTGTCGAGGTGACAAATGACAAATGACAAATGACCAATGACCAATGACCAATGACCAATAACAATTGTACAGACGCGATTAATCGCGTCTCCAACCAATGACTAACGAGACTTTATAATATGAATCTCAACTGGATGAATCAAATAGGAGACTGGAACCCGCAACTGTTGCGCGAACTCAAAGGAAGACTAAAGTCGCGCAATTTATTACTATCTGCGGCTGTTTCTTTGCTGGGTCAATTTATTCTCTTTATGTATTTCCGTACTCAGCTACCAAATAAGCTAGAGTTGGGATACAATCCTTCCGACAAATATTGCACAGGCGTTACAGAATATGGCGATCAACGCAAATGTCTTGTTGATGCATTTGGTGAGGTTATTATTAACTGGCAATTGTGGCATTTAGATGTATTTACCTGGCTGAGTATTATTGGTTGTTTTACTCTTTTAACAGCCGGAACTTACCTGATAATTAATGATTTAGCCTCTGAAGAAAAGCGAGAAACACTCAACTTTATTCGCATCAGTCCCCAATCGCCCCAAAGTATTTTATCGGGTAAGATGTTGGGCGTGCCAATTTTATTATTTATTGGCATTTTGTTAACAATTCCTTTGCATGTATCGTCAGCTTTAGCTGGGAAAATTCCGATTGTTGAAATTTTCAGTTTTTATCTAGCTGTAATTGCCGCCTGCATTTTATTCTATAGTGCTGCACTGTTATTTGGCTTAGTTGGTTCTTGGCTAGGTGGGTTTCAATCTTGGTTAGGCGCTGGCATAGTTATTGGGTTTTTGATCCTAACTATGCGTTTATCATTGCTAGAAATATCAGATGATTATCCCTTAGCGTTTGTTAGGTTGCTTAATCCTACATACTTAATTCCAGACACGGCTATTACTGCTGTATTTTCATCTGCTTATTCCCGACTGATTCCTTTTCAATGGTTTACATTACCTGTTGGTAGTAATTTATTAACAACATTAGGAACTACTCTCGTAATTTACGGTTTAGGAACATATTTTATCTGGCAATCTTTAAACCGTTGTTTTCGCGATCCAAATACTACGATGTTAAGCAAGCGTCAAAGTTATGTACTAACAGCTTGCTATGCCTTAGTTACTGTGGGATTTGCGAATTGGTCAAGATTAGTTTTAGACTCAGATCCTGGTGAGTACAAGCTTGCTGAAAATTTGGTGTGCTTATTTTTCTTAGATTTTTGGCTATTTCTCTATTTAATTGCTGCATTAAATCCCCATCGTCAAGCCCTACAAGATTGGGCACGTTATCGTCGTACTGCGCGGGTGAAAGGATTAGTAGATAGCCGATTAGTGCAAGATTTAATTTGGGGTGAAAAAAGTCCGGGCTTGTTGGCGATCGCTATCAATGCCATAATTGCCAGCATTGCTATTAGTGGCTTTATATTCCTCTGTCAATATTCAGTGTATGAAAAACTAAATGCGCTGTTTGCGCTTGTAGTATCTGTAAGTTTAGCTATGGTTTATGCAGCCTTAGCCCAACTACTTTTATTTAGCAAAAATCATAATCGAGTATTTTGGTCTGTCGGTACTGTGGGCGCAGCAATGGTATTACCAGCGATTATTATCGGTGTATTTACCTCTAATTATCGAGAAAACAATTTTCTCTGGTTATATTCAATTGTGGGGCCGATTTTTGCAATTTCTCCTGAGGCTAAATCACTATCATTCATCACAGCATTCTTACCAATTTTGAGTTACTTGACTATGATGAGCTTGTTAGTATTTCAATTGCGGCGCAACTTAGTCAAAGCTGGAGAATCTGCGACAAAAGCCATGCTAGCAGGTAAATAATTCAATTCCCTACCAATTTCTTATAACGTTTTATTAAGTCTGGTTAATTAAACCAGACTTTTTTATCGGCATTTTTATAATCTACTTTACACTTCTTGCATAAATATTGTCGCTGTGTTGACTAGGAGTTTGAAAAGCTCACGCAAAGTCGCAAAGACGCAAAGAAGAACGCGAAAATTATGACTTTTGCAAGAGGTCTTTTGTACAGACATACTCAAAAACCCAGCTATAATTGCTGGGTTTGAGTTGGGGTATGTCCCCTTACCTTTAGTTATATAGTTACTTATAATTTGCTTGTCTAGTAATGATTACAATGGGAGGCTGGGTGATTTCGGAAAGTTAGGCAAATTTCTGCAACTAATTTTATGATGACCGCGATCGCTAGCTACAGGGGCGATCGCAGTTTATTCTCTGACACCAAAATTAACTATGTCACAAAACCAGAAAATCGCTATAGAATTCCGCGATGTCACCTTTAGCCGCGATCGCCGTCCTTTGGTATCTCATCTCAATTTCTCCATTCCCCAAGGAGAAGCACTGGTATTACTAGGACGCAGTGGTAGCGGTAAAACTACGACCATGAAGTTAATTAATCGCCTCTTGACACCAACTCAAGGAGAAGTATTATTTGATGGCGTACCGACTACTGAATGGGATGAAATTAAACTGCGGCGCAAAATTGGCTATGTAATTCAAGAAACTGGCTTATTTCCGCATTTTACAGTGGAACGCAATGTTGGCTTAGTTCCCACGTTGGAAGGTTGGAAACCAAAACAAATTAAAACGCGAGTGTACGAATTATTACAATTGATTGGTTTAGAACCAGAAAAATTTGCTGGGCGTTATCCTCACGAACTTTCGGGAGGACAAAGACAACGGGTAGGCGTCGCGAGGGCTTTAGCCGCCGATCCGCCAGTATTATTGATGGATGAACCCTTCGGCGCACTCGATCCGATTACCCGTTTAGAAATTCAACAGGAGTTTCATCGATTACAACAGGAATTAGGTAAAACTGTGGTATTTGTTACCCATGATATTCAAGAAGCCTTTGTTTTGGCATCGAGAATTGGTTTAATGTATGGGGGGGAATTGGTAGTATTAGGAACCAAGGATGAATTTATGCGATCGCACCATCCCGAAAGCCTCGCTTTTCTTCAATGTCTGCGTTCTTTGCAAGACAATTTATGAAAGACTTTTTTTTGATTAAGTATGCGCCAGAAATTTTACAGCATACCCTAGAACATTTATTGATGGTGGGTATTGCCATTGGCATAGCTGTGTTAATTGGCATTCCTTTAGGGATTTTAATTACTCGTCAAACGCAACTCCGTCAACCCATTTTAGGCATTGCTAATATCTTGCAAACTATTCCTAGTTTAGCATTATTTGGCTTATTAATTCCTGTTCCCATTATTGGCGGTATTGGTATTGTCCCGGCAATTGTGGCATTAACTTTATATTCTTTATTGCCGATAATTCGTAATACTTATACTGGCATTACTAGCGTCGATCCAGCCATTCGTGAAGCTGGGCGTGGTATGGGAATGACAGATAAACAATTATTATTTCAAGTCGAAATTCCCTTAGCAATGAGCGTAATTTTAGCTGGGGTAAGAGTAGCTACTGTTATTGGTATTGGTGTTGCAACTATTGCGGCTGCAATTGGCGCTGGTGGTTTAGGTGTATTTATTTTTCGGGGAATTGCTGTAGTTAATAATCAGTTAATTTTAGCAGGCGCAGTGCCGGCAGCAGCGATTGCATTAATTGCTGATTTAGCAATAGGCTGGCTTGAAGGGAAATTAAAGAAAAACTAATTGAATATGCTGAAAATACCCGAAAGATAATATGAAGAAATTCGTGGTTTATTGCTTATTAGCCTTTGCTTTAATAATTGCGATCGCTAGTTGTAATTCTAGTCCTAATAATAGTAGCAGTGGTGATATTATTGTTGCTTCTAAAGATTTTACCGAACAAGATATTTTAGGCGAACTTTTAGCCCAACAAATTGAAGCCACCACTAATTTAAAAGTAGTCCGTCGCCCTCGCTTGGGTGGTTCCTTTGTCTGTCATAATGCTATTACTGCTGGCAAAATCGACGCTTATATTGAATATACGGGTACAGCATTTACAGGCATATTAAAACAGAAAGTAATTAACGATGCAAAAATCGTTTATGAAAAATTAAAACAAGCCTACGCCCAACAATTTAACTTAGAAGTTATGCCCAGTTTGGGATTTAACAGCACTTTTGCAATTACTATTAGAGGCGAAGATGCTAGACGCTACAATCTGCGAACTCTCTCAGAAGCTAGTCAGTATACACCCCAATGGCGTGCTGGCTTTGGTTATGAATTTTTAGAACGGGAAGATGGTTATGTGGGATTAGCCAAAACCTACAACCTACACTTTGCTAAACCACCGCAAATCATGGATTTAGGCTTAATTTATCGGGCGTTAATTCAAAAACAAGTAGATTTAGTAGCGGGTAACTCTACCGATGGACAGATTGCGCGTCTGGGTTTAGTAGTTCTTGAGGATGATAAGCAATATTTTCCGCCTTATGAACCGACGCCAATTGTGCGACAAGCAATTTTAGCAAAATACCCGCAATTAAAAAAAGCGATCGCGCCATTAGCAGGACTAATGACTGCGGATGAAATGCGCCGATTAAATTATTTAGTTGAAGGTGAATTACAGGATATTAAGGAAGTTGTACGAGAGTTCCGTAAAGTAAAAGGCTTATAACTGGAAGCAGTTGGTGATTTAAGTTTTTTGTCAACTTTTACCCATGATTTAAACTTGCTATATTAAACTTAATGCTGTATTAAGCTCTATTTAATATAGGATGCTTATTTGATTATGAAAATATTGTGTAGTTTGACTATGACCCACATTACATTGAAACTTTAAGAGGAGGTTTTTCTACCATCCAAGTATATTTGTGAAGCTGCATAAAACCTATCTTTCTTGAACGCAAAGGTACGCTAAGTTTAACGCTAAGGTACGCAGAGTTTTTTCTGTTCTATACTTTGGAAAGTTATTATGTGCATCTTCATATTCAATTGGGATGACGTACACAACCTCTCAAACTCTTATTCTTCTGTGGACTCTGGGGTTTATTTTTCCGTTGTCTTTGCGTAAGTCCTGTTTATATATTGTAATATTTACATAGATTTATTTAAATTAACCAAAGTATAAAAATCCCCCATTAAACTTATCCAAGTGCCAAAATTAAGAAAGTGAGAAATTAAATTTTATGTTACCTTCAGTTACATATACTCAGCGTCCTTGGGCTGAAAGTTACAGTGAAATCATTGATGTGCGATCGCCTAGTGAATATCTAGAAGATCGCATCCCTGGTGCAATTAATCTACCCGTTTTGAATGATGCTGAACGTGGGGAAGTAGGGACAATTTATCAACAAGTTTGCTCTTTTACCGCACGCAAAATTGGTGCTGCTTTAGTCACGCGAAATATTTATCAACATCTTAGTCAACACTTTGCGGCTAAAGACCCAGAATACCATCCTTTAATTTACTGCGGACGGGGTGGACAGCGTTCTAACAGCATGGCTACTGTGCTGACACAAATTGGCTGGGAAGTCACTGTTTTGGAAGGTGGATATAAGAATTATCGTAATTATGTCCGCCAACAACTAGAGCATCTCCCAGAGAAATTTAATTATCGGATATTGTGCGGTTTAACTGGTAGCGGTAAAACATACATTTTAAGCAAGCTAGAACAACTTGGCGCTCAAGTTTTAGACTTAGAAAGTTTAGCTAAACATCGCGGTTCTCTGTTGGGGGGAGAATTGCAAACTCAGCGTGCTTTCCAACCTTCACAAAAATATTTTGAAACTCAGTTATTACAAGTTTTGCAAAAATTTGACCCCGATCAGCCAGTGTGGATCGAATCAGAAAGTAACAAAATTGGGCAACTTTATTTACCTCATGCTTTATGGCAGAAAATGAGAGAATCTAGTTGTGTAGAAATTCAACTACCGCTAGCTGCTAGAGTAGATTTTCTCTTACAAGAATATAGTCACTTAATATCTAGTCCAGAAATCTTAAAACGCAAACTGGAGAAACTAAAATATCGCTGTGGTTGGGAAAAATTAATTCAATGGTATCAGTTGATTGATGTGGGTGCTTGGGAAGCATTAGTACAAGATTTATTAACATCCTATTACGACCCCATCTATAATCACTCAATTGGGAGCTATTTCCATAAAGCTGACAGAGTTTTAAATATTCCCGATTTGTCTGATAGAAGTATTGCTAATCTGTTAGATTCTTTAATGCCGAATTATGCATCTGTAACATGGCAGCATGTTAACAGATAGTGTCAGGGATGTGGTGGATAGTTGTTGTTAGTCATTTGTCATTTGTCATTTGTCATTGGTGAAAGATATTATCATGACTGGACAAAGAATATGTACTTTAGCATGAACAACTATCCACTATGCCTGGAAAAATAATTTTAATATTTATTAAACAGTAAAAGATAGTAAATTATTAATTTTGAATCTTGAATACTGGCTAAGATAAAACTCCAGCTTAAATATGAAGATTTATCAAGAACATGCATGGCCGCAAACGATAGAAGAAGCGATCGCAATTCAGGAGAAATTACGCGATCAAATAATTACAGAAGATAAACTCCCGGAAACTGTGCAATATGTTGCTGGTGTAGATATGGGCTTTGAAGCCGATGGTACAATTAGCCGTGCAGCCGTGGCTGTATTGAGTTTTCCTGGCTTGCAAGTAGTGGAAACTGCGATCGCTTATCGTCCGACAACCTTTCCTTATATTCCCGGTTTTCTGTCATTTCGCGAAATCCCAGCTGTACTTGATGCCCTAGAAAAAGTTAAAATCATCCCAGATATAATTTTGTGCGATGGTCAGGGAATTGCCCATCCTCGCAGACTGGGGATAGCTAGTCATTTAGGATTGCTGATAGATATACCTACAATCGGTGCTGCTAAATCCTTACTCATTGGCAAATATGAAGAAGTTCCAGAAACAAAAGGAAGCTGGCAACCCCTCATCCACAAAGGTGAAACCATCGGCGCAGTTTTACGCACCCGCACAGGAGTTAAACCTTTATATATTTCTAGCGGTCATCGAATAAGTTTACCAACAGCAATTGACTACGTATTGCGTTGCACCACAAAATATAGACTACCAGAAACTACTCGCATTGCTGATAAATTAGCCTCCGATCGCTAAACTGAACACAGAGATAATACTTATTATTTGAAGTTTTTTCTAAATACTTGCTTGCTTAAGGCTAAACGTGTTAGGAATCCCACAGGGAGGAGTTGAAGTAACTCAATAAAAGTTACTAAGTTAGAAGTAAATGAACGCACTCACTTTACAGTGGCACGATGCAGGTCATGATATAACTCAGAATATTTACGAGCAACAACCTAGCAAAAATCCGGGAACTGTCCGCATTGGTCGAGATCCCATCCGGTGCGACATTGTTGTTAGTAATCCTACTGTATCTGGTTTGCACGTAGAAATATTTTTTAACTCACAGCAACAAAGATTTTATATCCGCAACTTGCGATCGCAAAATCCGCCTTTAGTCGATAGACAACAACTAGTCCAAGGTGAACTACCTCTACAGGAAGGTAGCACAATTCAATTGGGACAAATGTTAGTCAAAGTAATTGCAATTGCGATCAATAGTATTCCCGCAACAATTTTGTCCCCACCAACCCCACCAACCCCACTCACCCCACCCATAGGTACTACCCAGCCTACCAAAAACCTCAGCTATCAACAGCCAATCAACCCACAGCCACCAGTACAACCTAGATATCCCCAGCATCACCAACATATAACTCCTGCACCACAAGGAGTGTATGGCTTAGAATGTCCTAAATGTCACAAAGTATCACCCCCAGAAAATCTGCAAGTTGGCTGTCCTTGGTGTGGTACATCCTTAGCCGCAGCCGTCAGCGTCTTAGTATCACCCAATCATTAAAGTACAGTATTAACCGTTGACTGTTGACCGTTGACCGTTGACTATTGACCATTGTACAGATGCGATTAATCGCGTCTCTAACAACTGACTATTGACCATTGACCAATGACTAACTTAGAAATTCTATTAAGTTGGGACGATCCAGCTACAGGGGAACGACGAGAACCGAGATTAGCTGTACCTATCGCTTTTGGACGAGAATTCGCTCGTTTACCTAACGAAGTGGGGGGACAGCGTGTCTCGCGGATGCTGCTAAATAGCGAGCAAGTTTCTCGCTATCATGCACTCATAGATTGGGAACAAAATCAACTGGTTATTACCGATCAAGGTAGTGTTAATGGTGTATTTATCAACGGTCAACGCCAAACACGCAGCGTTATAGCTAACGGTGATACAGTACAAATTGGCCCCTACCAAATTACAGTAACCTTCAGTGTTAACGCACCGCCTCCTGTTAACGCACTGCCTCCGGTTACTAGTCCCCCTTCAACTATTCAATTTAATCCTACAACCAATATTCCAGATCCGAGTTTACCACCTGCTCCTGTTATCACACCTTTAGGTAGCAATTTTCCGCCACCAGCATTTCAAGCTCAACATGTTGTTGTCCAAGCACTACACGCAACAGGCTTACCTGTAGATGAATGCGATTATCTAGCAGTTGGGGCGGGATTGGGTAGCTTTATCTGGACAGATTTACTGCGTCTTAGCGGTGTCCGTGCTGACAAAATTGTCGCCTTGGGCTTAGAAGCTGAACCTTACGCCCGTTACAAGCGCCTGTGTTTAAATTCGCAAATTCCTTTACATGAAAGATTAAGGTCTAATTCCGATTCCTGCCCTGATAATATTTGGGGCTGGCCTAGCTATGCTTTAAGAGAAGCTTGGCATGATTTTCGGCAAGGTCAGCTAGAAACAGCTTTTAGATATTTATGGCAGGTATTTGGCGAACCGACATTTATTGAAACTTATACTCCCCGTGCCGGTAATGTCTTTGATTCTATAGACAGAGAAGCTAGACGTATTGGTTGGCAACAAATTTATCGTTATGGGCGTGTCAGAGCAATTCGCAAAACTGAAGATGGTAGATATTGCGTAGCTTATTCTCGCGGCCCAGGAAATTATGCTTTTTTGATTGCACGTTATTTGCATTTAGCAACAGGCTATCCAGCAATTCAGTTTTTACCAGATTTACAAGCGTATAGAGAAAAATATCAAGATTTTAAGGCTGTTGTAAATGCCTATGAAGAACACGATCATGTTTATCAGCAGCTAGAACAACAGGGTGGAATTGTCTTACTACGAGGGCGGGGAATTGTGGCTTCGCGGATTGTGCAGCGAATTTACGAAGCCCGCAAGAAAAATCGCAATATTACAGTTTTGCATTTAATGCGATCGCCTAAACCCAAAGGCAACACATTCCAAAAAGCCACCCGCCTAGTCAAAAATCATTACGAATTTCAACCGTTTAACTGGCCGAAAGCCTGTTGGAGCGGGGAATTGCGGGTCATGCTAGAAAAAGCCACTCCCGACCAACGCAAAAGCCTACTCGCAGACTGGGGCGGTACCACCACCGCCGACCGCTATGATTGGCAACAAATCACAGATATAGGCTTAAGTGAAGGCTGGTATCAAATTACCTTTGGTGATGTACTCGGTGTAGAACAAGGTAGCAAAAATCGCACTATTACCCATATCCGCGAAAAGGGTTTGGGAGAAATGACGCTAGAAGCCGACTTTATTGTTGACGCCACTGGCTTAGATGCCAAAGTCCAGACTAATCCTTTATTAGATGACTTCGTCAAACATTACAATTTGCCCCTCAATCACCTGGGGCGCTTAGTTGTTGCCAACAACTTTGAGCTAGTAGAAATGCGTAACAATAAAGGTCAAATGTATGCCGCCGGAGCAATTACCCTTGGCGGCCCCTACGCCGCCGTTGATAGCTTCTTAGGCTTGCAGTACGCCGCAGTCGTCGCCGTTGACGGACTCGCCGCCGCCCGCGCCCCAGGAGTTAAAAGGTTAAATTTCATCAGTTCTCTTAATCAGTGGTTGAAGTGGGTGTTTAATCAATCTCCCAGTTAGGTAATTGCCCAAAGACAAGGAAGACAATTGTAGAGACGCGATTAATCGCGTCTCTAATAAATGCCCAAAATTAATCTATGACAGCCGAAAATTCCCCTAATCCATTTCTCCATCTGAAGGTTCGCTACTTATGTTTGCGGGCTATATTATTAACGATTGGTTTTGGTATTGTCCTCGGTCTGGTGGAAGGCTTTCTGAGAGTAAAATTTAACAATCAATTTACTACTCTCTTTCTCTACATATTAATTTTTGGCTTCCTTTGTCTTTGGCAGCTAGCAGACTTCCAGCGCTTTAGTATTCGGCTGCAATATATCGTTGGGCGATTACCCAAAAAGCATAAATGGCTACCAATGGTTGGATTAGTCTTCTTAATAATTCTGTTTTCCCTTAGCGCCTATTTAGTATCATTTTATTTGCTCTCACTAGCAGCGCCTTCCTTTGTCGAAAATGTCATCCGTCAGCTTGCTAGTAGTCCATCACCACGCAATACTGCACCACCTTTTTATAATTTATTTGCAGCCATAGTATACATAGTAATTGCGCCAATTACTGAAGAATTTCTTTTTCGCGGTATTATCTTGCAGCGATGGGCAAGCAAATGGGGTATTCCTACTGCTTTGGTAGTCTCTGGTGTAATGTTTGGTATGTTACATGCTAATGTGCTGGGATTATCTTTATTTGGCATCATCATGGGGGTTTTATATATTAAAACCCGCACGCTGATTGTACCCATTGCTTGTCATGCATTTAACAATTCTCTCGCCGTAGGTATGGGATTATTATCCAGTGGTTCTAAAACTACCACTTCAGTCACGAACCAAATCGAACAATTACGTTCTCTTTGGTGGATTGGAGTTGTATTGATGCTCATTTCCCTACCTTTGCTAGCCCGCTTTCTCTATCGCAATTGGCCGCGCCAAGGTACATTAATTCCCTACTTGCTTAACTCTTCTCAACATATAGAGTAGAAAGATACACTGTAATGGTGTAGAAATGTATAGAATTTTGTAGAGATATAAAATAAACTCTTTTTAAAATGCAAACATTCGCGCGACCTTCCTCAATGCAGCTGTCCATAGCACCAAATCAATGCCAGCCTTTGAAGATTATCGCACTGGGAGATAGCTTAGTATATGGATTCGGCGATCCAGATAAAGGGGGCTGGGTAGAACAACTACGGCGACAGTGGATGTTACCGGATAGTAGCGGTCATATACTTTATAATCTGGGAGTCAGAGGCGATCGCACTCAACAAGTCGCCCAAAGGCTAGAAGTAGAATTTCGCCATCGAGGAGAACTGCGAAATCGCGTCCCCGATTTAATCATTTTATCTGTAGGCGTAAACGATTCAGCGCGGTTATCTCGTCTTGATGGGCGCAATTATACAGATTTTGGCTTATTTGAATCACAAATCGCCGAATTACTAGAACAAGCACAACAACTTTGTCCTGTGGTATTTGTGGGGATGGTTCCCGTTGATGAAGCCAAAATGCCATTCCTCAATTGCTTCTACTACAATCACGCCGATCAATATCGCTACAAAGAAGCCACGAGAATTGCTTGCAATCAACGCCGTATTCCCTATCTTGATATTTTCGATAAATGGATGGAACGTGGCGAACTTTGGCGGCGCAAACGCATCAGCGATGATGGACTTCATCCCAACACCTTAGGTTATCAAGCTTTGTTAGAAGATGTAATTAATTGGTCAGCACTAGCTAAGTATCAATCTCCCGTAGCGATTTAAAAAACTGCCATTTTTCAGAAAAGCTCCACAAGATTGTGGAGTTTTTTAATACGAGTATGATTAAGCTTAATTACACTTATTACTCAGTACTTTTATGACACCTACTTTATTCGGTCGTTGGCAAACTCGATTATTACTACTAGCAACAGTAGGCGTATTCGTCTCCTTACCCTTTGTACTTGGTTTAATTGGTAATGCACCTGGCATAATTTATTTCTGGATACTCGCCTACGTCGCCATCTTTGGCTTAGGTTGGGACATACTTTATAACTATCTGCAAAAATTCCGTTGGGATCGAGACTGGCCTGCAGCTTACCAACTCTTTGCCGGAATTTGGGAATTTATCTTTGTCTTCTGTGGTGTCAAAATATTTGGCTTTCTACCCATCCCTATTCCCAAAGAAGAATTACCACCAGCAGTCTTTTTCATCCATTACACCATTGTTTGGCTAGCAATTTTCATTTCCTCCCAAAGCCTTATGCGCATCATCTTCCCCCGTTGGCGTTTCCGTGGCGGTGAATGGCTATAGGTCTAATAGCCAAGGGATTGGGAAGAAATAACTGTTGACTGTTGACTGTTGACTGTTGACTGTTGATCGTTGACCAATGCCCAATGCCCAATGCCCAATGCCCAATACCCAAATGTATCCTACATCACACAAGTACCCAAAATCCTTACAGAGCAGGAATATTTGTACTTTTATAAAGTATAATTAAGAAAAAGATAACAAAAAATCAGCAGTAAAGTAGGCTAAATATTGCCATAAATACTTCCCAGAAATGGGTAAAGCTTTATTGTGTTTTATAACAACTAATCGGTATCTTTGACTTGCAACTAGCAAGTATTTTTAGAAACCAGAAAAAAGTGTAAATTTCCCAGTTGAAGAGGCAAATAACAGCGTGGGTGAGTATCAATCTGCTCAACTAAGGCGCTACGATCCAGAAGCGATCGCCCGTTATTATCGTTACCGTCCCTGGCTTGTTTGGGGGCGTTTACTGAGAATTATCTGGTCTTTCTCTGGATTTATTATTAGTTTGAAGTGGGATGAATGGCAAAACCAAGTAGAGCAGAACAAGAGGAAACGCGCCACTCAATTACGTGAACTGCTTACTCGTCTAGGCCCCACCTTCATTAAAGTAGGTCAAGCCCTATCCACTAGACCTGACTTAATACGTAAAGACTTCTTAGAAGAATTGGTCAAACTGCAAGACCAATTACCAGCTTTCGATAATGGCTTGGCTTATCAAATTATCGAAGCTGAAATCGATCGCCCAATTAGCGAAGTCTTTAGCGAACTATCACCCAAACCCATAGCCGCAGCTAGCTTAGGTCAAGTTTATCGCGGTCGCTTGATGAGCGGTGAAGAAGTCGCCGTCAAAGTCCAGCGCCCTAATTTACGACCAACTTTGACCAAAGACTTATACCTTATGCGTTGGGGTGCGACTTGGCTAGCACCTTGGTTACCATTAAATCTCGGTCACGACCTTTCCTTAATTGTGGATGAGTTTGGTACCAAGTTATTTGAGGAAATTGATTACATTAACGAAGGGCGTAACGCGGAAAAATTCGCTCATAACTTCCGTGACGATCCTACAGTCAAAGTTCCTAGTATTTATTGGCGGTATACTAATAGCCGCGTGTTAACTCTGGAATGGATTAACGGCTTTAAGCTAACAGATACCAAAAGTATCCGTGCTGTCGGTTTAGATCCAGAGGACATCATCAAAATTGGGGTTACCTCCGGTTTACAACAGCTATTAGAATATGGTTTCTTTCATGCCGATCCTCACCCAGGTAACTTGTTTGCCATGCCCGATGGTAGGATGGCTTACATTGACTTTGGGATGATGGATCAGCTAGAGGAAACTACCAAAGAAACGCTGGTAGATGCTTTAGTGCATCTGGTCAATAAAGACTACAATGACCTAGCAGCAGACTTTGTCAAGTTGGGTTTTCTCGCGCCAGAGACAAATATTTGCCCGATTGTACCAGCATTAGAATCAGTGTTAGGGAATGCGATCGGTAAAAATGTTGGTGATTTTAACTTCAAAACCATCACCGATGAATTCTCGGAATTGATGTATGAATATCCTTTCCGAGTACCGGCGAAGTTTGCTTTAATTATTCGTTCCCTGGTTACCCAAGAAGGGATTGCTTTAAGCCTCAACCCCAATTTTAAAATTGTTGAGGTGGGTTATCCCTATATAGCCAGACGCTTGCTGACTGGTGAATCTCCCGAATTACGGCGACGGTTATTAAACGTGCTGTTTAAAGATGGTAGATTCCAGTGGCAAAGGTTAGAAAACTTAATTGCGATCGCCCGTACCGATGACAGCTTTGATGTCTTACCTACAGCTCAGATGGGTTTACAATTTCTGCTGTCTGAAGAAGGTAAGTTCCTGCGTCAGCAACTAGTGCTAGCCCTCACAGAAGACGATCGTCTACATACAGAAGAAGTTCAACGCCTGTGGAACCTAGTCAAAGATGACTTACAGCCAAATCGTCTATTCAATGTCGCGATCGGCTTTTTAACAGAGTTATCAAGAGAAGGCGCAGCCGCAATTCTACCAACAGCCACATCCTTTATGACTTTTGGTAGCAATTCTGCACAAAGCCAAAACTAACACATCGAAACTAACAAGTAAAAACGCCCAATTAGTTTGACAATTCTCTGCAATTAGGAGTTTTCATGTACTATTACCCTCTGCATCCGCCTTATTTCTTACTACTTGTTGGTTTATTGATCGCCGTAACTTCTGGCATTGCTCTATCTGGTACATTAAAAGTAATTGCGCAGAAATGGGCAAGCAAGCGAGCAAAAACTGTGAAACCAAAATCTCAATTAAAAGAACTCTTCGTCCCCTTTCTTGGTATCACCGGCGGTATTTCTTTATTTCTCACTTCCGGGTTACAGATATTTGGTTTTCCTGTCTTTTTAGCTTTAGGAATTGGCTTACCAATTAGTTTACTAACTTGTTTACTAGTATGGTTGCAATTGGGTAGTATGCTGGAGTTTGTCGAAAGTCGAGGAATGCAATCTCTAGATTTAGATTCTTTATCTTAGAGACTGAAAAATTTAATTCCATTATCAATAAAAATAGCTGCTAGATAGTGATATCTAGCAGCTATTTTTATAAATAAATGCCAATTATGCTACAATACGGTTCAGTTAGCGTCAAAAAACTGATTGGCGTAAGTTGGGTTGAGGGACGAAACCCAACATTTTCGACGCTTTGTTGGGTTTCACTTCGTTCAACCCAACCTACATTTATCTTTAACTGAACCGTATTGAATCATCCTATTTTTTAAGTCAGACTATTTCTAAAATTACGATAATTGAGCTTAATATTGGCAATTTTCTGTTTGCAGAAATCTGTAGTAGTTCGTTGCCACCTTAAAATAAAACTGGGACGCTGAAAACTTTTTGGTCTAGTTTCTGGCGATTTTAAATAACGATAATGCAAAAATACATCTCGGTAAGGAATATCAACTTCTTCACCGCTACAAAGCCGCGTAAAATCTGAAGCAGCTACACTCATATAGTGAAGATAAGTTATTGGTTCTCCTTGGTCATAAAGTATATTATCTACAACATTAAATTGAGAACTCCAATGACAACCAGTTCCTTGACCATGATAGGCGTAATTGTAATAAGAAATTCCACTACGTAAAACTAAATAGTTAAGCACTGTTTGATCCGAGTCAGCCCAGGCTAATACATCAGCTTCACCAGCTTCTAAAGCTTCTAGCAGCTTTGCTAAAGTAGCATCAGCAAATACACCCTTTTTAGCAGCAAACCAACCAGAACAAAAAATCTGGCTGCTGACGTTTTTTAACTGCAAAGTACTTTCTATTTTCTCTTCAGACCAGTTAAAAATATAGTTTAAATCTGATTTATATTGATAGTCATTAGTCACCCAATCATAGGCATCTAATTTTTGATATACATCATCTAATGGTCTCATCAATAGCGTATCGCCATCAAAGAAAATAAACTTGTCAAATGGGCCATCTAGACAACAAAGTTTGCGATGTCTTTCTATACGAAAATTATCTGGTAAACCATATTCTTGCCAGAGTTTTAATGCTCTTGGGTGAGCCTTCCAAATACGAGAGCAAAAGTTTTCCCAACGCGCTATGGAATCATAATCTGCAAATAAAGTCACATTTTCTCTAGTGGCAATTTCTGCTTTTACCTTATCTAATTGTTCATTATAGGGAATAACACAAACAGGAATATTTCTCCCAGCGTTAGCTTCTATACTATTGAGTAAAGCTACTAATTGGTCATAAACTACATCATTGGCTAAAGTGTAAATACCATCAATCATGGCAATCATCCAGTTATTAATTACGGACAATGACAAAAGGAAATAAACGCCGAGTTAGTTTAGGAATAAATGCAAATTTTCCTTCATGCAGATAACGATAGTATTCCCATAATTCCCAATAAGGGCTATTCCCTTTTATTTTAGTTCCCGCCCAATGAAGATATTTCAGTCGTTGTCCTCTGTCATAAAGCGCATATCCTTGCTGTTGAAAATTCCGCGAACCAGCCCAACTCCCAGCCCCGCCGCCAGGAATTTTCACAAGATTACCGCGTTTAGGAATTAGTTTGAGAACTAGATAATTTAAAATTGGTTGGTCGGTAACGCCTTTAGAAAAATCAAAATATTCGCGATGGGCTGCACATTCCCGCAAAGTTGCATCCATCTGTTGCTCTGTAATCGCACCTTTTCGAGAAGCCCAAAAACCACTATTAAAAACGTCTTCTAGTTGGGTATCGGCAAAAATTTGTTGTTCTTGGACTAGAGGAGAAAAGATATTGCGTAATTTGTCATTTGCGTGATGATAATCGCAGCAAAAGAAATCAACTTCAGATAGTTTGTCTAAATTGTCAGCAATTTTTTCAAAAACAACAATATCAGTATCAATATAAATAAACTCATCTAAAGGGCCAAACCAAGTGACTAGCTTGCGCATTTTGTTAGGTAAGGCGAGAAAATCTCTATCAAAAATTTCGCTGATGCGCTTGGTAAACTGCTCAATTAGTTCTAGGTTGGGGAAAAGGTTGACATGATGTAAGGTGCTAAGTTTATCGAAAATATTGTGATAATTTTCATTAAAAGGTATGAGATAAACTAGTACATCTGGGTCATATAGGCGAATACTATTAAGTAAAGCGATCGCATTATCCATTACCTTGTCGTTAGCGACGATATAAATACCTCGATTCATAAATTATCCTTCGGGAATTAGCTTGAATTTTCTTAATGCTCTGGTGAATAAATTAGGTGCTGGAGCATTATATGGTTTAGGAGGATGAGCAAATACTGGACGCTTTTCGGGTTCGTGTAAGTAGCGATAGTAAAGAAATAATTCTCTATAGGGAAACTCAATATTTTCTCCTGCACATACTGCTTGATGAATGTTAGGAGGAATGCCGATATAGTGTAAGTAAGTTAATCGCTTACCTTTGTCATATAAAATTTTATCCTGTTCTACAAAATGCTGAGAAGTAACGGTAGAGCCTGTAACTTGGCTTTCAGGTAAGTGATGGGCAAAATTATAAATGGGAATACCAGACCGCATAAACATATAATTTAGGACTGGCTGATCGCCTGTAGGATAAAGAATTTCTCTTTCACCAGATTGTAAATGTGCTGATAATTCAACTACTTTTTCTGGTGTAAATAATCCTTTTTTTGAGCCATAAAAGCCAGAACAGAATATTTCTTTATCTATACGTTCTTGGGTAAATACTTTAAACAAGTTATCTGATTTTATGTTGTAAACTTTGTCGGGATATTTAAATTGAAAATCATAAACTACACAATCGTATTTATCTAATTTCTGCCATACCATATCTAGTGAATTCATCACTAAGGTATCAGCATCTAAATAAATAAATTTATCAAAAGGCCCGTCAAAAGCACAAAATCTGCGATGCCCGCCATATATTCTATATTTATTTCTATTCATGCTTGCTGGGCTAGCCTCTAGCATAAATTCATCCCAGCGTTTAATTGATTCTTGATTATCGTAAAGAAAGACATTAGGACGTTGCGCGATCGCATCTGCAATCCGTTGAGTTTGCTCATCAAAAGGATAGACACAAACAGGAATATCTTTACCTAAGATTGCATCAATACTATTTAGGAGGGCAATCAATTGATCGTAAACATAATCATTACCCAGAGTACAAATCCCATTCATAGTTTATGATTGTTGAATAACAAAATTTGACAGCCAATTTAATAAATTTAATTTGTGTAAAATAATTTGTCTTGCTTGCGCGATCGCATCTTTTGCTGCATACCAAGCATCTGGTGTAGCAGTCACTTCTTTAATGTAAGCAAGACCTTTTTCATCTAAACTAGGTAATCTTAAAAAACTACCTGGTGGTAATAATTTATCAGCAGCAGAACCGCCATAATAAATTGGTAAACACCAAGCAAGTAAACTATCCCAAAGTTTCTCGCTAACATACCAACTATTATCAGCGTAATTTTCAATTGCTAAGTTGTAATAATATGGTGCCATGCCATACCATTTATTACTTAATTCTCCCGATATCTTGGCCCATTTAGGTAAATTACGTCCGTACAAATCAAACTGAATATGGCTATTTTGTAGAGAACGCAAAAACTCTAAACGCTGGCGATGATTGGCGGTGCGATTAATTCCTGAAGTAATCCAACTACAGGGAGCAATTTTTTCTGGACATGGCATTTCATTTAAATCTTGGAAAGAATTAGAATGATACCAAATCGCCGGCATATAATCGGGAGTTGGTGCAAAATCATCAGGTCCAGAAACGTAGCTACAATAATTTTGTGCTTGTTGATAATTATATTTATTAATCTCTAGAATTTCGTCTAAAGGTGGTTCTCTTAATAAATATATTATGCGCTTTTTGTCAACACCACGCAGCAGAGAATTCTCATCAATTACTGACTTTTGGACTGGTTGACGAAATTTATCTAACCAAGATTTTTTTGCAGATAGTTGGACAAAATCGAACTGATACATGAGCAGAAAATCTGGTTTTGCTGCTAGTGCTTGCATTTGGATATTACCCCATCTGCCAAAGGGATTTGGTGTTTGTTGCCATAGCCAATCGGCTCTAGTTTCTAATCCCCGATAGCTGCTAATCATGCCAATAGTTTTCATCATATTAATTATTGAAAATTAACTTAAGTAACAAATGCTGGAAGTAGAGATTGATCGACATAACTTAAGATTTTGGCAGCGCGATTTTCCCAAGAAAACTGCTGCACAAACTCCACACTATCTGCATAACCTTCTACTTTGCGGGGATGAGTTTCTAAAACGCGCTGTAATGATTCAGCAAACTTTATTGGGTTATCTGGTTCGCACCAAGCAGCTATAGCTTTACTATGCTTAAATTCAATTAATGAGGGAATTTCTGTGGCGACAATTGGGGTTCCGGAAGCGAAGTAATCAAATAACTTTAATGGTGATGTAAAAGTTGCAGCTTTACCAGCACAGTGAGGGTGAGCTAAAACATCGGCAGCTTGAAGTAAAGAGGCTAATTCATGATGTAATATATAGCCTAAAAAGCTAATATTAAAAACTTGCTTTTCTGTAGATAATTCCTGATAATATGCAACTTCAGTACTATTACCACCTGCACAAACAAAATGTACATCTGGCATTTGCTTGGCAACTTCAACTAGCATATCAATACCTTTAAATTGCTGTAGCGCTCCGGCATATACTACTAAATATGCATATTTTGGGAGTAATTTCTTGCGCCATTCTGCGGCTTTTTCTGCTTGTCTCTGCATGAATAAGCGATTAAAACCGTTGTGTAACTTGATCGCTTTTTCTGCTGGCATACCATTTTTAATCATTGATTCGCGAATGGTATCGGCTACTGTAACGGTAATTTGTAATAATGGATGATTGACAATTTCTGGTTCAAATTGCTTATCTTCATGATGATGGTGTTCGTAAATTGCTGGCACACCATTTTTAATTGCAGCTTTGACGAAATTCCAGTTGCGACTATGAACAAGTTTTGTAGTAGGAAGTATATGTAAGGGTAAATAATATTTACAAGCAATAGTGTTGGAATCAGCGAATTTATGCCTAATTTTGTCAATCGGCCAAGGCATGGGTAAAGGAGAAACTTTTAACTTATTCTGCAAGTTGTAATATTTAATCAGTTCTTCTGGTGTTGCTTGCGGTTGAAAAGGATGAATAAGGTTAATTAAATTGTGCAGTTTTAATTTTTTTTCTGGATAAATCAAAACAGTTGAATAACCCAGATTAGCCGCACCATTGGCAGCATTGGTAGACTGGATTAAATGGGCTGCTGGCTTAGGTAAAGTCTCGCTAATAAAGAATATATAATGCTTTTTATTATCAGGATTTATCATGATTTTAACTGCTGATAATATCTTCAATTTTTTGGAGTTTTTCAAGTAAGTACATAGCATATTTATAGGATTCTTCTATTATTTTATGCTCTTCTTTTTGTCCATATAAATTGTTTTCTGATAGAGAGCGAAGAGAGACAAGTATGAGATTAATATAATAGCGAAAATCATTAGACATTTGCATTAAAGTTGGCATTTGGAGAATAAAGCATTTGTGATTTGATTCGAGCAATGCGGTTAAATTTTTATTGATTTGCATGTTGACAATGTCGTCAAAAATATCAATAATATTTAAAATTCGCCAAGCTGATTTGTAAATTGTTTCTATTATCTCTTGTCGTTCTTGAATATCATCAACTAAATCATCAACTAATAACTGAAGAAACCCAATTATTGAGTTAAGTTGCGTGCGAATTTCGTGAGAAATACGGCTCAAGCTTTTATTTTGAGAAATGGTAACTTCACGAGGATAGGCGATTTGTGTTGAAAACTTACGCATTGCACCGAGAATTTTGATCCGTGCTGAGTTCTTTTCCGGATTTTCGGTAAATTGCATAGAGTAGAGGTTGGAGTAATAGCCGGCTTTTTGTAAAAGTTCCTCATGGGTTCCGACTTCTACCACGCTTCCACGATCTAAGACTGCTATTTGATGAGCTTTTTGAACTGTGGAAAGACGATGTGCAATTATCAATGTGGTGCGATCGCGGCTTAACTCATCTAGCGCAGTTTGTACTAAGCGTTCGGAAACCGTATCTAAGGCGCTGGTAGCTTCGTCAAGGATTAAAATCTCCGGGTTTTGGACTAACGCGCGCGCGATCGCTAATCTTTGTCTTTGTCCCCCAGATAACATGACGCCGCGATCGCCAATTAAGGTATCAAATCCTTCAGGTAATTTACTAATAAACTCATAGGCGTTGGCTTGCTTAGTTGCAGTAATAATCTCTTCTTCAGTCGCTTCTGGTCTACCATAGGCGATGTTATACCGCACTGATTCGTTAAACAGAAAGGTATCTTGGCTAACAATACCCATCCGTTTTCTGAAGGAGAAAATATCGAATTCTCGCAAGTCTGTGCCATCAATGGTAATACGTCCGGCGATCGGGTCATAAAATCTGGGTAACAAATCTGCTAAAGTCGATTTTCCCGCACCAGAACCACCCACCAGTGCTAAGGTTTGACCGCGAGGTAAATATAAACTGACATTTTGAAGGACTAACTTTTCCTGACCGGGATAGCTAAAAGATAGTCCTTCAAAACTCACTCCCTCTTCTAATTGGGTGTAAGTCAGCTTACCATTGCCCATTAATGGCTTATTCTCTAGGCTTAAAAATTCAGTGACAATATTGACACTAGCAGCAGTGCTAGCAAATGCACTGCGTAAAGCGTTTAATTGGGAAATTAATGGTAGTACCCGCAATAAGACTAATAAATATGTTAAAAGTACGGTGGAAAGGGAGACAATTTGATCGGCTAAAAAAGTCTTACTTAATAAGACAATCAGCATTAAAGCTGTGACTCCCATGATCTCACTCATAGGTGCGATCGCTTCCGAGTTTACCTGAGATTGAAAATCAGCCTTTTCTCGATTCCTAATTAACTTTTTAATTTTGTCAAATTCTCGATTTTCATTGCCTGTAGACTTAACTAAGCGAATGCCATTGAGCATTTCTAAAATATTAATAGAATAGGCTTGTGACATTTCACTAAGTTGAGTACCAAACTTTTTAGAACGCGCGATCGCAAATTGATTAATCAAGGTCACTACAGATAGTAAAAATGTCGCCGCAATTGTCATCTGCCAAGAAATTGACAATAATAAGCCGACGAAGACAATGATAGTAATTATGAGAATAATTAACTTAATAGTATTACCTATACAAGTTGCTGTTCGACCAATTTCTCCCCCTAGTTTGTGAATTAAATCGCCAACTTTTGTTTTAGCAAAATAATCCATATCTACTTCTAATAATAGTTTTAATCCGGCTTCTCGCATATCTGCTGTTAGGAGACGAGTTAAAGAACTCGCTGCCAAATTGCTACTATAATTAGCTAAGTTTTTGAGGGCAATTGTTAATATAATTACCCCGGACATAACTCCGACACCATAAGGTTCAGTGATTTTATCAATCGGAGACATAATAAATTTTAAAATTTGCGGGCCGTTGCTTAAATCTACTTCGTGACCGACAATTTTTAAAATCACTGGCACAATTAAAGTTGTGCTGACACCATTAAATAATGCTCCTGAAAAACCCAAAATTATTGTTAGAATGCACAAGCCTGGATAAGGCTTGGCAAATCTCATTAGTAGGTTTCTAGTAGACATCAGTTATGTGTATAATAATTTATTCATTACTAACACAATCTTCAAATTGTTGCCAAATTAACTAAAGCAATTTTTTTGGTTTATTTATTTAAGTAAAAATACAGTTATTACTCAAATCAAATAGATTTAATTTAAGATAATTATCTAGATAGTTACAACCGAAAAATTACTGATTCTAAACTAGCAGCCATAGCTTCTATGCTATATTTTTCTACACATCTTTCTCGCGCTTTTTTTCCGCGTTGATTTGCTAGTTCTAAATTATGAAATATTAATTGAATTTGTGTAGCCAGTTGTTCTGGGTTAGCTGGTGCAACTAAATAACCAGTTTCACCTAAAATTGCGGGAATATCTCCAACTATGGTTGATAATACAGGCTTTGCCATTGACATCCCATCTGTTAGTTTTAAAGGAAATTGCGCGCGGGTTTCTGGTGTATCTCTTTGGGGAACAACAACAATGTGAGCAGCAGCTACGACATCTGGCATGATTTCTGCGGGATAATTGGGTAATTTAACAATCCAACGTCCCCATTTTTGTTGCAATTCTTCATCGTAATTATCGTAAGGACTACCACCGACGATGACTAATTTTAAATCTTGCCGATCAATTTTATCTAGTGCTAATAAAACATCTTCTACACCTTTATATGGTCTAGGTGCGCCAGGAAACATCAATATTTTATATCCTGATAAACCATAGCGGATTCTACTAGCTTCAGGATGATATTTGTCGGGGTTAAATAATGCTGTATCTTTGCCATTAGGAATTATTTGACCGCCAAAACGCTGTTGCAAAAAACTTGTATGTACTGTGATTGCATCAGCATAAATACAGTAATTCTCTAGCCATTTAATATATAAAGGATGAGAGG
Source organism: Calothrix brevissima NIES-22 (assembly GCF_002367995.1). Lineage (GTDB taxonomy): Bacteria > Cyanobacteriota > Cyanobacteriia > Cyanobacteriales > Nostocaceae > Aulosira > Aulosira brevissima. The sequence goes on from NZ_AP018207.1 coordinate 1,850,624, forward strand.
GATTTCTCAAAGCACCATTTGGTTTGAATATATCCTTGGCTAACTGTTTTAACGTAGGATGATAATGCCACTCATCCCCACCATGCCAGCTAAGTTCCCAATCATCTATATCTAAAATTATAGGTTTTCTGCTAGATAATTTTTTGATTAGAGCCACACCAAAGCTGGCTAATTGTGGTTTAATTGCATAGATAATATCGCCTTGAATTTTTGGTAATATTTGGAGAATATTCAGGGTAAAACCGGGAAAATTCATCCCAGGCAAATGATATATTTTAAATTCTGCTGGTAAATTACTATATAATTTTTCGCCAAAGATAAAACCTAAAATTTCTACATCTATATCTAAAGTTTTAATAGCTTTACTTAATAGGTAAGCACGCATAATAGCTGCACTAGATAAGTCAGCTACTAACAGCGATATTTTGGTGATTTTTTTCACTGGTTGATTACTTGGTACGCCAAGGATTAGTCAGTTGATTGGGTAAAAAGATTTTCGCTAATTTATCGAAGATTCTGGTAAATAAAGAGCGAGTGATATTTTTAGCATACTGGGGTCGATAAGGATAGGTACAGTGAAGTACTTTAATTTCTCCAGTAATTGTGTAGGCATCTTGCCATTTACTAAGATAATTGTAGTTTGGTGGCAGTATTTTTAGATTTGGTTTGACAGATGCGATCGCAGCTGCAAAAGCACCTTGATCTTTGAGTAGTAATTTCTCTTGATTATTTTTAACGATTTCAAAATAATGTTTAAATTTTGCAAATAAGCTTTCAGTTGTTTCACTTTTACGGAAAGCGATGAAACCACCATTGTACTGTCTACTATCTTCATCAAGCGGTAGACCTAAAGCTTGTAAAGTTGGTAAAACTTGTGCTAAGTTTTCTTTTTGATTTCCCCGTAATAAATTTGTAGCTTTAGCAATACTTGGTTGTACGTCTTCGGTTAATAATAAATCCTGTTTTTCTAAAAATTCAAATACATCATTGATATCTGATAATAAACAAATATCTGAATCTAGGTAAATTGTGCACTCAAATTCGGAATTGTTATATAGAGATAGCTTCGCTTCTCGTGAAGCTAAAACAGTATTTTGATTTGTAGGCGCTGGTTTTAAAATAACATTATTGAATCTTGTGAGCAGAGGATAAAGAATCCAAGGAATGCGATCGATTAAAATAATTATCGGTTCTTGGTGAAACTTTCTGACAGATGCTAAAAAATGAATACAATCTTGAAATGAATAAATTCCTGTGAGAATAGTAATAAATCCTTTAGTTGCGTTTATCATATATTATAGAAAAGTTAAACAATTAATTTTTGCTCCAATACATGAATTTAATTTTTGGCATTTTTACCACACAGATACTTGATTAATGACAAATTATCAATTTATATGCATTAAGCAATAAATGCTTGTTGCCCAAGACAACAAGCATAATCCAAAGGGTAGATGTTATTGGTTGAATATTTAGAAAAAAGATATCGCCTACACCATATACTACCAATCCATTAATTTCAATTGTCCGGTTTGTAAATGGTCAAATACGCGATTAATTAGGCGACGGTCTCCATCATTTATATTGCCATTAGCCAATACAGTAGAGGTAAGTAAATTATGATCCTGTCGGCTCATTCTCCCCGACGAAATAATCCGATCTACGATTTGCTGCACTCCTTTTTCTGGTTGACTAGTGACAGTTTTGTACATCAAAGTCTGATAAGTCATAAATCTCCTACAGATGCAATAAAACATGACAATACTTGCTCGCCTTTAAATATCTAAAAAGGAGATAGCTAAAAATTTAAGAAATATTAAATTTTTACTAAAAAAGCAAATATTGCAGATTCCTGATGATCGACATTCTTTTTGTATTAATCACAAAGAGAATAAGTTCACTCTAACTTCGCATTTTAACTACTTCCAGAGAAATTGTACTGATTAATCACAACATTTATTAAGACTGTTGATTATCGAGTCAGGGTAAATACGGTTGTGTGTGGGGATAGTTAAGCTATTTTGCTTTTAAGTTGCACAATCCATTGTGAGGACTGTTGACTGTTGACTGTTGACTGTTGACTGTTGATAGTTAACAGCCCTGATTAGTAGTTATGCAATTTAGACGCGCATTAGCTTAAGAGGTTTTACAGGTAGAATGTACAAAATGTAAACACTTTATATGGCTCAATTAAGGTGCTGTTTAATTTGTGACAGCAATCATTAGTTATGAGCCATTAATCTAAGGAATTTGAAGTTATGCAGGTATTTCGTCTGGAAGCACTTTCCGATAACTACATATTCTTGTTGTACGATCGCACCCAAAATATCGCCGCAGTTGTCGATCCGGCAGAAGCTGAACCTGTATTCAAGAAGCTGGCTGAACTAAAAGCCGATTTGGTAGCAATTTTTAACACCCACCACCATCACGATCATGTTGGTGGTAATCAGCAGCTAATGGCAAAATTCCCAGGGGTGACAGTTTATGGGGGAGTTGAGGATCGGGGGAGAATTCCCGGACAGCAAGTATTTTTAGAAGATGGCTCTCGTGTTCAATTTGGCGATCGCATTGCTGAAGTCATTTTCGTTCCCGGACATACCCGCGCTCACATTGCTTATTATTTTCCGCCAGCGATCGCTGGAGAAACAGGGGAATTATTCTGCGGCGATACCTTATTTGCTGGGGGTTGCGGTCGTTTATTTGAAGGGACGCCAACACAAATGGTTAACTCTTTGAGCAAGCTCCGCGCTCTACCAGATAATACTCGTGTATGGTGTGCCCATGAATATACATTGAATAATTTAAAATTTGCTCTGACTATAGATGGGGAAAACAGCGATTTACAGCAGAGGTTTGCAGAAGTGACAGCTTACCGCAGTCAAGGGGAAGCGACTGTTCCTTCCCTGTTGGGAGTAGAGAAACGCACCAATCCTTTTTTACGCTGGGAGGAGCCTGCACTACAATTAGCAGCGAAAAGTCATGAGCCGGTGCAGACTTTTGCCAGGATTAGGGGAATGAAGGATAAGTTTTAGTCATTTGTCATTTGTCATTGGTCATTTGTCATTGGTCATTTGTCAACCGTCAATCAATTTTGGATTTTGGATTTTGGATTTTAGATTAACCCCATGCATAAATGCAGGGGCTTTAATTAAAAATTGTGGATTTTGGATTTTAGATTTATTCCACGAATTAATTCGGGGGCTTGGAACCCGTTTAGATTCTTTAAATTTTGAATCTTCAATCCAAAATTTAAAATCTAAAATCTAAAATTCGGTCAACCGTCAACCGTCAACAGTTGCTGATATGTCCTATTCCAGCGCCTTTTCTCCTGACTACAAGACAGCAAGGAATCGCTTCCGCACTGCGGGGTTGGCGTTGGGGTGTGGTTTAGAAGCCTACTCTATTGAGGAAACGGGGACAGATGGGGAAGAGTTGACTATTGATGTGGCGATGCTAGGAAACCCCAAAGCGCAAAAGGTGGTGGTGGTATCGAGTGGGTTACATGGGGTAGAGGGGTTTTTTGGTTCGGCGGTGCAATGTGCTTTGCTGGAGGAACGTCTGAAAAACTGGAAGCCACCTGCTGATTTGGCGTTATTGCTATTACATGCTTTGAATCCCTACGGCTTTGCTTGGTTGAGACGTTGGAATGAAGATAATGTCGATTTGAATCGTAATTTTCTGCTACCGGGTGAAGAATATCGGGGTAGTCCAGAGAAGTATGGCGATTTAAATGCTTTTTTTAACCCCACGTCACTGCCTTCTCGGTTTGAGCCTTTTTTGCTGAAAGCGATCGCGCTTATTCTCCGTTATGGTATTACTTCTCTCACAAAAACCTTACCAGTCGGGCAATACGATTTTCCCCAAGGTTTATTTTTCGGCGGACATGCTCCTGCAAAAACTTACTGCATTCTCGATGCAAATCTGTCTCGCTGGATGGGAGAAGCTAAGGATATAGTTCATGTTGACTTACATACAGGATTGGGTCAGAAAGCAACCTATAAACTGTTTATTGAAGATCCACCAGAATCCGAGTCTACCCAGTGGTTAACAGAGAAATTTGGTGCAAATTATATCGAACCTTATCAAACTAGAAAGGTAGCTTATAAATTTCGCGGCGGTTTGGGAAATTGGTGTCAAGCAAAATTACCCCAATCTAACTATAGATATCTAACAGCAGAATTTGGTACTTATTCAGTTATTCAGGTAGTGGAAGCATTACGCGCAGAAAACTGCGCACATTTTTTTGCGCCAGCCAATCACCCATGTAGAGAATGGACAAGCCAGCGATTAAAAGAAGTTTTTGTCCCTGGGGATAAGGTTTGGCGCGATACAGTAGTCGCTCAAGGACTGGATTTGGTAGAACGCGCGATCGCCTCATTTTGACACTCACCGCCCTAAAAGTGCGGTGATTCTTGGGCTGAATCTTGCCTCCACCAACAATGTTGATTTTGGGCTGACAGTTTCATGTCTAGTCCGACTACACCTTTTACAGTAAGCACTCTTATGGACTACTCCCCAAGCGTAAATTCGGGTATGCCCTACCCTATTTGATTTTTGTTTTCTCCCACCTATGCCATATTTTTAGAGGGCAGTGAGGTATTGGGGCAACTTTTGAGGGCTGGTGACACTAGCTTTTATCCAACGGTCAGTTCGCGTGCCACGACTACACATCTGATTTTCCGCTTGTACTTATTTTACCAGAAAGCCGTCCTAGAGGCGATGCACTGAAGCTCATCTGAAGTGGACGGGGTTTTAGACCAATTTTCCTGATAAAGCAAGACAAATTTTTTGGCGAATAGGAGTTGCGATCGCACCCTACCATTCGCTAGGATCTTTAAGCTTTGGGATATTAGCCAAGCCACTTGGGATACAGCTACACATCTGTTAGCTATCCGGCTGCAACCCAAGTTAATGAGATTCTACAGGAAAACGAAAAAACAATGGCGAAGCGCGTACAGTTAGTTTTAACTCAGGATGTTTATAAACTGGGTAAATTAGGCGATTTAGTGGATGTAGCACCAGGCTATGCTCGTAATTATTTGATTCCTCAAAAGTTAGCAACTCATGCTACTCCTGGGATTCTCAAGCAAGTAGAACGCCGTCGCGAACAAGAACTTCAACGGCAATTAGAATTAAAACAACAAGCTTTAGAACAAAAAGCAGCTCTCGAAAAAGTTACCACCTTGCAAATTGCCAAGCAAGTTGGTGAAAACGAAGCTATCTTCGGTACTGTTACCGCTCAAGATGTTGCAGATGCAATTAAAGCAGCGACAAATCAAGAAGTGGATCGTCGCGGTATTACAATACCCGATATTAACCACCTTGGTACTTACAAAGCTGAAATTAAGCTGCATTCCGACGTAACCGCACAACTCGATATTCAAGTTGTGGCTAGCTAAAGCAATAATTTGTAATTCGTAATTCGTAGTTCGTAATTGCTAATTAATTGAGGATGTCGGTAATTTAATTGATGCATGGATTCAGGACAACTAAATGTTTTTTCTTGGTTCCATCTACCACATTCATCTGTCAAAAAATATTACGAATTACGAATTAATAATTACGAATTATATCTTTGGTGTAAAACCGCAAATTTTAGACTATAGCAATCCTCAAAGAGTCACAAATACCCATCTTCCTTGTCCTTTTTGTTTACATATCAAATAGGATTGCTATATAAGATTAATAGCTAAACCCCGATCGCAATTTTAAAGCGCTTATGGCTGAAGGACTAAGTTTTCAAGGCGATGGTAGCGATCGCCTTCCACCCCAAAATATTGAAGCAGAAGAGGCGATTTTGGGGGGAATTTTGCTAGATCCAGAAGCGATTGGTCGAGTTAGCGATCGCTTAATTGCTGAAGCATTTTACATTAGCGCCCATAAAGAAATTTATCAAGCCGCCTTACGACTCCACGCGCAAGGTAAACCTACAGATTTGCTTTCAGTTACCAGTTGGCTAGCTGATAACGATATGCTAAACCGCATTGGCGGGAGAAATAAATTAGCCACCCTTGTAGATCGCACAGTTTCAGCAGTTAACATTGACGCCTTAGCAGTATTAGTCATGGATAAATACATGCGGCGACAATTAATTAAAGCTGGTAATGAAATTGTCCATCTAGGTTATGAAACTGATAAAGATTTACCAATAGTTTTAGATCAAGCAGAACAAAAAGTTTTTGGTGTTACTCAAGAAAAGGTACAGTCAGGACTAATTCACATTTCTGATGTCTTAATTAACAATTTTCAGGATATTGAAGAGCGAAATCAAGGTATTTCTTTACCGGGAATTCCCTGTGGTTTCTATGATTTAGATGCAATGACTAGCGGTTTTCAGCGTTCTGATTTAATTATTGTCGCTGCTAGACCGGCAATGGGAAAGACTAGCTTTGCAATGAATCTCGCACAATATATTGCTCATTCGGAAGTTCCTGTTAAGGGTAGCGATGTTGTTGAGATGAAAAAATTACCAGTTGCTGTTTTTAGTTTAGAAATGTCTAAAGAACAACTGGTACAACGTTTATTAGCTAGTGAAGCGGGAATTGAAAGCGGTTATTTACGTAGTGGAAGACTGAGTCAAGCACAGTGGGAACCTTTAAGCCTAGCTATTAGTAAGCTTTCTGATATTCCAATTTTTATTGATGATACGCCAAATATTACTGTCACCCAAATGCGCAGTCAGGCGCGGCGATTGCAAGCAGAACAAGGGATAAATTTAGGTTTAATTGTGATAGATTACCTGCAATTAATGGAAGGTGCAGGTGATAATCGAGTCCAAGAATTATCGAAAATCACACGTTCTTTAAAAGGTTTAGCGCGGGAATTATCGGTTCCAGTAATTGCATTATCGCAGTTAAGTCGCGGAGTAGAAGCACGTACTAATAAGCGTCCAATGTTGTCAGATTTAAGAGAATCGGGATCGATTGAACAAGACGCGGATTTAGTAATTATGTTATACCGCGATGATTATTACAATAATGACACTCCCGATCGCGGTATTGCTGAAGTTATCGTAGCTAAACACCGTAACGGCCCTACAGGTACGGTAAAACTCTTATTCGATCCGCAGTTTACCAAGTTTAAAAACTTAGCTCGCCCCAATAATTATTAAAATTCATTCTTGAGTGGGATGGAACGCAAGGGGATGCGATCGCACTATAACAACAGACGACTGTACAGACGCGATTAATCGCATCTCTGGGGACATCCAATTTTTTAAATACCCAATAAATTTGTAGTGCGAGCGTCTCGCTCGCTTTGGAACATCAGCGAGCAAGATGCTCGCACTACGGAATATGGGTAATTTATTTTTTGTAAGTCCCCTAACAACTGACAAATACAGATTTGATTATCACTTGACACCAGTTTAACTTATTTTACTTATCATTCATCCACTCCGGTGTCAATAAGTACATTTTTCATGTACTGATAATAATATAGTTAAAATAAAGTTTTGTGAAGCGAGGACTACGAATGTACATTGTACAGATTGCCTCGGAGTGCGCTCCTGTAATTAAAGCAGGCGGTTTAGGGGATGTTGTCTACGGATTGAGTAGGGAATTAGAAATTCGTGGGCATTGTGTCGAACTAATTCTGCCCAAATATGATTGTATGCGCTACGACCATATTTGGGGATTACACGAAGCCTATCGCAATCTATCCGTACCCTGGTACGGTGGAGCCATTACTTGTTCTGTTGAGTGCGGTTGGGTACATGGACGAGTATGTTTCTTTATTCAACCCCACTCTCAAGATAATTTCTTTAATCGCGGTTGCTATTACGGCTGTGACGACGACAATATGCGTTTTGCTTTCTTTAGCAAAGCTGCATTGGAATTTTTACTGCAAAGTAACAAGCGTCCCGATGTTATACATTGTCATGACTGGCAAACAGGCTTAATTCCAGTCATGCTCCATGAAATGTACAAGTATTATGGCATGGAGTATCAGAGGGTTTGCTACACAATCCACAACTTTAAGCATCAAGGAATGGGTGGTGTAGAAACACTCCAAGCCACAGGTTTAAACCGACCAGAATATTACTTCCAATACGATAAACTGCGTGACAACTTCAACCCCTTCGCCTTGAACTTTATGAAGGCGGGTATAGTTTACTCTAATGCTGTCACTACAGTTTCACCAAACCACGCTTGGGAAGCGCGTACCAGCGAAATAGGTTGTGGTTTAGGTCATACTTTGCATTTGCATCAAGATAAATTCCAGGGAATACTCAACGGTATTGATTACGATTTTTGGAATCCAGAAGTTGACCGTTACATCCCATCTCATTACAACAAAGACACTTTTGAAAAGAAATTTGATAACAAAAAAGCTTTGCAAGAGCGGCTTTTGCTCCGTCAAGAAGATAAACCAATCATTGCTTATATTGGGCGTTTAGATAATCAAAAAGGCGTGCATCTTGTACATCACGCTATTTACTACGCACTGAATAAAGGAGCGCAGTTTGTATTACTAGGTTCGGCGACAGAACCGGGAATTAATGCCCAATTCCAACATGAAAAACAATTTTTAAATAACAACCCTGATGTTCATTTAGAACTAGGCTTTAATGAAGAACTATCTCACCTAATTTATGCAGGTGCAGATATGATTGTTGTGCCTAGTAATTTTGAACCTTGCGGGTTAACGCAAATGATTGGGTTAAAATATGGCACTGTTCCCATTGTGCGCGGTGTCGGCGGTCTGGTCAATACAGTATTTGATCGCAACTACGATGAGAATGTACCACCAGAAAAACGCAATGGTTTTGTATTCTACCAAAGCGATAATGCTGCCCTTGAGTCTGCAATGGAACGAGCAATTGATTTGTGGAATTATTCTCCCGAAGAATTCCGCGAATTAGCTATTCAGGGTATGGAGTATGACTACTCATGGAATATTCCAGGCACTGAATATGTAGAGATTTACGATTGGATTAGACACAAGTGGTAATTTTAATTACCTTGAAATTGGCTACATGATGATATGGGGATGCGGAGAATAATTTGTAGCCAGCCGTGTAGTTAATACTGTACCTTTATCTAAAAACTAGATCAATAAAGAGGTGGCTTTGCCGCCTTTTTTATTTGCTTAAATTTTATGTATCGCTCGTTACCACTGGCAATTTTTTAATATATTTTGGCTACATTTAACTGGTTAAAAATATAGAATTTATTAGCTAAAATCACGGAGTAGCTATTATAACTTTATCTTTTCTTTGTAAAATCTAGATAATTCTTTATTATTTTTATATAGAATTTCAAATATTAGCTGTTAAATTCTATTGATACTTATTGATAAAGCTGCACTACCATAATTTTTAGAAATTCTCTGCCTGTTATAAAAAAATATTTGGTAATAAATGCATATATGGAATGCATTGTACTCAATCTATTAATTACTAGATATTTATTGTAGAGAATTTATTTTATTGGATTTCGTAATTATCTAATCTTTTGGCGGATAGTGACATTTTTCGTAACTATCAAATCATTCATGATTTTTATACAAACAAAATGAAAGTATTAACCAGAGAATATTCATACCAACTTTCATCTCTACAGCAAGGAATGCTGTTTAACAATTTAGTTGCTCAAAAATCGGGAGTAGATATTGAGCAGATGATCTGTTTAGTACATGAAAAAATTGATGTTTTGGCATTTCAACAAGCATGGCAGAAAGTTGTAGAACGACACGCAGTTTTGCGAACTAGTTTTGATTGGCAAAGTCAACGGGAACCTCAGCAATATATACATCAAAAAGTAATAATTCCTCTGGAACAGCAAGATTGGTGTGACTTGTCTGACACAGAACAATCAACTAAATTGCAAGCCTATCTACAAAGCGATCGCACTCTTGGCTTTGAGTTAAATGTCGCGCCATTAATGCGCCTTGCGTTATTTCGGTTGAGAGAATCTGTCTACCAATTTATTTGGACTTTTCACCATGCTTTGTTAGATGGTCGTTCTTTGTCAATTATTATTAAGGAAGTGTTCGCTTTTTATGATGCTTTCTGTGAAGGCAAAGACTTACAACTTCCCCAACCCCGTGCTTATCAAGACCACATTACATGGCTACAGCAACAAAATTGGTCTAAGGCTGAAAGTTTTTGGCGGAACTTGCTCAAAGGCTTTACTGCACCCACGCCTTTATTATTAGACTCAAATCCGCGCAATCAAAGTGGTTTTGGCGAGCAAGCAATCCGGCTCTCAGAAAACACTACAGCGATGTTGCAGTCTTTAGCGCAACAACATCAAGTCACAATCAATACTTTAGTACAGGGCGCTTGGGCGATACTTTTGAGCCGTTACAGTGGTGAAACTGATGTGCTCTTTGGTGCTACAAGAGCCTGTCGTCATTCCTCTGTAGCTGGAGCGGAATCAATGGTAGGACTGTTGATCAATACCTTACCAGTTCGAGTCAGCGTTTCCGGGGAGAAATCTCTTCTGACTTGGCTCAAAGAATTGCGATCGCAGTGGGTGGCTTTGCGAGACTATGAACATACTCCTCTAGTTAACGTGCAAAGATGGAGCGATGTGCCACCAGGAAAGCCCTTGTTCGATAGTATTTTGGTATTTGAAAACTATGAATTAAATTCGGCTTTACGTTCTCAGGGTGGTAGATGGCAAAACCTGGAATTCCAGCTAGAAGAACAAACTAACTTTCCTCTGACATTGGTTGGTTATGCAGATTCAGAACTGTTATTGAAACTCAAATACGACCAAAATCTCTTCGACAATGCCAAAATCGCTCGGATGCTGGGACACCTTGAGACTTTATTATCCAGCATGGCAAATAATCCCTGGCAGTGTTTAGGAGAACTACCACTACTGACGACAGATGAAAAACATCAAATGTTGATTGAGTGGAATCATACACAAGCAGATTTTGCAGAGCAACTTTGTATTCATCAACTATTTGAGGCGCAGGTAGAACAGACACCCGATGCTGTAGCCGTCGTCTGTGGAGAGGAACAACTAACTTACCAACAGTTGAACTGTAGAGCTAATCAGTTAGCCCATCACTTGAAGCAACTGGGTGTCAAGCCTGGGGTGTTAGTTGCTGTTTATTTAGAGCGATCGCTAGAAATGATTCCGACGGTGCTAGGGATTTTAAAAGCTGGAGGTGCATACGTGCCACTAGAACCCAGTTTTCCCAAAGCACGCATTCAATTACTGCTGTCTTCTCTAGAAATTAACTGTCTAGTCACCCAAAGTTGGTTGTTACCTAATATTCATGAGTTAGAACTGATAGCACTACAACACTTAATCTGTTTGGATCAATCTGCACATACTCAATCTGTATGGCAAGTTGGACATCAGCAGGTATGGAATCGTTCTTATTTAGATTTACTGCCTACAAAAAATTTACCGACATCTGCCAATTCAAATGATATTGCTTATGTGATTTTTACCTCTGGCTCTACAGGCACACCAAAAGGGGTTGTAGTTCGTCATCAACCAGTAATCAACCTGATTGAGTGGGTTAATAAAACATTTAATATTAATTCTGCTGACAGAGTTTTATTTATCACATCTTTGTGTTTTGACCTGTCAGTTTATGACATTTTCGGATTATTAGCCGCAGGTGGTTCAGTTCGGGTTGTCCCTAGCCATGATATCCGAGATCCAGAAGCTTTGTTGCACATTCTTTGCCATGAGCCAATCACATTTTGGGACTCTGCACCGCCTGCACTGCAACAACTCGCTAGCTTTTTCTCCCAGGTTCAACAAAGTAATTGCCATCCCCAATTGCGGCTAGTATTTATGAGCGGTGATTGGATACCAGTCACACTACCAGATTTACTTAAAGCCACCTTCCCAAGAGTAGAAGTGATTAGTTTGGGTGGCGCAACCGAAGCAACAGTTTGGTCTAATTATTATCCCATTGGCAAAGTCGAGTCGTATTGGAAGAGTATTCCCTATGGTAAACCCATCCAAAACGCTGAATATTACATTCTTGATGATTACCTCAATCCCTGTCCGATTGGTGTTTCTGGGGAATTGCATATTGGTGGAGAATGTTTAGCCTCTGGCTATTTAAATCAACCCGAACTTACAGCCCAAAAATTCATTCCCAATCCCTTTAGTGACAAGAAATCAGCACGACTCTATAAAACAGGAGACTTAGCTCGCTATCTGGCTGATGGTAACATTGAATTTCTTGGTCGGATTGACCATCAGGTAAAGATTCGCGGTTTCCGCATCGAGTTGGGAGAAATTGAGACTGTATTAGCACAACACAACTGTGTACAGGAAACTGTAGTTATAGCGCGGGAAGATGAGCCAGGAAATAAGCGATTGGTAGCTTATGTTGTAGTCAATGGTGAGCCTAAATTGACGATGAATGAATTGCGGCGTTTTCTGCGAGAGAAATTGCCAGATTATATGATTCCATCTGCCTTTGTTGCGATCGCCAAAATTCCCCTGACTCCTAATGGTAAAGTAGACCGCCGCGCTTTGCCTATCCCTGACCAAAGCCGACCAGAATTAGAAAAAGCCTTTGTTTCGCCAAAAAACACCGTAGAAATCGAGTTAACGCAAATTTGGTCAGCGATTTTAGGTATTAAGTCAATTGGCATCAGCGATAATTTCTTTGATTTGGGCGGAGATTCCCTATTAGCGGTAAAATTATTTACACAAATCGAAAAGAAATTTGGTCAAAAACTTCCCCTAGCTACCTTGTTACAATCACCAACCATAGAACAATTAGCTAGGATTCTCTGTCAATCAAATACACCAGCTTCTTGGTCTTCTCTGGTAACTATTCAGCCAGGTAACAGTGCAAAATGCCCTTTATTCTTAATCCATGCTCTGGGAGGTAATGTGATTGGCTACCAAAGTCTAGTGCGTTACTTGGGTACAGAACAACCTGTGTATGGGTTACAAGCACAAGGACTTGATGGTAAACAAACTCCCCACAATAAGGTTGAGGACATGGCATCTCACTACATCCAAGAAATGCGCACTGTTCAACCGCATGGCCCCTATCTATTGGGTGGTTTCTCTAGTGGCGGGACAGTTGCTTTTGAAATGGCGCGTCAGTTAGTTGCTCAAGGCGATCGCGTGGCTTTACTAGCTATGTTTGATACATATAGCCCTAGTTTGTATATCAATAATCCTTCCCTATTGCGTACACTTTATGTCTACTTGCTGACTTTCTGGCGACTGAGATCAACAGATAGATGGAACTATTTTTTCGCCAAACTAGATTGGTTGGGATCTATGTTAACTGGGAAACCAAGCAGCAAGTTTGACTTGTGGAATGAACAATCTTTTACTGAAGATGCCAACCCTTACAACATGGCATTAATAGAAGCGCTCAAGCAAGCCACAATGGCGGATTATGTACCACAACCATACAGTGGTAAGGTAACTTTATTTACTACTGAAGAAGTGTTGCGATGGTGTCAGTTCAAACCTTGTAGAGGCTGGAAGGGAATGGCTAAACAAGGAGTGGAGATTCACGAGGTTCCTGGGACACATCTCGGTATGCTGGGAGAACCAACCGTGCAGATTTTAGCCAAAAAATTAATTGTTTGCTTAGAACAGGCACAAGCAGATAATCAAGTAATAAGCAGTTTCACTTTTAATTGATGCCTGAAAACTCATTGCCACAGCAACAAAAAACCCCGGTAACTAACCGAGGTGATGAGGAAGAGGTTTATTGACTATGAGATATCCTGATACCGAAATCAGAAAATTTAATTAAAAAATTTAGCTAACGCTTAAACCTACTAAAACAAGAGTGGTGACAAGTAATGTAGCGAATCCAGCTTGTAAGAGGTATTGGCGTTGTTCCCAAATTGCAGGGTACTGAGCATAGTACATCTGGGGTTCGGTTGCGTAGTTGTTGAGAACGCCGTCTTCATTAACTGTTGTATACATAGTTTTTTCTCTCGCTTTATTAACTTATGTAACTAAATTTAACAAGTTTGTTACAAATAGTCAACACTGCTTGACAAATAATTATGGATACTATCTATAAATGAGACTTATCAATGCTGGGGATGAGGAGAATAGCCTTCAGGAACCAATGCCTGAAGGCTATACGAACAAAGCCCACGCAGGTGGGCTAAAAAGCAATATGGTTTAGATAAACAAACTTGGTATATTTAGCCGTAGCCGGAGGTGATAGCGACTATGAAAACACACCCTAGCCCCTAGCCTCTAGTCCCTAGCCCCTATTTACTTAACTTCACTGGGTTCAAACTTAGTTACTTTACCTTTCTTGATGGCGACAACTACATCGTAGGTAGTACAGTAAGCGATGGTGACATCGTTGGCTTTGTTGTAAAGATTAACTACCATACCTGCACCGCCAGGTTGTACAGAAATTGGTTCTAAATCGCCAAAAAAGTAACGGCGTAAAGCGTCACCGCTACCAAATTCACCTTTATGCTTGGAGAGAAATTCAATTTTTTGTTGAGGAGTTAAGCCTGTTGCATCTTTGGCTTCTGCGGCTGAGGCTTGAGTTAGTAAGGGATTGATGGCTTTGATGGGAGCATCCCAAATTGTAAAACAACCAAGTAAAGCAACTGTTGTAAGTATGGGGGCGAGTTTCATTTGTGACTCCTAATCTGGTACATCTGGCGAACAACCTTAATATCGTTGTTGAGACTGAAGCCTGTATGAAACTCAACTATTATTTTGATGAATTTATGGCTTGAGAAATTTAATTTACTTCTCAGCGTTTGCTCATAGAGGAATGATAGTTTTAATTGATCGAATAAAGGCAGAGGGCAGTCTGGATGAAGAAAGGACAAGGAGGACAAGGGAAGGGGGACAAGGGAGAAATCACTCTTTCAAGCTAGCCCCTCATGGGAAAAGTCTACAACCAAATATGAAAATCTGTCTTCCCAATGCCCAATGCCCCATGCCCATTTTCAAGTTAGACGGTGACTAATGACTAATGAAAAGACAACACAGCCTGAGCGATAAAATTCCAGGGAAAGTCTATCTCTGGCTAGCGATTCTCATCTTTGGCGCATCTAGTGCAGTCACCCGCAAGTTAACAGAAATTGGTGCTCAGAATTTAATAGGCGATCGCAATCCCATCTCTTTATGTAATGTTTTATTTGTTGGGAATCTTTGCGCCTTACTGATAACTATCCCAATTTACTGGCGACAGTGGCAGCCAGCAAAGTTACGCCAGCTATCTAAACAAGAATGGAACAGCCTCACCATCGTGGCTATTTTATCAGGGGCGCTGGTTCCTGGCTTAATTTTTCAAGCTTTAGCGATCGCACCTGTAAATAATATAGTTCTCATCGGACGCTTGGAACCACCGTTAACTTTGGCTTTTTCTTTTTGGTTATTGCGAGAACGGGTAACTAAATGGGAAACTGGTGGTGCGATCGCGGCATTTATTGGTGTAAGTCTCACCATTATCCTTCAGCCTCCTAGCCAAACAATGATGAGCATGGGCAGCTTGCACTTAGGTTTAGGGGAAATTTTAACAGCGATCGCCGCTTTAGCTGCTGCTATTTCTACAATTATTGGTAAAAAATATTTATCTCACGTGCCTTTAGGAATTTACAGTATATTTCGCAATGCCTTAGGAACTATAATTTTTTTCTGCATTGCTTTAGGGCTATATGGTAGAGAGCATTTTATGGATGTATTCTCGCCTTTTCTGTGGCAATGGATGTTAGTTTATGCTGCTGTGATTGTCGTTCTCGGACAGTTTTTTTGGCTGCAAGGTTTAAGAAATTCTACAGTATCCACAGCTTCTTTAATCGGTTCATTTACACCAATAGTAGGTATCATTGCTGCTTTTTTGGTATTAAATGAAGCTCCTAATCTGGCTCAATATATTGGTGGTAGCTTGATTTTAGCAGGTATATTTATCAGTCAGCTTGGTACTCAAGGTCAAACTTCTCGCGCAATTGTATCATCTCAGTTAAGTTCCACCCAGATAGAACAGAAAATAGATATGGGTATGGGATTTAGAGGACTTTAACACAATACAGTTCAGTTAAGAATAAATGTAGCGACTGTCTTGAATGTCAAGCGATAGTTAACAAAAAAGTGGTGGTGGAAACATTGACGCAACTGAGGATCGCTGCGCTAGATTCGGCGGTGTCTGGTACGGGAGATTCTAAGATACAAGGTTGGGTTGAGGCTTTGCGAAACCTAACATTTACGTCACTAGGGATTAGGGGCTAGAGAAGATGGATTTTTTTACCATAAAGGTGATTTTTCGGGAGTTTTTATACTAATTATTTAATAATATTTAGTAGGACAAGTTTAGGCGATCGCCTGAATATTTCTTAACAAAACATTAAAGCGATCGCCTATTCAATACCGAATAAAGGCTTATTAAAAGGTATTTGGTGGGATTTTTAGCTAAAAAGACGGCAAAATTCCCCAATAATTTAGCTAAATTGCTCTTCTGCGTCTAAATTAAACAGCATTTGCAGAGTTTGCATACATCGCCGTCTGGCTTCTACATCCTGCTGCGCTCGCAATTGCACCATCGGATCGTGTAAAATTTTATTAACTATTCCCCTTGTGAGTGCCTCGATTACTTCTTGATGTTTCTCGGCAAATTCTGAACCTAAACGCGACAAGGCTTTTTCTAATTCTTGTTCGCGGATGGTTTCGACTTTATTACGCAGACAGCTAATAGTGGAGACAGTTTCTAAACTGCGCCACCAAATATCAAAAGCTTCTACTTCTTCATCCAGAATTTTCTCCGCTTCCTGCGCCATCTTCCGCCGACTTTCGTAATTTTGCGCTACAACCGCTTTCAAATCATCCACATTGAAGGCTTGGACGTTAGCTAGCTCATTTACGTCAGCATGGACGTTACGGGGTACGGAAATATCAAATAGCATTAGAGACTGGCTAGGCTCTAAAACCATTTCTAATTTGGCACGATCTAATATAGGTTCTGTAGCTGAAGTACTAGTAAATACTAAATCACTCTGGGAAATTACTGTCATCATTTCCGAGAGTGGTTGAATATCTAGAGTTTGCTCGGGGAATTGTTTGGCTAATTCCAGAGCGCGATCGCGAGAGCGATTTAAAATACTAATTTGCTGGGCACCTTTAGAAATTAAATGCTGTACCAACAAGCGCGACATCTTACCAGCACCGAGAATCGCCACCCGCGAAGCCGCTAAATTTTCGACTTTCATGTGCGCCAATTCCACCGCCGCCGAACTGATGGAAACTGCGCCAGTACCAATGCTAGTTTCAGTACGAACTCGCTTACCTGCTGTTAAAGCTTGTTTAAATAACCGATTCAAAATTGTTTTTATACCGTTATATTGCTGGCCTAATTTGTGAGTATTTTTCACTTGAGCCAGAATTTGTCCTTCTCCCAGGACTAAACTATCTAAACCTGCTGCTACGCGCATCATATGCATCACAGCATCATCATGCAACAACATAAACAGGTGTTGACGCAAAGATGTTACAGGTAATTTACTATATTCAGCTAAAAACTGCGTGACTTCGCGAATACCGTGTTCTGTTTCGCCTGTGACGATATAAATTTCCAGGCGGTTACAAGTGCTGAGAATTGCAACTTCATCAATATGGGGATAGCTAGTCAGTTGAGCGATCGCATTTTCTGTTTGGGGTTCGGGGATGCTCAACTTTTCCCGGATTTCTACTGGGGCTGTTTTATGGCTTAACCCCACCACTGCTATATTCATCTGCTAATTGGTAATTGCTAAATGGTAAATGGTAAGTGGTGAATGGTGAGTCAGGAGTTAGGTAGGGGATTTAAACTCCTAACTCCTGACTATTTATTGCTTAGTGCAATTGTACATACTTCGGCTGTTCAAACATGTGAATAGTATCCACAAAGCGCGCAGTTTTTGACTGGTTGGAAATAACTAGGCTTTGAGTTCTAGCTCCTCCATGAAAAAAGCGTACACCTTGGATGAGATTACCACTGGTAATACCGCTAGCAGCGAACAGCACGGTTTCACCAGAGGCGAGTTCATGAGCATCATAGACCTTATCGGGGTCAGTGATATTCATTGACTGCAGACGCTCCAAGTTAGCTTCTTTGCTTTCGCCAATTAACCCTGTTTTAACGATAGCCGGGTCATAAATGAGCTGACCTTGGAAATGCCCGCCTAAAGCACGCATAGCGGCGGCGGAAATTACACCTTCAGGTGCAGCACCGATACCCATGAGGGCGTGAATGTTGGTTCCAGCAAAACCACAAGATAAAGCTGCACCCACATCACCATCAGAAATCAGTTGTACTCTCGCCCCAGCGTCGCGGATTTCTTTAATCAAATCGTTGTGGCGTTCGCGCTTCATCACGACTACCACAAGTTCTTCAATAGCGCGATCTAGACACTCGGAGAGAATTTTGAGGTTTTCTGTTGCTGATTTGTTGATGTCTACCTTGCCTTTAGCGGCTGGGGGCGCTGCTAACTTCTTCATATAGAAGTCAGGCGCAGCAAATAAGCCACCTTTTTCGGAAATCGCCAATACAGCCATTGAGCCTGGTTGGCCGTATGCTACCAAGTTCGTACCTTCACAAGGGTCAACGGCAATGTCAATTTCGATGAGTTCGTCTGGGTTACAGAAGTCCTTAGCATCTGGACGGGAGCAGATACCCACCTCTTCCCCAATATATAGCATAGGGGCGTCATCGCGTTCACCTTCTCCAATCACAATGCGACCGCGCATATAGATTTTATTCATGCGTTCGCGCATTGCTTCCACTGCCACTTGGTCAGCAGTGTTCTTTTCGCCTTTACCCATCCACTTTGCGGATGCGATCGCGGCTTGTTCTACTACCTCAATAATCTCTAATCCAAGTGTATTTTCCACAGAGTCGCCCTCTAAACTGCTTGACTTAGCGTCGTTTTATCTAGCTGTTCCAGTCTTCAAGTCTACCAAAGGGCGGATACCCGTGGAAAATACTATTGCTACTACTCTATGTTAAGTTTTGCTGCTATTAATTTTCTATTGTTTTTTAATATACGAATTTTTAAGTATTTACACTAATATTAAACCATTAGAAGTCTTTATTAATCATCAAACAGAAAGTATAGGCAATTACATAGGTAAGATTGTACGCTTCTATTAAGTGTGTTTTTCTGGGTAAAATATGTTTATCACCTTTGCGGTTTGACACCATACGCAGCGAAGCGAAGTGTGGGAATGAGAGCAACATATAAGTGCGATTAAAGTCAAGTATGTTTAGCATTTTTATTGCCAAAACTCTGTATTGTAAAACACATCTCTATTGGCGTTTAATTAGTCTGCAAGTGTTAATTATGCCAGCACAAACATAGGCATTCACTGATTATTTATCTAGCGATAATCATCTCAAAACCTTGGCAAATTGGTTTACGCTCTCCAGGTGATGAAAAATTACCCATAATAAATACACTTAATCTAGAGAAAATTCATAAAAAGCGATAATATGCAAATATGCTTAATTTTCTCAACCCTTTATTAAACCGTCATCCAGAGCGAGTTAAAGCTCAAGTTGAAATCTATACTTGGCAAACTTGCCCTTACTGTATCCGCGCTAAAATGCTACTTTGGTGGAAAGGTGTTCAATTCCAAGAATACAAAATAGACGGCGACGAAACTGCCAGAGCCAAAATGGCAGAAAGAGGTAACGGACGCCGCACAGTTCCCCAAATTTTTATTAATAATCAACATATTGGTGGCTGCGATGACCTTTATCAATTAGATACCCAAAGTCAACTCGATTCCCTATTAGCTCAAAAAGCCGTTTAAACTCAAAATCATCGCCTTTAGGCTATTTAAATACTTCCCAGCTAGAACCGAAAATAAACATTAAATTAGCCCTACGCATTTAAATCGGATATTTTGCACTCAGGTTATTAAAAGTCCAGAATCCAGAGTTAAAGGCTAACCTGGACTTTTGAACACCAGTTAACGGCAGTTGCTACCAGTCTCTTAACCCGCCTACAGCACTGGCTCTGCTCGCTCCTGAACAACCTGAAAGCGAATATGTTTCGATCTAGGCGCGTAAAAACTCGATTGTGTCAACCTTTGGGTTCTAAATCAGAATTAGCAATAATCCAATGTTAATTGCATACCCAGAATATCTTATCCACCGAAAATGGATGAGTCGTGCTTTGGAATTAGCACAAGCAGCAAGTGAAGCTGGAGAAGTACCTGTAGGAGCAGCAATAATTGATGCAGCAGGCAATTTACTTGCAGAAGGTGAAAACCGCAAAGAACGTGACAAAGACCCCACAGCTCACGCAGAAATTGTTGCCTTGAGAATAGCGGCTCAAAATTTACAAAATTGGCATCTTAATCAATGCACCCTTTATGTAACTTTGGAACCTTGTCCAATGTGTGCAGGTGCCATTATACACGCCCGTGTGGGATTGCTGGTGTATGGAGTAGACGATACCAAAACTGGTGCAATTCGTACTGTTACCAACATCCCCGATAGTGCAGCCTCTAATCACCGCCTGAAAGTCATTGGTGGGGTTTTAGAGTCGGCTTGCCGTCAGCAATTGCAAGCTTGGTTTGCTACCAAACGGCATAAGCGAAATTAGCAGACAGAGACGAAACTGTCCAATAGGTATGACACAAGTGAAGAAAGAAAATTTACGGTGTAACTAATCAAGGTTTCGTCACATTTTACTAGGCAATCGGCAGTCACGAGCATGATGGACATTCACTCTGCTACTCCTACCTCTGAGCACAAACTCGCAAACACCCGCAGCCATAACCAGGTGGCTAATACTACCTCTGATACTTCACGAGTTTCTGCTTGGTTAGCACCTTTAGCGTATCTCTTAGGACGGTACTTTTTAATACCGTCGTTTTTTGGACATATTCAAATCATTGGTGAAGAAAATATTCCCGAAACCGGGCCGATGATTCTGGCACCTACCCACCGTGCGCGCTGGGATGCGTTGCTTGTACCTTATGCAGCGATCGCTTGTCACCGCAAAAACGACTTGCGATTTATGGTCACCAGTAGCGAATGCAAAGGATTGCAAGGTTGGTTTGTGAGACGCTTAGGCGGTTTTCCTGTCGATCTGAAGCATCCATCAATTACAACCCTACGCCACGGTGTCGATTTGCTACAGCAGAAAAAAACCTTGGTTATTTTCCCCGAAGGCGGAATTTACCGTGATGGTGAAGTTCACCCCTTAAAGCCAGGAATCGCCCGTTTAGCTTTAAGTGCGGAAGCCAGCCAGCCAGATTTAGGCGTAAAAATCATTCCTATTAGTATCAATTACAGCCAAACTTATCCTAACTGGGGTACTGATGTAATTATTAACATTGGCTCACCCATCACAGTTGCAGATTACAATCATGGTTCTCTCAAACAAAATGCTAAATCTTTAACTAGCGATTTAACCAAAGTTTTACAACAACTCAGCCACCAAGAAGCAGAAATTCCTAATCATACATTTGCAGAAATTCCTAATTCTTAAATGTCAAAAGTCCATAGTCCAGAGTCAATAGTTAGTCTCAACTTCAGAGTAACTCACCTTTACTAGTGACTAATGACCCTTGACCATTGACTATTGACCATTGACCATTAACTAAACACTCAAACTTAATTCCCAACTATTCAATTGACCAACATCTTGCGCGACATAATCAACTAACCACAATTGCCAACGCCCTTTAGCTGAGATGGAAAGCAATTGTTTGAGTGCTGGGTGCGATCGCACTGTATATGTTGTTTGTAAACTTGTCCGCCTTCCTAGCGTGCGGTTTTGTAATAAAACTTGTTGATTATTGGGTGCAATTAAATAAATTTCTAAATCGCCTAAAAAATCGTGGGTGAGATTAACTGTAATTTGTATATCTTGGATGATACTGGCATCGGAAATGGCGATCGCGCTTTTAATTCCCTGGCGATTATTATCGGGAATCCCTAACGCACTATCATTTCTCCCCTTAATTTGCTTACTCGGAGTTGATACCCCTGTACGCATTTGCTGCGCTAATTGCACGGCTTTGGCTGCATTCACCTTGCCATAACCAAACCATTGGGAATGTCCGTTACTGTCATAAGTCCCTTCCCGAAAACCCAATTGAGGGTCAGAATTGGTGTCTACAATCTTATCAGTGGTTTCTTGTAATATTCGTCTGACTTGTTGGGCAGTTAAGTCAGGGTTAGCTGACAAAGTTAAGGCGGCGACACCAGCAACTATAGGTGTGGCTGCCGAAGTACCGCCAAAGTTGTTGGTAAAGTCCCCTTTATCGTAACCTGCAGCGCCTAATTGGTCTGTACTGAGTATACCTAAGCCAAAAAGAGAAGTAGCGATCGCAGGTTGGGTTTCCATAAACCCAGCTTCTTGAAACCACATCCCTGGCGGTGCATTGTTACTAGGGGCACATACAGCAATATTATTACCCCAATTGCTATAAGCTGATTTCTTATTCAAACTGGTACTCGCAGCAATAGCCATCACATCTGCATGTACCGCGAAACCACTTAACCAGTCTGTATTACCTGATAATAGATTTTTCGGCCAGTTGCGCTCGAAAATAGTCCCGTCAATTGGGCGGTTAGCATTTCCCGCCGCAAATAAAATGACACATCCTTTGCCATTCCGTCCCTTAGTAGCCGCCTGTGTAATTGCTGCACGCTGACGCATAGATAAAGGGAAATATACAGCCGATGCCCCCCAACTGCAAGAAATGACACTTGCACCTTTATCTATTGCCCAATTAAAGATATCTTCAATCGATTCATCATCTAAAAATCCCGTGGTGCGAATTGGCATTAAAGCACAACCAGGTGCAACCCCGACAATTCCTTTACCATTTTCTTCAGCCACAGCTATTCCTGCGCAAGCTGTACCGTGGCTAGTTTCCTCTTCATCAGGTAAAGGTAAAAAATCATTTTCTTTTAAATCTCTAGGGGCGACGATTTTACCGCTACCTTGAAAATCGGGATGATTTAAATCAAAAGAATCATCAACTACGGCGACAACTACAGAACGGACACCGCGAGTAATATCCCAAGCTTTTTCTACAGCAATATGGGAACCAACTGTTAATTGATTACCGCCATTGTGGTTAAGATACCATTGCTGGGCATATAAAGGATCGCGGGGTTTATAATGAGTTTCCTGACGTACCAAAATATTTGGTTCAGCCGCTAATACTTCTGGGCGAAATTGCAATTGATTGGCAATTTTCAGGGGATTTTCTGTAGCTTGT
Source organism: Calothrix brevissima NIES-22 (assembly GCF_002367995.1). GTDB lineage: Bacteria > Cyanobacteriota > Cyanobacteriia > Cyanobacteriales > Nostocaceae > Aulosira > Aulosira brevissima. The sequence continues at coordinate 1,873,777 of NZ_AP018207.1, forward strand.
TTATTGACACCAAAAACCAAAGTATTCGGCAAACCTGGCACTAATTTTTCTTGCACTAAGTTAAATGCAGTTGCAAGCGCATTGATCTGAGCAGCATCAATATTAGTCGCAAATTGAATAGTGATTTGGTCATTGAGATAAACAAAAGTTCCCGGATTATTTTTGAGCTTGTAAATATGGCTAGCAAAAGCAACTCGATTGTCAGCACGGGCTTGGGACATTGCCGTTTCCAACTGATTGGGTGCTACAGTAAAAAGTTCGAGCTTGGCTTGGGGAATACTGCGTTGCCAAGTACCCCAATTGATTTGAGATAATTCCTGGGGATTGAAATCTCGAACCACACGAACAGTGAAACGATCTAAAACCTTTTCTAAAATCAATTCTTCCCCACCACGTTGTAATACTAATCCCAGATTGTTAGCTGGTATACCTGGATTGGGAGAGTTGGCAGAATTCATGGGATCGTTCATAGAAACACTTTTAGATACTATGATTAAAAGCTGAGGGAACTCAATTAGCCTGATTTTCAGTCTAAAACAGAGAAACTGAGAATTTAAGCTCATCCCATCCCTAGAAGGGGCGGGATTTCGCGTCATTGGTCAGTAGTCAGTAGTCAGTTGTTTTCTTTACCACTGACCACTGACCACTGACCAATGACGCGGCGGGGGGAGCAACCTCGCTACCCATTGAAGGGGCAGGCTTCCCGCCGCCTTTGGTGACTTTGCTTGGTCAAAGACAAAAACAGAGTTAAGATACCCGAAGTTTCCATTTGCTTTTTATATATTTTGTCGCACGAATTGATCCCATGAACCTAGCCGTTGCTGTTCCCTGGATTAGCTTCACTTCTTTATCACTCATAGCAACCCTCAGTCTGCTATCACCTAGTTATGCTCAGGTAAACAATTTACCAAGCAACAATCAAGCACAACCTATAGACCCCAACAATCCCAATAATCTGCGTCCTGTAACGCAAAACACTACGTTGTTGAGCATTGAATACGGACAGCGTTTGCTCAAGGAAGCCGAGGATGCTGTATCTGGCCAAAAATATGATGTAGCTGCCAAAAAACTCCAAGAAGCACGCCAGGTTTTTAATCAGCTGTCTAATTTTTATCAGGATCTCAACGCAAGTTTTTCGGGAATTGACAACAGAGTTTCTGATTCTCAGCGCCAAAAAGCGCGAGATAGCGCCCAGCTAAGAGATGAAGCTACCTATAGACTGGCATTAGTGCATCGGGCACAAAATCAATCAGAATTGGCTGTACCTTTGCTAATCCAAATTATCAAGAGTCAAAACCCCACCAGGGATTTAGGCAAAAAAGCTTATCAACAGCTATATGAATTAGGCTTTGTAGATGCGCCCTATCCCCGACAAGGTGGGAGTTCTTCTTCCCAAAAATAAGTTCACAAATGCCAAGATTCCCTGTGATGGGATGCTATGCTGGGCAATGCCTTAATGGTAGGATTTAAATATCTATTGTCTGTTGAGGCATTCTCAAACACAAGTGCCTAGAGTGCCTAGTTTTTTTAGCTTGGCAACAACTGCCAGGGTAAAAGGCGATCGCGCTCTATCTGTTAATAATAGAAAAGAAGTTTTTTCAGGAATTGCGATGATTAGTCCGCAGCAGGTTGAGGCAATGATCGTAGCGGAACTGCCAGACGCACTGGTTCAAGTGCAAGATTTGACTGGTGGTGGCGACCACTATCAAGTGACAGTAGTTTCATCGCAGTTTGCAGGTAAGAGACTGGTACAACAACACCAGTTAATCTACGGTGCATTGCGACAAGCTATGTCAACAGAAGCAATTCATGCACTAGCCATCAAGACTTACACTCCCGAAGCTTGGCAAACTACAGCCGCTTCTTAGTCGTTTAATACTGACTGTTAAATGTCAGTCGCCTCCAGTTGCGTAGGCGTAGCCCGCCGCAGGCATCGCTACAGGCGCTGGCTCCTCTAGACTATAAGCAAAACTAGGAAACAGAAAAACCATGACGCCAGAAGTACAACAAAAAATTGACAACTACGTAAAACAAAACAAGATTTTTGTTTTCATGAAGGGAAACAAGTTAATGCCGCAATGTGGTTTCTCTAACAACGCCGTGCAGGTTTTTAATACATTGGGCGTTCCTTTCGAGACTTTTGATGTTCTTTCCGACCAAGAAATTCGTCAAGGAATTAAGGAATATTCTAACTGGCCAACAATTCCCCAAATCTATATCAATGGGCAATTCATTGGCGGTTCAGATATCTTAATTGAAATGTATCAAAGTGGTGAATTACAAGAATTAGTGGAAGTAGCCTTAGCTTCGTAATTCGTAATTCATAATTCGTAATTCGTAATTAAACCAAAGGTAGGGGTGGGTTGAAGGATGATGTTCGTTGATCAGTAAGGATATCTCTCAACCCGCCCTTACAACCCCAACCTAAAACAGGTTAGGGGTTTTGATTATGTACCTAAATAAGCTTCTAAAACTTGGGAATTAGTTTGAATTTCTGCGGGTGTACCGTCAGCGAGGTTTTTACCTTCAGCTAATACCCAAACGCGATCGCACAAGGACATGATGACATCCATATTGTGTTCGATAATCAGAAAAGTCATGCCGTCTTGGCGGTTCCAGTGAAGAATGCGATCGCAAATATCATCAATTAATCGCGGATTCACCCCAGCTGCGGGTTCATCCAACAATATTAACTTGGGATTCGTCATCAGCGCCCGCCCCATTTCTAGCAGCTTGCGTTGTCCTCCAGATAAACCGCCGGCGTAATCATGGGCTTTTTTAGCTAAACCCACCGACTCTAACAAGAACATCGCTTGTTCTTTCAGCTGCTTTTCTTCCTTCGCCACTATATGGGGTTGGAATTGTACCTGCCAAAAATTCTCGCCAGTTTGCTTTTGTGCCGCTAGCAGCATGTTTTCTAGCACCGACAACCGCGAAAGAGTCCGCGCTACCTGAAAGGTTCTGACTACGCCTTGTTGGGCAATTTGGTGTGGTTGGAGGTGATGAATCGGTTCGCCATCAAAAATCACCCGCCCCTTATCTGGACGAATGAAATTAGAAAGTAAGTTAAAAAAGGTAGTTTTACCAGCACCATTAGGGCCTATTAAACCTGTAATGCTACCTTTAGCTACCTCAATGCTGGCATCATTGACGGCTTTAATCCCACCAAAGCTTTTACAAAGTCCAGTAGCCGCCAGTAAGGGAAGTTGGGGTGACTGGTTATTTACCAAGGGTAAGTTCCTCCTTTTTCCCTAAGATACCTTGTGGACGCCAAATCATGAGTACCATCAAAATTAACCCGATTACCATGATGCGAAATGCACCCAACCGCGCCTCATCCAGGGGAATAATTTTTGGTAAGAGTTCGCGGGTAATGGCATCATAGGCAAAGAAAATCACCGCACCCAAAATTGTGCCGATGTTATTCCCGGAACCGCCTAAAATTACCATGATCCAAGCGTCAAAAGTTAGCTGTGGCTGGAAATTATCAGGATAAACGGCACTGAGTTGCCAAGCAAAGAATGCACCAGCTATTCCCGCGATCGCACCGCCTAACATCAGTGATTGCAGTTTATACCAAAAGACGTTTTTACCTAAAGCTTTGGGAATTTCCTCATCTTCACGGATGGCTTTCAGGACTCTACCCCAAGGCGATCGCACTAACATTTCCAATCGCCAGAAAACAAAAGCTAAGATTAACAGCGCTACCACCATTAACCCCGCTTTGGGGATGTAGTTATACAGGGTGACGATACCAGAAATATAAACAATTACCGCCAACAGTCCCAACACAAGCCCCACACTCAACCGAGATGCGAATTCTTGTTTACTAGTTTTCTTCGTTAAATTCTCAGTACTGCTAGATACCCTAGTATTATTTATCCATCGCCATAATGAAAAGACTGTAACGCCCAAAAGTCCTGTCAGCAAACCCATCAGCACAAATCTGAAAAATAAATTTGGCGTATTCGCGAAAGGTATAGGGTAACTTTGCACACCAAAAGCGCCGGAAATCCAGGTATTACCCACAGGTAAATCTTGGTTATTCACCACCAAGCGAATTAGTTCGCCTACGCCGATGGTGACAATCCCGAGGTAATCTTCTCGCAGGCGGAGAGTAGCGAAACCAATTACCAAACCTAACAAAGCGGCAACAATAGAGCCGACAATTGCCGATAATAAGATGGGAACACCCTTTAAGGTCAACAATACCGTTGTGTAGGCTCCCAAGGTCATAAAAGCAATATGACCAAAGTTAATTAACCCCGTGAAACCCCATTGCAAGTTTAGTCCCAAACTGAACAGGGCAAAAGTGGCTGTAGAAATCGCTAAAAAGATTAAATATTCAAACATATGTCATTAGTCATTAGTCATTAGTCATTAGTCATTAGTCAGTAGAGACGCGATTAATCGCGTCTGTACAATTGTCATTTGTTATTCTCCTTATCTTCCTTCCCTAGTCCCTAGCCCCTAGTTCCTAGCCCCTAGTCCCTACCCTAGCCCCAGATTGTAAGGCATCGTGCCATCTTACGGTTAACGATCGCCTAATTTATGGGCATACTATTTTTGGATTAGCTTAGGGAGACAAGCTGAGGGTGAGACGCAGCGACACAGAGAACAACAAATGACGAATGACGAATGACGAATGACAAAGGTTAAATTTATGAATTTATTACGAACGAGAATTCATCACTTAATCGATCAATTGGCGGATGAGGATTTACCAACCACTTGGGAAGTTGTGCACAATCTCTATTGTGACTTTTGTATGCTCAAGGCTATAGAAGAAACCAAGCGATCGCAGCAACCGTGGGACATCTTAACTCAGGATGAGGCAATTCGACAGTTAATGTATTGGGGAAGTGAAACTTAGTGATTGTAGAAGTGCGTTATACTAGGTCTTTTTTACACGACCTCAAGAGTTTAGAAACATCTGCTTACGAGCAGATGTATAATTTTATATTTTATGAGTTTCCGCACCACTGGCAAATGCGTACTCTTCCCCAACTGCGGCAACTTGATAGTGATGGTATATTTCACCGCTTCACGGTTGATAATTATTTAATTGGGATAGAAGTCAGAGGTGAAATTGTGAAATTTTTATGTGTCATACCTATGCCGGATGTCTAACGCTAAAGCTTAGATCAACACTTAAAACTGTATAAGGCAAAGCAGGGATCGCTGTAACCTTACATTAAACTGGTTTTTGAAAAACACTTTAAAGTTGAGATTTCCCTTATGGATGCTAAAGCACTTTGGCAACGATACCAAAATTGGTTATATTTCCACGAGGGATTAGGGCTGTATCTTGATGTGAGTCGGATGCGGTTTGATGATACCTTTGTAGATTCGTTGCAGCCGAAGTTTGAAAAGGCGTTTGCGGATATGGTAGCACTGGAAAAGGGTGCGATCGCGAATCCGGACGAAAATCGCATGGTTGGACATTACTGGCTGCGAAATCCCGATTTAGCACCAACTCCAGAACTTACCCAAGAAATTGCCCAAACCTTAGAACAAATCGAAGCCTTTGCCGAAAAAATCCAAACAGGTGCTATTCATCCTCCTAGAGCTAATCGCTTTACTGATATTATCTCCATTGGTATTGGTGGTTCTGCTTTAGGCCCCCAATTTGTTGCTGAAGCCCTGTCCCCCGATTTTCCACCGCTAAAAATTCACTTTATTGACAACACCGATCCCGCAGGAATAGATCGGATTCTCACCCAATTGCGCAACAGTCTCGCCAGCACCTTAGTTTTGGTAATTTCCAAATCTGGCGGCACACCCGAACCGCGCAATGGCATGATTGAAGTTAAAAAAGCCTACGCTGGGCAAAATTTAGAATTTGCTCAATATGCAGTCGCTATTACCAGCGTTGATAGCAACTTAGATAAAATCGCCAAAGCTGAAGGCTGGTTAGCGAGATTTCCCATGTATGACTGGGTGGGAGGACGCACCTCGGAAATGTCTACAGTTGGCTTAGTACCAGCCGCACTGCAAGGCATTGACATTCGCGCCATCCTAGAAGGTGCAAAAGAAATGGATGATGCTACCCGCGTAGCAGATATCAAAACCAACCCCGCCGCCCTACTCGCCTTGTCTTGGTACTATGCTGGCAATGGTAAGGGTGAAAAAGATATGGTTGTGCTTCCCTACAAGGACAGCCTGCTATTATTCAGCCGTTATCTACAACAGCTAGTAATGGAATCTTTGGGTAAAGAAAAAGACTTAGATGGTAATACCGTATATCAAGGTATCGCTGTTTATGGTAACAAAGGCTCAACAGATCAACACGCTTACGTACAGCAGTTACGTGAAGGTGTACCCAATTTCTTTGCTACCTTAATTGAAGTTTTAGAAGATCGTCAAAGTCCATCTCCAGAAATCGATCCGGGAGTAACAGCAGGCGATTATCTCTCTGGTTTTCTCCAAGGAACCAGACAAGCACTTTACGAAAATCACCGCGATTCCATCACAGTTACTATTCCTCAAGTTAATCCGCGTACTGTTGGCGCTTTGATTGCTTTGTACGAGCGTGCTGTTGGGTTGTATGCTAGCTTAGTCAACATCAACGCTTACCACCAACCAGGGGTAGAAGCTGGTAAAAAAGCCGCAGCTGCTATTCTTGATTTACAAAAAAGCGTCATTGAAGTGTTGCAAACAGAAAAATCTCCCTTGACTTTAGCAGAAATTGCCGAGAAAGCAGGCGCAACCGAAAAAATTGAGGCAATTTACATAATTCTGCGTCACCTATACGCCAATCAGCGAGGTGTGGTGTTGCATGGTAATCTGGCACAACCCAGCAGTTTAAAAGTTTCTCTCGGCTAATGGATACTCTGGTTGTTGCCAATGCAACAATTTTGTATCCGTAAAGGATTTCCAATTAAAAATACCCAAATTGTAGGGGCACGGCACCATCAAAGGTAATTTTACTGCAAGTCTGTAATGCCGTGCCCCTGCTTGTTGTTGAAATTGATACAAATTTACAGCTATTTTCAGGTAAATGAGGTACGCGCTTGGGGACATAGCTGTGCCCATACGTGTCAACTTAAGCTAAAAGCTATATACGGCGCGTGTTATACAAAAACCCTCGCGCCCTCATCCCCTAACCCCTTCTCCCTTAGGGAGAAGGGGAATTGAATCTCTTGCTCCCCTCTCCTGAGGGAGAGGGGCTGGGGGTGAGGGCGAAACCTTGCAACCAAGCAGGTTTCAGGTTAAGTTGACACCAATGGGCAGTGCCATGCCCATTATCCCCCTGCTCCCTGCCCCCTGCTATCCCGATCTACCTCCGAGAACTGCCTTTTTCAGTTTCTTCTAAAGCCCTTTCTGTACGCGAATAAGGGTTAGTTTTTGGCTCCCAATCGGGAAATAAGCCAATTATAAATTCGTTGATTTTTGTCCGAGCTTGGAAGCTGGCAGTACTTAAAGGTTTGGGGAGGAAGCTATCGCCAAAACCTATAAATATCAAGGACAACAAAATAAACCATGTATTAGCTTTTTTGCGACTCATTTTTTATAAATTAAGTAGTAATATTTGATTCATAGTTTAATCGATATTTTTCGCAAATAGCTATATCTTCATACTATTTGAGGTAGCTTAAAGATAGCATCATGAATTTTTTGCAAAGTGAAAGTAATACCATTTCACAAAAATATGTAGGACTTACGCAGCAACTACAGAATGTAAGTAAAATTCATGAATTGCCCCTACGGTAAATCAAAGTTATAACGTCATTTTTGCGTAAGTACTGAGATGACACAGCGAATTGCAAATTGGTGAGGTACAGATAATCGTTAATTGTAGGGGCACTGGCACTGCCATGCCCCAAAGCGCGTACCTCATTTACCTAAAATTGCTGTATTAATGTATATTGACTTGAGGAATAAAACCCCAAATATTCAAGTGTTATATTATAATTTTTGACTTTAAAAATAGTCAGCCTAAACCGAATTTATTTTTTATTGCCAAAGTGAGAGAAGCGGTTAATTTACCAAGTAAAATAATTTTTACTGGGTTCTTCTCAAGCTGAATTAGATTGCAAAGAGCATAAATTCTTTTGATTAAGCTTATACAAATTTTATGTGAGGCTGCACATTAACGCCCTCACCCTAGAAGGGTGGGGCTATAATTACAAAGCCTGCCTTTGCAGGCTAATTATATGCATCTTCATAGGAAATTGGTATTAAATAGCGCCTAATGCTTTGAGGTTCATTTTTTGCCCTTCAGAAATGCCTGTCACCCCGGTAATATTCACGCCTTCATAGGGAAGATATCTGCTTAAAGTTTGCACAGTTTCACCGATTTGCAGATCGTAAATTTGAATCGGTTGTTCTAAAAATGCGATCGCCAGTAAGTCCTTGACTGGATGCCAATGCACCGACAATCCGTGATTTTCGCCCTGGATAATCTGTTCGCAGTCGCCTGTGCTAACATTCCAGATTCTCACTGTTTTATCAGTACAGGTACTTACAATTTTGTTGCCATCGGCACTCCAGTCCACTGAATAAATCCGCCCATTTATATGCCCCAGGAAGGTTTTTAAACAATCTCCAGAAGCCACATCCCAAAGTTGAACTACACCGTCGTAGTCTCCACTGATCAAGGTTTTGCCGTCTGGACTAAAAGCAACGCTACCGACGAAACGACCCACAGAAATGACGCGAGAACAAACACCACGGCTTAAATCCCAAAACCGAATAGTTCCATCTAAACCTCCACTAGCAACCAAATCGCCTAGAGAAAACCCAGCAATGGAATTTACCAGACCACTGTGTCCTGACAGAGTTAATAAACATTGCCCAGAATGAGTATCCCAAAGTTTCACCGTTCCATCACTGGCGCAGCTAATCAGACAATTTTCATCCCGACCCCAGGTGACTCCCCTTACCCAACCCTGATGTCCCTGCAACACCTGTAAACATTCCCCCGTCTGCACATCCCAAATGCGAACAGTGGTATCTGCACTGCCACTTGCCATCCAGCGTTCATCTGGACTCCAGGCAATAAATATCACTTCGTTGCTATGTCCGTAAAAGACTTTTAGACGTTCCCCTGTTTGACCATCCCAGAGTTGCACAGTATGGTTAGTGCTAGCGGTCAATAGACGATTGCCATCCTGACTCCACCGGACACACCAGGAGGAATTACTGTAGCCGCGCAAGGTTTTGACACATTGCCCTGTTTGTGTATTCCACAATTTAATCACCTGATCGAAAGATGAACTGATTAGGGTTCTGCTATCAGGACTCCAAGACACTGACCAAATCCAGTTTTCATGTCCCTGCAACACTTTTAGACATTGCAGAGAGCAATCCCACAGGTTGACAACATAAGCATTCATATTGGCACCTGCTAGCCTCTCACCATCTAGACTCCAGGTTAGGTGATTAAAAGGCTCTTCGGTGTTAATGGCTTGCAAACATTCCCCTGTTTGCCAATCCCAAAGTTTGACGGTTTGATTATACCCACTACTGGCGAGAATTCTGCCATTGGGATGCATTGCTACAGACAAAATCCAATTGTTATTGTCGGAAATGACGCGAATGCAATCGCCAGTCACCACATCCCAAAATTTAATTGTGCCATCTGTATAGCCTGCTGCCAGCACTGCCCTATCTGGTAACCATGCCAAACTCGGAATCCAGCTACTGCGATCGCCAGATTTGTTGGTTCCCAACTCAGTCAAACGCTCTCCCGTTGTAGCATTCCAAACCACAAGTAAGGACTGTTGCCCGCCACAGGCTACATATTTACCGTCGGGACTCCAGGCTAATGCCAAAATGGAACTGTTATAGCCATGTAAGTCCCGCAGTTTTTGACCTGTGCGGGCATCCCAAAGGCTGACTACGCCATCGACACCGCTAGCTAACATTGTGCCATCAGGATGCCAATCAGCGCCCATAACCCAGCCTTGATGTACCTGGATCGACATTAATGGCTGCATCCCTGACAACTGCCAAATATGCAGTTCTCCTTTGGTATCGCCGACAGCAAATTGCTGCCCATCAGGACTAAATTTTCCCGACATTCCACTCGTGAAGACTTGAGTAAAGGTAGATTCAGCAAAATGAGCAAATTGAAAATTGACATCTTTTAAGGTCACACCCCGGAAATCTGCGTGGCGAATCTTCAGATGGGAAAAGTCATAGCCAGTGAGGTCAATTTTTAGGCGCAGACACAGGTTAATAAAGTTCCCTACTCCATAACCAAAGGTTGATTCTGGATCGTTACGTAATGCCAGCAAAACCGATTTTAAATGCTGCTCTAACTGTGCCAAATTATGCTGAAATGCCGTTTTTAATTTTTCAATTAGTAAATTGATAATTAAGCGAATTTGACTTTCGCGGATATAGTCTAAAACTGTTGTTTTCAGAATTGTATAATGGTTAAAAAATGATGTTTTAACTATTAATAATTCACTGGCAAGCTGGCGAATTAAACAATCGGTGACATATTCCATAATCACCGGCTGTTGGGTATATTCACCCGATCGCCTTTCGATGAAACTGCGCCAAGTGAGGGATTCTAGGGACTCTAACAAACTAGCGCGAGAAACCGCAGGGACAATATCGGCTTGTAGTTCGGCAATTGTAGTCCATTCGCGATTAATTGCCAACCAATACATAATTGTCTGTTCTAGAGATGATAACCGCTCAAATTGCTGCTCTAACAAGCGACGGATACCGTTAAATACGAGGGTTTCTGTCTGTAAAAAGGCGGTAATTTCTCCAGCAAACAAACTCTGAATCGAAGCAGCAATCATTTTTACTGCTAGGGGATTGCAACTATAAAATTCACACAGTTGGCGTTTTTGGGCTTCGGTTCCCACAAGTTGCTTAGAGTCAATTAATTTTAGGGAACTTTCCCAGGAACCTTTGAGAGAAAGCGATCGCACTGGGCCGTGCAAATCTTCCAAAATGGCAATTTCCGCAGATTTTTCGCGACTGGTGAGTAAAATACAACTTTGATGACTCGATTCTCCTAGCGATCGCAACAAATCGCTATAGTTGTTGAATTCTGGCTGATAGTAGCCAGCGCGATCGCCTGGTTGTAAGATTGTCTCTTGATTATCCAAAATTACCAAACAGCGATGAGTTCGCAGCCAGTGCAGCAACCGTTCTGACTTTCCTTGACTGTCTTGCTGTTGGGAAAGGAAAGCAACTAGTTCAGCTAACAAAGTTTCTAAGGGTGGGGCGTTACGGAGACTGCGCCAAATTACAAATTCAAAATCTGTTTGTACCAATTGAGAAATTTTAGCAGCTAAAGCACTTTTACCCATCCCCCCCATTCCCACCAGAGCTATGAGGCGACAGCGTTCTGCAATTATCCACTGACTCAGGTTTTCTATTTCCTCTTCACGAGCGCAGAAGTGAGAAACATCAATCGCCTCACCCCAATCTACACAACGGGGAATTTGCGGTTGGCTATCTGTGATTGGGGGAGTAAATTGAGACAGAATACCGCGCAGATTTGTTTTGTTAACTTTGCGACCAAGTATATCACTGAGAAGCTTCCAGAACTTAGGGCCGATATCTCGCTGTAAGTAGTTAATAGAATACCCAGAGCGATCGGCAATTTCCTCATAGGTCAAGTTATTAAAAGCACCGAACAACAGGGCAATTTCCACCTCAGTCAGGGTTCTAGCGAGCTTTTGATTGACAGCAGAGTTAGCGATCGCCTGTGCCTGTGCAAACTCCATACGCTTTTAAGTAAATATAATTAAGTCTTAATATTTATCAAACCATACTTTACATACTTTAACTCCATACTTTTCTGTAAAGAGAAGGTTTTAGTTGAAATTTGTCGATATTGAAAGCTTATATCTCAAACGCCACTTGCCTTAAGCCGAGAAATCCGTTCACGGCAGTGGCTCCCCAATTTACACCTAAATTAATAAAAGCTTTGAAAAATGAGGGGTTAAGATTTTTATTTGGCGAGAGTGATTAAAGAGGGTTATGCTCTCCCTGAATATTGAAGCCAATGACCAATATGTAGGATGGGTTAACGAAGCGTGTAGCGTATCCTACAAGATTACCGGATTAAATTGGTTGTGCGATCGCTGTTTGGGTAGCGTAGGAGTCGAGCGATTTTGTTATTGAAAGCATGATTGGCGATCGCTAGTGCCTGTTCAAACTCCATAGATTTTCTAGCTTCAGCAAAGTATTTATTTTCATCAAACCATACTTTACATACTTCATCTCCATACTTTTCTGCAAAGACGACACGCCGGAGTTTTGGTATTGTTTTAAACAATTCAAAGCATTGAAAGCTTAATCATAAACCCTACTTTTAGGATTAGTGTTTCTTAATCCAGATGTTTACAGTTGTGGGTTTGTGGTGAAGCTGTACATATTTATTCAAAAACAACATAATTCAGGAGCCAAAAATATGCCAACTCTTGTGAACATCACTTTGAAAACTCCCAGTGCTGTGCAAATCTGGGGATTTTACGACTCAATAATCCTCAGAGATGTTGCTAAGGCCGTGGAGACAATCGCCGCCGGGTTGAGTGGCGATGGTCAAGAGATTCATATCATGTCAGGGACGCACGGATATTGCACAGGAAAGATTGGGGCTGTCGCGACTCGAGAAGAAAAGTTTGCAGATCAGGATCGTTCGTTAGCCAACCCGCGTACCAAAGATGGCAAATCTGTTACTCTGGTGGTGCATGATTTCAATACGGGTGGATTAGGTTCGGCACCTGACCGAGTAACCGCGGCGATGTCAAAGTTGAACACGGAAATGCGGACTATCGAATCGGCAAAACCTGGCAAGGTTACGTTTCTTTTGGCATATTGCTGTAGTGCCGGGAGCAAATGAAATAATTTCGTTAATTCATGAGTTTCTACATTTCAGCGTAATCGCTGTTTTGGTAATTTTCTGTTTCTCCATAAATCAAACAAAGAACTTGCAACCTTAACAAACTCAAAAGAGGTATGAGATGAAAAGAACACAATGGATAAATAACAGCATTCAACACCCAACAGGTGTTGGTGAGGGTGCTACCGCAACTTGGCTAAAAAAAATAAACGATAAAGGTGTTGCTATAGCCAACCAAATCACTGCAACAGAATGTGATGGACTACAAGCACTTTGTGAATCTGGAAAATTTATCTTGGCTAAAAAACTAGACACTGATGAGGATCATATCAGCCTAGAAACTTATGATAACCATATCAGTTTTGATGCGCTGAATGGCAATACTTTGAAAGATAAAGGCACTCCGAAGGACAGTGTAGAGACTGGTGTGTTCAAGCATTTAGAGCATCCCGGAGATTTTATTTACATCACTTTGAAAGATAAAGGCACTTCAAAGGACAGTGTAGAGACTGGTGTGTTCGAGCATTTAGAGCATCCCGGAGATTTTATTTACATCAGTGCAAGTAATCCAGGTGGACACGCAATGGCTCTATATATTTGAGTTTAGACTAGACAGCAACAAATGACCCAGCAGTGCTGAGTTAATAAAACACAACCTTCAAGAATGAAGATATTTGAGATTAAGCAGATTTTTGTTCCTCTTTGCGTGGTTTAGAAGCAGTCTTTTTAACAATTGGATATCGTATTTTCCGGTTACGGACTTTACCTGGTGTCCACCCAAGGGACTTTCCACGAGGTTTGGGTGGAGAGGTAGGAGTACCAATCGCGGCGAAAACTCCACCCATAGCTTGAGCAACTCGTCCTGGGGTCAATTTATCCATTGACTTCTGCCAAGGAAGAGGATTATCAGCAACGATATCACAAGCTAACCATAACTCCCAAGTGATTAACGGCATTAAGTCACTCCAATGTTCACATTGTTCTGGAGTACTGAATTTTGGTACTGTCCAATGTAAGCGTTGCTTAAGAAAACGATACCAATGGTCAATCGTGAATCGGCGCAAGTACAATCGCCAAACTTCATCCAATGGTGGCATTTGTTCCCCAACCCAAGCCAACCACAAGGGTCTTAATACTCTCAAATTGCCATCAAGATCAAGACGTTCCACCTTCAGTAGCATCATTGGGCGTGCAGCAGCTTTGCGAAAATGCAAATCTTCCCACAGACTGACTTTAACTCGTCCCAATTTTGGGTCATTTACTTCCAGCACAGATGCCACTTCGCCCCAGGTTGAGGGTTCATTGAGTTTAAATTGAGCACCATGCTTGCGAGGACGACCCTTGCCAGAGTAAGCAGGTGGTGCGCCCCATAGACACAGATTTGAACGCAGTCTAACTAAGATATCGGCTTTTATACTAGCTGTCTTTAATACGAAAGGCGCACAACCATATTCACTGTCCCAAAGCGAAATTGGTCGAACAGACATTGATTCACATACCTTTTTGAGTTGTTCAACTGCTTTCTCAATCGGATTGTCCCAACTGGTAATCCGTTCATGCCTCAGCGGTAGTGCCCAACTTCCTGAATCCTCTGGTATCCAAGCTATAGTACTATATCCCTGCCCAATCGTAATCGGTTTATTTCCCGCGATCGCTGTGCTACTGTGTTCTATTGTCCGTTCTTTGAGTGTCACCGCATCTGGGCGTGACCAAGCTGTATGGTCTCCTGCCAACAATATGCGTTTTTCTGTTGGTATTTGCTTGATATATAACTCCATTAATTTCTCACGGTCTGGTTTGGTATCTTGTATCGCTTCATAGATACTCGGCCATTTACGTCTAAACACTGGCGATAAAGATAAATCTGCCAGACTGTAGACATTACGGGTCAACAGTATCGCATCTGTTAGTTCAAATGTTGCATCATGTGCTTTGCCTAGATGCGTATAGGCGGCTTGACGAAATTCTTCGAGTCTGGCACGTTTCATATTGGCAGATAAGAGTAGGTGATTCTCTCTTAGCTTCTGCCGAAAGGGGGACTGTCTTCAATCAGACATCCCCTTTTTCTCTTTCATCTCTCCCATTTAGTCTAAACTCCAGTTACAAAGAGTGAGATCGCCAATCTTGTAGGATACATTAGCAGCGAGAGTACGGCATCACCAAATTGCTGAATTAGCGATCGCCTAAGCTTGAGATAGTTGTGAGCGATCGCATAATTTTTGAGACTAGTGCGATCGCTCCAGGTACGTTATGAATCGAAGCCAAGACGATTAATCCTCTACTTCCGGCTCGCCGATTGTCTTCTGTGCTGCATGACGAATGTGGAGAATTCTTACCGTGGGAATGGCTTGATCTTCAAGAACCGTGAACAAAATGCGATAAGTTTGTTTTCCTTGCCCGTAAAGAAGTTGACGAATTTCTTGACTAAAGAAAGCATCTTCACGAGCGAGTGGGCAGCGTCGAGGCATTTCTTGCAGAGAGACGATTGCGTCAATCAGCCCTTGATACCAGGCTTGGGCGCGTTCTGGTGTGGTAAACTGAGAAAAATTTAAGAAAGCAGTATCTGCTTCGGCTTTGGCAATGCTAGAGAAATCAATGCGGTACCTCATGCTTCCAGGGACAACCCGTATTTTTGATTCTGCTCGGCAATAAAGTCTTCTAAACTCGAAAATTCTCCTCGTTCAAAATCATCAAGTCCGCGTTGAATTCCCTTTAAAGCCTCAAAAAAATCACTATCATCCAAACTCAGCCCCAAAGTCAGAACCGCGATCGCCATTTGCGAAATATCTTGTCCAGTACTTTGGGCACGCTGTCGCAACAGCGCCTCAATTTTCGGTGGCAGATCGAGTGTAATGGGCATTGCTGATTTTTCCGAGCGTGATACTGATTTTATTATAGCGATCGCTAATAGTTGGGATAGTTGTAAGCGATCGCAGAATTTTTGAGCCTAGTGCGATCGCCAATCTTGTAGGCTATGTTAGCCGCGAGAGTACGGCAGTTTTGCTCATCCGTTACAACGCCTTGAGCTTCAGCAATGCTTTCGCCTTAGCCATCCGCACTAAATGTTCCACATATTCATATTGCTGCCAAGCTTGTTCTTCTTGGGCTGTTAATCCCACCGTTCTATTCTTTTCTAACAAGCTGGTAATTTGCTGTTGTAACGCCTCAGACGGCTTCAATGCCAAAATTTCCTCCCCAGAGGGAAGATTTGCCAAAAACTTCAACACTTCTGCCAAGCCAGAAAAACCAGATTGACCAATTGCGTTCCATTCTCGCAATCCCAATTCTAAAATCTGCGGCAACTGGTCTTGTAGTGGACTCAGCCGGAGTGCCAACTCATCGGGAATGTCAACTCTAATCTGCATGATATGGCGTTCAGAGCTTGCAAAATATACTCCTGATCTTAGCCCATCTCACCGATTCTCTGGGTTAAGGCAACAAGTAAAAATAAGTAGTGTGAGCATCTTGCTCGCGCGGGCAAGATGCCCGCACTACAAATATTAAATTGTTCAACTTATTTTTACACGACTCCTAAATTGGTTTTGCGTTAGCGTAGCTTACCGTAGGTATCGCCAATCTTGTAGGATGTGCAATTTGGCGAGAGTACGGTATCACCGAATTGCAGAATTAGCGATCGCCTAAGCTTGAGATAGTTGTAAGCGATCGCCTAAGCTTGAGATAGCTGTAAGCGATCGCAGAATTTTTGAGACTAGTGCGATTAGCAATAACGATTTAATAGTCAATACCCTAACTATTAACTGCACCTCTGACCAAAATCACTGTACTTTCGACACCAGAAGCGATCGCTTCGGGAATATTACCTTGAATTGCTTGCTGTAATAATCCTTCTCTGGAAGCACCTAAAACAACTACATCATAACCTTCGGTTTTCACGAGGTTAATTACACCTTGAGAAACCGAATCAGCTTTCACCGGCGAAGCCACTACAGTACTAGATAGCTTCCGTCGGCGAATTAATTGACTAATGGCTTGTTCTAAAACTGTCATGTCTGGTGCTAATTCTGACGGTGTAAATACCCTGGTAAGGCGAATTTGCGGATCGTTTCCTAATGTCACCAAAGCTGGGAGTAACTTAATTGCTATCCTTGCATTCGGCCCGCCAGCCATTGGTACTAGCCAACGGTTAAAACTATACTGATTGTTGACTGTTGACTGTTGACTGTTGACTGTTGACTGGTTACCTAATTTCACTAAAACAACATCGCAGGTAGCTTGGCGAATAATGGTATCAACAACTGTACCAAAAATCCTACCTGGGGTAGATGTGTTACCTTTCCAACCCATCAAAATTAAATCTATGTGGCGTTCGCTGATGGTTTCTAAAATTGCTTGGGCAACATCGTGAGCTACGCGAATTTGTGTATGTAGGGGAATTTTCCACTTTTTCGCTAAGACTTCCGCTTGTCTAAGCAAACGGCGACTTTTTGCAGTTCTGACTTGGGTTTCTGTGGGCGAACTGTGGCGCGAGACTAAAATAACTTGGACGCACTCTATCTCATAATGGCGATCGCGGGCAATAGCCGCAGCCATTTGTAATAAAGTCCCGGCTGTTTCCGGATTCGCCACTGTCACTAATAATCTGCCTCTGCCAATATTGGGCGATCGCGTTTGGTAAACTACATAAGATGGTTCCGGTTGCGGCCCCATAGTTGCATTTTCGCAATTTAAATGATCGGCTTCAGCTCTGATAATATCTGCACGGGTAATAATCCCAATCAGTTTGCGCCCTTCAACTACCGGTAAGCGACTAATTTGATAGCGATCCAGTAAATACAGCACATTCTGCAGATTGTGTTGCGGTGTGACTGTAATGGGCTTGGATGTCATCACTTCTCCAATCGATGTATCGTTGGGTAAGTTGCGATCGCGAACTTTGAATAAATCTGATTGGGTAATAATTCCGACTAATTTACCTTCTTCGACTACGGGAAAACCCCGATGATGAGAACGAGAAAAGGCTTGGATGGCTTCCTCAATAGTCATCTCGACATCGAGAGTTTCTACTCGCTGTTGCATTACCTCTTTAGCTGTTAAGTTGGTCATGATTCCTTCTACAGGGACGTTTGCAGCTAGGGTAATGCCTTTTAATTTTAAAAGTTTTTCATACAAAGAACCCGGTACAACTTTCTCTGCTACTAAGTATGAGGTGACAGAGACAATCATTAAAGGTAGTACCAAGTTAAAATCTGCTGTCATTTCAAACACAATCACAATCGCTGTGATTGGGACTTTAGAAACGGCGCTAAAAAATCCGCCCATTCCCGCTAAGGCGTAGGTAGTATGAGAACCGCCGCCTAAAAGTTGAGATTCAAATACACCGACAATATGACCTAAACAAGAACCCAAGATGAGACTGGGAGCAAATAACCCTCCTGGCGCGCCAGAACCAAAGGCTACCAAGGTAAGAACGAATTGAGCAACAAAGGCGATCGCGGCTAATAAAGCATTAGATTTCCCTGTAATTAAATATTCTCTTAACCCAGTATTATCACGGAAAGACGCAGGCAGCATTGCCACGACACAACCAGAGATAAAACCAGCTAAAGCAATTCTTAGCGGTAAACTAACATGTAATCTCCGGTATGCTTTAATACTAAATACTAGACCTTGATTAAATAGGGCAGCCAACAACCCTGCTAAGATACCCAACAGTAAGAAAAAGGGTATTTCTGGGAGAGAAAACTGACTGAGGGATTCAGTGGAAGGGAGACTCAAATCCAAACTGCGACCACCCAACAACCGAGATATTACCCCACCAATAAACGAGGCAATAATGGCAGTTCCGAGAGTAATTCCCGATAAATCTTGCAGTAACTCTTCCACAATAAACAATACGCCAGCAATCGGTGCATTAAACGCCGCCGCTAAACCTGCACCTGCACCAGCCGCAATCATCTGTCGCCGATGATCTGGGGAAGTGGGAACCCAGCGACTCAATCCCGCAGCTAAACCTGCACCAACATGAACAGTCGGGCCTTGTCGTCCCAGTGTCATTCCCGAACCCAAAGCAATAATCGCACTGATTAACTTCACCGCCGCCACCCGCCAAGATAGGGTCATCGGCACATTCGCCAGGGTCGCCTTGACTTGGGGAATCCCGCTTCCGGAGGCTTCTGGGGCTAAACGCTGCACTAACCAGCCAGAGAGATAGCCAAAACCCATACCCACTAAGGGTAAAACCACCCATACTGGTAAAATCTGGGTACTATGAACTCGCCAAGTACCCAACCATCCCGACCCGACTTTGAGAAACACTGCTGATAAAGCAGCAACAATACCAATAACAGAAGCTTCTGCGATCGCTAAACCTCTTCTAGGCTGCCACAGACTGCGAATGCGCTGAGTCAGAACAGGAAGCGACATACAAATCTAAATAAATTAATAACTAAAATCATATTTTAGATTTGGTAATGTTTGTTAAATAGTCAAAGGTCAACGGTCAATAGTCAACGGTCAACGGTCAACGGTCAACGGTCAACAAATCTTATATTCTGCGAATCTGACCTTGCCAATTAATGCTTTGCTTGGCTGAACGTCCTCCTAGTGAACGAGTGGCGACGACTTCAATATCCACGTTGACGCCAGGACTCAGGGCGGTTGCGGAAATTGGGAGTTTACCTAAGGCGAGAATAAAACGATTATAGTCGCGAGTTACAAGGTTACCAGGGATATCGCCTTCATATACAGTGCGAAAATCCGAGAAACCGGAAGAATTATCCTGCGCCCGGAATTTTACGCGAAACTGAGTTTGCAGGGCATCAGATTTAGCGGCTAAATCGACTATTTTTAAATTGAGATTTTGTTCTGCGCCTGCAAATTCTGCCACAGCCAAACGTGTTACATCCTTTTTAGCAATTGCATTATTTACCGTAAAGGTAGTCAAGTTCGCCTCAGTTTTACTGTTACCATCAACCCATAAATCTTCAGGAAAACTAACTTCAACTTGTTTATTATCGTTTAAATTTATTGTTGCCACCTGACCCGCAAAACTGCTGATTGGTTGTCTATCTTGCCATACTAGCTGAAAATTTCCTTCTAAGCGTTGAGCAAATTCGCGGTACTCATCTGCGATCGCGGAACCAGGTGCAAGTAAAACATTCGCCCCTGTCTTGATATTCCACTTATTTTTGGAAAGGTTAAATTGCTTTGCGGCTAATTCCGAAACTGCTACTTGTAAACTGGGAACGTCCGCCGCTAAGGATTCCTTTCCTTTAACAATACTCAAAGTTCCTAAGCGACCTCTGTTACCATCGCTACCATCTTCACCAGTCCGTCCATCTTGACCGTCATGGCATCGATAAGTTTTTTCCGTACACTTATAATCTGGACTACCAGGAGTTCCCGTACAGGTTTTAACTTCCCATTTGCGACGGCGACAATTACAACCTTGAGCGCCATTAGCACCCCGTCCGCCGCGTCCGCCTTCACCACCAGTCGCCCGGACGGAGATTTTGCGTAAATCTTCCAAATTCTTGTAATAAACAGTTAAGGAACCACCATTTCCCCCATCACCACCTCTACCACCTCTACCACCATCACCGCCATCTGGTGCATGGATATCGTGGGATACATCATCTGGCTGATTACGACAGGAAGGGCGATCGCCTCTTTCACCATCTTCACCATCCTCGCCATTTTGACCAGACAAATCGAGATTTACAGGCGAACCATCCACAACAATAGTTTGGTTTTCACCGTTGCGGCCACTTCTACCAGAACGTCCATCGCTACCTTTACTACCATCTGTACCATAATCTCTATCTGTTCTTCTGTAGTCGTCATGAGCAGATGCAGAACAGAAAACCGATCCAGAAGCAGGTAATAAGCTAGTAAATAGGCAGAATATCAATAACAATGGCAACTTATGTAATAAACCCTTTTTCATTTCTATATATCTAGAATATTTATCACTATTGCTATAAATGACGCTAATTTTGTGTATTTGCTCCCGATGAGCTTGGTATGAGGAGCGATCGCATAAAATACATCCCCATCATCCACCAAGGGTTGAAACTTGTATAGGACTTACGCAAAATCATGAAAAAAACGAACCACGTAGACGCGCTAGCCGCTTCCCATAGGGTAGTACGCAAAGAACACGAAGTAATACTAATGGGAAAAAAGAATGCGACAAATTGTAGGGGCACTGGCACTGCCATGCCCTCTAGAATATTTTGATGTGTCGCAAAGATTATTGAAATTGGTATAAAGAGGTTTTGGGAGAATTATCGCGTAAGTCCTGTTGTAGAGATGGGAAAACCTCCTATCGACAACTTACGATTTTATTTTTTAGTGTTCCTGCAAGTAAAATTCGTTTAATTACTTTCAATTTTTACGAAAAATAATTATATATGAATTACTCTTTACTTGAAGAGACATATGTTTTTGATCGATAGAAAATATCTCCCGTTTAACAAGGTTAGAACTAGGGGGATATTTCTTGAAAATAGCCATCAATGAGAAGTTCCAGCCTAGCAAATCTAAATTCAATAATGAATTGGGGTTATTGTCATTTATGAGATGTAATGTACTATCCTTTACATACCAGCGTCCCGTAAACTTTGAGCCTAATAAACCAATCGCTGACATAGTAATCAAGTTTTTTCCCTGAACTGTTATTTCATAGGTGAAATCTTTTTTAAATTCTTCAGAATATGAAAAACCATTATGTTCATATGGCCATTTACCAATGACTAATGATTCTATTTCTTTATTTTCATAATCATGTGTCATATTATACAGTTTATTATGAGTTACGCAGCCGCGATCGCTTAACTTTGTTAATCCAACCCCGGCTAAGGCTTAAAATTTGGGAATAGGACAAATTTTCATCTTGCAGTAGATCCAAAACAAATGGCTTCACCCATTGCGGGAACCATTTATGCAAAAGTTTACCCGTCATCAACCGCAAGACAAACTCAATTGCTAGTATCTTTGTTGGTGGGAACGAATAATCTGATAATTCCTTCAATGCATGGGCTTCAGGAACTCGGTGGGCAGAAAAAGCGGGTAAAGCTTGCGCCCAATCATCCTGATACTGTGCCAAAAACTGCTCAAAAATCAGTACATCCTCTAAGGAAGCATTGCAGCCTTGCCCAATTGACGGCGATACTGCATGAGCCGCATCACCAATCACCAAAATACTATCGCCCTCATGAAAGCGATCGCAACTTACGGTTACCAACCGCGCCACCGGACGCTGTAATAACGCTTCTGCCTCATCTGCTGACATTAATTGCCCTATCAGGGGAAATTTAGCTTGAAAAAACGCTAATATCTCCTCTTTACTAGATAATCCTGCTAAAGGGTTTTGCTGGGCATCAAAAACAATCACCCCATTGAGGCGATCGCCTGGTTGGGGTACCATCATCATCCGGGTTTTGTTGAGATTCCATGTATGGATTTTGTCGGCTTCCAACTCTAAACCCAGCGCTGGATTAAATCGCGGTATAATTACTGTTTTATAGGCATCAGATACATAGCTTTGTTCGCAATGCAAACCTGCATCTTGGGCTAAATATTCCCGAATCCGCGATCGCGCCCCATCTGCTGCTATCAAGCGATCGTAAGTTAGAGTAAAAGCTTCACCCTGTTCTGGCTGCAATATTACAGTTTTCGCTTTTTGATCCACTTGCAGACATTGACAGCTAAATTGTACTCTGAGTTGTTCTGTGGTGTAACTTTGAGTCAAATGTTCCAACAGAATTCTCACCAGACGATTGCGATCAATAGTCATAATTGGTGCTGCACGGGAAATATCACGGGCTTTACCTGACTGGCGATAAATTTTAGTTCCATTACAGAATACGCTAGCAGCTGCGATCGCTTCTTCTAAGCCAGTAATAGAGCGGATTGCTTTTCTCCCCCGTTCCTGAAGCGAGATAGGAAAGGTACGTTCTGGCGATCTATCCATCAAACGCAGATCGGAACGTTGCTCATAAATTTCGACATTATACTTGCCCCGACGTAACAAATAATGGGCAAGTAAAAGTCCAGCCGGGCCCGCTCCAATAATGACAGTTTTTTGGAGCATAGACTTTCCCCCTTACGCTGATTGATCAGAATTAATCCTACTACTTATTGTTTCTATTGAGCGTGTTAAATCTACTTTATTCAAATTATCTTATAGTTGTCAGTCTGCTAATCTCAACTTTGTGACTAACAAAACCAACTAAGGTGCAATAACTCCCAGAAAATTGATGTTTCCAGTAATCAAAATATTGCCAACGCTGTTCTGGCTTTAATTTAAATTCAAGTTGAATTGGATAACCGTATTTAGGATCGTAGTTTGCATCTATACGCACTGGCCCATCGCAAGCACAGCCATTAGGCCCACATTTTTCGCCATTAGCTGCCGATTCTATCTCCGTAAATAAATTAGTAATAGTATGTAGAGGAATTGTTTGACAAGTATTTTTCTTGACAGCAATTATTTTGTCATCTTTAATTTCTACCTCTTGCTGACAATTGTGGCTAGGATAATTGAGAGTTACTTGATAATGTTTAATATTTTGTGCTTCCCACTTTTTCTTAGCTGCTGTTAGTTCGTGGGTAGATGAATTTATGAATAATGCACGGTTAGTAAAAATCGCTATCCCACCACTGAATAATAAGCCAATAATTATTGCCCATTGTAAATAGGGTTTATTGATATTAGACATAGTTTTTTATCTATATAGCTAACCATGAAATATATTGATTATTTACATTTTGCCTACTTTTTTAAGTTAACTATTTTTACGTATATGTGAATAGTACCCTTGAGGGTGATACAGCAATTGCCAACTATTGTTTATGACATTAAGCTAAGATAAAAGCCTTTCAAGTGTGTCAACAGTCAACAGTCAACAGTCAAGGGACTTACAAAAAATAAATTACCCAAATTCCGTAGTGCGAGCATCTTGCTCGCTTTTGAACCCCAGCGAGCAAGATGCTCGCACTACAAATTGATTGGGTATTTAAAAAATTGGATGTCCCCAACAGCTATAAAATATATATCCCCGATTTTTCAAATAAATCAGGGATATATACAAAAAAGTGGCTCTGTGTTCCCACAGAACCACTAAAAAACTAGTAAAACCGTTATCAATTAACGAGCCATACCTTGAGCAGAAACCGCATCAATCGGTTTAATCAGGTATAACTTGAGCATGTGCCAACCAATGGAGGTTAAAAGAGGTAATTTTTGGAAGAATTGCAGGAATTTGGGAGTTTTGGAATTAGCGATCGCATTTAATTTTGCCATCTTTTCCACACAGTCATCCAAGCGTTGATAAAATTCTGGATGATCTACATCCAACATCAACGGGAAGACTCTACCTGCAGTTTCATTAGTCTTTTTGATGACGTAAATGTCATATTCCCGCGCATCCAAGCCAATAGAGGCGTAAAAGTCTTGGCGTTGGATGTCATTGAGGTACATAGTAACAAATACCGACAACAGGAAGAAGCGACTCCATAGTTTAGCCTTCCAATCGTTCAGCATTTGGGGCTGGGATTTCATGATTGCATCGAAGAAATCACCATGACGGTTTTCATCTTGACACCAGTTTTCAAAGAAACGGAAAATTGGGTAAATCCGGTCTTCTGGATGTGCTTCTAAATGGCGATAAATGGTGATATAGCGCCAGTAACCAATTTTTTCTGAAAGATAAGTAGCGTAGAAAATAAATTTCGGCTTAAAGAACGTATAAGCGCGACTTTTTGTCAAAAACCCTAAATCTAAAGAGAGATTAAAGTCTGACATTGCTTTGTTCAAAAAGCCAGCATGGCGTGCTTCATCCCGTGACATCAAGTTGAAGCATTCAGCTAAAACTGGGCTTTTGTCTTTTAAGCGCCGTCCGAGTTCTTTGTACAGCAAAAAGCCAGAGAACTCGGCTGTACAAGAACGTTCTAGAAATTCCACGAACAAACGGCGAGTTTCCCCATCAATATGATCCCAGGATTGTTCAAACTCGGCATCCCGAACAAAATGATGGCGGTTGTAGTCTGCACGAAACTCTTCGAGAATGGCTATTAACTCGTCTTCATTGACGGAGATGTCCATCCGCGCCATTTCATCAAAGTCGGTGGTGTAAAACCGGGGTGTTAAAAGTGTTTCTTTTGCGGGGACTTTAATCCCTGGTCGCAATTCGTCAAAGCCTGGTTTTTTGAGGGAATCTACCATGTCTTAATTTCTCTTTTGTCTTTATTATCTTGAGTACACCAACAAAGCCAAGAATTTGGCTGTCATTAGGCGCTCCTAGATGACAATAAACCATTCGTATAAAATTCAGTCTACCAAGTTGCTGGATCAAAACAAGTACAAGAAAAGTTAAGAGTTGCAACAATCAACAATATTTTTAGATTTGGCTCACGGCGATGGGGAACTGATAATCCTGATTTGCGCGTCTATCTGGAATGAGATTCAGCCTTGTAACTGACTCTATGGCTGGAGTTCATCAGCACCAGCCCCATCTGTATAGACAAGATACTACACAAGTAACCTAGATGTTGTTTCCGCAACTAGGTTAGTTAGAATTTGTAGTAAAACCACGATAGCAACAGAGCTTTTAATGAGTAATCATTCAGATAAGCTGCAACTAGGCTGGGAGCGATTTCAAAAAGCTGGCAACGACCCGGAATTACTCGGTTATGCACTGATCAGTTTTCACGGTGCGCTAGAAGACTATTTTCGTGATTGGTTGAGTAACAACAATTTTATCGATCCCCAAACTCGCAACAGAGTTCAAGATAGACAACAAGTGCAATGGAAAGAATTGATCGATCTCATGCAAAAGTATGGAGGAGTAAGTCTAGAAACACGTAATAGTATCCTCAACGCCAACAGATTACGTCAGCAGGTTGCACATGGTAGCCGGTTTTCTGGAACCCGCGCTGATGTAGAAGCTTATGCTAACCTTGTACAACAACTGATGAATAATTCCCGTGGAGCAACTTTTGCTTCGAGGAGCGATCGCGCCGCGAGTAATTACAGTTCCCCAAATTATAATCAGTCTAATTCATCTCAGATTGCTAACGCTATCGACTCGTTCACAAACGAAATTAAAACTCTCAACAATAATCGCCTAAGTACTTCTTACATTTTGTGTGCATTCGGGCTATTAGGCATAGGCGGACTGCACCGATTATATAATGGCAAATTCGCCACAGGTTTGTTGTGGCTTTGTACCGGTGGGTTATTTTATGTCGGTCAGTTGGTTGATGTATTCTTAATGCCTGGTATGGTTGAGGAATACGAAGCTACACTGAGATCTAGAGCAGGTATATCACCTTTCGGTGTACCAATAAATCAGCCTGTAGTCGCCACTCAAGTTCAGCCGCCTAAAGGTAATCAATTAATGATTAAACTCATCGAAGCTGCTGAAAACAATGGTGGTAGTATCACTGTGACTCAAGGTGTAAAAGCTACAGGCGCTAACTTCGCGGAAGTGGAAACTGCGCTCAAAGAAATGTATAAATCAGGTTATGCCAGAATAGATAACGACCCCGATACCGGAGCCGTCACCTACTATTTTCATGAGATATCTAGTTAATTGTCATTGGTCATTGGTCATTGGTCATTGGTCATTGGTCAACTGACAACTGACAACTGACAATCGACAATTGTACAGACGCGATTAATCGCGTCTCTAACAAATTATTAATTTCTACCTAGCCATTTTTGACCGTTCAAACGTTGAACTAAGCCAAATACCAGTAAATCAAGGGTGATTTTCCGTTCATCAATTAAGAATGATTCAAAGGTGCTAGGTTTCTTGCCTTCGTTACAAGAAAATCCCTTTTTACCTTGAATATCTTCATCGGGAAAATAAACGTTGAACTGGCGTAAACCGTTTTGCCAACTACCTACAAGTTGCCAACATTCTTCACCAGATTCAAAGCCAGTGATGGGAACTTTTTGTTTAGCAACAGATAGTTGTAAATCTGCCACGCCTTGCTGAGTAATTGCCTTTTGCACAGCAGGTAAGTATTCTTGCTGGATGAACTCGACAAAAGGCTTATCTTCCACGGCGGGAGCTTTTTCTTTTTTAGCTGCGGCTTTGGCGGCTGGCTTTTCTTCTCCATCTGCTTGAGCGGCGGGTTTCTCGCGCTTGGGTGCATTGGTGGTGGGAGCTACCTCTCCCGCTTGATTTTGATTGGTTTCGTCTGCCATTGCTCAGGTCAATCCTTTATCTAGCTTTCAGAGCGATCGCTCACCTTATGGTATTAGTTACTTTCATTTTGGCATAGGACAGCTTCCCTATAGCCAGCAAATCTAATTTCCTCAGCTAGGGATAAGGGAAGGGGAAGAAGGAAAAGGGGGACAAGGAGGACAAGGAAGACAAGGGGGACAAGGGAGAAAAGTAACCAATGACCATTGACTATTGACCATTGACCATTGACTATTGACTATTTCTGATATCATTCACTAATTCATCAATTCTGGCTTGTGTGGTGTTCCAAGAACACATAAAACGAACTCCACCCACACCAATAAATGTATAAAACTGCCAACCCTTATCTTTTAAAATTTGAATTGTATGTTCTGGTAGTTTAGCAAAAACAGCGTTAGCTTCTCTAGGAAACATCATTTCTACGCCATCTATACCTAATAATTTTTCCTCCAAATATGCAGCACATTGATTTGCGTGACGGGCATTTTTTAGCCATGCGCCAGTTTCTAATAAACCCAACCAAGGAGCAGAAATAAACCGCATTTTAGAAGCTAATTGACCAGCTTGTTTACAACGATAATCAAAATCTTCGGCTAAAGCTTTGTTAAAGAAAATAATCGCTTCCCCTAAAGCCATACCATTTTTAGTACCGCAGAAACACAAGACATCTACACCACTTTTCCAACTAATTTCTGCCGGACTTTGATTCATAGCGGCAACTGCATTCGCAAACCGCGCTCCATCCATGTGAATTTTTAAGTTATATTTGCGAGCAGTTTCTTTAATGGCTAAAAGTTCATTGATTGTATATAAAGTACCTAATTCCGTGGCTTGAGTAATACTAATAACTTTGGGTTTAGGATAATGAATATCTGTGCGTTTTGTGACTAATCCTTCTATAGCTTCGGCTGTTAATTTACCATTTTCGCCTTTAGCTAGTAGTAACTTAGAACCGTTAGAAGCATATTCTGGTGCGCCACATTCATCTGTTTCTATATGGGATGTTTCATGACAGATGACGCTGTGATATGACTGACAAAGTGCAGCTAAAGATAAAGAATTGGCTGCTGTACCGTTAAAAGCAAAAAATACTTCGCAATCTATTTCAAAAAGTTCGCGAAAATAATCGCTGGCTTTTTGCGTCCAAATATCGTTACCATAAGCGGGAGCGCTACCTTGATTTGCTTGCAGCATATATTCTAAAGCTTCTGGGCAAATTCCTGAGTTATTATCGCTAGCAAATTGTTCTGACTGGTTATGCATAATTTTTATTTTACTAAAATGGTAATTAATTAATGATTAATTTGTGGATTTTAAGACCAAAGCTGTTTGTTCAATTTACATAGATTATCAATGCCAAATGATATTTAACCATGAAACTATTGTTTCACGGTTACCTTTTGAATCAGGCGATCGCTTGGCATTGATTAAATGTTAACAAATATTAAAAAAAATACAAATCTTTATCGTTACGCTTATTTTTTTAACTAAGCCTTTTAGTGGGTGATTCCTGAAAAATCCGCTATATTTTCCCTAATTTACTTTTTTTTCTCTATATAGGAATCATATTTGATTTCTGAAAAACACATAGGGTGTGTTACCGCGAAGCGTAACGCACCGTTTTTCAAGGGTTTGGTGCATTAGACTGAAGTCATAACGCACCCTACAAGTACCTAATTTTATTCAAAATTAAAACCGGATTCCTATACAATAGTAATTATGTGAAAATAGATGCACCGAATTGAGTTGGTTAATCTGTGTTCAAAATTGATATTGACTAGTTAATGAATGCCCTTAATTAGGCTTTTTAAAGCCTGTAACTTTTCCTTGACATTGTGTTTGATTTGCATACGCTGCAGCTGGTTGTGCTGTGTATGTTCCTAATATTTTACCATTACTAATAGTTCCATTAAATCGATAGCCTCCTGTGTTCAGTTCAGCTGACCAAGTACCATCAGCATTAACTTTTCCATTAAATTGATAACCACCAATAGTAGTCGTACCCTGCATTAAACCATCTGGAGAAATCTTTAAATCTGCTAAAGCTTCAGTTTTCAAACATGCAGTATTCACCTCTTCAACCCATGACAAAGAGTATTTTCCTTCAAGGGATATTGAGGAATTCGGCTTTGGAGCATTTCTATTATTAGCATCCTGTACTAATTCGCCACAGACAACTTTTCCTGCATCTGTCTTGACACAGACTACTAATTGATTACAGACGACTTTTCCCCCATCTGTCTTTATACAAACTCGTTGTGCTACTGCTGGATTACTAAAGCTACACACAAGGATAGCCATGATAGAGGTGCTAGTCAGAGCTACAAATTTTTCAGATTTTTTTAACATGATATTCCTGTTGATTGTCAGTTGATAATGTTGATTGATTACTGTTACAGTGTTGTTTGATTTAAAACGATACTGTAACATTCGTAACAAATTTTATGGCTGTATTATTTCTTATACAAACACATTTTCCTATTGGCGATCGCGCTCAATTTAAATATAGTAAAAGTATCTAAATTGCTATTAGCTGTTCTCGAATTTTGTCCATAATCTTATTGATGTGATTGCCAAAACTTTTATTTACATTGTTTACGTCTGATGATGTATTGATTGAAAGGCAAATAAGACTCATGGGAATAAACATAATGGAGAGGCATAATCCAAGAGATATAATAGTTAATGGCACTCCCCATTGTGCAGCAAGTCCTTGGCTATCTTTATCTGAAAAATATATTACACGGAGAAAAGAAAATATAAAAGATACTATCAAGCCTAAAATTGTTGAATATCCTAATATAGAGCAGGTTTTTTTATCCCATAACAAATTTCTCCAAATCACTTTACGAAACTGATATTGAAAATAGCCAAAATCTCTGGTAGCGTGGTTCAAAAAAGCAATATATAAGCTTCTATTGCGTCGTAAATTTTTCGCAATTAAAAGAGTGAGATAATGTCCAGGTCTAGCTATTCTATCCTCAGTATTTTGAAAATCAATACATTTCTCAGTACCATCTTCAAACTGCATCCATAGTGTTTGGTTGACTGACACAGAACTACCAACACCGCTACTACTTCCATAAACTCTTGTTGTAGTTCGTTCTTCTTTACTCATAACAATACCTGTAATTGCCTCAAATTCTATTTCACATTTTCCATATATGGGAGTAGAAGCTTTAAATAAATGTAGGTTTTCTGGAATGTAAACTTGCATGAAACATCCTCCATCTTTGTAGTTTATATAGATTTATATATTTTGACTGGGTATCACAAAATCACCGCGTACCCAACCTCTGACAGTAATATAAGATGTTGGGTCGTTCTTGCTGACACTTGTGACATCTACTTTGAGCCAGCAATAGTTATCTATAACGACTTGCTGATAAATAATTACCGGATTTCCAGAAGATGCAACATGCAAAATAGCAGATTTAGTGCTTGGTTGTTCTCGAATTCTAATTGCAGCAGGCGAGTTATTAGCAGAATTTTCTGGGTCATGTATGATGTAAAATTCCAATGGCCCTTTTTTAAGTTCTCTATCGTCAACACAGCCTTTGGGTTTGGTTGTCGAGATTGCAAGTTTAGGCGTAACTTGAGCGATTGATGCAGTAGTTTGTCTAGTTTGAGATTCAGCAGTTTTATTACCAAACTTGAAACTAGTTAATATGCCATCAAAAATTCGACTGATAACTGGATTATTGTCGTCGTTCAAAGTATCGATGGCAATACCTAATTGTTTATCAGGTGATAAAAATATTGCTGTAATCAAGCCCTTTCTATGAGTAAATTCGTAAATTAGGGCTGGTTGACCAGCAATCTTAGTTTTTTTGAGCAGGCGATAAAAATTAAAATTGTCTGTTAACCCTGAATTGACAAATTCAGAAACATTTTGATACTTACCATCTGTGGGAATAATTGTTATTCCCGCAGTAGAATCGACATCTCCACCAATAGAATTGCGCGTTAGACATTCCACATATTGATATTCAGCAGGACTAAAAATATCTATATAGTCACCCTTTTTTTGCCTATTAATAGTAGTGCGATAGTTTGCCGGAATTTTGAAGACAACGCCATAATTATTAAGCTTAATTTCGCGCAGTTTGGAAGATGGCGGAATTTGTTGAGTTGTGTCGTCGCAGGAACTTTTGGCGACAATAGGCGTTATCGTAAA
Source organism: Calothrix brevissima NIES-22 (assembly GCF_002367995.1). Classification (GTDB taxonomy): domain Bacteria; phylum Cyanobacteriota; class Cyanobacteriia; order Cyanobacteriales; family Nostocaceae; genus Aulosira; species Aulosira brevissima. The sequence goes on from NZ_AP018207.1 coordinate 1,904,948, forward strand.
AACTGGTAAAAAAGTAGCGATCGCCAATAACAAAACAAATTGTGTAGAGTATTTCATGGTTCAATCACCAAATTCTTGGAGTAAATCACCCCTTACCCAGCCTGTAATATCAGATTTCACAACCTGCACGCGAAGCCAGCAGTAACCATCCTCTGTAGCAACTTGCTCACGAACAGACACTGGTGTTTGAGAAGTTGCACGATGTTTAACAGGGGAATTGATGGTTGGTTCTGAGCGCAGATTTATGGAAGCGCCATCTCGATCAAATACTACGTACCACACGTAAGGAGTTAATGCCATCTTGAGAGAATTATCGTCAAGACAACCCTTTTGTTTATTTGTGGGGGTGGCGATCGCGCTTTCGGGAACGATTGAGCAGATTAACAACAGTAGTGCGATTCCTACCCTCGTTAAAGGCATGGGAAATAATGGATAAAATCGCCTTAAATATCGAAATATTTGCATTTTCCAATTCCTTTGTGACTCTTGCTATTGATTATCGCGCTCTACTTAATCTACATACCTCACAGAGTTACCTCGTGCTGCAAGTGGTGAAGAAATTTTTCTTGAGACTGATATCAGACAAACTAGGATAGGCTCAATAGTAAGTAAGATTGCCAAGGGACATGAAAAAATTAGGCGATCGCACTAATTTTGTCTAACTAAAATAGACATGGCAAAGCTGACGCCATATTTACAACATGTTCTGAAACGGCGATCGCACCAGTAACAGTCTGTATATCTACGAGATTCACCCTGTTCTTTAAAACACTCAAACCATGTTTGAGGCTAAATATACCACAACAACTGGTAAATTATCTGAAATTTGCCATTAAATCTGAAATCCTCAAGAAATAAACCGAAAATTAGCGCTGTAGATATCACTGATGCCGAATACATGCTCGTTCATTCACCAAATTCTGCAAATAACTCTGCCAAAACTACATTAGAAAATAAAAATCCTTGGGGATCGCTTAAACGCAATCTTTCCCTGATAATCTCTACCCAACCTTTATCTAAGTAAGGTTGTAAAAACTGGCGAATTTCTTTGACTTGTTCTGCACCAAATTTTGCCGTTAATGCTGCTAAACTTAGACCTTCAGCTAAACGCAAGCCTAACATTAAAGTTTCTAACAAAACTTCATTAACTGGTGTAACGTCACAATCGACTACACAACCACCTTCTACCCATTGATAATATTCTTTAGTCTTACGGGGACGAGTGAAGCGTTTTCCGTCAATGTAGCTAGCTGCGCCCATACCAAAGCCATAATAAGGGCGATTTTCCCAATAAACTCGATTATGTTGGCATTGATGACCTGATTGTGCGTAGTTAGAGATTTCGTAATGTTCGTAACCAGCAGATGTTAAAGCTAGCTGTGCCATTTGGTACATTTGCACTGTAGTTTCATCTGTGGGTAAGGGACTCGCACCGGGTTGGTAGTAACGCCCAAAAGCTGTACCTGGCTCTATGGTAAGGTCATAAATTGAGATGTGGGTAGGTGCGATCGCCACTACTTCTGCTAATGAATCTTGCCAATCTCCTAAAGACTGATGCGGTAACCCAGAAATTAAGTCTAAACTCAATTCGGGTATCTCGACTTTGCGGACTAACTCTACAGCTGCAAAAATATCTGCAATTGTATGCGATCGCCCTGCTACTTTCAGCAACTCTGCTTGAAACGCCTGTACGCCCAAACTTACCCGATTTACCCCTAAACTGCGGTAACCAGCTATATGTGCTAAATCAAACGTCCCTGGGTCGATTTCCATTGAAATCTCCGCCCCTGGTAAAATACCAAAACGCCTGTCTAAGGCTGCTAATATTTGCTGTAACTGGTCTATCGCCAATAGTGAAGGAGTACCACCACCAAAAAAAATCGTCTTTAAAGGTTGACCAAACGACTGGGTGATGCTGATTTCTTGAATTAGCAGCTCTACATATTGGGAGATAGTACCAGATGTTTCTCCACGAGCGCGATCGCCCACAACATATATCGGGAAATCACAATAAAAGCACCTCCGTCTGCAAAAAGGAATATGCACGTAAGCAGAACTGGGAAGGCTATCAAAATTAAGTTTTTTATCCATTGTGAGAAATAATAAAATTAATCATCCAGAGAATTACCGACAATAAAAATTAGTAGTTTATTTACAAGTTTTATCGTTTTACAACAAAACAATTAAGAATATGAAGGTAAAACTATTTCGTTATAATATTTGCAGATATTGCCTGCTTAAACCCCTAGAGTTAAGTAAACATTTATCAATCTCATTTGCAGATGAAATAAAAAATACTTAAACTCTTTCGGTTAATACAGTTGCAGGAAAAACCAAAAAACCATGCTAGATGCAATTATTATTCTCTCATTTATCCTAGCAGCATCGGGGATCGGGTTCTATAGCATTGAACTACTACCCAATGGTTCGCTAGACCGGGTAACAAACATAGAAGCTTTACGCTTAGTTGTTGCCGTTTTTGCCGCTATTATTGGCGGTGCAGTGGGGTTGAGTTTTCAAACTACCTATCGTCGCTTAGAAGCACAAGTCAGAGAAATGCCTCTGGAAGTAATTCTAACGCGGGCGATCGGTTTGGTGATTGGACTATTATTAGCCAACCTCATGCTAGCTCCGCTATTTTTGCTACCTATCCCCCCGGATTTTAGTTTTATTAAGCCTTTAGTTGCAGTTGTCGGCAGTATTATTCTGTCAGTGACTGGGATGAATTTGGCTGATACCCACGGGCGAGGTTTGTTGCGATTTATCAATCCCAACACCGTAGAAACTATGGTAGCGGAAGGAACTCTCAAACCTGCCAATACGAAAGTTTTAGACACTAGCTGTATTATTGATGGTCGGATTGAAGCACTTTTAGAAACCGGCTTTTTAGAAGGACAAATTATTGTCCCGCAGTTTGTGTTGCAAGAATTGCAACAAGTAGCCGATGCGAGTAAAGACCAAAAGCGGGTAAGGGGAAGAAGAGGATTAGAAATTCTCAACCGCATTAAAGAAGCTTATCCCGATCGCATTCTCATTAACCCAGCAGATTACGAAGATATTTCCACAGTCGATGCCAAGCTGGTACGATTTGCCCAAGAAATTAACGCCACGCTGCTGACTAACGATTACAATTTATCGAAAGTTGCTAGCGTGCAGAAAGTCCCTGTATTGAATGTCAACGATTTAGTTAACGCGGTTCGTCCTACCTACTTACCAGGCGATAACCTAGATTTAAAAATTCTCAAAGAAGGAAAAGAACCCAGCCAAGGAATCGGCTACCTTGATGATGGCACAATGGTTGTCGTAGAAGAAGGTAGTAGTTATGTAGGTGGAGAACTACGAGTTGTAGTCACCAGTGCTTTGCAAACTACAGCAGGACGCATGATTTTTGCAAAACCACAGGCTTCAGCATTGGCATAAGACAATAGAATGTTTAATTTAAGCGTATTAGCGATCGGTGTAGGTTATCTGCACCGATTGTTGATTGAATTAATCAGAAAAACTACTGACTCAGAACCCCAGCTTTGATTAAAAGTTGGGGTTATTTGTGGTTATAGCATTTAAAAGATTCAAAAACCCTGCTTCTGTACAAGAATGTTATTTAAACATAGTTTATGGGCAATATGAAATAGTAATTCTTGGGAAGAGATTTAATTTAGAATCTATGAATCATCAGGTAAACAATTTTCGGGACAATCTCTGGATAGTCAACAATCCTAAATTCAAAATTCTTTTATTTTATATTTTATCCTCAGTTTCTCTAACTCCAATTGTAGTTACTGCCCAGATTGTTCCCGATAATACAATCGCTTCCCCATCAACAACGGCTACTGTCGGTAATACCACGGAAATTACTGGCGGAACCAAATCAGGTAGTAACTTATTTCATAGTTTTTCACAGTTTTCTGTCCTCAAAGACACCACAGCTTGGTTTAAAAATGATGTAGATGTCTCTAATATTATTAGTCGTGTTACTGGTGGTTCTATTTCGGAGATTAATGGTTTAATTCGGGCTAATGGTACTGCCAATTTATTTTTAATTAACCCCAATGGTATTGTTTTTGGTGCTAACGCCGCTTTAAATATTGGTGGTTCCTTTGTTGCTAGCACTGCTGATAGTATTAAATTTGCCGATGGGAGTATTTATAGTGCAGTGAATCCCCAAGCAGCACCTTTATTAACTATCAATACTCCTGTAGGTTTACAGTATGGCGCAAATCCCGGTGCAATTATCGTCAATGGAGATGGTAATAAACTATTTCTTGATGAATTTTTTGCCACTTCTAGAAAGAATAGACCTGTAGGAATAGCGGTACCATCTGGGCAAACTTTAGCATTAGTCGGCGGTGAAGTTTCTCTCGTAGGTGGTAATGTGACTGCTGCTCAAGGTAGAGTAGAGATTGGTGCTGTTAAAGATAGTTTAGTCACCATTAATTCCAGCAATTCCGGTTTAGCTTTAAGTTATCCAGGTGTTAATAATTTTTTGGATATTAACTTGAATCAAGCCGCTTCTATTGATGTCAGTGGAGCAGGAAGCGGTAATATTCAAATAATAGGTAAAAATGTAAATATAACTGATGGTTCAGCAATTTTAGCCAATACTGAAGGCAGTTTAAATGGAGGTAAAATCCAGATTAATGCCAGAGAATTGCTACAAGTAAATGGCTCTAATCCCGATTCAGGATTATCTACTATTATCTCTACTGATGTTTCTACAGGCGCAACAGGTAATGGTGGCATCATTGATATTACTACTAACAAATTAATTGCTACAGATGGCGGACAAATTAGTAGCAATACCTTTGGCTTAGGAACTGGCGGGACAGTTAATATCCAGGCTAGCGATATAGAACTAATTTTTGGCGGGCCTTTAGGGCCAAGTGGGATATTTGCTAATACTGATTCTGGTGGTGGGGATGCTGGCAAAGTTAATATTGTTACTGATAATCTCTTAATTAGTGATGGCGCGCAAATTTCAACTACTAGTTGGCCGGGTGGCGGTAAGGCTGGGGATATTAATATTACTGCCAAAAAAACCCAACTCATCGGTGCTGCTTTTGAAGAATCTGCTAGCCTTTTATTAGCGACAACTTACTCTAATGGAGATGGTGGTAATATTTATTTAAAAACCGATACTTTAGCAGTAAAAGATGGGGCGCAGATTGGGAATAATACTAATCTAAGTGGGAATGCTGGTAAAGTAGAAGTTATTGCTAACAATATAGAAATTAGTGGCACAGTTCCCGGAAAATTTGCTAGTGGCTTATTTAGTAATGTTGCAAAAAATGCCACTGGTAATGGTGGGATACTAAGAATAGACACAGTAAATTTAAGGTTATTTGATGGTGGTGCTATAGTTTCTAAAACTAACGGCTCAGGGAATGCTGGACAGATAGCTATTGATGCTAAAAATATAGAAATTCAGGGTAAAGAAGGTAATACATTACCGACAATTATTGCTGCTGATGTTCAAACAAACGGCACAGGTAACGGTGGTAAATTAACCATTAATACCGATACTCTATCTTTAAAAGATGCTGGACAAATTGCCACTAGCACTTTTGGAAAAGGTGACGCTGGAGAATTGATTATTCAGGCAAAAGATATTAGTTTAGATGGTTTTATATCTAATGCTAGTAGTGGCATATTTAGTAATGCTACTAATAACGCTAATAGCCAGGTGATTAGTCAGGGAAATGGTGGTAAATTAACTATTAATACTGAAAAAATAACCATCGCTAATGGCGCAACTATTGCTGCAAGTAATTATCGCAGTCGTAATCAAAGTATTCCCCCTGGAGATGGTGCAGCAGGTGATATTCAAATTAATGCTATCTGGTTAGAAATGTTGAATAATAATTCAGAAATACCCAGTAGTATTAATGCATCAACTTGGAAAGGTGGTGGTGGTAATATTCAACTGAATATTCAATCGTCAATTATGGCTAGTAATGGTAGTGCAATTACTGCCGAAACTAGAGGTACTGCCAATGGCGGTACAATTCGCGCTAATACTAATTTGTTAGAATTAAATAGCGGCGCATTTATTAGTACTAGTAGTATTGGTTCAGGTTTAGCTGGTGATATCTTTATTGATGCTAACCGAATTCGCACCGATGAAAGTCAAGTTATCGCTACTTCCACTCAATCGGGTGGTGGTTCAATTAAGCTGAATAGTAATTTACTGTTATTACGTAACAATAGTTTAATTAGTAGTAGCGTTACCGACAGTACAGGGGGTGGTGGTGATATTTTTATTAATTCCCAGTTTGTTGTCGGTGCAAATAATAGCGATATCCGCGCTAATGCTGTTTTGGGGAATGGTGGTAATATTTTTATTTCCACTAATGGAATATTTTTAACGCCCGATAGTGAAATTGATGCGAGTTCGCAATTTGGAGTTGATGGGATTGTAACTGTAACTAACCCAGATGCAGATACTAAAATTAGTATCCAAGAATTACCGCAAGATTTAATCGATGTTTCTCAGCAAGTAGTTGCTAGTTGTAAGCGCAACCGCGACAATCAATTTGTGATTACAGGAAGAGATGGATTACCACAAAATCCTACTCACATCCTCAACAGTCAAAATTCTTGGCATGATTTACGCAACTTTACTGTAATTGCTCAAAATAATGGTGTAGAAGCCGCTAGGGGAATTAACAAAGTAAATCTACCCGAAAATAATGATAAGGCTATTCGAATAGTTGAGGCGCAAGGGTGGATAGTTAATGCTAATGGTGCAGTGGAATTAGTTAAACAAGCGCCTGATGTGACTTATATAACCTCTCAACAGCCTGCACCCTACTGTGCTGGTTCATGATTTTGGTAAATATAGGGCAATAAGGTTCAGTTAAGAATAATTGTAGCGACTGTCTTGAATGTCGAGCGATCGCTCACAAAAAACCGAGACTGTGAACATTGACGCAACTGGGAACCCTACGCCACTAAATTTTCCCCAGTTGCGAGATTGTCCATCAAGGCAAAAAAGAGCATCAAAAATGTACCCCAGTCTAGCATTAGGATTAATGGGGACGGGATGCGATGCGATGCGATTGACTTTTTACTTCAGCGTAGCGGTACTAGTTTAATCACAATCAACAATATAGCAATCCTATTTGATATTCAAATAAAAGGGACAAGGGAAGGGGGACAAGGAAGATAAGTCTTTATAACTCATTTAGAATTGCTATAATATCCAAAAATAATAGCTACATTATCAATATTTACTACTGAAGTACAGTAGTAAATATCTAGAAGCTAATTATACAAATTTTTATATTTAAAAAATGTGTGCAAACGCTTGATTAGCTAATTAATATAGCTGTTGGCATCAGATATTTAGTATCAATTACAGCCACAAAAAATAATTTAATAACTTTAATTATTTTACATTAAAAAATATTAACTACATTGCTTATACGTAAAATAATTAAAAATGATTTATCTGGCAGATCGGGAATCCTTTGGACTAAAATGTCGTCTACAGTTTAATCAAATTTAACTTCTTCCAGATTCCAGCGAAATCTTCCTGATTTATTATTTAAAGATTAGAGGATTTGTATAGTGACTAACAGTAGTCTGAAGCAAGGGCAAATGCTCAATAACTCTTCACCAAACGCGATTGATATCAAACAACTCACTACAATTCTGTATTACAGACGTTATCTTATATTAGGTATTTCCTGTGCAGTTATCTCTGTGGCTAGCATCTTGGCTATCTTGACGAAACCAAATTACCAAAGCTCGATGCAAATACTGGTAAGTTCCAAGTTAGATCCAGGCTTAGATGGAAATAAGGTTCAGGGAAAAACAGATAGTCAGGGAACTGAAGATCTCAAAGTTCAAGTTGTAGACTATACAGCCCAACAAAAAATGATGGAAAGTTCTCCATTAATTCAAAAAGCTGTAGATTTACTGCGTCCTAATTATCCCAACATTACTTTAGAAGATATTAAAGGTAAACCAGGACAATATGAAAAATCGCCGTTAAATGTCACTCAGATAAAAACTGCAACGGGAATTAACGATCTAAACAATCAAATATTTGAGATTTCTTTTAAAGATAAAGATCCAGTTAAAACTCAAAAAGTGTTGCAAGCACTACAAACTGTTTATCACAATTACAACATTGAAGAACAAAAAGAACGATTAAATCAAGGGCTGGCTTATGTGAACACTCGCTTACCCGAAGTTAGAAAACAAGTTAGCCAATCGGAACAGAAATTAGAAAAATTTCGCAAAAAGTATAATTTAGTCGATCCAGAAGTACAAAGCAAAATTCTGCTGCAATCTTTAGCGGATATTCAAAAACAATTACAAAATACTCGCGCCCAAATTCAAGACATCAAAGCACGCCAAGCCGAACTACAGCGAAAAATGGTGTCTTTATCCCAAAAAAGTATAGTTTCTTCGCGGTTAAGCCAATCACCCCGCTACCAAACTTTACTGAATGAAGTTCAAAAAACTGAATTAGAACTTTCACAACAAAGGTTACGATATACAGAAAATTCTCCTGTAATCGAAACCCTCAAACAGCAACGCCAAAGCCAATTAGCCTTACTGCGACAAGAGGTAGGAAGATCCGCAGAAGCAAATGATACCAATACAAATAATTCTAGTTCCGGACAAATTACTGGGGTTGATTTAAAGCTAGTAGAAGAATTAAATCAAATACAAACTACTTCATTAGGACTGATAGCTAATGAAAAAAGTTTAGTTGAAGCCGAACAAAAATTACGTGTTGAATTAAGCAAGTATCCTAGCATTATAGCTGAGTATAATCGGTTAATACCAGATGTGAGAAACAGTCGTCAAACATTGGAACAATTATTGCAGCAGCAACAGTCTTTAGGAATGACAATTGCGCAAACTGGATTTGATTGGCAATTATTAGAAGCACCAGAGAAGGGAACATATATCGGTAGTGGTAGGTTGTTGTTGTTAGGTGGAGCTTTAATAACCGGGCCGATTTTAGGAATGATTACAGCTTTAATTTGGCAAATATTTCATGATGTGATTTATTCGCCACAACAATTAAGAAAGCTGACAAATCTGCGACTATTAGGAGCAGTACCGAATATTACTAACAAGGGTCGTAAAAGACGATTTTTGACACCATTTAAGCATCAAGAATCAATGGCAAGTTTAGTAGAAACTATCCCTAGTTTGCCAGACCACGAATATTTTGATTTAGTCTATCAAAATATTCAATTATTTAATTATCCTCTGGCTTTTAAATCGCTGATGTTGACTTCAACCCTAGCAGGTGAAGGAAAAACAACCTTAGCTTTGGGGCTGGCTGCGAGCGCATCTCATATGCATCGTCGCGTATTAGTAATTGATGCTAATTTGCAGCATCCTAACTTGCATCAAAAATTAAATCTGTCTAATGATTGGGGTTTATCTCTGTTATTAGTTGATGAAAGTAATAATCCAGTTGCTGAGTATATTCAACCAATTCATCCCCACATTGATGTTTTAACTGCTGGCCCCGCACCAGAAGACGCTATTAAGCTACTCAGTTCAGGGCGGATGAAAGAAATTATTGAATTGTTTGAACAAACCTACGATTTAGTGTTAATTGATGCTCCAGCAATTTTAAATAAGGTTGATGCCAGAATCATGGCATCTTTGTGTAATGCCATTGTGTTAGTTGGGCGGATTGGTCAGGTAACTCAAAGCGAACTCATGGATGCTAGAGAAATTTTCAGCAAGTTAAATTTAATTGGCGCGATCGCTAATGATGTCAAACAAACTAAGTAGGTCGGCGTAACGAAAATACTGGCAAAGGTTGTCATTAGTCATTGGTCATTGGTCATTAGTCAGGGGTTGGAAACTGTAAAACTACTGACCATCCCATTCAATGCTAGGATGTTGAAGTATCTGCTTGACTAGTTGCGATCGGATGAATAAACCATTGGATGCGGCGCTTTCGCTTGAAATTTCTCAACGCATCAAAAGCAAAGCCAAAAAAACCTTTGAGAATGCTTACAAAGCAGCACTGGCGACTGAGAAAGCAAAGTATGTCCAGGGGTTTGTCGTGTTTTCCGGTCAGCCATACCGACCTGTTGAACATGCTTGGATTGAATTAGACGAGTCAATTGTCGATCCCAACCTCCCGCATCTGCAAAAAAAACCAGAGAACCTTTACTACTTCCCCGCAGAAATCTTTTCTATCAAGAAACTCAAAGCCATTATTGAGGAATCTGAAGAAGATTATCCCGAAGATGACCCCCTACCCATTTATGGCGATCCACCTTATGAATATTATGGTGATGTCATGTTGGGTGGGAAGAATTATTTAGATGCATATCAAGCTGCTGAGGCTAAAAGCAAAGAAATTAATCAACCCAAATTGGATAGTAATTAATAATTATTCAGATCCCCGACTTCTTGAAGAAGTCGGGGATCTAGGAAGATAACTGCATTCGCTTTAAGATTCGTAGGGCAATATTAAATAGTAAAAAGCCCAAGATAATTAGCATGAGGATGGCGAACCAAACACCAGCCCAACCAGTACCGCGCACGTAAGCATCGCGAGTAATTTCAATATAATAACGGGCGGGAATAATCGCAGAAAATAAGGATAGGGGAAAAGGAATATTACTGATAGGATAAATAAATCCTGAGAGTAGTAAAGCTGTTAAAAAGCCGACTAAGGCGACAGCTTGCACAGCAGAATTTTGATTATTGACGCGCACGCCAATTAATAAACCAAACATCACACTATCAATTAAAAAGATGAGTGTGCCGATGATTAATGGTGTTGGTTCTACGGCAAAGCTTAATTGCCAAATAATTGCACTCATCACCATAATTAATACAGCTTCGCTAATGCCAATTAAAAGGTAAGCCAAGCCTTTTCCTAACAGTAATTCCTCAGCAGTGAGATTAGAGGCGTAAACTTGTAAAATTGTCCCTTTCTCTTTTTCTCGCACCATTGCAACTGCTGTTAATAATGAGGGATAAATCCAAAGAATTACTGCATAAATTCCAGGGACTATATATAATGATTCTTTTCTCCCAGGGTTAAACCACAGGCGGATATGGGCGACGATTTTATCAAATGAGGATTGTAGTCCAGAATCTCTTAAAAAGAATCTGGTTGTTGCTTGAATACTATTTTTAATAATTCTGGCATTATTCACATCTGTTCCATCAACTAATACTTGAATATTTATAGGTAAATCGGATTTAATCTGCCGACTAAAATCAGGGGGAATAATAACAGCAGCTTTGGCAAGTCCTTGATCAATCGCTTCTTGAGGATTAGAGATTTCAACTTGAGATTTATTGAGGGAATTAAACAGGGGAAATTTAAAGTTATGAATTGGTTCAAATTGATTCGTAGCAAATAAGCGATCAATATAAGAGCGACTGAGGGGACTGTTATCAAAATCTTGAATAAATATCGGAATATTTTTTGATTCTAGACGAATCACAAATCCAAAAATAATTAAAGTCATTAAAGGTAAGAGAAAAGCCAGCGCTAACGAAAGGCGATCGCGTCTAAATTGGGCTAACTCTTTACGACATTGGGATAGAATTCTGGGCATAGGGCATAGGGCATTGGGCATTTGTTAATTTCTTCCTTGTCTTCCTTGTCCTCCTTGTCCTCCTTCCCTTCCCCTCTAGCCCCTAACCCCTAGTCCCTAGCCCCTTCCTCTGTGCGTTGGACTATGCCGATGAAAGCATCTTCGAGGGAAAAGGGGATTGGGCGGAGGGATTGTATATTTATGCGGTCTGTTTGCAAAATTGAGCGAATTCGGGGGATATCTGCGTCGGGATAGTCGAGGACTAAGTGGAGGCGATCGCCAAAAATTGACACTCGCCAAGCTGCTAAATGTGTTTTGAGTAAATCAGATGCGTCTTGAGTTCTATCTGTGACTATTTCTATTAACTGTCCGGGTTGGGCGGCTTTAATTTCGCTGGGGGAACCTTGTACTACCATTTCCCCGGCTACCATAAAGCCCATGCGGTTACATTGTTCGGCTTCTTCTAAATAATGGGTGGTGACTAATACGGCTGTTCCATCTCGCGCAAACTCGTTAATTAACCGCCAAAATTGACGCCGCGCTAAGGGATCTACTCCTGATGTCGGTTCATCGAGAAATAATATCTCTGGTTCGTGCATCACGGAAGCGCCAAAGGCTACTCGCTGTTTCCATCCTCCTGGTAGTTGTCCGGTGAGCATGTTTTCTCTACCAACTAAGCCACAAGTTCTTAATACCCAGTCGATTTTGCTGTGGCGTAAATGTCTGGCTACTCCATAAACACCACAATAAAATTCTAAGTTTTGAATAATAGTTAAATCATCGTAAAGTGTGAACTTTTGACTCATGTAACCAATGCGTTTTCTTAAGGCACTGCTGCGTAAATTCTGCGTTTCTCCCGCTAAGGATATTTTGCCTGATGTTGGTTCTAGCAAGCCGCAGAGCATTTTAATAATTGTCGTCTTACCTGCGCCATTTGCTCCTAATAATCCATAAATTTCCCCGTGGCGAATTTCTAAATCTACACCTTTAACTGCTTGAAAATCACCAAATACTTTGCTTAATTTATTGGCACCAATCGCCACAGATAAATCATGAGCATCATTAGCTATTTTCTCATCCCTAGCCCCTGTTTTTGTCCGAGGAAAAGCAATAAATTCCGGGTCATTTCCCGATGCACGGAGACGGGAGACAAATACATTTTCTAGGGTTGCATCTGCTGGTTGAATGTTATTAAGTTGTAGTTGCTGTTGGGCAAAAATTTTCTCAACTGAGGCGCTTGCTTTGACAGCATCGCGAACTAATACATCTAATCTATCGCCAAAGGTTTGCACATCGACAATTGATGTTTGCAGATTATTACTAGCATCGTGCAAGACTCGCTCGGCGGCGGCAATATTATTGGTGCGAACTTCTAAACGCTGTAAACCCAAGCTTTCGCGTAACTGGGACAGAGTACCAATTTGCTGAATTTCGCCTGCGTACATTAAAGCAATGCGATCGCATCTTTCGGCTTCATCTAAATATGGTGTAGCAACAACTACCGTCACCCCCTCAGCAGCGATCGCCGCTAATACATCCCAAAATTCCCGTCGCGATACGGGATCTACACCTGTTGTCGGTTCATCTAATAACAAAATTTGCGGCTGAGAAATCAACGCACAGCACAAAGCCAGCTTTTGTTTCATCCCACCAGACAAACGACCCGCCAAGCGATCGCCAAATTTCTCTAAACTCATTAATCGCAGGTATTTATTGCGACGCTGAACAAAAATATCCTCAGAAACTTCACGTAAGCCCGCACTATAGCGGAGATTTTCGTCAATACTAAGGTCAAGATACAGAGAAAATTGCTGAGTCAGGTAGCCAATAGCTAAACGCGCATCGCGAGGAAGTTTACCTAATATCTGGATATTCCCGGCTGATGCTTCCATCACCCCACTTAAAATATGAAATGTCGTAGTTTTCCCCGCACCATCAGGGCCGATTAAGCCAAAAATTTCTCCTTGGTTGACGGTAAAATCAATTCCCTTCACGGCGACTAATTTACCGTAACGTTTATTTAAACCCTCCACCCGAATTACAACGTTTGTCATTTGTCAATGGTCAATAGTCAATGGTCAATGGTCAATAGTCAATAGTCATTGGTCATTTGTCATGGGTAGGGGCGGGGTTTCCCCGCCCTTTGCTTGGAGTTTGATGTTCCAAAGAGGAATTTTCATGTAAAAAGGTGCAAGTTTCGAGTTCAAAGGCGCAACTTCCAAGCAAAAAGGTGCAACTTTCGAGCAAAAAGGTGCAACTTTCGAGTTCAAAACCTCAACTTCCGAGTAAAAAGCCTCAACTTCCGAGTTCAAAACCTCAACTTCCGAGTTCAAAGGCGCAACTTTCAAGCAAAAAGCCTCAACTTCCGAGTTCAATACCTTAACTTCCGAGTAAAAAGCCTCAACTTTCGAGTTCAAAACCTCAACTCCCAAGCAAGAAACCTCAACTTCCAAGCTAATTTCACCAAACAGCGCCTCCTCCTTGTCTCCCTTGTCCTCCTTGTCCTCCTTATCCCCCTTCCCTTCTCCCTCATTCCCCTAATTTGCTGTAATATCAATCTCAGCATCCGCCGGCATTCCGGGTTTAGCGAATCCAGCCGGGTTATCAATGGTAATTTTGACACCAAATACTTGTTTAACTCGGTCTTGTTGGAAGTAAATATTCTCCGGGGTAAAAGATGCTTGGGTATCAATCGCCGCAATCTTGGCTTTTAGGGGTTGTTTGATAGCTGAGTCTAAAAATATCTTAGCTGGTTGACCAACACGGACTTTACCAATCATACCTTGGGGAATAAAAGCACGCAGATAAACTGTATTAGGATCGATTAAGGTAAGTAAAGTTTTACCAGTGGTGACAACTACTCCAGGTTCTACATTGCGACTGACAACTACGCCGTTAATTGGACTAGTGACTGTGAGATTAGCAATTTTCGCTTTGATTTCTTCTACAGCCGCTTTAGCATTAAGTACATCAGCTTGGGCTGTAGAGAGTTTTAGCTGAGTTTGCGCTAATTGCGTCTTTGAACCATTTAATTGAACGTTGCGAATGGAGGAATTGTACCCCACACTTTGAGCTTGGGTTAATTGTCCTTGGGCAGAATTGACTAATTTTTGATAAGAAGTTACGGCTGCTTGGCGGGATTTGAGATTAGCTAATGCACTTTCTAAGTTTGCTTGGGCTTGATCGAATTGTTGTCTGGTAATAGCGCCCTGTTTAACTAATTTGATGTAGCGATCGCGGTTCATTTGCGCTAATTTTAACTCAGATTTGGCTTGTTCTACATTGGCGATCGCTTGACTGAGTTGGGCTTGGCTGGAAGCTACTGATGATTCCGCCTGTAAAATTCGTCCTTTAGCATCTTCTACAGCTTGTTTTAAGCTGATTTGATTTTCTTCGATTTGGCTTTGGAGAAAACTGATTTGTAATCTTGCTTGTTCTTCTTGTTTTTGCATCGCATCTACACGCGCCGATGCACCTTTGAGTTGTGCTTGAATCTCTGCATCATCTAACTGAACAATTACCTGTTTTTCTCGCACCGTCTCCCCTTCGCGCACAGCTACCGAGGTGATGCGCCCTGCAACTTTAGCGCCAATATCAGTTTGATAGCCTTCAATTCGTCCAGTAACTCGGATTGTCTTAGCAGCAGAACGAGATGTGATTACATAAGAGGTGAAAACACCAATACCTGTGAGTAATAAACCTAATGGGATTAATAAACGTGGTGAGAGTTTGCGCTTACCTTTAGATGTAGCGCTGGTATCAAAAGGTTCTTGGGCGGGCGAGAGGGGCGGAGCCATATTTTTTTGAGTTTAAAACTAAACTTCAACGGGAACTTACTGTAATGCTGGCTCAAGATTTACAACCTGAGTACATACGTTATAGTACGTCCGAGATGTTTTGCACAACTCAGATATTTCACAGAGATTAGTAAATAGGGGCTAGGGGCTAGTAGTCTGTCTGATTGATTCTGTGGGGTAAGTTTCTTCTTCTTTTCTCTTCCTTAGCGCACTACCCTGCGGAGTGGTCAGATCCCCGACTTCTTTAAGAAGTCGGGGATCTGATAGCCCTGAGAATTATTGATTTGTCTTAAGTTGCAAGATACTATTTAAATCTTTGATGGTGATGGTTTGGCGATCGGATGCTGCACCGATCAAATTTAAACTGTCGGGAGTGAGGACAGCATTATGTTTTAGTCCATCCACAGAAGAAATATATTTGTTATTTTGCCAATTCCATATATTTGTAGAACAACAATCGTTAAAAATGATTGTTTGACTATCAGGTGTAACGGTTAAAGATGTTAAGAATGTAGAATAACCAGGCAATGTTTTTAAGAGTTTCAAAGTTTGCGCATCCCAAACTTTCACCATCCAAATTGTACTTAAGTCTTGCCGATCGCTACCGCCAGTGACAATAAATTTACCATCAGGACTGAGGGCGATTACCTCAACTTCGCGAGAATGCGCCGCCCAGCTTTGGACAAATTTTTGCTGACGTAAATCCCAAATTTTCACACCGCCCAAGCTAGCGATATATAAATTCTGATTGTCTTTGCTGATTGCCAAAGCAAACACATAACCGCGAGAATTAACTTTTTGTAGTAAGTTACCATCTGCTAAATTCCAAACTTTTACAGTTGGATCTTTGGGACTTCCAGTAACTAAGATTTGAGCATCGGCGCTGATGTTTAAAGCTTTAACTTCTCCTAAATGTGCGGGGTACAATGTTTTATCTAACGAGCCGCTTTTGTAATCCCATTTTTGAATTACCCCTGTAGATGTACCCACTACTAAATTTTGATTATCTGGACTGACGGCGATAGATTGAATTTTGCCAGAAAATACGCTTAAGGTTTGTTGCAGACTCTTTTTGTTAATATCCCAAACTTGAATTTTGTTGTCCCAATTTCCGCTAATGAGTGTTTGGTTATCCGGCGCGATCGCTAAAACTCCAATATGTTCTGGTATTTTCCAAGCTGGGATGGCTGGTTGATTAGCGGAGATATCTTGTTTGGGGGTTTGCGGCTGTGAATCAGCGTAAATTTGCGGTATTTGCCAAAGCGGTGTCAGCATGTATATCACTAGGAAGATGACTACATCGCCAATCAAAAACCACTTGCGATCGCGTGACTTTTTTACTGGTAGATTTGCTGGCTGTACCGTTTGATGGGCGCTAATAGCGGCGATAGTTTCCGGTAGTTGATTAGATATGTTTGTCGCCGCTTGAGATGTGAGTTTTAAATATACTTGCTCGCTCAATTGAATAATTCTAAATTCTAAAGGGAGTTCTTGACGATGAGCGGAAATAAAACCCAACCCATTATAAAACTGTTTATCTTTTCGCCAAGATAAACAGTAAAGTGGTAAGGTGATTTGCGGCTGAATTCGAGCTAATATCAACTTTGTCATTTCTTGAGGTTGATATTGTGCCTCAATATGTAAGTTCAATAAAATCGAATAGTTATTATATTTACCAAAGTGAATGTAACCTATTGGGCGTTTATCTTTCTCAATTAGTAACTCTTGCCATCTAAAAATAAACCGATTCAGGATGAAGAAGAGAGAAATTAACCAAATAGCGATCGCAATTCCCGAAACTGGCAAATCTAATACAGAATAATCAAATTCAGCGAGCCATGTTAATCCTAGTAATTCTTTGATGATAATTCCAGTTAAACTAATTACTACAAAACTGCCGCCAGCTAGTGCAGTAATTATTGTGCCAATATAAATCAGAGACTTTCTAAATCTTTGTCGCTGCCAAAATGTTTGATAAATTTGCCATTGTTCTTGAAAATTTTGGAAAGGACGAATAGAAATACCCGGCGGTAAAGGTGAATTTTTTGATTGCTGTTCGCTGATGGGAATTGGTGGTTGTAATAACACCATTGCCGGGAGTGGAGAAAACCGCAACTCTCTAGGTTTTTCATCATTGGGGAGAGAAACAAACCCAAATCTTTCATAAAATGATTTGAGATAAGGAATATAAATTAGATATACAGGTAAACTGAGATTTTCTAGACAATGCCAAAGTAATTTTGAACCAACACCTTGACTGCGATGTTTAGGCTCAATATAAATGTTAGATAAAATATTATAGTTAGTTTTAACTACAATGAATGCCCAACCAACAATTTGTTTTTGATATTCAACAAACCATACTTTATCTTTAGTGTAACTGCGGGCAATTAAATATTCCGAAAGTTTGTATAGAGCAATGCCAAAGGCAACTGCACTGCCCATAGAAAAAAATACAAGAAAATCACTTGGTTTGATGGCTGAAGAAAGTATTTGCCAATCAAAAAAGTGATTTGGTGGTTTGCCATATTCAAATAAATATGCTTTATGATTTATTTCTAATCGCTTGACAAATGCTTCTAAAACTGTTCTGATACTGATAACTATTGCCAAGATAGATATTAAAATAATTACCCAACCAGAGTATTTAGAGTGGTGCGCTTGTAATTCTGCAACAGAACCTTGACGGAATGAGTATCCTGACGGTGTTTTTGCGGATGAAGACATTGATGAGTCAGCCTTTTAATAGTTGCACGCCTGGAAAATATTTATGCGATCGCTCCCAGCTTTTCACGCAATTTAGACAATCGAGAACCGCAATTACACCGAAAAACATCCAAGGCAGAAAATAAGGGGAGAGTTTTTGGAAATTGTCGTTAGTTCTACTAGAGAAACTTACCCGCCAGAACTTGCTATAGATCCAGATTCACAATTACCTTTAACATTACCAAAAACTCAAAATTCTCAAGTTATTCAAGACTAAATGATTCACATTAATCTGGCACAGTCTGATGCAGAAATTGAGCGTTGTTTCCCCACTATGCAATTGCTTCGTCCCCATCTTGTTGCTAGTGAGTTTGTCACTCGCATTCGCAGACAACAAGTGTTGGGTTTCGTTCCTCAACCCAACCTACCCCCTAAAAAAGGCGATTAATCGAGCTGCAATCGCGATAATTTGAGCTTGGAACATGGAACTCCGAGTTCCGAACAGCAAACTCCGAGTTCCGAACAGCAAACTCCGAGTTCCGAACAGCAAACTCCGAGTTCTGAACAGCAAACTCCGAGTTCCGAACAGCAAACTTCGAGTTCCGAACAGCAAACTTTGAGTTCCGAACAGCAAACTTCGAGTTCCGAACAGAAAACTCGAATTCCCCCTGCTCCCTGCCCCCTGCCCCTTGCCCCCTGCCCCCTGCCCCTCTGCCAAACTTGTACCGATTCGCAATATCTTAATCTGGAAGATATTGCTCATTTCTTAAAAGGTAAAAGCTAATGTCAGATCTAGGCTTTACTCATATCGCCCTGGGGGTAAGCGACATCGATCGCAGTCTATCGTTTTATGCTAAGTATGCCGCAATGCAAGTGGTGCATCGTCGCACTGATAAGGCAAAGCATGTAGATGTTGCTTGGATTAGCGATTTAACTCGACCATTTGTAATTGTTTTAATTCAAGTTGCAGAATTAAAATGTACCCTTGCGCCTGCATCCCATCTGGGAGTAGCTTGTCAAACTCGTGAGGAAATAGACCGCCTTTGCGATGAGGCGCGTTTGGAAGGTGTGTTGATAGATGGGCCCCATGACTGGGGTTTTCCTGTCGGTTACTGGGCTTTTTTCCGCGATCCTGATGGTCACACCTTAGAAGTTTCCTATGGTCAAGAAATTAATTTTACAATTGAGCAGGCCATCAATAAAGCTAATGAAAACGTCACAATTGAAAAGTTTAGAAGATGAGGCGCTTTGGAGTTAGGGGCGCAAGCAAATCATCTCAAATTCCCCAAAATCACACTACATTATGGACAGGTTTGACCATCATCCCAATGCTAAAAATCCGGGTACTCGTAGTTGATGATGCTGTGGTAGTTCGCAGTCGCGTCAGTAAAATTTTAGCCAGCGATCCAGAACTAGAGGTAGTGGGCGTGGCTGCTCATGGGGGTATTGCTTTGGCAAAAATACCCCACCTTCACCCTGATGTGATTGTTTTGGATGTAGAAATGCCAGAGATGGATGGTTTACAAACTTTGACAGCGATCAAACAAAAGTATCCCAAACTACCTGTGATTATGTTTAGCACCTCTACCTATACAGGAGCGATCGCGACCATTGAAGCTCTTTCTTTAGGTGCTTCTGATTATGCGACAAAACCTAGTAATCTAGGAAGTGTGGAGGCTAGTAACCAACATATTATTCAGGAATTAATTCCTAAAATTAAGTTATTTGCCTTGGGAAATAGTTTATTTCCCTTACAAACTACAATTACTAATTCGCTTTTTCCTGCTATCCCCAAGGGTAGAAAACAGGTAGATGTTGTGGCAATTGGGGTGTCAACAGGCGGGCCGAATGCTCTCGCCCAAATACTTCCCGCACTTCCAGCCGATTTCCGGGTTCCTATTTTGATTGTCCAACACATGCCACCAATGTTTACCAAATTATTAGCAGAAAGATTAAATTCTCAATGCCAAATCCATGTTGATGAAGCCGTTGCTGGTACTGAAATCAAGCCTGGACAAGCTTGGATTGCGCCAGGAGATTTTCATATGGTGGTACAGCGTCACAATGATGTGGTGCGCCTGGGAATTAATCAAGCACCACCAGAAAATTCTTGTCGTCCCTCGGTAGATGTACTATTTAGGTCTGTAGCTGAAGTTTACAGTCAAAGCGCGATCGCAGTTATCCTCACAGGTATGGGACAAGATGGCTTACATGGCTGTAAAGCTATCCGGGAAGCTGGCGGACAAATACTAGCTCAGGACAAAGTTACTAGTGTAGTCTGGGGAATGCCCAGTTTTGTTGTCAATGCTGGGCTAGCCGATGAGGTTCTTCCCCTCAAGCGAATAGCAGGTGAAATTATCCACCGCGTTTGCGACAATCAAGTACCTTTTTCAGGTCTGTGATGAAACAGACTATGAGTATAAACACTAATGATTTTAAATATATTTGTCAATTAGTTTACGAGCAATCGGCAGTAGTTTTACAACCCGAAAAAACCTATTTAGCAGAACTATATTTACAACCAATTGCAGAAACGGCTGGTTATGCATCAATTGGCGAATTAGTTAACTATCTACAAACTCAACCTTTAAGCGAACTGCACAGCCAGGTAGTTGAGTCTTTAGTAACAAATGAAACATCATTTTTTCGCGATCGCTATCCCTTTGAAGCGCTGAAAGAATATGTGCTCCCAGAATTAATCGGTAAAAGAAGCAGAGAGCGATCGCTAAATATTTGGTGTGCAGCTTGCTCTAACGGACAGGAACCCTACAGCATAGCGATGCTGATTAAAGAATATTTTCCCATACTGAGCAAATGGTCTTTAAAGCTAATAGCCAGCGATTTTTCCCATAAAGTCTTAGCCAAGGCGAAACAAGGCTATTATAACCAGCTAGAAATCCAGCGTGGGTTACCGAGCAATTTACGCGATCGCTATTTTCAAGAACTAGATAATAACTGGCAAATTCATAACGAAATTATACAGATGGTAGAATTTCGCCAGTTTAATCTTGTAGAATCTTGGATAACATTACCCAAACAAGATGTCATTTTTTTACGCAATGTTTTAATTTATTTTGATACCGCCACAAAAAAAGACTTATTAAAAAAAATTAAACATAAATTAAATCCAGATGGTTACTTATTTCTCGGCAATGCTGAAACCACCATTCATTTAGATTCGGCATTTACTCGGGTTCAATTTGATAAAGCTATTTGCTATCGGTTAAATAAATAAATTGTTTTGATATAATAACAAGCATTCATTCAGATCCCCGACTTCTCCAAGAAGTCGGGGATCTAGTCTAGATATGAATATTTCAAGATTCTTTAAGCCTCAGCACTTTTTTCGCTAACAATCCGTCATCAGACTTTGAATAATTTCGCCCTAAGTTCAACAGTCAAACACACGCAATGAAAGCACTCAAAGCCTTGACAACAGCACTAGTCAGTCTTAGCACTGTACTAGCAAATATTCCTGTAAAAGCAGAATGGGCACCAAAAGCCGTTGTTGATGGAGTTTATGCAGGGATTCAACATATTCATGGCTATCAAGCCACACCAAGATTAATTTGGGATGTTGCCAAAGGTACTCCTAGTCGCTGTGGAAGAGTTTACGGTAGTTTGTATTGTAAACTAAACCATACTGTCTATATAACCACACAAGATATTCAAATGGCATATCATTTTGGCGATGCAGCTTTAGCCTATATAGTTGCCCATGAATATGCCCATGCTATGCAAACAGCTTATGGATTTGAACCTAGAATTACACCCATATCAGAACTACAAGCAGATTGTTTAGCTGGGGTGTATTTAGGCTTAATTCCTAACATTGTATTTGACGAACGCGATACGCTAGAAATTGCCAGCCTAGCTTATCATATTGGTGATTATGACTGGGGTAGCCGACACCATCACGGTACGCCAGAACAACGTGTGAAAGCTGTTGTTTTGGGTATGAGAAGTGCAGTTAATGGTAAAAGTTTTGCTGCTTGTCGTGTTTAAATTTTAGATTTATTGTCTCACTTGTACTGGTGCGTTAAACTTCGTTATAACGCACCATAAAATTATTCAATACATTAGCCTGCATCTTATATCAATTCTCTGTAAACTCGCACTTAATAATAGCTTCGGGACATCCAATTTTTGAAATACCCAATCAATTTGTAGTGCGAGCATCTTGCTCGCTTTTGAACACCAGCGAGCAAGATGCTCGCACTACGGAATTTGGGTAATTTATTTTTTGTAAGTCCCTTCTTTTCTCTTGGCGTACTTGACGTACTTGGCGGTTAATCAAATAAATATTAACTGCATCATGGCGAATTTATCTTACAATAAAAACGAATCTTAACCGAAGAGAAAAAAACATGAAAATTTTCCCAATTAACCAAAATAACTTTGATATATGGTTAAATCTCACCTTAGAACTTTGGCCAGATGAATCTCCTGAAGAAAGACGGAATTCTCTAATCACAATTCTCCAATCTCCACGGGAAGCAGGATTTTTAATAGCAGATGACAATGAAATAGCAATTGGTTTTATGAATCTCTCTTTGAGATATGATTATGTACCCGGCGCTACTACTAGTCCCGTTGCATATTTAGAAGGAATTTATTTAAAAAGCGAATATCGCCGACAAGGGATAGGTAGATATTTAATTGAACATGCTCAACAATGGGGACGAGAAAAAGGATGTTTAGAAATCGCCTCCGATGCTTTATTAGACAACACTGCCAGTTATGAATTTCATCGCCAAGTAGGTTTTCAAGAAGTAGAAAGAATAGTCACATTTATTAAGCAAATTGACAGTCATTAACGTTATAAATATAGTTGTATTATTATTGTAAATATGTATTTTATGGTTATGCTAAATGAGTTATGATTTTTCACTGCGGAGTTGCGAGTTAAACAAACTCAACTCTATGACAAAATATCCGAGTATCCCTACATATCATGCGCTAGGTGATAAAGGAACTTTGCTAGAACAGACAGTTACCTTTAATGTTGATGATGGCGAGGTAATTCTTACAGAAAAAGTAGATGGGACAAACTCTCGTATTATTCTTTTACCTGATGGTAACTTTGTTTTAGGTAGTAGAGAAGAATTATTATTTGCCAAAGGCGATTTGATTGGAAATCCTGCATTGGGGATTGTCGATGCACTCAAAAATATTGCAGATTCATTAGTGCGATCGCATTCGGGTATTATGGTTACCTACCTGGAATTATATGGCGGTAAAATCACCTCAGCCAGCAAGCAATATACCTCTCAACAAAATGTTGGTTGGCGATTATTTGATGTCGCAGTCATCACAGATATAGAGACGCTATTTGCACGACCTATCCAGCAAATAGCTGTATGGCGAGATAATGGGGGACAAGTTTTTCTTGATGAAAAGCAACTAACTCAAGCAAGTATTGACTATGGATTTGCGCTAACACCGCGAATTGCAACAGTGACATCTTTACCCGTGACGATTTCCGAAACCCATGAATTTCTTAAAGCCATGCTACCACAGACAAACGTGGCATTGGATGCAGGCGCAGGCGGTCGAGCCGAAGGGATTGTAGCGCGAACTACTACCAGAAGTGCGATCGCTAAGTTACGCTTTGAAGATTACGAACGCCATCGCCAACGACAAAGATAAGCTAATCTGCTTTTAAGTTGCACAATCCATTGTGAAGGCTGTTGACTGTTGACTGTTGACAGCCCTTATTAGTAGTTATGCAAGTTAGATACGCATTAGCTTAGAATATTAAGCTTTAATCAAAGTACCTAACGCTGACTTTCCTAACACAGCATTAGCTAAATTACCTGGTACAGTACCATCAATTATCCAACAATCAATTCCTAAATTAGCTATAGCTAAAAATTCTTCCACTTTTCTCAGCATACCACCGGTAACATCTACCGATTTACTTTCACCCAGAAAATTTTTGATGTGGGAATAGTTAGCTGAAGTAATCTCAGATATTACCTGTCTATCTTTGTCATATACACCAGGATAGTTACCAACGTTAATTAATCGCACGCGCCAATTTTCTTTTGGATAAAAATATTTCGCTAATTCTGCTAATAAAGTATCAGTAGAAAGAATAGTTCCGCCAATTATTTTATCTAAAACCACATCCCCAAATACTAAAGGAATCAAACCTGCTGCTAAAGTATTTTTGATAATTGAATAGTTAAATTTGATTGGCTTTTTGTTCTCAGTCACTCCCATAGTTACAGGTGGGAGACTAATTACAGGTAAATTCGCTTGTAAAAAAGCCTTAGCTATTAGTCGATTTAAATCAATAGCATCTTGGTGAACTAGACAAAATCCAAATTTATCAACATCAGTGCTAATGCCATTGATGGTATTGTATTTTTTAGCAGACTGATGACCGAAAGAACCTGCACCATTGCCTATAATCAATTTCAGATGGGGGTTTTGAAGTGCGATCGCGCTCACTTCCTTGGCTAGTTGTTGTATAATTTCGGGTTTAGCTGTATAAGGTAGATCCTTATCAGTAATTAACGACCCTCCCAGCTTAATTAACGCTAGCTCCATCATGAACTATTGATAGCAATGGGATGTTGACTTTCAGAGAGCTTACCACACAAGAGAGTAAATTAGTTACTCATCCAGACTTCAGCCCTGAATCATCAATTGCTCGTTTTTCTGTATAAAATCTTCATGATAATTTTGGCTTATGTCAGACTCAATCGATAATCAATATCAACTAATTTCCGAGTATGACAAAATATTACAACGCCAAACTATTTGCCAAGATTGTGCTTTTCATATCCACCGAGAAGGCGTTTTCGACTGTATTCACCCAGACGAATTGCAGGTTAATTGTTCTCAAGTAATTTTTTGCAATTCATTTCAACCATCCCAGGAAATTGACAGTCCTTGTGTAACCTTTGACTATGATGATGAGAAATAGCGATCGCTAAAATGCTGATATATCTCAAATCAGATTATTTAAATTAGCTTAACCGCAATTAATGTTATTGATAAAGCTTCATCATCACTCATGACAAATGACAACCCTTACCAGTATTTTCGTTACACCGACTACCTATTGCAATTTTCGACTTTGCGCTCGTTGAGAGAATACTTGAGGTTAGAACCTTCAACAACAATTTCACCTTCAGTTGTTTGAATATAAAGTTTACCTTGATCGAAGCGGACAATATTATTAGTTGTGATTGCAGCCATAGATAATAACTGTTCGCTAGGTTGAATTTGCTCTTGGTATAAACCTAGCAAGTTTGAGCCTGGTGCTTTATGTGCTTGAATCATTGTTGTTGGTTCTGATTGGGATTGTTCAGCACACATCCAAATCACGCGATCTTCTACTTGGACTAAAACTTCATGATTGGGGGTTTTGATATAAAAACTTTCTTGGTTAAATGCCATATCGAGAACTTTTTGGAAGCCATTACCAGTGAAAATCAGTAATCTGACATTTTGCTGATTTCTTTCTCTGAAATTCATTTGTGAACGCCAAAACTTCCACAGATATTTCATTTCAGTATAATTCATTTGATAGCCTACAGGAATATGGTAATATTCATACCGCATTAAGCCATTTTCCAGCTTGCCAGTAGGAATAAAATTATGTTTTAGCAACACTTCATTGATTAAATCTAGATGTGGGGAATTTTGGCGAACTAAGAAAAATTTAGATTCGCTAGCCAAATTAATACTTGCTAGTAATAAACCTTTTTTACTGAATAATTGAACTGTTGTTGAGATTGATTCGATGCGGAAATTTGGGTTAGATGCTAATCTGGTTTTTCCTTGTACAAATTGGCTAACTAATGTTTGATCGTCCATTAAATTTAAAGTTGCCATTGTTCGCTCCTTATACCTGTTATTAATGATGTGTTTTGTAATTTGACAGCTTTTGTGTTTTCGCTGTATTTTGTTATGGAGAATTAACTCAAGTAGTTTTACTTGTGTTCATGATTACTTCTACAACAGCCCAACTATAAATCCGGATACGTTAATCATAGACAAAACAAACAATTAATACAGTAATTATACGTAGAAACATGGTAAAGCTTTCATATACTTAGTAAAAGCTTTTATATTGATAACTATTGCTTGGCAGAAATTTCTTATTTAAGCCGTAAACTATAAGCTCGATTAATTTAAAGCATTAAATAATATTAGGCAAGCTGATTATTTAGCCATCGAAAATCCCAAATTGGCAGGAATTAAGCAATTTGTTTAGAGAACTTAATATTCAACTTTTTTATATCTTTAATCTATGCAGGCATAGAGAATAGGCAATAGGTCAGATACTTGCTTAACTCTCTACTGGTTCTTGATCGAATTGGCGCATTAACTCTATCAAAGCTTCCCTATCCGGTGTTTGTCCCGCTTGCAGGAGTTTGGCTAAACCTGCAAAATACTGTTCGCGATCGCCTGCGGGACAAAACATAATCAATAACTTGGCGGTTGTAGTTCCTTGGTTAGCAAAGGTATGAGGTGTACCACGGGGAACTAATACAAACGCTCCGGGTTTACCCTGTACTGTTTGATTACCAACTTGAATCTCAACTTCTCCCTCCAGAACATCAATACTCTACTCTAGATTTAGAGCATATTTCAGGTACGCGCTTAGGGGCATGGCAGTGCCAATGCCCCTACAATCAACTATTATCTGTACTTCAGCAACTTGCAATTCGCTGTATTTAAGTTAATTGCTTTTGCTATATGCCATCTGCCGTCTGCCTCCTGCCTTCTGATTGATTACACTTGATTTAAAAATCCAGATAAACCTCGTCCATTTTGAAACCAGGAGTAGTGCGGGCATCTTGCCCGCTACTACCCTACCACCAGGGAGCAAGATGCTCCCACTACTTTTAATACTATGGTTCTCAAAATAGATGTGGTTTAATTTTAAGAGGAACGTTGCCAACCAAATTTATTTTGATTCGGGATATCTATCTTACATAAACCCGACTCAACATTAAAATCACAAGTATAGCTACCTAAAAATTCTTCCTGATAATTAAATACGCGCACGTTATACTTATCTTTTCTCGCAACCGTACCCAAACGATTGATAAAGTCGTAGCGTTCTAGATAATCTAATAAACTCCAAATTTGCTGATTCACTATTATATCTACTCTTGCTGGTTCGTTTATGGAAGCTGGGTATGCTATCCAATCTGCTAATAACTTATTTTCAGCACTTTTTTGGGCGCGCCATAAACTAGGAATAGTCAAATATCTCTGGCTAATAGTTGCAGATGTCATTACAGAATTATTTGGTTTGGTTAATAAACTGAGTTCTAATGGTGCAGTTGAAGCCTTGGGAAAAGTGTTATTTTCTCCTAGTGTGGGACGGATGGGTAGAAAAGTCGTGATGCAAAGGCTGATAGATAGTAATAGTGGTAACGATGTTTTGCGACCAGAATTTTGTTGAGTAAACATAATTTTATAATTTTGAATAATTACGGACTTACACAAAGACAACAGAAAGAATGCGACACATGCTAGGGGCAATGCCATGCCTCTATAATATATAGATGTGCCGCAAACACTATTTAAATTGGTATGAGAAATGAGAAATATTAAAATGTAAATATGTTCTAATTATGACATATTTTAATTTGGGGTTTTTCTCTAAAGTTTGATTGCCAGAATGCGAATACGTCGATAGTCTGCTATCCAAGTTTCATCTTGATAGCGAGTTGGCTTTAGTTGTTGTTCGACTTGACGAATTACTTGTGATTTTTGTTCAGCAGATAAGCCAATAAAAAACGTACCAGCAAACATATCAATCCAGTTGACTAAACCTGCTGCTTTGTCTGCTAGGGGAGTGGGGCGATCGCGTAAATTGGCATAGATGACATCAAATCCTTGCTGTTCTAGGAGGGTAGCATATTCGCCAATGCTGGGATAGTACCAAGGATTGCGTGTTTGTGGTTCGGGAATTCCCAAAGCAGCGATCGCATTTTCTAAGGCTGTGGCGATCGCTTTGACATTTCCCTTACCGCCAAATTCAGCCACAAATCTGCCACCAGGTTTGAGTGCTTGGTATATAGATGCGATCGCTGTTTCTGCTGGTTTCACCCAATGTAAAACAGCGTTAGAAAATACAGCATCACATGGCTGTGCTACTTGAAAGTTCGTCGCATCCGCAACATCAAACTGGATATGGGGATAGTTCTGTCTCGCCTTTTCAATCATCGTGGCGGCGTTATCAATTCCCATTACCTCAGCGCCAGCCTGAGCAATTTTTTCTGTGAGTTGCCCTGTTCCACAACCGAGATCTAAAATTAACTCTCCAGACTGGGGGTTGAGTAGTTGCAATAAGTCCTCACCATATTGCCACACGAAGGCGTGTTTATCTTGATAAAGAGTAGTATTCCAATTATTAGACATATAGCTGATGACTGATGACGGTTGACTGTTGACGGTTGACTGTTGACTGTTGACGGTTGACTGTTGACTATTGACTGTTGACTGTTGACTGATGACGGTTGACTATTGACTGTTGACTATTGACTGTTGACTGTTGACTGTTGACTGTTGACTATTGACTATTGACAGAGTTGAAAGGCTTTGATTGTCAAGATTTTATATTAGCTTGATGTCATAATTAATCTGGTTATGGCTATCGCTGAAATTATCGCCATTCACCTTGTAAAGTAAAAGCTGCCCAGAAATAAGGATCGGAGTATTGAGGATTTTGCCACATTTCTAATTGTGCAGCCCTCAGCGCTGCCGCAGGTTTTAACTTATCTTTGAGCATTTTAGTATAAAATTTTGTCATTAACTCGGCTGTAGCGCGATCGCCAACACTCCACAAACTAACTGCAACTCTTGGGCTACCTGCATACATAAAGCCTCTAGTTAATCCTACTAAGCCTTCGCCTCTAATTTCTTCCCCTAGCCCGGTTTGACAAGCACTTAACACCACTAATTCAGCAGGGAGGTTGAGGTTAAAAATATCTTGGAGTTGGAGAAAACCATTTTGGGTATTTCCTTTTGCATCTACTAGAGACAGCACCACCCCAGAAAACTCCGGATTTTTACTATTGAAAATTCCGTGAGTTGCAAAGTGGATAATTTGGTATTGACTCATTTCTGGGCTAGTTGCAGTATTGCGATTGGCATCAAAACCAAAAGCCGATTTGCGTGATGCTTCGGGAACTAAACTAAGAATTTGTTCTGCTTCTGTTCGCGTTCCATTCAAACGATTAAAGGTAAGATTTACATCGCTAAATGAACGCTTTACAGCTAAAGCATTTACATCATTTGAATTGGTACGTTCTGCTGTACTTGCACTGCGAATATTTCCCGCAGATCTTACCCGAGAATCGTCTTTGCTAAATACCGGATCTGCCAAAATTGCTAATTGTTTAATTGCAGGTTGACGGTTTTTAATTTCATTTCTCACCACCGCAATTGTAGATGCAGAAGGTAAAGTGACAATTTCATGTTGCGTTAGTAGGGGTGGGGAAACCCCACCCTGATTGCCGCGATTGCTAGGAATTGGTAACGCCGCAAAGGGAATATATTGTAAAATCCCATCACCCACAATCAGCAACCGCTTATTTCCTAATTCCCCCGCTACAGGTTGCAGTAAGATTTGACTTAATTTTTGGGCAACTTTTACTTTATTCACAGCATTCGTTACAGGTTGAGCAATAATTCCGCCCCGCGAGTCTAATTTCTCATTAGCAATATTTTGATAAAATTGCTTGGCTAAAACTTCAATATCTTTAGAGTTAGATAATTCATAACTTTTCATTCCGGTTTTGGTGACTAACCAAAGATAGCTATGTTCTTTACCAAGGAAATATTGTAAAAGAATAGTGTTGTCATCGAGAACCGCAGATTGAATTTGTTCTAAAGTCAGAGGTTGAGGTTGGGTAATTGTGGCATAGCGAGGACTTTTAGCGCGAATATCTGCTTGAACTTGACTATATTTATCTAAGAGTTTGGCAATTTCTTGATTTAATTTCTCTATCTGTGAAGAAGTATTTTTCTCAGAGAGAAGTTCAATCCTGATTTTCTTTTTCCCATCAATTTGTTGCTGTAAACTGCGTTCCTCTGCTAAAAGTTGGGCGTCAACACCTTGACGAAGATTTACCCTGGCTTCTGTGAGTAGTTCTAAAAGACTGCGGGCGCGGGAACGTTCGCTGATATGTAGTGCTAAGGCGTCGTATTTTTTTGCTGGATCTTGCTTGTGCAGTTGCATCAAAATATAAATGTATAACTTATAAGAATTTTGTACAGTCGCAAAGAAAGAAGTACGATATTCTTGATTATTAATTTTTTTACTACGTACATCTTCTATTAAATCAATTACAGGTTGAATTAAGGTGAGAGCTTTTTGGAAATTTCCTTGTTCATATTCCACCCTAGCCATCCAGTACAATGTGAAACCTTCCCCTACCTTATTACCTAAGGCTCGGTTTAAGAATAAGGCTTGGTTGTAATACTCCAAGGCTTTCTGCTTCTGTTCCAATGCATTGTAGACATTACCAAGCGCATAGAGAGTATTGCTTTGTTGTAACTTATCACCTGCTACTTGATATTGAGATAAAGTTTGCAGAAATAGGGGTAGTGACTGTTTGTAATAATCCCGTGCTTTTTGCTTCTGTTCTAAGTCGTCGTAAATATAGGCAATACTAAAAAGAGTGTTAGCTTGCTCTTCCCGATTGCCCAAGTTACGGAATAGTTGTAATACTTGATTGTAATACTGTAGTGACTTTTGCTTGTCTGTTAACGAATTGTTGAGAATACCACTATTGCGGTAAACATTAGCAATTAGACTGAGAGTACTGGCTTCCTTAGCGCGATCGCCTAAACCACGAAATAGCGATAATGCTTGATTAAATTCATCAAGCGCCTTCTGTTTCTCTCCTAAGGTGAGGTACATACCCCCAATAATTTGGAGGCTATTAGCTTCCAAATCCTTGTTACCTAGTTCATGGAATAGAGATAAAGCCTGATTTAAGTTATCGAGTGCTTGTTGTGCATCTGCTTGAAGAAAATATACAGTCCCAATCCCTAAGAGGGTACCAGCTTCTAGTAACTTGACTTCCTTTTGCTGATTGTTTTCTGCACGAAATAAGGGTAGGGCTTGGTTAAAGTATTCCAGAGCCTTTTGCATCTGTTCCAGTGACACATAGACATTACCCAGTCCCCATAAGCAAAATGCTTGCATTAATTTATCGTCAAGTTGCTGCGACAGTTTCAGCGCTTGTTCTAATTTCTCAATTGCTTGTAGCTTCGATGCTGCTGTTCCTTGGTTAAAAAGTTGCATCGCTTCTGTAATCAGTCGTTGAGTCGCAGCACGAGTTGAATCTTGTGACGTTTGTGATTGTTGTGCTATTTGCAACTCTGTACTTTTTGATGTCGCCCGCACAGAATCAGATAAGAAAACCAGCATCAGCAACATAATCAAACTGTAGCGCTTTAAATTCGAGCGTAAATGCGAAAAAGTTAGTTGAATATGCGGCTGTGTTAATTTTTTCACTCGCTTGCTTTTCATTCTCAGTTAATCTGCTGATTTAAGTTTACGAGTTACTATATATACAGTCAAGAAATTAACTAAGGAGGTGATTAAGTAATGCTAGTTTTAGAGTATAAAATCAAAGCTAATAAGCATCAATATGATGCAATTAATGAAGCTATCCGTACAACACAATTCATCAGAAATAAAGCTATACGCTATTGGATGGACGCGCCAAAAGAAGCTAAGGTTAATAAAATTGCTTTAAATAATTACTCAACAGCATTACGCAAAGAGTTTAAATTTGTTGAAGAATTAAATTCAATGGCTTGTCAATCTGCTACCGAAAGAGCATGGTTAGCCATTGATAGGTTCTACCAGAATTGTAAGAAGAAAGTAGCAGGTAAAAAAGGCTATCCCAGATTTCAAAAAGATAATCGTTCAGTTGAATATAAAACTTCAGGATGGTCATTAAACCAAGTCAAAAGACGTATCACATTTACTGATAAAAAAGGTGTTGGTGAAGTTAAAATACTTGGTAAATGGGATATACAAACTTACTCTGTTAAGCAAATTAAGCGTGTTAGGCTTCTCAAAAAAGCTGACGGTTACTATTGTCAATTTTGCATTGATACTGATACTAAATCAGAGTCTAGAATTGATGATGGTGAAATAGGTTTAGATGTCGGCTTAGAATATTTCTACTCAGATTCCAATGGCAATCATGAGGAAAACCCCAGATTTTTAAGGAAAGCTGAGAAAGCAATTAAACACGCTCAACGCCAAATTTACAAAAAAGAAAAAGGTAAAAATCAACGCAGGAAAGCTAGACAGCGATATGCACGGAAGCATTTAAAAGTAAGTAGGCAACGGAAAGAACACGCCCTTGAATTAGCGCGTAACGTATGCAAGCTTAACAGCTTAGTAGCCTATGAAGATTTAAACGTTAAAGGCATGGTGAAAAATCACGCTCTTGCCAAGAGTATTAATGATGCTTCTTGGAGTCTGTTCCGTCGTTGGTTAGAATATTTTGCAGCTAAATTCAATACTACAGTTGTTGCTGTCAATCCTAGAATGACATCTCAAAAATGTAGTGATTGCGGAACAATTGTGAAAAAATCTCTCTCGACTCGTAGCCATGTTTGCAATTGTGGCTGTAGTTTGCAGAGAGATGTTAACGCTGCTAAAAATATTTTAAATCTTGCAAAAGCTAGCTTGGGGCACAAGCAAAGTAACGCTTCAGGAGTCGGAATCACTACGCTAGTTGGTGTAAACCTGCTAGAGCAAATTCTGACGGTGAATGAAGAATCCCCCGCCTTTACGACTAAGTGAGCGTTCGCGCAGCGTGTCGTCAGACAAGCGATACTTAGTCAGGCGGGGGAGTGTCAAGTTAAAAACCGTCAATACTCCGAAAATCCTTACCAATGACTAATGACTAATGACTAATGACTTTATTTATTAAGCGGGTATATCTTGGATACCTATCCACCCGCTACGTAGGATACGTGTGTTCGTAGCCAACTCAGCATGATTATTTCTGCGGTGCGCCAAAACTTTAGGTAAATCCTCTACTACATCTGCCAATAATGGATTGGATTTGATTTCCCCTAATACTGGCATTTCTTGCCAACAACGGCGGCAAAACCAGTATAGTTCTGAACCGCGTACATGTTGTAGTAGTAAATCTGAACAGCAAGGGCAGTAACTCATATTTTTGAAATCCTTTTTATAAAATCGATTGAAAAATTTAGATCGGGAAATAAATAGTGGGAATAAAAAAACACTCTTTATGAATTCACGATAATTTTCAATTGTGAGGAACTTGTGAGGAAAGTTATTTTTTTTACCTATTATTCATATTTATATACATTGCTTAACACATTACCCAAGTGTGTGAACAATAGCTAAATAGACTACAACAAAACAGCAGAGTCTGCTTGTAGTCAAGTTTTTCATCTCCTGGATGAGAGGAAATGCGATCGCCTATTTCCTCACAAGATCCTCAAATTATCCGCGTATAAACATAAGTGTGGGGTTGAGGAGCAGAACAATTTGCTACATCCCTTTACTACCAATTGCGGATATAAGATTTTAAATCAAAAATCCTGAGTATTAATACTAGTTTTATCCAATTGGTACTAAGTATCTCTATTCAAGGAATTTTTAATCATGCTAGAAATACTGCACGATCAAAACGCCGAACGCCATCTATCCAGAGACGAAGCTTTAGTATTATCTTTGGGTGAAGTTGGGATTGCAGATATTCCTTTAGTAGGTGGTAAAAACGCTTCTTTGGGAGAAATGATTCAGCAATTGCGGCGCAAAGGGGTGAAAGTTCCTACAGGATTTGCGACTACTGCTTACGCTTATAGATACTTTATTTCGGCGGCGGGTATAGAAACAAAACTTAGAGAGATTTTTGCGGATTTAAATGTAGAAGATGTAGATAATTTGCGCCGTTGTGGGAAACAAGCGAGATTGTTGATGCTGCAAACTCCGTTTCCGTTAGCATTACAAGAAGCGATCGCGCGCGCTTATCAAAGTTTGTGTCAGCAATATGAACCGGATACCGATGTCGCTGTTCGTTCCAGCGCCACAGCAGAAGATTTACCCGACGCCAGTTTTGCGGGACAACAAGAAACATATTTAAATGTCCACGGATTAGAAGCTGTTTTACAAGCTTGTCACAAATGCTTTGCTTCTATCTTTACCGATCGCGCTATTTCCTATCGCCAAATTAAAGGCTTTGACCACTTTAACATTGCCCTATCAGTTGGCGTGCAAAAAATGGTGCGTTCTGACTTGGCTTGTTCTGGCGTCATGTTCTCCATCGACACAGAAACAGGTTTTAAAGACGCAGCTTTAATTACAGCTGCTTACGGTTTGGGTGAAAATGTCGTTCAAGGCGCAGTTAACCCAGATGAATATTTAGTATTTAAACCCACATTAAAACAGGGATATCATCCAATTCTCAAAAAACGCTTGGGTAGTAAAGAAATTAAAATGATTTATGACCTTGGCGGCTCAAAATTGACCAAAAACGTTTCCGTCGCCCCTTCAGAACGTAACGTTTATGCGCTCAATGATGAGGAAATTTTACAACTAGCTCACTGGGCTTGCATTATTGAAGAACATTATTCCCAAGTTCGTGGTGTTTACACGCCAATGGATATTGAATGGGCAAAAGATGGTATTAGTAATGAACTGTATATTGTCCAAGCCCGCCCAGAAACAGTCCAGTCGCAAAAAACAGAAAATGTTCTGCGTAGTTATCACCTCGTATTAGGAGAAAAACCCCTACCAACGCCCTTAGTTACAGGGCGGAGTGTAGGTGAGATGATTGGTAATGGTAAAGTCCGAGTCATTTTAGATGTACACCAAATTAACCAATTCCAAGCGGGAGACATCCTAGTTACCAACCGCACTGACCCCGATTGGGAACCAATCATGAAACGCGCGAGTGCGATCGTCACTAACTCTGGTGGACGCACCTGTCACGCCGCAATTATTGCGAGAGAATTGGGAATTCCTGCGATCGTTGGTTGTGGTAATGCCACTACATTATTAAAAACTGGGCAAGAAATCACCGTTAGTTGTGCAGAAGGCGAAACAGGTAAAGTTTACCCTGGTTTATTAGCCTACGAAGTTCAAGAATTACCATTAGAAAAATTGCCCCATACTCACACCCAAATTATGATGAATGTGGGCAATCCCGAAGAAGCATTTAGCTTTGCTGCTATTCCGAATGATGGTGTAGGATTAGCCAGGATGGAATTTATTATTGCCAACCAAATTAAAGTTCATCCCTTAGCCTTACTACACTTTGATGAATTAACAGATGAACTGGCTAAATACAAAATTGCCGAATTAACTGCTGAATATGAAAACAAAGCCCAGTTCTTTATTGACAAATTAGCTGAAGGTATTAGCACGATAGCCGCAGCCTTTTATCCTAAACCTGTAATCGTCCGTTTATCAGATTTCAAGAGTAACGAATACGCCAATCTTTTAGGTGGTAAACAATTTGAACCCACAGAAGAAAACCCCATGATTGGCTGGCGTGGTGCTTCTCGTTATTATGACGATCGCTATCGTGAAGGCTTCGCTTTAGAATGTCAAGCGATGAAGCAAGTAAGAGATGAAAAAGGCTTAACCAATGTCATTTTAATGATACCTTTCTGTCGGACACCAGAAGAAGGTCAACGTGTCTTAGCAGAGATGGCAAAAAACGGTTTAGTCAGAGGAGAAAACGGTTTACAAGTGTATGTAATGTGCGAATTACCAAGTAACGTTCTCCTAGCAGATGAATTTAGTCAAGTATTTGATGGCTTTTCCATTGGTTCCAATGATTTAACACAATTAACGCTGGGACTAGATAGAGATTCTGAATTAGTAGCCCATTTATTTGACGAAAGAAATGAAGCTGTGAAGCGAACAATCGCCAAAGCAATCAGCACAGTTAAAGCAAACGCTAAGAAAATTGGTATTTGCGGTCAAGCACCCAGTGATTACCCAGAATTCGCTAAGTTTCTTGTAGAACAAGGAATTGATTCTATTAGTCTCAACCCCGATTCCGTACTCAAAACTCTGTTAGAAATTGCTGCTGCTGAAACCAATAAGCAATGAGATTGATGGGGATAAGGTAACTGTTGACTGTTGACTGTTGACTGTTGACTGTTGACTGTTGACTGTTGACTGTTGACTGTTGACTGTTGACTGTTACTTTTTTGAAAAATGGCTATTGATTAAGGACAAAATAATATGTTTCACAAAATTTTAATTGCTGTTAACAACTCAGAAGTTACTCAACAAATTTTTGACCAAGCTTTAGCTTTAGCAAAAGCAACTAATGCTGAATTAATCATCATGTACGTACTTTCGCCATTTGATGAGCGCTACCCAACGCCTCCTGGTATCGCTACAGATGGTATTTATCCACCCTTTAGCAGTGATGATATTAACTATTATTTGGGACAATGGGAATATTTAAAACAAGAGGGAATAGAACTTTTAACATTACTAACCAATCAAGCGATCGCTCAAGGTGTAAACGCTGAATATACTCAAGAATTTGGCGATCCTGGTCGGATAATTTGTGAAGTTGCGCGGAAAGCGCAAGCCGATTTGATTATTATTGGTCGTCGGGGATTGACTGGAATTAAAGAGTTTTTCTTAGGTAGCGTCAGTAATTATGTATTACACCATGCCCATTGCTCCGTGTTAACAGTGCAAGGTGTAATTGAAGATTCTGCTTCGACTCCTCAAGCAGTAGCAGTAAAATCAGCTTGATTTTATGCTCGTGCATAGATTCATAGTCAATGGTCAATAGTCAAAAAATTCTAGATTGTTGACTGTTGACTATACTTTTTGTTGAACTGCAATCTGACTCAACTTAAGTACAAAGTGCTACATGAGATTTTAACTATTTGTTAATCTAGTATAGGAAAAATATCTTATATTAATTTGGTTTGATTAATTGAAATCATATAATAATTAAGTTATTATACCAGCCTATAGTGTAATTACAATCACAAATAATTAAAACTATATGACTCAGAATTTAGAGATTCAAGAATTTGTCATAGCGATCGCAGTTAAACAGCAAAATCCCACAGTATTAACAGCCGATTTTCTCAAATATAGCGGCATTGTCCCTAATGAATGGGAATTGGCGCGTCCACCAATCTTAACTAATGCTGCGGCTCAAGTCGTCTATCAAAATGGTGTCAGCGTAGTTGCAGAAGTCAATCGAGTAGTTTTCTCAGAATTAATCGGTACTAAAGAAGCTCAAGAATTAGCTATTCCCGCGATCGCGCGCAAGTATATTGAAACCTTAACTCAAGTCAGCTATCAAGCAATTAGCTTGAATTTCCGGGGTTACGTTATGTTTGAGCAAAACAATAATACACCGCGTAACTACATTTTTGGCAACTTGCTCAAACAAGGGCCTTGGCAAAATTTTGGTACAGCACCCGTACAAGCTGGGTTAAGATTTATTTACACTCTCCAAGAAACCCAACTATTTTTAGACATTAATGAAGTTGGATTACAATTACCCGATCAATCTTTACTACCAGCAATTTTATTTTCTGCTAATTTTAGCCATCAAATAGCGCAAGAAGATGCGAATAAGCGTCTAGCCGACCTAATTCAGGTAATTGGTAATTGGGAAAGCGATTTAGAAACTTATAAACAAGTAATTAATAGCAAGTTTTTAACCGCACCCAGCTATCAAGTCAACGTAGCACCCGACGAACCATTGATTTTTCCTCGCTAGGTAATTTGATGACATAGCGCGAAACATCTATTTTTCTCTGCGCCTCTGCGTTCTCTGCGGTGAAAAAAGATTTGATTTAACCACAGAGACACAGAGAAGCCAGTGCGTTGCGCGGGTTTCCCGCGTTGTAGCAACTGGCGTGACACAGAGAAAAGAGGTTCTGAGCATTTGTGACCAGAAATAATGGGATACAAGCCCCGTCCTTTGAGGACGGCTTTAATTTATGTTATACTCTTTGCCGTCAAAGTTTTCCACGTCAAATGATTGTTTTCGAGTTTAAGGCAAAAGGGAAAACAACTCAATATGCAGCGATAGATGAGGCGATAAAAACTGCTCAATTTGTGCGCAACAAGTGTATCCGTTTTTGGATGGATAACCCAGGTGTAGGACAAAAAGACCTATATCGCTACAACACAGCATTAAGGGCTGAATATTCCTTTGTCAAAGACTTAAACTCTCATGCAACTCAGGTAGGGGTAGAAAGAGCATATAGCTCTATAGCTAG
This sequence comes from Calothrix brevissima NIES-22, assembly GCF_002367995.1. GTDB lineage: Bacteria > Cyanobacteriota > Cyanobacteriia > Cyanobacteriales > Nostocaceae > Aulosira > Aulosira brevissima. The sequence goes on from NZ_AP018207.1 coordinate 1,943,244, forward strand.
GTTCTACAACAACTGCAAAAAAGGTATTCCGGGAAAGAAAGGTTATCCTAAATTTCAGAAAAATAACCGTTCGGTGGAATATAAAACATCTGGATGGAAGCTGTCTCAAACGAGAAAACAAATCACCTTTACTGATAAAAAAGGTATCGGCAACCTGAAGCTAAAAGGAACGTGGGATTTAAATTTCTATCAATTAGAACAGATAAAACGGGTGAGGTTAGTACGTCGAGCCGACGGTTATTATGTTCAATTTTTGGTGAGTGTAGACAACAAGGTCGAAATACCTCCAACAGGTAAAACAATTGGTTTGGATGTAGGACTTAAGGAATTCTACACAGACAGCAATGGAAATAGTGAACCTAACCAACGATTTTATCGCACAGGAGAAAAACGACTAAAATTTAAACAACGTCTTGTTCAAAGAAAGAAAAAAGGCTCTATCAACCGTAACAAAGCTATTCATAAATTAGGGCGAGTACACCTCAAAATAAGTAGGCAACGTCAAGAACACGCTAAGAGAATAGCGCGTTGCGTCATCCAATCTCACGATTTGGTCGCTTATGAAGATTTGAGGATTAAGAACTTAGTTAAAAATCACTGTCTCGCCAAATCGATTAATGATGCTGGTTGGTATCAATTCAGGAAATGGTTGGAGTATTTTGGGGTGAAGTTTGGCAGGATAACTGTTGCGGTTAATCCTGCCTACACATCGCAACAATGCTCTAACTGTGGTGCAATAGTTAAAAAATCTCTATCAACAAGAACCCATGTTTGTGAGTGTGGCTTTGTATTGGATAGAGATTGGAATGCTGCTATCAATATTCTGAAATTAGCCTTGAGTACGGTAGGGCATACCGGAACTTGGGTCATAGACCCGAACGCTTCAGGAGATTCGACCTCTACTCATGCTGGAGAAGTCTTGTATGAGCAAGCTGGGTCTATGATTGAAGAATCTTCGCCCTTATAGGGCGGAGAGTGTCAAATCCCGTCACTACAATTAGCTTGCTTAATAATTAATAAATTATTGCCTCTACCCGACAATCGATATACCCGCACCAAGTCAGCAGGACGACCATCAGCTTTTAAAGGTGTAACATAGGGAAACGTTTGTTTTGGCTTATCTGGTGAAGCATAGACAATTCCGCGTTTACTGACAGTCATACTCCAAAATGGCTCTGTGCCCCTAGCAATAAATTCCTCGCTATTAGCAGATTGTGCAACTACAAGATTATTGCTATTCATCGACAACAAAGTTATCCCTAATCCAAGAATTGCAATAGATGAGATAAAGATTTTCATAGAAGTTGAGGTTTACAATATTATAAAAAACTCGATCGCAAGGTGACTCAATCAGCCGTGAATCATCATGGGGTAATGGCACAACGCAGTGAACCAACTTATTACACCCTGCTAGGACTGCATCCCTCAGCATCAGTAATCGACATCCGTCGTGCTTACCGAGAACTGAGTAAACGTTATCATCCTGATACTACCGATTTACCTGCTACTCTCGCCACTGCTAAATTTCAGCAACTCAACGAAGCCTATGCTACCTTGAGCAACCCAGAACGCAGGTTAAGTTACGACCTGAAAATTGGCTATTCTCGCTTTGGCGTGATTCAAGCACCTGCTGATTTAAACCATCCGGTCACAAATCCTTATGACTGGTCAAAATCAGCTTACCTTGATGCCAGCGATCGCCCTTTGTCCTCCGGAGAAATCTTTGCTTTGTTTATTTTGGTGTTGACTTTTTTAGGCTGTTTGATACTCGCGATCGCAATTGGTTTAACGCGGGGTGAAGCTGCTTTTCAGACACAAATTACACCAATCAATCCCATTACTCAACAGCAAATTCAGCAAAATTCCCCATCAGCTAGCCTTTGGGAAATGCATAATTATTATTACTAAGTTGGAATTTTAACTAATTATGGCTTTTCTTCCCCCTGATGCTCCCCTATATAACCATACCCTGCCGCAAATTGAGCAGTGGCTCAAAGACCAAGGCTGTAAACAAGATGAAACCGAATTACATTGTTGGCATCTACAACGGCCTAATTGGCAAGCCGACCTCTCTCTTGATGTCGAGCAAATAACAGTGCGCTACATCGAAGCCGGAGAAAATCGCCAAGATATCCAACGCGCGTTTAAATACTCTCTCAGTCGCGAAGATATTGAACAGGCGGTTTTTTCAGGCCCGTAAATTGGATATGGGGCATAGGGCATAGGGCATAGGGCATTGGTTAATAGTTATTTGCTTCCTTGTCCTCCTTGTCTCCCTTGTCTCCCTTGTCCTCCCTGTCTCCCTCATCCCCAATCCCTATACACCCCCATACCGCCGTTCCCGTTGCTGGTAAGCAGACAAGGCGCGAGAGAATTCAATGCGGTCAAAATCAGGCCATAAAGTATCAGTAATATACATTTCTCCATAAGCCATTTGCCAGAGGAGAAAATTAGATAGACGCATTTCGCCACTAGTGCGGATTAATAAATCGGGGTCAGCAATCCCAGCTGTATATAAATGACGTTCAAATACGGCTTCATCAATTTCATCAGGTTGCAGTAGACCTTGCTGGACTTTTTGCGCGATCGCGCGACAAGCTTGTAAAATTTCTTGTCTGCCGCCATAATTTGTGGCAACTGTAAAGCGAATGCTGCGATTATCCTTAGTTTCTGCCATTGAACGGGAAATTTCTTCCTGGAGCGATCGCGGTAGTGCATTCAAATTACCCACAAATTGAATTTGCACATTTTCCTCTACCATTTCCCGCAATTCTTGGCGTAACACTCTTTGGAATAAAGTCATCAAAAAATCTACTTCTTCCTGGGGTCTTTTCCAGTTTTCTGTGGAAAAAGCATAAGCTGTTAACGCCTGAATTCCCCAATCTTTGCAACAACGCAGTAAATCCTTCAGCGCGTCTACTCCCCGTTTATGACCCATAATTCGGGGTAGACCTTGACGTTTAGCCCATCGACCATTGCCATCCATAATCACCGCAACGTGCTTGGGCAAAAGTTCTCGTTTTAAGCCAGGGGGCAAATCTTGTAATTGAGTTTGTTGTGCTGTCATTTTTTATCTCGAGACGCGGTCGATGGTAATCCGAATAACCGTGAAACTAGTGCTAATCCCTTAGTACTAATCTGACGACCCAAGCTTAACAAACCAGGCGCTACTGCTTCCCGATCCACTGTTGGGGATAATAGAGACTCTAGTGTCTCTTTCAATTTCCTAATCGTTAGGGGTCTATTTAGAATTCCCCGCTCCGCTAAGGAAATAGAACCAGTTTCTTCTGATACAACGACACAGATACAATTTTCGACACGCTCAGTAATTCCCATCGCTGCCCGATGGCGTGTACCCAACTGGCGCGAGGCTGTGCGTCCCGAAAGTGGTAAAATTATACCCGATGCGACAATCCGTGAGCCACGTATCAAAGTTGCCCCATCATGCAACAAAGTTTTTGGTTGAAATATTGTTTGGATTAATTCTTTAGTCACCTCAGCATTTAGCCTTACTCCTGGGACAGAAAAATCTCGCTCGTCAATGGGGCCTTTTGTTTCTAAAATTAATAAAGCGCCAATCCGATTTTTTGACAGTTCTTTGACAGCATCAACAATTTCATCAATGACACTATCGGATTTCGGCACTGCCAAACTGGATGGTTGAAATAACTGGCGGAATTCGCCACGACCTAATTGTTCTAAAAATCGCCGGAATTCTGACTGTAGCGCCACCGCCATTGCTACCGCACAGCCAATTACTAATTTTTCTAATACGAAATTTAATAATGGTAGCCCCAATTTATTACTGAGTGCCGAAGCTAGCATCAAAATAATAAATCCCCGTACCATCCATAATGTACGACGCTCACTAATAATAACTAGGATCATATATGTCAGCGCCAACACGAAGAAAATATCCAGAGTCCCAAGCAGCAAGGACTGCGACCATCCCAGGTTTGTCAGCCATTGCATCCACCAATTTCTCATGACATCTGGATTACTATTTTGCCTCGAAATACAGCGATCTAATAGTCCAGAGTCAATAGTCAACAGTCAAGAGTTGATCGATATCAACTCTGGACTTTGAGCTTTAGACCTTGGACTTTGGACTTTAGACTTTAGTCCTTGGATTTTAGATTTTAGACTATTTTTTCAGTCTTTCTGGTAGGCAATCTTGTCGGATTAAGTCTTGATATGTTTCGCGCTGCAAAAACAAATTTGCTTCGCCGTTGGCAACCACAACTGCTGCCGGTCTGGACAAGCGATTGTAGTTAGATGCCATACTGTAATTGTAAGCACCTGTTCCCATAACTACGAGAATATCCCCTGGTTCCGTTGTTGGTAGTTGGGCATTTTTAATTAAAATATCCCCGGATTCACAATGCTTACCAGCAATTGTGACAGTTTCTGTTAAGGGAGCAGACATTTTATTAGCTACTACAGCTCGGTATTGTGACTGATAGGTAATTGGTCGGGGATTATCCGACATACCGCCATCAACAGCCACGTAGGTACGAATTTCGGGAACAACTTTAACTGAACCAATAGTGTAAGCCGTGACGCAAGCTGTGGCAACTAGCGATCGCCCTGGTTCACATAATAACTTAGGTAAAGGTAGATTCGCTTGAGTGCAGGCTGTTTGCACTACTTCACAAATCGCTTTCACCCATTCGTCAATGCTAGGAGGATCGTCCGATTCTACGTACCGAATGCCTAAACCACCGCCGACATTTAACTCTGTCACATTTAAACCATACTTAGCTGCATCTTGCAACCACTGCACCATGACAGCAGCTAAATCTTGATGGGGTTGACGCTCAAAAATTTGCGAACCGATATGAGCATGTAAACCTACGCAGTTCAACGCCGCAGTATGCTGACTGACAAAGGTAAAAACCGCATCTAAATCGTTGGGATCGAAACCAAATTTACTGTCTAAATGTCCTGTACGAATATATTCGTGGGTATGACACTCAATACCTGGTGTCAATCGCAACATAATGCGGATTGGCCCAGAGTCGGCTAATTCCACCAAAGTCTTTAACTCATACCAGTTATCCACCACAATAGTGGCACCAGATTCAATAGCTAAAGTTAACTCAGAGCGAGATTTATTATTACCGTGGAGATAGATTTTTTCCGGGTTCATCCCCGCCGTCAGAGCGGTGTATAATTCTCCCCCAGATACAACATCAATGCCTAACCCTTCAGACGCAACAATCGCGCAAATTGCTAGACAATTCCAAGCTTTAGAAGCATAAAGTACTTGAGATTCCCCTTGATAATATTGCTTGAAACCATCCCGATATTGCTGACAAGCCAAACGTAGGGTTTCTTCATCTAAAATATATAAAGGCGAACCAAACTGCTGCACCAGGGTTGTGATATCACACCCACCAATTTCCAAGCAGCCATGACTATTTACTCTAGCCGTCAAGGGAAGGAGTTCTTGATTGGGCGAAGTGTTACGCCTTAAAGGTAAATATTGACTACCAGCATGTTGAACCCCAATAGGGTGAGTCGATACCATAACTATAAGAGTTGTCCTTGTTCAAATTATGGGCGTGAGTGAGTCTCCCGATTCCCAGTTTACAAAGGGTTTGTAATCTTATTCAAATAAATGTGATTCCATTAGACTTAAAACTTCAACCACTGACATCAGAGGATCTGAGTGCAGTGCTAGAACTAGATAAAGCCTGTTTTGGCGGACTTTGGACTTTAGAAGGCTACCAACGAGAGATGGATAGCCCTAACAGCGATTTGCTGGGTTTATTTTCCCCAGTCTCCAGCTTGAAGTTGCTAGGAATGGGTTGTTTTTGGTCAATTTTAGAAGAAGCCCACATCACAATTTTGGCAGTACATCCCCAATATCACTATCAAGGTTTGGGACAAGCTTTACTTTATTCCCTGCTCAAGACAGCTAGCGATCGCGGTTTGGAGCGAGCCACCCTTGAAGTTAGGGCTTCCAACTTAGCGGCTATATCTTTATATCAAAAATTTGGCTTCAAAACAGCTGGCAGAAGGCGGCGTTACTATCAAGATAATGGCGAAGACGCTTTAATTCTGTGGCGTGGCGATCTCCAACAGCCCGAATTTCAACCCGCTTTACAGGAATGGGAAATCATGGTGAGCGATCGCCTGGCTAAATCCGCTTGGCAATTGGGATTTGCTTAATTGGGCATTGGGCATTGGGCATTGGGTATTAGTAATTTCCCCCTTGTCCCCCTTGTCTCCCTTGTCCCCCTTGTCTCCCTTGTCTCCCTTGTCTCCCTTGTCTCCCTCCCCTTCAAGCCATCTTTATCAAAAAAACACATTTTCTTTAAAGAATTTTTATGAGTATTATTTATTTTTTTAAGATTTTAAATTTAAAAAACAAATAAAATATTCATAATTCTTGACTTTGCTATCTACATGTGCTAAGAATAAATATTTGGAAGTGGTTGAAAAACAGACTTCCGGTGTTTTTTTGTGGGAAATTATCGCTAAAAACGCTGGACATCTTGTTCTCCTCAGTACAACAGCCACACAAAAGTAGTAAATATTCGGGAATTACACCATCAACTTGGGTGATATCTCTAGGATGTCTTGATTTTTTGATACAGATATCCTAAACCTTAGCCTGTGCTAAAATCAGCGTACCGGCACGACGCAGGTGATGGGAAAAATGCCATGTTTGAACGCTTCACAGAAAAAGCTATTAAAGTAATCATGCTGGCCCAAGAAGAGGCCCGCCGTTTAGGCCACAATTTCGTCGGCACTGAGCAGATCCTCCTGGGTCTGATTGGTGAAGGGACGGGAGTGGCGGCCAAGGTGCTGAAATCAATGGGCGTCAATCTCAAAGACGCCCGAATTGAAGTAGAAAAAATCATAGGCCGGGGTTCAGGCTTTGTCGCGGTGGAAATTCCATTTACACCAAGGGCAAAGCGAGTTCTGGAACTATCCTTAGAAGAAGCGCGCCAATTAGGCCATAACTACATTGGCACCGAGCATCTCCTGTTGGGCCTGATCCGGGAAGGGGAAGGTGTAGCAGCTAGGGTGCTAGAAAACCTCGGCGTGGATCTATCTAAGGTCAGAACCCAAGTCATTCGTATGTTGGGAGAAACAGCCGAAGTTTCGCCGGGTGGCTCCTCCAGCCGTACCAAAACCCCAACTTTGGATGAATTTGGCTCAAACCTGACCCAAATGGCAACGGACAACAAACTCGATCCAGTGGTGGGACGCGCCAAAGAAATCGAGCGAGTTATCCAGATTTTGGGACGCCGGACAAAAAATAACCCAGTGCTGATCGGCGAACCAGGGGTTGGTAAAACAGCGATCGCGGAAGGTCTAGCGAGCCGCATTGCCAACAAAGATGTCCCCGACATCCTGGAAGATAAGCGCGTAGTCACTCTGGATATCGGTTTGCTGGTAGCAGGTACCAAGTACCGGGGTGAATTTGAAGAACGCCTGAAGAAAATCATGGACGAAATTCGTCAGGCGGGTAACGTCATTCTCGTGATTGACGAAGTACACACCCTGATTGGTGCAGGTGCAGCAGAAGGCGCAATCGACGCCGCAAATATCCTCAAACCAGCCTTGGCTAGAGGTGAATTGCAGTGTATTGGCGCAACAACCCTCGATGAATACCGCAAACACATCGAGCGCGATGCAGCCTTAGAACGACGCTTCCAACCAGTCATGGTGGGCGAACCCTCAGTTGATGAAACAATTGAGATTTTGTACGGTCTGCGCGATCGCTACGAACAACACCACAAGCTGAAAATCTCCGATGAAGCTTTAGTAGCGGCGGCGAAATTATCAGATCGTTATATTAGCGATCGCTATCTCCCAGACAAAGCCATCGACTTAATCGATGAAGCAGGTTCCAGAGTCCGGTTGATTAACTCCCAATTGCCCCCTGCAGCCAAAGAGTTAGACAAAGAACTGCGCCAAATCTTAAAAGAAAAAGATGATGCAGTTCGCTCCCAAGACTTTGACCGAGCTGGGGAATTGCGCGATCGCGAAATGGAAATCAAAGCCGAAATCCGGGCGATCGCTCAAAGCAAAACCAATGCTTCAGGTAACGAAGGTTTAGAACCCGTCGTTACAGAAGAAGACATCGCCCACATCGTCGCCTCCTGGACTGGCGTTCCGGTGAACAAACTCACCGAATCCGAATCCGAGAAGCTGTTGCACATGGAAGACACCTTACATCAGCGTCTCATTGGTCAAGAAGATGCTGTCAAGGCCGTTTCCCGCGCAATTCGCCGCGCTCGTGTCGGTTTGAAGAATCCCAATCGACCAATCGCCAGCTTTGTCTTCTCAGGCCCCACTGGTGTTGGTAAAACCGAATTGGCAAAATCCTTGGCTTCTTACTTCTTCGGTTCCGAAGAAGCCATGATCCGTTTGGATATGTCCGAATACATGGAGCGTCACACCGTCAGCAAACTGATCGGTTCGCCTCCAGGTTACGTTGGCTACAACGAAGGCGGTCAGCTAACCGAAGCAGTTAGACGCAGACCTTACACTGTGGTGCTATTCGACGAAATCGAAAAAGCCCACCCCGATGTCTTTAACATGCTGCTGCAAATTTTAGAAGACGGTCGCTTAACCGATGCTAAAGGTCGCACCGTTGACTTTAAGAATACCTTGCTGATTTTGACATCTAACATCGGTTCTAAGGTCATTGAAAAAGGTGGTGGCGGTATCGGCTTCGAGTTTGCTGATGATGCTAGCGAATCGCAATACAACCGCATTCGCTCCTTGGTGAACGAAGAACTGAAGCAATACTTCCGTCCAGAATTCCTCAACCGTCTAGACGAAATTATCGTCTTCCGTCAGTTGAGCAAGGCCGAGGTTACCGAAATCGCCGACATCATGCTCAAAGAAGTATTTGGTCGCCTGACCGAAAAAGGTATCACCTTAGAAGTCACCGACCGCTTCAAAGACCGCCTGATCCAAGAAGGCTACAGCCCCAGCTACGGCGCAAGACCATTACGCCGGGCAATTATGCGCTTGTTAGAAGATAGCTTGGCTGAAGAGATTCTCTCTGGTCGCATTAAAGATGGCGATGTAGCGCTGGTTGACGTTGATGAAAACGGTAACGTTCAAGTCAGTTCACAACAGCGTCGCGAATTGTTATCTCAAGGCGTTGAGTAAGATTTAAAATTTCCGATTTGGGATAAAACTCAAATTTAAAAATGCAAACGGTAGAGTAGTAATTACTCTACCGTTTTTTTGACTCTCTAAGGTAAAAAATCATTTAAATTAATTGCTAGATATTTTACAAACTCTTTTGTATATCTCTTGTACAAACCAGGATATTGCTTTTTGGATAGTCTCAAAATTTTCACTTGAATCGTATAATTTCTTTGCATAATATCCCAATTTATTTAGTTGTGAATCTAAATCAGATTTACTCCCATGAGTCTTTAGATTTCTTAATTTATTCATATTCATTATTGTTAAATAATTTGCTTTTAGATGCTGCGTTTCCATATAGTTAGGTTTAATAATTTCAAAAAATATCTGAACTGATGCAGGAAGGCTTTCTCTTCGGATTTTTTCTATGTTTTTTCTATCAACGTAGATGCCACCAATGTTTTTTAAATTTTCTGAGTTGATGGCAGAATTTGTTACAGTTACGCATATTTGCGGTAAATCCCAATTACTATTTTTTCGCTTATCATAAGATGATTTCACTCTATTATAAGCTTCTAAAAATGATTTATTATTTTCATTAATATATTTATATTCTTCATCAAAAAGAACTTCGATTGCAGATTCTAAAGTATTACGAGCAGACTCACAAAAAGTTGTAATCTGCTTTTTATCTCGGCATTCAGCCATATCTTTACTATATTTTTTTAAGTTATCAACCCAAGATGAATAATTTGTATCCGTTATATATGAATAATCAATATAATATTCATCTGGTATCTTTGACTGTTTCTGAGTTTTTTGAAAATTTTCTTTATCAGTGTTAATTGTGATGTTATCAATTGATTTATTAGTTAATGCTTGTGTTTCAGATAACTTAAAAATTTGCTCTGATAGTTGTTTTATGTGACTAGAAAAATTCTCATTTAATCTAATAAATTGACAATTTATTTCATTAGACAATAAATAAATATTACTTTTTATGTCCTGAATTTCTTGTTTTAATTCTTCATCCATATAATATCCAGCATTGTGCATTTAGACAATTGACTGAGGTTTACTAATTTTAGTATAAAGCTCTAAATATTTTTTATAGATAGAATCATTTCTTCCCTTAACCATACCAATAAACTCTATTTTTCCCCGAAGTACTTGTTGAAATTTTTGTTTATCCTTCGCGGGTAATCTGCTTTGAGATTCATACTTTTCTTGATACTCTTTTTCCACCGCCTCCAGCCCAAATTTAGCCCAAGCATGAAGCATAGCACGAACCTGACGCACATACCTTCTGTCAACATTAGGAAACAGATTAGTCGTTAATCCCGTTACTTCTTGATGATTACCTTTAACTTGCAGTCGATTTTTATGGGAATTTACCTCAAATCCATTTTCATTAATAATTGATAGTAATCTATTACCAATAAAAATTTTATCTACATCTTCTTCAGCTACTATATATGCTAATTCTTCAGGGAACTTAGGTAAAGTTGTTGAAAAAGTAATATCGTCTGCATACCTTGTATAAGTCGCTTTGTACTCTTTCGCCAAACGCTGCAATTGACTATCCATCTTCGCACAAATCATATTAGTCACTATGGGTGAAGTTGGTGCGCCTTGAGGTAACTGATTGTTATGACAACAAATCTGTGCTAAAACTGTCGCTACATCTGGGTGTAAACCATAGGGTGTAGCCATAAACATACCCCTGACTCGACCAAAATTAATCGACGGGAAAAAATCAGTTAAATCAAGATTTAGAACATAGCGTTTTTTAGTATGAGCTTGAGCATTAGTTACAATATTTTTTTCTATTACAAACCCATGCACTGATGGTTTTATCTCATAAACTGTGTGTAATACTTGATTAAGTTTTGCCTGAATAATTTTAAGTGCAGTTATCGGAGTTGATATCTGACGCATCCCACCAGATTTTTTAGGAATCTCAAAAGTTTTATAACGTTGGTTAGGTTTAACAAGATATATATGATAAACAAGACGGGAATAGGAAACCTCTAAAAGGTCAGCTATATCCATTGGTTGTTTGAGAGAATAAAATTTTTCTCGTAAATATTCAGGACTTTGCTTGAGAAGTAACTGAGAGTTTTTTTGCGCTTTGTCCATAATGAATAATAAAAAAATATCACTTACGGGTGTATTCTCGCCTATTCGGATAAGGAAAAGGAGTCAATTCAGAAGAACAGAATCCTCGTAAAGCTGACCGTGAAATACACCGTCGCAGGATCAACAACGGAAATCAATACCTATTCCCGCAAGTGATTGAGGTCGTTTGTCTAAGGAATCATTGCTTACAACTGATTCAGACTTACCTTTAGGTAATCTTACAAGTAAACAGTCTCAAAGTGTTGCGTAAAAATGACTAAATTAGTGGTAGGTTGGGCTGAACAATCCAGAAATTCAACAAATCCCATTGGTAGCGTTGGGTTTCATGCCTTAGACAAAGTTATATAAATTTTTGTTTTCATCGTAAAGGAATATTACGCAGGTAATCTTTGGCATATCAAAATTGAACCAGATACTATGAATAGTTTTTCAAAAGCTTCTGCTGTAGACTTATTACAATTACGCGGGATGGCAGTACAACAATTCATGCATAAAATCAGAGAGGAGAATGTGCAACAGAAGTTATGGAGGAAATCGCTACAGCTATTGCGGTGGTAATCGAATATTCTTAATCATTAGATTAAATATTAAATTAAAAACTATAATGTAAGCAATTTATACGACAAGACGCTCCGCATCTACTTATAAAATTTTGACTTGATATAGAATCAAATAGACAGCTATATGTCAATCTACAAAAATATTATTTGGTTTAACAGTTTAGGGTTATTACTAATAATTATTCTCATATTTGCTACTAAAGCATTTGATATCTCAGCAGGCGGATTATTTTTACCCCCTCCGGCTCCCCAATACCCTAGCGCTGGTTTATTAACCCATACTTTTCAACTATTATGTTGTGTACCTCCGTTAGTATGTGCTTTTAGTTTTGCATTGTTGCAAAAAATAAAACCTAACGGTAAAAACAATAAATTTATTCTTTCTTCAGCATTTTTAACATCAGGATTTTTAATTAACGAGATTTATCGAATTCATATTACTGCTTTACAATTTGGTATTCCTAAGTTAGGAACTGTCTTCATTTATGCTACTATAGCCATTGCCTATGGATTAACTTTTAGAAAACAATTAAAATCAACACAATATTTTACACTTATAGCTGGCTTAGGTTTATTAGCTATTGCTATTACAGTAGACTCACTCAAATTGAGTGGTAATAGCATTCCTAGTCTGCTTGAAGGTATACCTAAGTTGTTGAGTGGATTAAATGTGGCGCTTTATTATTGGTTTGTCTGCTATCAAGAAGTTCTAAATTCACTACATTTGGAAAAAAATAACAATTTTTAAGCAGTTTTTATCCGTTCCCAACCTGTATATATATTGAAGCGTTCTCCTCGCAAAAAGCCAATTAAAGTAATTCCGAATTCTTGAGCGACAGAAACAGCTAAACTGCTAGGAGCAGAAACAGAACAAACAATCGGTACTCCCGCAACTGTAGATTTTTGCAAAATTTCAAAGCTAGAGCGACCGCTAACCAAAAGAATATAATTATTTAAGGGTAATTCATCACTGAGTAATGCTGAACCAATTAATTTATCTAAAGCATTATGACGCCCAATATCTTCTTGTACATTTAACAGTTCACCTTGGGTATTAAATACAGCCGCAGCGTGTAAACCGCCGGTAGCCGTGAAGATACCTTGAGCCGCCCTGAGTTTTTCTGGTAGGCTGTAAATGATTTCTGGTGTAACTATCGGTTCTTGGGGAATTATTGCACAATTTCGCAAATGCAAAGCTTCTAGGCTGGCTTTACCGCATACACCACAAGCACTATTAGTATAAAAATGACGTTCTAAAGGTTGTAAATCGGGAATTAATTCTTCCCGAAGTTCTATATTTACTATATTATGACGTTGCTGTCCATCTATAGATTCGTCTACGCAATAACTCATGCGTTGAATATCTTTTTTAGAATTAATTACGCCTTCACTAAAGAGAAAACCAGCAGCTAATTCAAAATCTGCACCTGGTGTGCGCATGGTTACAGCTATTGTGCGTTGCTGAGAAATTAGGCGAATTTCTAATGGTTCTTCTGTGGTGAGATAATCCAAGCGGGTGCGGATTTTGCCATTTTCTACCACACGAATAGTAGCTTTTGTTTTGCTTCCCAAAGGCTTATTCATTAGTGAAATTTATTATGCAATACGTTTCAGTTAAGGATAAATTGTAGGTTGGGTTGAACCAAGTGAAACCCAACAAACCCCCGGAAATGTTGGGTTTCGTTCCTCAACCCAACCTACACATTTGAAGGTTTTTGGCGCTAACTGAATGGTATTGATTTATTATGTTTTGTTTTCATTTGTATACAACTTTTACAAAGTATCTGGATCAATACCTAATTCTCGCAGTTTTGTAGCTAGGCGTTCAGCGCGTTGTTTTTCTTGTTCAGCACGTTGTTTTTCTTGTTCAGCTAGTTCCTGTTGTTGTTGTGCAAATTCTTCTGGGGTGGGAATTACTTGTCCTTCGGCGGTGAAATAGCGCAATTTAGTTTCATGGATACCTAAATATAAACTTAGCTGTTGACTCCATAATAAACCTTGGGGATTTGGTTCTATAGGTTGATATGTTCCACCTAGCAAAATAAATCCAGCAAATTCTAAAGTCTTGGGATCAAACCAAAAGTATTCGGGAGTGCGAAAGATATCTTGATAAATTTGTTTTTTTAAACCTTTGTCAACTGATGCAGTTGTGGGCGAAAGTAATTCGATAATTAAATTGGGATATTTACCATCTTCTTCCCAAACAATCCAACTATTACGAATGCGGTTTTCTGTGTTGCAGACGATAAAAAAATCGGGGCCGCGAACATCTTCTGATTTGCGCTGACGTTGGCTGTAATAAATACTAATATTGCCAGCAGCAAAAAAATCATCAATATGTAGATAGTCTCGCCACCACCATTCTAAGCATTTTAATAACAGCAACATTTGCTGTAAATGTAGATATGTTTCCAAAGGCGGTTCATCACTCAATAAATCACTTTTTGGAAATATAACATCTTCTGGTATCGGTAAATCTTTGGCGACGGACATGGTTTTTTTGTTGGGTGATTTAATTTTATCAACAAAGGCAGAGGGCAGAAGGGGGGCAAGGGGGACAAATGACTATTGACTATTGACTATTGACTATTGACTATTGACACCTAATCTATTTTTTCCAAATGCGCGATCGCATTATAATCTGGTACTCCTTCTAGGGAACGTTTAGTTTTATCTAGCAGTACGTTTCCTTCAGGCCAATGTACTTGTAAGTTACCTGGTTGAATCGGTGCTAAATACACTTTTCCTGGTAACTCGCCTAAATCATTTTTCACAATCACGCGATCGCCATCTTGTAATCCTAATTTTGCCGCATCGTTGGCATTCATTAACACTGCTTCTCGGAATGCGCCTGTAATGGCATCTTTCCGTTCTTGTACCATACTATTAAACTGCTTACCTCGACGGGTGGCGACAAAGAAATAACCCGGTGGTAATTCTTTTTGCGGTGGCGTTAAAGGTGTAAAGTGCGCTTTTCCATCGGGTGTGGAGAAATTCCAGCCAAAGCACAAATGTGAACCACCATATTGAAATTGATCGCCCTGTTGTTGTAAGTGTTGAATTCCGGCATATTGGGGAATAATTTGGGCGATTTCTTGGCGCATGGCGGCGGTATTTGCAAAGAATAATTTCTCAGCTAAATCTGGCTTTACCAGTCTTGCTAATTCCATAAATACTTCCCATTCGGGACGCGCTTCGCCAATACGTTGTCCGGGAATTGCGGGACTAAAAATTACTCTTCTTTCGGTGCTAGTTTCTGTTACCCCTCCGGGGATTTCGTAGCGAGTTGTGGCAGGTAAAAGGACTACTGTATCTGCTGGTTCAACTAACATTTGACTAGACAGCACAATATCCATGTGTACCCGCAATGGTATTTGTTTTAAAGCAGTTTCTACATAATCGGGTTCTGGAAGTACTTCGAGGAAATTACCCCCCACAGAAAACAACACATCTATATTTCTTTCATGGGCTGCATTGATCATTTCTGGTGCAATTAATCCGGGTGTTGTTGGGACTTCAAAACCCCATTTTTGACTTAATTCGGTAGCAGTTTCTAAAGTTATCGGCTTACCACCAGGAAACACTGTAGCGTAACATCCCATTTCTGCACCGCCTTGTACCCCAGAATGTCCGCGAATTGGCATTAAACCGCAGCCTTCGCGACCGACAAAACCTTTGGTAAGGGCTAAGTTGATGATACTGCGGACGTTATCTTCGCCGCATTCATGTTGAGTAATGCCCATACTCCAGACGAATACAGCTTTGTTAGCTTCAGCAACCATTTTCGCAAAAGCATACATGCGATCGCGCCCAGTTCCAGAAAGTTTTTCTAATTCTTCCCAAGATTGGCTTGCTAGCTTTGTTTTCAGTTCTTCAAAGCCAGCAGTGTAATTTTTAATAAACGACTGATCTAGCCAATCGTTAGCAATCATGTGCTTAATTGTACCGTTCAAAAATGCCATGTCTCCGCCCAAGCTGACCAAAAAGAAATCTTCGGCAAACTTGGTACCAAATAAAGCACTTTCCACAATGGAAGGTACCCAGTAGCGTTCCATTCCTGGTTCGCGGTAGGTGTTAATTACAACTATTTTTGTGCCTGCTTTTTTAGCATAGTGGAGATATTTGACGGTAACAGGCTGATTATTAGCTACATTTGAGCCAATGAAAACTAATAAATCAGTACCAATCCAGTCTTTATAAGAACAAGTAGTAGCCCCAGCACCTAGAGTAGATTTTAATCCTGCTGTGCTGGGTGAATGACAAATCCGGGCAGCATTATCAATATTATTGCTTCCCATTGCCCGCACAGCTTTCTGGGTAGCATAGTAAGTTTCGTTAACGGTGCCGCGACTGGTAATGTAAAAGCTGAGGCGGTTTGGTGTGGTTGCACGAATGCGATTAGCAATCACTGTTAATGCTTCATCCCAACTGATACGGCGAAAGCCTTTGTCTCCTCGCTGGCGGATCATGGGATAGGGAAGCCTGCCTAAATCCCGTAATTCGGAACTTTTTTGTGTTTGTAAAGGGGAAATATCTTCTAGTATTTCTGCATCAAAGGCTGGCATAGTATTCATTTGTAATAGTCGCAGCCTGACATTGCAGAGATGAAGCCCATCCAGTGTCCAATCTTTCATGCCGGTGGTTCCTAAGGCGCAACCATCACAGACACCTTTATTTAGGATATTCCAAGCGTAGGGTAATTGTTTACGAGATAGCCATATTGCGCGAAAAACTTCCCAATAATTGTTAGGATATTGTTCGCCAATACCGAAAGGCTTCCAACTAGCCCAGTTTTTAGGTGTCCAAAATTTCGCTGGTTTGGGCAACATAGCTAAATTTTATATGTGAGGATGCTTCTTACAGGCTAACATTTGGGTCAGTGGCTTGGTGTGATTGAAGGTGATTTGTCATTTGTTATTAAAGAACTGCGTACTCCAAAGGAGAACCCGAAGGGTAGTACGCTAAATACACGTTCGACAAAGTCGTTCCCGAAGGGTAGAAATAAAAGAAAGAAGATTTTTACAAATAATTTATAGTTGCTGTAAATAGCTTATTTTGAGTTGCGACAGTTTAGTTTTTCTGTTTTATTTTGATAAGTCAATTTAACAGATGAAGCATCAGTAAATTGGTTATAGGGAAGGTTACCGATAGCTACAACTTTGTCACCAATTATTTCTAAATTTAATTCCCCATCATCGCCCGAACTACCAAGATCGTATATGAGATAGTTTTTACCGTAATATGGGGCAATAAATTTTATGTTACCTACTCGGTCTATAATTGGTTGGCAGATTTTGAATGAGTTAACAATTGTTGTGTAACGATGAAATTCTTTTTCTGCCCATTGTTGGCGAATTTCTGCCGAAGCTGTAACGCCTGGAAAACCGTTGTTATAAACCATCATTAATGGTACAGCGATCGCGCAGGGAATTATGGCTCTTAATAATAAAATTAAAATATGGCGGGAAGATTTGCGGCGTTTAAATTTACAAGCAGTATAAATTCCCAAGACTGATAGAAATAATCCTATTGGGAATATGGCAATAATCACGCCTGGGGATAGTATGGAGGTTAAAAGAGATAAATAAAGGTGAATTAGCAACCTACCTACCAGCAAACCCATGACACCAGCCAAGACGAGAAAGGATGGCTCAATATCTGATTCTTGTCGCGAAAGCTGTTGAAATAGTAAAGCAGTACTGTAGATACCGAGACAATATAATAATAGAGCGATCGCACTCCACAAACTCAGCAATTCATTAGTCTGCATTTCGCGATAGTTGAGAAAAAAATTAGTACCAAACAATGCAGTAACCAAACCTACGCACACCGCCGAGACTGTAATTACATGGTTTCTCATCAGGCGATCGCTCCTCAAAGCATACAGCATATTTGAATATAGCCGTATCTGAAGATTTTAATGTTTCAAAATGCCTAATTGTATTCTTATATTGATATTTTTGATTATATGAGCGCTTCAACAAGGGATCTTATTCGCTTCTTTTAAGAAAAATATTACTTTCAGTCAGCTTTGCTCAATTTATCGCGCCTTTGGGGCTGACTTTTGATTGTTGCAGCAAATGTTAAAAATCTTTAAGTACAACAAATTTTATATCCCAAGACAGAAGACAAGTGCAAGAAGTTTTATCACACTTAAATCTGTGTTTCTCTTGAATTTTTTAAGTAAAGACTATGAAAAATGACTCTGCATTATCAAAAGAAGGTAAAAAAATGTTTTTTCATACCGAATTAGTCAGATTTGGTGTGAAGTATGATAGAGCTACACAAGTGGCCAACATCTTAGCTGCGGAAAAACCAGATGAGCTTTTGACAGAAGAAGAAAAACAACTTATAGATGAAGTGTGTAATGAATGGTTGAATAACTATAATCGATATAAGAATATACAAAACTCAGCAAATTTATAATTCACTGCAACCATTTCTATCTTTTAATATCTTTAATATTTCTGCTAAATCTTCATGCAGAACTTGAGTATTGTCAGTTTTATCTAAGATTTTATATATAGTTAATTGGTTTTGAATAATAGTATTAGTCACTAATTCTAAATTATCTAATCTTTGGGCTAGAACATTTAAACGTAACTTAATTTCGTTAATTTGCGTATCTCTCATAGAGTTTCTGACTATCTATAAATTATAAATATATACCATTAGATATAGGCGTTTATCAGTCTGTAGATAGAGGTTTTTATTACAAAATATAGTAATTATCGCTACATTGAATTTAAATAATGTTTTCGACACTCAATTATTGTTAAACAAAGAATATAACAAGGTTAAGTTAAGACTAAGCAATGTCCATAATATTATTCTGCCTTTAGCAATTATTCCCATCATTTTTTAATATTGGTATAAGCATATAAAAAATTGACCCTGAGCGAAGTCGAAGGGTCAATATAGGTGAAAAAATTCATGCCTAAATACGATGTCAATCTGTTAAACAGGTAAAGCTTGACACACTTCGATGGGTTCACCAGTTAAGCCGTCTCACTGTTTGGGGTTTGGGGCATTGATTCAATTAATGCGCGTAGTACTTTATTAACAGACTCAGGAGTTTTGAAAACTTTTGCCACATCTTCATCCAAAACGACAACTGTTAAGCTTGGTATTTCACTATGTTTAGCAAATCGGTTTTGTTTCGCTTTTTGGTAATTAAATTGATACTCATCTAAAAGCTCATCATCCGAATTTTGCGCATCTTCAAAAGGTGTTTCGCTCATAATCTTCTCGTTCCCTTCGAGTTGCTAAACGGGCACTAATGATCAGAATATTATTAGATAACCCAATACTATCTAATTTGTAATTCAGATATTACATAATTAAACAGGTAAAGCTTGACGCACTTCGATGGGTTCACCAGTTAAGCTAAAAGCACGGACTTCGGTAATTTTAACTTTTACCAATTGCCCTTTAAGTTCCTTAATATCACCAGTAAAGAAGGTGAGGCGATTACCGCCTGTACGTCCCATTACCTGGGTAGTATCTTTGGGATT
This sequence comes from Calothrix brevissima NIES-22, assembly GCF_002367995.1. GTDB lineage: Bacteria > Cyanobacteriota > Cyanobacteriia > Cyanobacteriales > Nostocaceae > Aulosira > Aulosira brevissima. The sequence goes on from NZ_AP018207.1 coordinate 1,962,577, forward strand.
TTGGTCTTCTACCAACACTTCCTCAATGCGTCCCATGTAACGTTGCGATCGCTCTGCTGCTTTGATGCCCACTAAATGATTTAATCTTTGTAGGCGATCGCTTTTTACTTCTTCACTCAGTTGATTGTCCCACAAAGCTGCTGGCGTTCCTGGGCGTGGAGAATAAGCAGCCGTATTCAATTGGTCAAAACCGATATCTTCTACCAATTTCAAAGTATTCTCAAATTGCGCTTCTGTTTCCCCAGGGAAACCAACAATTGCATCGGCACTAATCGATGCATCAGGCATATAATGACGAATTGTATCAATTATTCTACGGTATTTTTCATGGGTATAACCGCGTGCCATTGCTTTCAACAAATCGTTATCCCCAGATTGAAAGGGAATGTGGAAGTGTTTGCAAATCTTCGGTAATTCGGCACAAGCTTTAATTAAGCGCTCAGTAAAATAACGTGGGTGGCTAGTAGCAAAACGTATTCTTTCAACCCCAGGGACATCATGGACGTAATACAGCAAATCTGTAAAGGTGTGCAGGTGTCGCCCTTCTGGCGTTACTCCTGGTAAATCCCGTCCATAAGCGTCAATATTTTGACCGAGTAAGGTAATTTCCTTGTAACCTTGCTTACCTAACTCCACCATTTCAGCGCGAATGGCTTCGGGCGTGCGAGATTGTTCGACACCGCGCACGTTAGGAACTACGCAATAGGTACAGCGTTCGTTACAGCCGTAAATGACATTTACCCAAGCTGTAACTTTGCTATCCCGTCGCGGCTGGGTAATATCTTCCATAATATGCACTGGCTCGGTAGCAACAACTTGATTGCCTTCAAACACCGATTCCAGCAAATCTTTCAGACGATTGGCGTGTTGTGGCCCCATCACCAAATCTAATTCAGGGACGCGGCGCAATAAGCTTTCGCCTTCCTGTTGAGCAACGCATCCAGCAACAATTAATGTTAAATCTGGTTGCTCGTGTTTGCGCTTGGCTTGTCTGCCAAGGTAAGAATATACTTTTTGCTCCGCATTATCCCGAATCGTACAGGTATTGTAAAGGATTACATCTGCACTATTGGGATCTTCAGAAAACTCAAAGCCCATGTCTTCTAATATGCCAGCCATGCGCTCTGAGTCGGCTTTATTCATTTGGCAACCAAAAGTAGTTATGTGATAGCGGCGTTTAGAAGTGGTCATGGGCAATTATGCTTAAGCAGTGTTAGTTATTATCTCAGCTTTCTTCCTATTCTATCTAAATGTTGCCAGAGGACTCCCTGTGGATACGTCAGCTTGCGTAAGAGATAAATTGCAACCAAGATAAAACCGAGCGTAGCAAAACTTCTACATACTTTGATAGTCTATGTAGAAAATACTAAGGGACTTACAAAAAATAAATTACCCATATTTCGTAGTGCGAGCATCTTGCTCGCTTTTGAACACCTGACACTACAAATTCATTTATTGGGTATTTCAAAAATTGGATGTCCCTAATACCAATTTTTTATTAGGCTGCATAGAATTCGATCCTCCCTAGCCCCCCTTAAAAAGGGGGGAACTAGAATCAAAGTCCCCCTTAAAAAGGGGGATTTAGGGGGATCTAGAATCGCCTGAATATCTCCATTGCGAGCAGATTCAAGTATATTGTTATGCATAATCTAATAAAAATGTGTAATACAGTTTAATAATTATTTGAATCTGTTGATATCCAAACAACAATTTTGGCAACTGATTATTGCCTATTCAGCCGCAAATAATCCTAGATAAATTCCACCAGCAGCTTTAAATTAAGCTCATAATTAGCTTTCATCCTTTTAATTAAGGATTGATATTTATACTGGGGCTACAGTCAGCTAATTCTGTGGGTCAATTGTAGTTGATAAACTAGTTAATCGTCCAGGCGATCGCTAACAGAATTTCTTGCGGCAATTTTTGTAGTATAATGCATACTACAAGTTTAATGAATCAGGATATTTGTGCTATTTATGGACGAAGTAGGTAGCAACATTTCCACATGGGAATACCTCAGTTATGAGAAAATCCCGGAAAATTTTCATAAATGGGGTTTAACAGAATCAGATTACCGCTTGTTTAACAAAACAGATTGGGTAGTCACAGAAAAAATTCATGGTGCTAACTTTGGTATCAGCACCGATGGTATAGAGGTACGCTTTGCGAAAAGGAAGGAATTTTTACAGTCAGGAGAAGACTTTTTTGATTATCAATCTTTAAAAGCCAAATTATCACATCAAGTTAAAGAGATTTTCCAGATTTTGCAATCGGAAACGACTTTGCAAAGAATCTATATTTACGGAGAATTATTTGGCGGTGAATATCCCCATACTGATGTACCTGCTATTAACAATGTTCAGGCTGTGCAAACAGGTGTGTATTATTCACCGAGAATCGAATATTGTGCTTTTGATATTGTTGTACTAAAGGGTAATAATCAACAACAAAGAGCTTATTTAGATTATGACATAGTACTCAAACTATTTCAGCAAGTGGGGATGATGGGAGCAACACCATTATTTATCGGGAAATATAATGATGCTTTGGCATATAATATTGAGTTTGAATCTACAATTCCAGGAATTTTAGGTTTACCAAAGTTACCCTTTATAAATAAAGCTGAAGGAGTTGTGATTAAACCACTTCATTCTATATATATAGATAAGGGTAAAGATAAAATCCGTCCGATTATTAAACAAAAAATTCCAGAATTTGCAGAAGATAGCCGATTTCATCAAGCACAAAAATGGACTGTGAAACCACAGCCAATAATTACTCAGCTAACTTTAGAAGCAGAACTGAGTCAGGAAATGTTGGCTTTGGTTACGCCTAATCGGTTAAATAATGTTATTTCTAAATTGGGGAGAGTTTCTAAAAATGATAAAAATCAGCGTCAGCAATTGGTAGAACTGTTAGTTAGCGATGTATTAGAAAGTTTTCAAGAAGAGTATGCAAGTATTTTCACTGCTTTAGAAGATATTGAACAAAAAAAGATGCTTGAACAATTACATCAAGCATCCCAAAAGTTAGTTGATAATTCAATACAGTTCAGTTAGCGCCAAAAACCTTAAGCTGCGTAGGTTGGGTTGAGGAACGAAACCCAACATTTTCGGCAATTTGTTGGGTTTCACTTCGTTCAACCCAACCTACAATTATCCTTAACTGAACCGTATTGGTTGATAATTACCAAAAATGATGAATGATGAATTATTTTTCATCATTCATTATTCATAGCTCATAATTCATTGAGGTTTCCAAGTACCGTGAAAACCTGGGGGAATAACTCTAGGTAATCCGAGTTTGCAAACGGGTGTGTCATCTAAGCGATCGCAATCAAACACCCACACTTCGCTACTATGAGAATTACCATCATAGACAACGGTTATCAGCCAGCTTTGATTTGGGTTTTGTCTATCTTGAACGTGGATAGGTTCGCTACAATAGCGGTTTTCACCTAAATCTGCTGCGGTAAAGGCTTCTGTATGATGATCGAAACGCGCGATCGCATTTAATATTTCTCGGCTAATATCTGATTCTGGGCGAAATGTACACATATAAGTGTAACGTGACGCTTGTCCCACATTTTGCTGCGGTACACCAGGAAATTCACAATGTCTGTCTACAAGTTCTTGAATTGCTGTTACTTTCCCTGTATCGGGAAGCAAATGAACTCGCGTCAGTCTAGCTTCAGCAAGAGTATGCGTCTCTCCCGTCGCTACCTCTTTTAAATATTGGTTGGTTTGAAAATCTTCATAGCGGGCGATATCAACTATTACTGTACCGCTAGCATCAACGTAACCGTTAGCAAAATGCCATTGAAACCAAGGTTCAGTGAATCCGCGACTGACTAAAGATAAGTCTTCGCGATTGAATACTAAAATCTCAGTTCCTATCTCTGGACACCATTTTAGGGAATTACCATATGTACTAGTACCAAACAAGACAGGCCAAATATTATTTACCTTTATAGGTGAGACAAAAAATACTAAATACTGTCCCGCTAACACAAAGTCATGAATTAAAGGTAAACCTTCTAAAGAAAACTTGGCTTTTTGGCGAATTTTTCCGGTAAAATCGCTTTTATAAAGGTTGAGGGTAGCATTTAGTCCCGGACTCAGACCAAAGTTAAAAATTTCTTTGGTTTTGTCATCAACTTTCGGATGGGCAGAATAACCCAAACCTAAATCTAAAGCACCTAAATCCTCTATTCCCCGAGTTTCTAAACTTTCTAAGTCAAGGGCATGAGGGCGATCGCCTTCCCATAATGCTAACAGTTTATCAGGTAATGCCAGCACTGAGGTATTAGCAACATTTTTGATTGGTCTGCGCCATTGATTCCAAATTGCCCCTGGCGCAGTCATACCATAGTTACCATACAGCAATTTACCTGCTTTTGCTTCTTCTTGATAACCAGAGGTTTGCACGTAGCGATATACGCCGCTAGCCCCTGCTTCGGTAAAATTTATTGCCAGAATAGCCCCATCACCATCAAACCAATGGCCGACATGAATACCGCCTCTTTCTAGCCTTGCTGGGCCATTGCGGTAAAGAGTACCCCGTAATCCATCAGGTATATTACCTAACAAAATTTTTAGTTTTGTACGTGAAAATTCTACCCCAGGTTGAGCGATCGCTTGACCCCAAGTTTTTTTTATTGACTTTTGATTAAGTATATGCATATAAAAATGACTCTATAAATACAATTTGTGCCATTAGTAAAAATTTAAAAGCTAATTAATTTCATTACTACCTCTAGCTAGAGAAATAAATTATTCACCGAGACAACTCCTCAGATTTTCTTCACAATTGCCACATATTATTACTATATAGCTGTAAATAAATTTATTTATCAAAACCTTACAATACAAGTCATCTCAGCCTAAATTTTCTTTAAAAATAAGCAGTATAAATCCTGTTAACTAGCAATATGACATCAATTAAAATAGGACTGCTATGTATCGTTTAAATATCATCCTACTTCATCTGTAAATTTAAAGAAAAATACATAATTATTAGACGGATTCTCACAAAATCATAATATGCAAGCTCTCAAATATTATCCAGAGTTTCTAGTTCAAATTCTACAGCATATACCTGAACCATTATTTGTCAAAGACCGTCAACATAACTGGGTATTTCTCAATGAAGCCTATTGTCATCTTCTGGGCTTTAAAGCAGCAGAATTAATTGGTAAATCAGAATATGATATTTTTCTGAAAAATCAAGCAGATAGATTGTGCCAGCAAGATGAATTAGTATTTAATACTGGCGTTGCTAATCAAACAGAAGAATCTTGGACTAATTTAGATGGTGTCAAGTCTTGCTTCTTAATTAAAAGGTCTTGTTTTGAAGATGAGTTTGGTAATCAGTTTTTAATTGTTATGCTTCGCGATATTACTCAAGAAAAATTGCGAGAAGCTAAACTTCACTCTGGACAACAAATATTTTCCCAAGTAATCAATAATATTCCTCTAGCAACTTATTGGAAAGATGTTAATTCCGTTTATTTAGGTGGCAATCAAAAATTTGCGGAAATTATAGGCGTAGATGAGATAAATAGAATTATTGGGAAAACTGACTATGATTTAATGAAAAATCAAAACCAGCCTGATTGGTTTTGGGAATCAGATTTACAAGTGCTAACAAGTCAACAAGCAGAGTATGATGTTGTCAAACCATACATTCAAGCAGATGGGCAACAACTGTGGTTAGAAACTAATAAAATTCCCCTCAGAGATAAGCAGAAAAACTTCTTAGGAATTTTGGTAACTTGTCAAGACGTTACTACTCGCAAACAAGCAGAATTAGCTCTAGCAGAAAAAGTATCCTTAGCTGCGTTTCACGTAGAAATTAATACTGCTATTACTCAAAGCTCTACATTACAAGCTAGTCTTAAACATTGTACAAATGCTGTAGTTAAACATTTAAATGCTGCTTTTGCTCGTATTTGGACATTAAATTCCCAAGAAAATGTACTAGAACTACAAGCTAGTTCGGGAATGTATACGCACATTGACGGGCCTCATAGGCGTGTTCCTGTAGGGATGTTCAAAATAGGATTAATCGCCCAAGAACGTAAACCTCATTTAACTAATTCAGTTCTCGAAGATCCGCGTGTGGGAGATAAAGAATGGGCTAAACGTGAAGGTATGGTTGCTTTCGCCGGATATCCTTTAATGTTAGATGGAAATTTGGTGGGGGTAATTGCAATGTTTGCTCGTCATTCCCTTACAGAATTAACCTTAGATACGTTGCAATTAGCAGCTAATGAGATTGCTTTAGGTATCAAACGTTTACAAGCTGAACAAGCTTTGCAGGAAAGTGAAAGTAAGTATCGTCACTTAGTTGAAACCAGCCAAGACATGATTTGGTCTTTAGATAACCAAGGATATTTTATCTTTGTTAATCAGGCTGTAAAAACTATCTATGGTTATGAACCAGAAGAAATGATTGGTCGTCACTGTAGCGAGTTTGAGCCATCAGATCAACTGCAAAAAAGCTTAAATATTTTACCGCAACAACTCACAACTGAGTCAGTTTATCATTATGAAGCTGTTGTCTTAGCTAAAGATGGTAGACGCTTAAATTTATTGTGTAATGCTTGTTTATTACAAGATGAAACTGGCAAGATTTTAGGCATAACAGGTACAGCTACTAATATTACTCAACTCAAGGAAGCACAAACAGCATTATTACGTAGTAATGCTGTATTACAAGCACAGCAAGAAGCTTCTATTGATGGAATTCTGGTGATTGATGAAAATCGCTTAGTAGCATCATATAATCAAAATTTCACGGACTTATGGCAAATTCCCACATCAATACTTGCCACTAATGACGATCGCCAACTTCTAGGCTGGGTATTAGACAAACTAGAGAATCCGCAAGAATTTTTGGCTAAAGTTGAGTATTTGTACGAACATCCCCAAGAAGATAGCCGTGATGAAATTTTACTCAAGTCTGGGCAGACATTTGACCGTTATTCAGCACCAGTGCGATCGCCCGTAGGTGACTGTTACGGCAGAATTTGGTATTTTCGCGACATCACATCTCGCAAACAAGCTGAAGCCGCCCTGCGGAATTCCGAAGCCCAACTAAGACAACAAACACAAAAGCTTAAAGCCACATTAAAGGAACTCCAACACACCCAAACTCAGTTAATTCAAAGTGAAAAAATGTCAAGTTTGGGACAATTAGTCGCAGGTGTAGCCCATGAAATTAACAACCCTGTAAATTTTATTTATGGCAATCTTAACTATGCAAATGCATATACCCAAGATTTATTACAGCTACTAGAACTATACCAAAAATCCTATCCCCAACCTCTTCCAGAAATTGAGGATTTTACCGAAATAATCGAACTAGATTTTCTTAAATCAGATTTACCAAATATACTTAAATCTATGCAATCTGGGGCAATTCGTATCAGGGAAATTGTCCTATCTCTGAGAACTTTTTCGCGATTGGACGAATCTGAAATTAAAGATGTTAATATTCACGAAGGAATTGATAGCGCTCTGATGATTTTAAAGAGCCGACTCAAAGGTAATCATCAACATCCCGATATAGAAGTTATCAAAGAATATGGTAATTTACCTCTAGTAGAATGTTACTCTGGGCAGCTAAATCAAGTATTGATCAATATTTTGGCAAATGCCATTGAAGCTTTGGAAGATTCACATCTAAATAGCCAATCCTCAGAAGAAAAATTCTTATACAGAGAAAAACCGCAGATTCATATCTATACTGAACTTATAAAATCAAATCAAGTAAAAATTCAGATTGCTGATAACGGCCCAGGAATACCAGAAAATATTAAACAGCGAATCTTCGATCCCTTTTTTACCACCAAGCCAGTTGGTAAAGGTACAGGTATGGGACTTGCGATTAGCTATCAAATTATCACTAAACAACATGGCGGCACTTTAGAATGCATTTCCTCACCAGGAAAAGGCACGGAATTTGTGATTACAATTCCTTTAACACAAAATTGAACAAATCCAGCCACAAGGAGATAGAGTTTTCCACCGACTCCGAGCAAAATTCAGCGTGCAAAAAATAGATTTTGAGTATAAACTAAAACCAATTTCTGAGAATTGCTAACTGGGTGCAATAATGTCTACTGCTACGCTTCCAGCCTATAGTTTGGGGCGAAAAATTTATCATCATACCTACAGATTGAGTAAAGCGATCGCTTTATTTATCATGCTATGGGGGTGTACAGCACCTGGGTTTAACGCTTCCAATGTAGTTTGGAAGACTTACACAAATAACCGCTATCGGTTTGAGTTTCCCTATCCTAGTAACTGGAATGCCTTACCACCTCCAGATAATGGTGATGGCATTGCCTTTGTTTCGCCGCAGAAAACCTCAGTAGTAATTCGTGCATGGGCTGGTAATCGGCTACCAGAAGCTATCATTCCAGAGGCCAAGGTTACAGTTAATCCCAACTTTAAAACTGCTCAAGGTCTACCTGGAGTCATGGTAGTGGAAGTAGGTCAGCAGAGAAGTTCCATGACTCTCACTATCACTCAAGGTCAAGTTAAATACTACTGGCAAGGACGTAGCGACAGCCAAGATTTTACTGATTATTATCGTTTCTTTTACTACATAGCCCAGCAATATAAAGTGCTGTAGTAATTATTGGGCATGGGGCATAAAAAGTCAAAAGTCAAAAGTCAAAAGTCAAAAATATTTCTGAATTTTGAATTGTTTCTCCTCCTTGTCCTTAGCGCCTTTGTCCCTACAAGGTTGAGAAACGCTATATTTTATTCAAATAGTTGCATATCAGAAATCATTATGTCTTCTGCTCAAGATTTAGCACTGATATCACAAGATGCACCAGAAGATGTTATATTTCCTCCTGGTGACTTATACAGTGATGAACCGCCTTTGGAAACAGAATTGCACTTGCGGCAAATATTACTGTTGATTCAGTGTTTAGAATGGTGCTGGAAAGAGCGTCAAGATTTCTACGCTTGCGGTAATATGACAGTATATTACAGTCCCCGTCAGCGTAAATCTGAGCAGTTTCGAGGCCCTGATTTTTTTGTAGTTTTAAATAGCGATCGCAAAACGCGCAAAAGTTGGGTAGTCTGGGAAGAAGATGGTAAATACCCAAATGTCATTGTCGAAATTCTGTCTGATAAAACCGCAAGCACCGATAGAGGCTTGAAAAAGGAAATTTATCAAGATATTTGGCGGACTCCTGACTATTTTTGGTTTGACCCAGACAGTTTAGAATTTAAAGGCTTTCATTTATTAGATGGTCGTTATCAACCACTGCAACCAAATGAAGCAGGTTTGCTGTGGAGTCAGCAATTAGAGTTATATTTAGGCGTTCATCAATCGAAATTGCGCTTTTTCACTGCTGATGGACAACTTGTACCCACACCGGAAGAAGTAGCACAGCAGGAACAGCAACAGCGCCAACAAGCACAACAGCAGCTTGCAGAAATGGAAGCGATGCTGGCTCGATATAAAGAAAGATTTGGGGAGTTACCAGAGTAACTTGAGTTTGATAGCTGAAAATAGGCGATCGCATTTCCACAGCTTTGGCAAAAAAACTGTTCGCGGAAACGGCGAATAGTTAATTATCTCTCAGGCGGCGCACCAATCGCACGGGGAGAAGATGCTCCAAACCCTAATTGGGGTGGTAATAAGCGTCCAATATCAACATGCATTCCTAACATTAAGTTGTCACCGCTTGTATTAATTTCCAAGCGCAACCAGTTGGCTTTTGGCACAGGAAAAGTTTGCCCATTCAGTTGATTTAAAGCAAATTGTCTTGTATTCGGATCGGAAAGTACGCCTGCGATCGCACTTATACCAATCAATGCAGTGGTGCTAACAACAGCAACTTGCTCACCAGTGCTTAAGCGTCGCCAATCTTGAGAAATGCGATCGCTTACTTGTGTTTGTAATGAAGTTAAGGCACTATCAATTGTTGGTACAGCCATAATCGCTCGCAGTAAATCCCCAGGTGTCCCAGTTCGGGGAGTTTGTGGCCCTGCACCGGCAGGTACAAGTGGAGCAGCCGCAGATGGTGTTGGCGTAGCAAAGGGATTAGGTGTGTCAGCACCACCAGCGCCTAGATTTGCTGGTAGTCCTAAATTTATCTGATTCAAAGCTGGACGAATTATGGAAGGCTGCAACTGCTGTTGAGCATACTGCATTGCCATTGCTTGTATCTGTGGATCGAGTTGTAACCGCGTATCCATACCCAAGCTGTAGCGTGAAGCCGGATCGGGAGGTTGTAGTAGTGAAGGTGGAGAAAGTTGATAATTGGGAACAGGTGGTAAACTGCTGGTTTCATCTCGCTGAATTGCCAAATTCTCTGTTGTCTGTTGAATGCTGTCTCGTTGTGGACGCAAAACAGACATCCGACTAATGTCGTGACTTAAGGGTTTTGCTTGGATAACATCACCAACAGCAGGCATATTTTCTAACTCAGTTGATACCTCAGTTGCTGTAGGGATGCGATCGCGATTTATATTAGTAAAACCATTTGTTGGGTTTGCCAACGTCGGAGTTGTTGGTAAAACTAGTGATTGATGGGAAATTGTGGATGTACTGGCTTTTTTGCGCTTAATGGCTTGTCTGTTGACATCACTCATATCACCGTTCCTCCTCAATTCCCAAATTTTACAACTTGTCAAGCTGTCAGCGATTTCGACTAAGGTCTAAATTTGACTTAAATTTAGGTGTGGGTATATGAGGCAAAAATAACAATCTGCTTTTGATGTAGTCAGCATTTTATTACTGAAGAGAGCAATAAATTACTGACTACATACTCAGAAAAATTATTTGGCAGAATCGTAGTGTTTGATCGCAGAGATAGCGATCGCGCTTTTACTTAAATAAAGCCAATCCGGTTAAGCGGCCAAAAGCGAAATGTGGCTCTACCAATGATATATTTTTGCGGTAAAAAACCCCAGTAGCGCGAGTCATTACTATCATTGCGATTATCTCCCATGACAAAAAACTCGCCTTCGGGAACTGTGTGGGGTGAATAAGGACTATTTGCTGGTTCCGCAATGTAATCTTCTGCCAAAGCTTTACCATCTAAGTAAACCTTACCACGGGCAACGCTAACCGTTTCTCCTGGTTGACCAATGACACGCTTGATAAAAGCTTGGTCTTGAGGATATCCGCGCCGTTGTAGTTCTTCTGGTGGCTGAAAAACAACAATATCTCCAGTTTGGGGAGGGTGAAAACGGTAAGAGATTTTTTCTACCACCAAGCGATCGCCTGTATGTAATGTGGGTAACATAGAATCAGAAGGGATATAGCGCGGTTCAGCAATAAACGTGCGAATCGCAAATGCTAACACCAACGCGATCGCCATCAAAATCAAATTTTCTTGCCAACCACGCCATATTTTTGACGCCGCCGCAGTATCTTTAACATCACTTTCGTGATTAGCCATAGAATTTTTCAGCCAGTTAAAAAAGTGGAACAAATACCTTGATTATTTTGATGCTCAAGGTATACTTGTAATCAAGCTGGGTTTTAAGCAATAACCCTCACAAATATTAATATATAGGGCTATCGCATCTACCAATTATAGGCAAAAGCGCTGATATTAACCTATATCCTGTATACCTCGATACAAGGCAATTATTAGGTATAGTAAATAGGTAATTAAAATACTGTTACCTAACTGTTGCAATTATAAGGCAAGGTTTTATAACATTCTGCGTTTAATTGTCTGATTCAGAAAAGTAAACTAGTTGCCGACTGGTGGCGCGATACAGCCAGTCGGTTTTTTCTTTGGTCAATGGTCAATGGTCAATGGTCAATGGTCATTTGTGATTTATTATTTTTTTTGCTTGCGGCATTTTTATTAATAAGATAAAAGTATGACTTTTCAATATAGTGATGCAATTGTCACGATAGCAACTGTTAATTTGGATGCTATAGTGAGCTTCTATACAAAGCTTTTAGGGCAAAATCCTATATTTGTGATACCTAATGTGTATGCTGAATTTCAGTTATCTGGATTGCGACTAGGTATTTTTAAACCCAAAAGCATAAATGAGGCAGAATTTGAAAGTGCAACCAAAAGTAAGATAAGTTTGTGTTTAGAGGTGAGTAACTTAGAAACAGCGATCGCTCATCTCACATCTTTGGGTTATGCTCCACCGGGAAAAATTGCGATCGCATCTCACGGTAGAGAAATCTATGCTTACGATCCTGATGGCAATCGTTTGATTTTACATCAAGCCACTAAACAAAGTTATTCCGAACAAATGACTATTGACCATTGACCATTGACTATTGACCAAGGACAAATAATAAAATGTCACTAACACAAAACTATAAATTAAACGTTATCCAATGGTATCCCGGCCACATAGCCAAGGCGGAAAAGAATCTCAAAGAACAGCTAAAGCGGGTAGATGTGGTACTAGAAGTCAGAGATGCGCGAATTCCCTTAGCGACACACCATCCGCAAATTGATGAATGGGTGGGGAGTAAAACGCGATTGTTAATATTGAATCGCCTAGATATGATTTCACCACAAGTGCGATCGCTATGGGTAGACTACTTTAAACGCCAGGGAGAGGTAGTCTATTCTACCAATGCTCAACATGGTCAAGGTGTGCCGGCTGTGTTAAAAGCAGCACAAGCAGCTGGTGTAGAATTAAATCAAAGAAGACGCGATCGCGGAATGTTACCCCGTCCAGTACGTGCCGTAGTCATTGGTTTTCCCAATGTCGGGAAATCAGCCTTAATTAACCGCCTATTAGGAAAACGGGTAGTAGAAAGCGCAGCGCGTCCGGGTGTAACTCGTCAATTACGCTGGGTACGCATTTCCGATCAATTAGAATTATTAGATGCGCCTGGTGTCATTCCCCTAAAATTAGAAGACCAAGAAGCCGCATTAAAATTAGCCATTTGTGATGATATTGGCGAAGCATCTTATGATAATCAACTAGTAGCCGCAGAACTCGTTAATGTGCTGAATTATCTGCAAGATGTTGCTACAGAATTATTACCAAAAAAACCCTTAGAATCTCGCTATCAACTTGATTCTTCACCCCATACAGGCGAAGCATATTTACACCTTTTAGCCGAACATCGTTACAAAGGAAATGTAGAAAGAGCCGCCAGACAATTATTAACAGATTATCGTAAATGTTTACTCGGCGAAATCCCCTTAGAGATTCCGCCCAACTAGAGAATAAGCACTTTTGATTGATTTTTGAGTAGCGAATGAGTCATAAAATGTGTAGGTTAGGTTTCGTTCCTCCGCCCAACCTATAATTTATCCTTAACTGAACCATACTGAGACATAAAACCGAAAAACCTCTGCGTACCTTTGCGTTAACCTTAGCGTACCTTTGCGTTAAAAAAAGCAAATCTTTGTACACCTCACAAATAAAAAAAGTCCCCAACATAAAGCTGAGGACTCAACTTAAAATTAAGGTGCATCTACCATATCTATATCCATCACAATTTTATGGAATCGGGATGAATTAGATTTATTACAGAAACTTTATAAAAATCTCTTATTAATCAAGACTTAAATACTGAAACTATCACCCCTAGTGGTTGGCTTATTTCCCTGTTCCCTTTCATTTTTTGTAAATTGATATAACTCAAAATTAGCAACTACTCATTCTCCATAGTTTGCAACACCTTGAGATATAAATTTTCTACTCTCTGAATCTGTAACTCACCAAACGAAGCATAATTAAGCAAACCAGGAGAACCATTCACCTCAATTAAAGTATAATCTTCCATTGGCTGAGTAATATCACTAGTAATAATATCTACACCTGCTAAACGTAAACTCATATCCTTAGTAATATTAATTGCCAATTCTTCAAAATCTGGATGAATTTTTTCAGTCAAATCAACCGCTTCACCGCCACTTGATAAATTTGCATTATCTAAAAGATAAACAATATTATTTTTTGGCAATACAACATCAAAACTGAGCTTTTGTCTAGTTAACTTTTTTTGGATTCTAAAATCTTCCAAATCAATTAATCTTCTCCCACTTTGATTTAATTCCAACTGTTTTTTTTGCAAAAGTTCACTAATAGTAGCTTGTCCATCACCAATTATAAATAAAGGAATTCTTTGATAGGTAATAAATACTTCATCATCTAGCACTACAACCCTGTAATCATTACCCAAATGAAATCTTTCAACAATCAAACCTGATGTAACTTGAAAAATTTTCTTAGCTACTTGATAATATTCGCGTTTATTATAAACCTTAGTTACCAAAGTACCTTGACTCAAGTTAAGCGGCTTGACAATTACAGGAAACCCTAAATACTTAGCATATTCAAAGCCTTCATCAATATTTCTTAAAGTGTTAATTCTTTGACACAATTCCTCATTAAAAAATGTTTTACCTTCAGGAACTCTATAACCCAACTTCCTAAGAAAAAAGCTAGAACAACCTTTATCTTTAGCAATTTCTGCCGCACCAAAACCATTAATGTTGAATTGAGTTGACCGAAAAACAGTAGTTTTGCCGTTTTTAAAAGTAATGTGACCAGCAAATTTACATTCAGGATCGATTAATAATACCGCTCCTATCTGTTCAACAACTTTTTGCAGTATTGAGACGACAAATGGTGGTTTCATTTTTATAAATTATTAAATTGAAACTGCAGGCAATCTACAAATTTAGACAACCTTTGGTCATAACAAATAATTCCAGAGAGGTCATCCTCGCTAAACGTACTCTGATACGTTGAGGTTTATTTGTAGTTTTATTAATAAGGCATGAAAAACGGACACATATATCTTCAAGTGTTATGTACTAAATTGTCAATCCTGGCCTTAGTCTCAAATTTATTCAGTAATTGACTCAAAATCTTGATTGATTCCTGGTTAATAAAGCATTAATGATACCTCTGACTACTAGGGGGTCACACCCATTGTAGTAGTTATCTGACAATGATTACCCCTAAAAATGCCAAGTCAAGCACAGACATTTTTTTGACAATCTCATGAGGGGTCTTACCCTTTATTTGCTACCAGTAGTTTAGCAAGTAGTAAACATGAAACTATTCAGCTTTTACCAAACATTTAACACTAAGTGTTGACAACCTAAAAATAATGTATTAATAAGGTTGCATCAAGATTTAAAAGGCGTTAGTGAAACATCCCCAGCAAGAGAATTACTAACGCCCTTGGCTTTAACTCGTAGGGATATCTAGACGATGCTACAAAATACCGATTACGATGCTTCCGCAGCAGACAATCAAGCAAAAGCTTACAGAAACCGCTTAAATGCTTGGGCAATCACTCGTATTAGTCCTGATGCAAAACCAGTGATTGTGGCTAGATTCCGCACTCGTTCTGATGCAGACGGGTATCTGCGGCACTTACGCCAGGTAATGTCAAATACTACCTTCGAGATTATTGTTGATTATCAACGCGATGAAGCAGTTGCTAGCAGCTAAAAATATCAGATTTTAGCGATTATGTTTTACCTTAAGTAAGGATTTATCTGACTGAATGTTATTTTTAATATTTTGGATTTTGGCTCAAATAATTATTGCAACTAAAATCTAAAATTATTGAACTCGGTAAGAAACATCCTCAAGGATTTTTCACTAGCATTTGGCAATGAAAAAGGCGAACTTAATGTTCGCCTCTTCTCCAATAATGTTATGGTGTTGCTTAATTCATTGGAAATCCTAAATCTTTGCTTCTTCTTTCACCAACTTATCCCAACCTAAATCTTTTAAGCTGTTATTGCGACGGAGGGGACGAGTTACCAATTCGAGAATGTCACGGGCATTGCCAAAGCCATGAATTTGGGCAAAAGTGAACTCTACAGACCATTTAGTGTTAATTCCCCTAGCTTCCAGTGGGTTAGCATGAGCCATCCCAGTAATGACTAAATCTGGCTTCAAGGCATAAATTCGTTGAACTTGATTGTAATTATCTGGCTTTTCAACAATCTTAGGCAGAGGTACACCCATTTCATGACAAGTTTGTTCTAATAGTGCTAACTCAGCAGCTTGATAGCGCTTATCCATGTAAGGAATGCCGATTTCGGGAACTGTCATCCCACAGCGCACCAAGAAGCGTGCTAAAGAAATTTCTAATAAGTTATCACCCATTAAGAATACAGATTTGCCGCGAATTAGTTTGACGTATTCTTCTAAACCAGCCCAGATTTGTGCTTCTCGTTCATCCAAGCCTTTGGGGGTAATACCAAACACAGAGCAAATTTTTTCTACCCAAGCGCGAGTACCATCAGGGCCGATAGGGAAGGGTGCGCCAATGAGTTTGCATTTACGACGGCGCATTAAAGTTGTCGCAGTTCGGCTAAGGAAGGGGTTAACTCCAGAAACGTAATAGCCTTCTTCTAGAACTGGTAATTCAGTGAAGCGTTTTGCTGGTAACCAGCCAGAAACTTTAATACCTTGCTTTTTCAATTCTAGGGTTAACTGAGTCACCACGGGATCGGGAAGGGAACCGAACAGTACCAACGGTGGATGATTAACATACTCAGCTTCTTCTTGAACTACTTCTTCTTTCTTTTTACCAAAGTTAAGCAGTTTAGAAATAGCGTTGCGTTCGTTTTTGTCTGTTTCGGCTACAGGCGCTTTATCGGGACAGCGATTAGCCATTGCAGCTAAGACAGTATCTTCGCCTTGGGTAAAGGCATAATCTAGCCCATTGGCACGCGCTACAACAATGGGAATACCAATTTCACCTTCTAACTTGGGTGCTAAACCTTCCAAGTCCATTTTGATGATTTCTGTGGTGCAAGTGCCAATCCAGACAATTACACTAGGATTGCGATCGCGTTTTATTTGCAAGCACAATCGCTTTAATTCTTCATAATCGTTCAGCTGTGCCGAAATGTCTCCCTCTTCCAACTCTGCCATTGCATAACGGGGTTCGGCAAAAATCATCACCCCCATCGCGTTTTGTAGGAAGTACCCACAAGTTTTAGTTCCAATCACCAAAAAGAAACTATCTTCAATTTTTTGGTATAACCACGCCACGCAGCTAATTGGGCAAAAAGTGTGGTAATTTCCAGTTTCACACTCAAAGTTTAAAGCTTCTGGTTGTTGAGCGATAGTCATTTTGGTTGTTTCTCCCCTTGAATTTTAAAGCGAACAAGGCAGGTGAACATAGGGTAGGTATGTGGGGAAAGAATTATTCTTCCCCCAAATTCCAGTGATATGGCACATAGCACCAGCCAGCAATCCCTAAATTCAACAGGAACGCTAATAATTTAAGCGTTGGGGAAGAGACGGGCAATTTCGGAGTCATCAAAAACGCCAGCTGGCAGTTCTTCCCCTAAAAATTCATTGTTATCATCACCCTTATTTAGTGATGTTTCATCACCCCAGACATCAGATAAAACATCGCTAAAGGCGTTATCTTCTGTTGAGTTCAACTCTTCGAGTACTTCGGTATCTAACTTGATTTCTGATGCAACGGTTGTATCGAAAGAAATTTCCCCAAAATCTTCTAAATCTGCACTAGATGTATTTTGGAACTCATTTTTTGGGTTTTGTCCGTTCAGTGCATTTTTGGTTGAAGTTGAATCAACAATGGTAAACTCTTGAGCGATCGCTGCATCAGCAAAGTTATTAAAATGAGCATTCATTGATGTTTCTTCTGGGAGATTTTCATCAATGATGGACACTACATCATTTTGGTAATTCTCTGGCTCTGCTTTCGGAATAAAGCTGTTACCAAGAGCCATGTCTGGGTCAAAATGTAAATCCAGTACTTCAATTAGGGTATCAGCGTCAGGATTCAGTTTAGAAAAAGGTAGCATTAACTGCGCTAATTTTGGTTCTAGCACGTTAACAACTCCCAGGATGAGGTAAGAAGGCGGTCGTTTCCCTCCATCAGGGGTATATACTGATTCCACCTGCATGTGGAGAGTAATCCAGTCACGATTTGTCTGGAAAAAAAGTAACCATTTTTGCTTTAACGATTCTGTAAAGCTATGAAAGAAAGTCATGAGATTTTCCCCATCCTGAGATTTTGATGATTTATACAATCATCAAGTCTAATTCCTCTTCCGGATTACGTACCTGGGGTTTACTCGGATTTAAATAAAAATCGGATAACAAAGAGAACAATTCTCTATCTTGAGCATCGTTAGGCACAACGCCCTCTGGTCGCGCCAAAATTTGGTCGGCAATATTGAGATAATAATCGCAAACGTAGTTTAAGGATGGGTCGGATTCTGCCATTTCAAATAAAGTCTTACCCTTAACTCGCGACACCCGAATATCTTCAATTAAAGGTAGAACTTCTAAAACTGGCATTGGCACTGCTTCTACATATTTCTCAATCAAATCGCGCTTGGAGGTGCGATTACCAATTAAACCTGCTAGGCGTAATGGGTGAGTTCTAGCTTTTTCCCTCACTGATGCAGCAATGCGATTGGCAGCAAATAAAGCATCAAAGCCGTTATCTGTCACAATCATGCAGTAATCAGCATAGTTGAGTGGTGCTGCAAAACCACCGCAAACAACGTCACCTAATACATCAAACAGAATTACATCGTACTCATCAAAGGCATTGAGTTCTTTCAGTAATTTCACGGTCTCGCCAACTACGTAACCACCACATCCTGCACCAGCCGGCGGGCCACCAGCCTCAACGCAATCAACGCCACCATATCCTTTGTATATTACGTCTTCTGGCCAAACGTCTTCGTAGTGGTAATCCTTTTCTTGTAGGGTATCAATAATTGTGGGAATTAAAAAGCCTGTGAGGGTAAAGGTACTGTCGTGTTTAGGATCGCAGCCAATTTGCAACACTTTCTTGCCGCGTTTTGCTAGGGCGACTGAGATGTTACAGCTTGTTGTGGATTTGCCGATTCCACCTTTTCCATAAACTGCTAGTTTCACTGCTTTTGCCTCTTATAGTTTATTGTCAAACTTTTAGCTGAAACATTTACCTTCACCTAGCCGGAGATGGCGATGCGTGAGGTCTTGTGTTTGTCATTATTGTCCAAATTCAACGGAAAATAAAGGGTCTGTAAATATGCAAAATGGCGATAATGGAATTATAAGAGTTTAAAGATACATATTTATCTTTAAAAAACATTAAAAAAATCCCAAAAGTCTTAAAAACATCAAATTATTTTTTTTGTAAATTTTTAAAATAAAAAGAGTTACAATAGACAAAAATATTAAATTCATTTTTGTCAATACTTTAAATAAGTTTGGATGATGCTCATCGGACTATCTCAAAGTCAATATCAAGAGATCCCAGTTTCAGTTGTGCTGGTAGACATACAAGTCAGAAAGATTATCTATTGGCGCTAAGAAGCATCTGAAGATGCAATTAATATTAAAGCGAGCTTATTTAGGTATTAATGACGAATATGGCTACAAAATACGATATTTTTCCCATATTACATTGATTTTGATAGTTATCAATTCTGCTTTGATAGCGCTTAAGCCTAGATATATATATAGTAGGTGAGATTTTCGCCAGCAACCTCGGCAAGCGAAGAAACCTGAAAATAGAGATAAAAAGCCCGCCTATTTAGGCTGAAATACTTACAGCATAAGCAGGCGGGCTTTATTTATTGAGAAAAATCTTTCAGGTTAGGCGATCGCGATCGCGTAATTTTTGGTAAAAGTGCTTTTTATATGCAACAAATTATTAAATTTTGAGTGAGTGGGCATTGGGCAGAGACGCGATGAATCGCGTCTGTACAATTGTTTCCCTTGTCCCCTAGCTTCTACGCGAAGTCTTCGAGTTGTGCGATTTCTTTGAGTGGTTGCCAGCCCGCTTGCCATTGGGAGTTATCTTGTAATAATTTGGCGTTGAGCCAGAAGCGAACTTTTGGATCGCAAGCTGCAACCATTTCGGCGTAAACCCAATTACCTTGATTTTTACGATTGACGACTTGGAAATGTCGCCAACCATCTACTTTTTGCTGGGCTGTCCATTTAGAACCCAGAAGGTAAGGAAATTTCTGTTTTTTAGGCATTTTTTATTTGTCATTTGTCATTTGTCATTTGGGTAAGATCCCCGACTTCTTAAAGAAGTCGGGGATCTACTACGAACTTAACAAAAGTTTATAGAAAAATGACTAGGCGATCGCAGCGACTTTATCTAATAAGCCTTGAAACATCCGCAAACCATCTTCACCGCCTAAAATTGGGTCAGATGCTCTCTCAGGATGGGGCATCATGCCTAAAACGTTGCCTTGGCGGTTACAAATCCCCGCGATGCTATTTAAGGAACCGTTGGGATTTTCACCCGCATAACGGAATACTACTTGCCCGTTATCTTCTAGTTCTGCCAGGGTGGCTTTATCTGCATAATATCGACCTTCGCCGTGGGCAACTGGTATGGTAATAATTTCACCAGCTGCGTAGCCTTGCGTCCAAGGTAAATCGGTACGCTCAACTTTTAATGGCAGGCGATCGCAAATAAAATGTAAATCCTGATTTCTCGTGAGAATTCCTGGTAACAAGCCTGCTTCCGTCAAGACTTGAAAACCATTGCAAATCCCCAAAACAAACTTACCCTTTTGAGCATGTTCTACAACTTGCTGCATCACTGGCGAAAAACGGGCGATCGCACCACAACGTAAATAATCGCCGTAACTAAAGCCACCAGGGATGACAATTACATCCAAATCAGCAATATCAGTCTCTTGATGCCATACCATGCGAGTTGGTTGCCCAAGTACATCTCTAGTTACATAGGCAACATCGCGATCGCAATTAGAACCGGGAAAAACGATTACACCAAATTTTGTCATTTGTCAATGGTCATTGGTCATTTGTCATTTGTCATTGGTCATTTGTTAGAGACGCGATTAATCGCGTCTGTACAATTGTCATTCATCCCCCTTGTCCTCCTTGTCCTCCTTCCCTTCCCTTCCCTAGCCCCTAGCCCCTAGCCCCTAGTCCCTAAAACACACCTGTCTGTGTTTCGACTTCGATTAGTTCAAAACGATAATTTTCGATTACTGGATTGGCTAGCATTTGGTCGCAGATGCGATCCAAGTCTTGACGGGCTTTGGCTTCTTGGGTTGAGGTAATGGTCAATTCAATGTACTTTCCAATCCTCACCTGTTCTACGTTGTCGTATCCTAGTTGCTTGAGACCAGATTGCACAGCCACACCGGCTGGGTCTAAAACAGAAGGACGGAGTGTCACGAAAATTTTGGCTAAATACTTCCTTTGCATGGGCGATCGCTAAATGCTGCGATCGCTATACTATAACTTTCTGTTCCAACTGAGTAAAAATAAGATTATGAAGCGATTATAGTTAATTCATTCAGCGAGCCTATATGAGAGCTTCAACTCAAGCGCTAAATTAAAAAAATTATTTATGAGAGCCATACGCACCCGCAGTCAGGAGAGGATTCTAAATCTGTTGAAAACCATCAAACAAGGAATTTCCGCACAAGATATATACGTGGAATTACGTAACCTTAATCAAAGTATGGGATTAGCAACAGTTTACCGCTCCTTAGAAGCTTTAAAACTAGAAGGAATGGTACAAGTACGGACTTTAGCTAATGGTGAAGCCTTATATAGTCTAGCGCAGCAAGATAAACATCACCTCACCTGCTTGCAATGTGGTATCTCAATTCCGATTAATCAATGTCCAGTACATGACCTAGAAGACAAGTTAGAAGCTAATCATAAGTTTAAAATTTTTTACCATACTCTGGAATTTTTCGGATTGTGTAACCAGTGTCAGAGCGAGCAAGCGGCGCAGATTGGTCAATAGAGACGCAATGAATCGCGTCTGTACAATTATTTCTGTTTCATAATTTGGCGATCGCTTTTAGGGAAATGGGACAGGAGAAAGGAACATCCGATTTTTTAAATACCCAATAAATTTGTAGTGCGAGCATCTTGCTCGCTTTTGAATACCAGCGAGCAAGATGCTCGCACTACGAAATATGGGTAATTTATTTTTTGTAAGTCCCAAATTAGAAAAATAGCAAGCATGTTAATAGCTTGATTGCACTGATTAATACGCTGACGACGAGAAATTTCGCTGTCAGCTTTTTTGATGGCGAAAGCAAGAAAATGGGATTTTTTTTATACTGTTTTTCATCTGGAATTAGAGCGATCGCCCCAGAATAAATATGCATAAAATTAAAATTCTTGCTTGTGGGTTGCTTTATCTATCTTTTGGTAGTTTAAGTTATGCCTCTGAGGTGGTAAAACGTGTCTCTTCAAGAGAAATTACTACACAAGAACTTCTGCAAACGCGATCGCCTGTTAGTAATCAAGCAAAAGATTTGCAGCCTGAATTACTACTTACTCTTCCAGAAAATACATTAGAGGAACTTCTACAAAAGCGGGCGCTTGATGGCGATTTTAGCGAAATTTTACCAACAAAAGTAAGGAGTTCCCCATTACAAGCACCGCCAACTCAATTGCATAACTTGGAAACTGGTAACCAACTGCGACAGGGTGATGTTCAGATAGAAGGCGGTTTTTTACAAGTTCTACCAACAGATAATTCTATTTCAGGTACAGGTTTACAAACCTATCAATTAAATATTGATTGGGGAATTACTGATAACTTACAAATAGGTTTTACAGGGGATATTTTTGATGATTATCTGAAATGTCCAGTTAGAAGTGAATGCCCTTACTTTACTACTGTCAGTTATGGCACTAAGGTAAAATATCAAATTGTGAGAAATAATCGCTGGGCTGTAGGTGTCGCAGGTACAGTTCAGTTGTTACATATATCGTCAAATACTGGAGTTTTTAATAATAGTCCCAACCAAGCATTTTTTGTTGCCAGACCAGTTGGTGCTTTGCAGTTACCAATTACTTATAAAGCTTCACATAATTTACAATTACACCTCACACCTGGAGTCCTTTTCTTTCCAGATAAAGTTGCGGGAGGAGATTTTTTTGGGACTTTTTTTAATATTGGTACGGGGTTTAGTTGGCAAACATCTAAACGAGTAAATTTATTTGCAAATATTCAAACTCCTTTGGGGCCTGGTGGTAATACTTTTATTGCTAAAAATCGTTCAATTACTAGCAAATTACTCTGGACTGTCGGGATAGATTACGCTTTTAATCCCAAAATGGGGGCTGAGGTTTATGCTACTAACAGTTATGGCGCAACACCAACTACAGGCTTGTTAAGCTTTATTCCTGATGGCGAAGATTTATTATTAGGAGTTCGCTTCAAACACGCCATTGATTTTGGACAAGGGTATGCAGCTAATTTTACTAATAGTCCCTCAATCTCGCTTTCCCATCGCAACCGCTCTTTACTATTTGATGGGTTGACACTTTCCAGCGCTAACACCTTACCAAGCGGACAATTCCAATTTAGAGGAGGGTTGGGTACAGGTGGTAGTTCTAGTTTTGCTCTAGCTTATGGTTTAACTGATGATTCACAACTAGAACTGACTGTAGATCAATTTGCGTCAAGCGATCGCTTTTCTGAAGAAGATATATCCGGGCCGGGAGTGAAAATTGGCGGTGCAATGAAACTCAAGTTTTTAGATCAAATCCGGGGCGATGGGCTTACCCTCAGTCTGAAACTGGCTGGTATCAGTGAGACAGAGTTGCAAGGAGGTGGTATCAACGGAACTTTGTACGTAGAGTTACCGATAGCTTATCAAATTAATTCCCAAACAGCTTTATCGATTAATCCTAAAGCAGCACTTTTTGGAGACACGCAGCGTATAGGCTTAGGTATAGGAATTAACCAAGCTATCGGGGATAATTTGCAATTTATTGGCGAATATACCCCCGTTTTAGATGGCAAAAGAAGTACTTGGAGTGCAGGCTTGCGCTTTTTACCTAGTTCTGGCTTTGGCTTAGATTTATTTGCAGGTAATGCAATCGGGCAAAGTGGCTTAGGAACGCTAAACGCAGAACCTGACGGTACTAACTTTGGTTTTAGTATTAATTGGGGGATTTAATTATTGGGCATGGGGCATGGGGCATTGGGTAGAGACGCGATTAATCGCGTCTCTACAATTGTTTCCAATTAACCGCGATGATTATTTACCCCTGGTATCTCCTGTCCATCTGCAACAATAGATTTGATGCCTTCTAAAGTGGCAGGAATAGTGCGGGGATCGATAAACATGACTTTGCTGCTATCGCTTTTACCAATTGTTGTGCCCATATCTAAATAACCTAAGGCAAAGAGAACTTCTAAGGCTTTTTGGGCTTCGGGGTTGGTTTTGATTTTTTGGGCAATAATTTCTGCGGATTCAGCGATCGCTTGGGCTTTGAGAACTTGCTGCTGACGTTCGGCTTGTGCTTTCAAAACAATTGCTTTTTGTTCAGCTTCAGCTTGCAAAATCACCGATTTTTGGCGGGCTTCTGCGTCGAGAACTTGGGCTTCGGCTTTACCTCTAGCGCTATTGACTGCTGATTCGCGATCGCCTTCTGAGGTTAAAATAGATGCTCGTTTTTTCCGTTCTGCCGACATTTGTAATTCCATCGATTCTTGCACTGCTTTTGATGGAATCAAATCTCGCAGTTCTACCCGCGTTACTTTCACACCCCAAGGATCGGTAGCAATATCCAAATCCCGCAAGAGAAGTTCATTAATTTGCGCACGAGCAGTAAATGTTTCATCTAACTCTAATTGTCCCATTTCCGAGCGGATTTGAGTTAGTACTAAATTTACCATTGCTGATTGGAGATTTTCTACTTTGTAATAAGCTTTCTCCATATCAATAATCCGCCAGTAAACTACAGCATCCACAGTGATAGAAACGTTATCACGGGTAATACATTGTTGTGGCGGAATATCTAAAACTTTTTCCCGAATCGTTTGTTTATAGACAATTTTATCTATAAAAGGGGTTACCACATTCAGCCCTGGTTCTAGCTTTTTGTTGTAACTACCCAATCGTTCCACCAAAGCCTCATCGCCTTGATTAATCACCCTCACCGAACCTGCTAAAGCAGAACCACCAAGTGCCAAAAATACTAGCAAAAAGAACTGTTCCATTGTAATTCTCCTAAATTTTTATTATTGAAAATCAGTACATATAATAAATGTTGATTTTTGACTGTTGACTGTGGTCGCTGAAATTACCAAAATTTTAAGCAATTACCAGTGACAACTGACCATTGACCATTGACCATTGACCATTGACCATTGACTAAGAATGCAACAAATTTTCCGGCATCACAATTAAGGTTGTGCCTTCTCTACGAACGATATAAACTCTTTGATGGGATGAGATGCTGAGTTTGTCATCATCACATCTTGCTTGCCAAGAATTTCCTTCGTATAATACTCGCCCTGTTTTTCCTGCCGGAATTTCTGTTAAAGTTTCAGCTGTAATTGCATTTTGGATTTTTGTGTTGCGTCGTCGCGGTTGCACAAATCGGCGGGAACCGAAAACTAGTAATGTAGACAAAAACAGCCAAGCAAAAACTTGCAGCCAAACACTACTTAAAACAAACCGAGATAGTAGCGCCACGATAAAAGCGCTCATTCCCATCATGAAAGCCACAAAAGCAGACGGTAAGAACAGTTCCATTAAACATAAAACCGCTCCCGCCAGGAGCCAGATTACGGTATAACTTGGCATAGCGCCATCCTAGACACTACATTGATGTAAATCTCTTTCTCCTTACTAGATCCACCCTCTGGCTTAGTGTTTACGGAAAGCTAAATATGGTATTTTAACCATCAATTTTGATGAATTTCAGTAACAAGTTGTAGCCAAGGGTACACAGAAACAGTCTATTCTAGCCTTCAAGTATTTGCCAGGTATATTTAATCGAAATTAATGTGATGAAATTAATGAGTTTATGATTACTACCGAACGAATCGTTTATTGCATCAATCCAGACTGTACAAACCCGGTTAATCCTTTGAATAATCGGGTTTGTGCCAATTGCCAAACAGCCTTAGTGCATCGCTATCTTTGGGCTACTGGTGCATCAGCCGCTAAAATTGCCCCTGGTACAACTGTAGCAAATCGATATGAGGTAATTACTCATCAAATTTGGTTAGATACACAACCAGGGTTATTACCAGAGATTCCCGCAGAATTGCCACAGGCTGTGATTCCTTACCTGCGATTATATTATGAGCGATCGCACTTGCCCCAAGCTTACGGTTATGTACGCGCGGCTGAGGGTAGCGGTGATGAGATTCTTTTGCTAGAAAACGTGCCTATAGCCGAAAATGGTAAGCTTTATCCAGCGATCGCTAATGCTTGGGAACAATCCACGGCGGTTAGACAAGTTTACTGGTTATGGCAAATTCTCCAACTTTGGCAACCTTTATTAGAACAAGGTGTAGCCAGCAGTTTACTCATGTCTAACAACCTGCGGGTACAAGGTTGGTGCGTGCGGCTTTTGGAACTGCACCAGAATACACAAAGCCTGAGTTTAAAAGATTTGGGTGAATCTTGGCAGCCTTTACTCAGTTCTGCTAAAACTGCGATCGCTTCAGGTTTACAAAATATCATCAAGCAGATGTTTACCCCAGAAGTTGAGTTTGAAACAATCGCCAATCAACTCAACACCTTGTTACTTTCATCTGCAGCAGACTTACCATTAAATGTGGAACTAGCAGGCGCAACCGATGCGGGAATCGTCATGACGCGCAATGAAGATGCTTGCTTTCCAGCAAATTCTGACGATCTCAAAGATCCATTAATCCCCCATTTATCAATTGTTTGTGATGGTATTGGCGGACATCAAGGCGGTGAAGTAGCCAGTCAATTAGCAGTACAGTCGATAAAATTGCAGGTTCGTGCCTTATTTTCCGAGTTAACCACACAAACTGAACTCACTACCCCCGATTTGTGGATAGATCAACTAGAAGCTAGTTTACGGGTAGTAAATAACGTCATTTGTGCCAGTAACGACGCCGAAAATCGCCAAGGTAGAGAACGCATGGCGACAACCTTGGTAATGGCGTTACAAATACCCCAAAGAATCCCCGCCAAATCGGCTAAAGGTTCAGCTACTACCCATGAACTTTACTTAGCTAGTGTGGGTAATAGCCGTGCTTATTGGATTACACCAAATTACTGTCAATTACTCACAGTAGATGATGATGTTGCCGCGCGAGAAGTGCGTCACGCCCGCAATTTTTATCGTCAAGCCTTAATGCGATCGGATGCAACCGCCCTAACTCAAGCCTTGGGAACCAGAGATGCAGACGCTCTGCGGGTACAAATTAAGCGGTTTATCTTAGAGGAAGATGGCATATTATTGTTGTGTTCTGATGGCTTAAGTGACCATGACTGGGTTGAACAATCATGGCGGAATTTCGCTTTAAAAGTGCTGAACAAGCAACTAGATATCGAAGATGCTGTACAGCGTTGGATTAAATTTGCCAATCAGAAAAATGGCTATGATAATACATCAATAGTCATGACTCTGTGCAATGTATCGCGCGAATACTACGTTTCTCTAACTTACGCACAGCCCCAAGTAGAAATCATTGAAATAGAAACGCCAGAAGACTACTCTTTAGAGGAAAGTTCGCCCGTACTCATAGATTTGGATATCACCCCAGAACCAGAACTAACCCCAGTTCAGCAACCAAGACGACGTAAATCTTTAGTCATCATTGGGGCATTATTGATAGTTTTGGGTAGCACAACATTAGGATTATTACTGTGGTGGCAACTTCAGCCCCAATCATTCCAACAAATGTGTCGCCAACTTCCCCCAGGATTGCAGTCTCTATGTTCTTCAAGTAATGAATAGGGCATTGGGCATTGGGCATTGGGCAGAGACGCGATTCATCGCGTCTGTACAATTGTCCCCCTTGTCCTCCTTGTCCTCTTTGTCCCCTTTCCCCTCCCGCGTCCCTAATGCAACAACAACGCGCCTTGCGGGGAAAGTGTCATCTTGTTGTAAAATTAAACTTGGCGTGAAACCGCGCTATCAGAGCTAAAACGGGTTTTCCTAGCCCGTGAGGCCGCTCATCCTCAAACAAAGCGCCTCTGAGACACCTCTAAAAGTGGACAAGTGCAGTGAGGAATCAATGATGGTCAGGGTTTTCTTAACCATCAGCTAGCCATATTGGTAAACCCTATCTTAAACAAACTCATTGTGAGAGTTTGTTTAACTATGGGAAGATAAAAAGTTAATTGACAGTCAAAGGATTAGACCTGTTGCTAAAACGCTAGGTAAATCTAGTGTTATGAATCGATTAGCTACAAAGCCTGCACGGGCAGGCTTTGTTCGTATAGCAGTTACGAATGCACTCAACAGCCAGTCTGTGCCGATGAGATGCGCAGCGTGACTGTTAACAGCAGTCTATTTTTCAAAAAAGCAAGTTCAGTGAGGGACGGCTGTGGAGATAGTTGTGGACAAGGAAAAGCTAGGTGTAAACGTTGTTATGAAAGTTGGCGATCGCGTTCGTGTTAAAGAGTCGGTAGTAGTTTACCATCATCCTGAACATCGCGGTCAGGCTTTTGACCTCAAAGGCTCAGAAGGCGAAATTTCAGCTATTGTTACCGAATGGCAAGGTAGACCTGTCAGTGCTAATTTGCCATTGTTAGTTCAGTTTAGTAAAAAGTTTAAAGCCCATCTCCGTGACAATGAATTAGAAGTCATCTAATTTCTTTAAGAGCGGCGAAACCAGCGCAAAATATTTAGTTCGCCGCGCATTTTTTCTAGTTCTTGTCGGTGACGGATTGCCGTTGTGTAATACCAATCACAATGCTGCCGAAATTCTGAGCGCTCCCTAACTTCATGGTAAAACTGGTGAGTTGTTTGATACGTGGCAAAAGTTTCGTCAACTTCGCTGGGTGTTGCGGGGACAATATAAGGTAAATTTTTAGACATAATGTCAGGAAGTGCTGAGTCCTGAGAAATTTAAAATTAAAACTCTGTAACTACTGAAATTATAGCGATTGCAAATTAAACTTCTCAAAATACCTATAGTATTTACTCAGGTTACAGCCAACCGCGCAAGCTATAGATAAAAAGACCAACATATTCTTTTAATGCCCTGGTAAATTTGTCTAAATTGCCGCTATCAGGTAATAAATTGAGGATAGCGGCTTTGGGGCTACTGCCAAGTTCTTGCATTTCGCTGCGACTGACAAGAAAATCGGTAGGTGTAGGAATTGCAGCAATTCCTTGACGCTGGAAAATTTTGAGCGATCGCGGCATGTGCATTGCCGACGTGATTAATAATACTTGATTAATATTGCGAGATTGTAAAATACGCTTGACATTTACCGCATTTTGATATGTGTTCAGCGAATCAGGTTCTTGAACGATCGCCTCAGCAGGTATACCCAGGGAAGTGAGAATATTTGCCATATCTGCTGATTCAGAGTCACCGCTACCACGCCAATCGATTCTCCCGCCACTGAGGATAATTAAAGGTGCTTTTTGCTGACGATAGAGTTGAGCAGCGTAAATTACGCGATCGCCTTGTTCGCTTAAATCCGCACCAGGACGCGGCCAAAAAGCCGATTTAGTCGCACCACCCAAGACTACAATTGCTTGTGCTTGAGGTATTTGGCTAGTTGCAGTATTTTGCCATTCGAGCGATCGCACCAACCATTGAGAAACCCAAGCATTACTGCAAAATAACAATAAAATTAAAGCCACAGCTATAGCAACAGCTGCGGTGCGTGGTCGTTTCCATAACGTAATCAAAGCTACCACCAAACTAATCGAAGCCAATCCCAAAGGATAGAAAAATAGCGGTAGTAACTTAGAAAGATATAAAAACATAATAGAGGCTAGGGGCTAGGATAAAAATTGTACAGACGCGATTCATCGCGTCTCTGAGCAATCTTACCTTTGCCAAAATCTCAAATTGATACCCGCGCCAGGTGTGCGACGGAACCGCCTAGTATTTTTTCGTCTGCGCTTAACAGTACTTCTACTGCTTGTTTGTTCCTCATCCTCCTCTTCAGTCGAATCAATTGGTAGTTGAGTTCGAGATTCTTCTGTACTTTTCCACCAAGCAATCATCCAGCCACCACCAATAGCACCTAAAGCACCCAAAATAATACTCATGTGTGCTGGATATCCTAACCAGCTAAAGCCGATGAGGAACAATAACCAATATTTCAAGGCTGCATCAATACCTTGAGAAGAATCTACAGACTGAGTTTGGGCACTATTTTTACCTGCGGCTGTAATCCAACCTAAAGTGAAAGCGCCGATAATTCCTAAAAAGATGCTCAGGGCTAATGAAGACCCTGTCATCGTTAATACAATGGTTAAAATTACCCCAAATATTAGCTGTGATAAGAAACTAGACGAAAGATTCAAAAATTCTTTTTTCTGTGCCATGACATCAACAAGCCTATTAGCTAGTGATTAGTGTTAATTGTGCCTCTAGTGGCTGAGTTGTATCCCAAATCTTAACGTAGGGTTTTTCCGCATCCGTAAATTGTTCAAATTGTTTAAGCTGAGAAGCTAATAAATCGACGGTAGCATCAGCAATATCACCAGTACGGTTATGCAAACGCTCTTGTACAACTTCTAGAGGCGCTGTACATTGTACGATTTGTAGGGGTATTTGATGGTTATTAGCTTGGTTAATTGCTGCTTGGCGTAAATCTTCTCGGTCATACTTAGCATCCAGAATTACGGAAAAACCTTGATTAGCCAGTATAATTCCTAATTCCAACAGTCGAGCATAAGTTTTTTGGGTCATTTCTGGTGTATAGATTTCATCTCCACCCCGTTCTAATAAGGGAATTCCCGCTAAGTGTTTACGCGCTGCGTCGGAACGAATATGAATTGCACCTAGTTGACGAGCTAAATATCGCGCTGTCGTACTTTTACCAGAACCAGATAAACCAGACATTAAAATTAGTTGTCCTTGTTTGGGTTTAGTGTAATTCCAAGCAAGGGTATAATATTTAGCTGCGGTTTTTGCGGCTTCTTCCTTAATGGCTGCGGGTACACCAGGATCGTCTAATAAAAATGAAGTTACCTTGGCTCTGACATATGATTGACGGATTAAATATATAGGTAAAATCTGTAACCCTTCCCAATCGCCAGTTTGCTCTACATAAGTATTTAAATAAGCATTACTCAAGTCTGGACGCTGTTGTGCTTCTAAATCCATCACCGCATAAGCAATATCAAACATGACATCGACAAAGCGAAACGGTTCATTAAATTCAATGCAATCGAACAGCATGATTTTGTCATGCCATATAGCAATATTTCTTAAATGTAAATCTCCATGACATTCGCGGATATAGTTATTTTGGATTCTATTAGTAAATAATTCGCCGCGTTCTGCAAAAAAACGCTCAGTATATGCTTTAGTTTCGTCAAATTGTAACTGAGTTTGAGGCCCGCCGATATATTTGTCGGTTTGCTCATAATTTTCGTCAAAAGCCTCGCGAACTTTTGGCACTTCCCCAAAACTGCGAATATAATCATTTGTCTCAGTTTTGCCATGATATTGGGCGACAACTTTGCCTAATTCCTCAAAATCAGCTTCATTTAACTTACCTTGGTCAAATAAACTGCTTAATAAAGCTTCTTGAGGAAATTGGCGCATTTTCAGCAAATATTCTACAGCTTCTCCGGTTCCGCCGAGATGGTATTGTTCGCCAACTAAAGTTATGGGTAAAACTTCTAAATACAGTTCTCCAGCACCGCGCTGATTTAACCGCAATTCTTCGTCACAAAAATGTTGCCGCTTTTCTAAGGTGGAGTAGTCTAAAAAGCCAAAATTTACAGGTTTTTTCACTTTATAAACATAATCGCCTGTCAGCAGTACATAAGAACCGTGAGTTTGAATCAGTTCTATTGGTTCTACGACTGCATGGGGATAAAACCCAGGCTGCAACATTTGCTGAATCAAGGCGGGAATAGTCGCTTCTGTCATAATTTCTGATTTAGATGGAATAACCGTTGATGAATACAAATAAATGCTGATAATTATCTCAAATCATGAGCATTGATCGGTATGGATAATTTTGACTCTCGATATTGGGGAATACCAAAAAATAAATATACCCCCACAATTGGCAAATGTAGAAATAATACCAATTTAAAGAATGATCGCTACAAATGTAGGTTGGGTTTCGTTCCTCAACCCAACACCCCAAAGCCTTGTATATGTTGGGTTTCACTTCGTTCAACCCAATCTACGGGACATCCAATTTTTTAAATGCCCAATCAATTTGTACTGTGAGCGTCTCGCTCGCTTTAGAACAACAGCGAGCAAGATGCTCGCACTACGGAATATGGGTAATTTATTTTTTGTAAGTCCCTAAGCATCTGTCGGATTCTTTTGTTTAATTGGTATAAGATTTTTTGTATTTGTAAATTAGTGACCGTTGATAGCTTAACAAAAAACCAGGGTGTTACCCCTGGCGCGATCGCTAATTATTTCCAACTTTTAGTTTTAATTAAGTGGATTAAGCTTTAGCAGCAAAAAAGCTGATGTGGTAAGTTGTGCCTTTTGCTGGATGAGACTGAACTTCTCTGATTACGGTTTTACCAGTCCATTCAATTTCAGGAATGCTGAGTTCAACTTGTGTTTTGTTGACAGCAGCTTGCTTGAGCAGACGCTCAACTGCTTTAGCATCCAGTACCAGAGAAATTGATTCAGCACCGTTGTGTCCGTACAAATTGGCGGGGATTAATCCAGAACGGCGCAAAGCGTTGGGTTTGCTACCTTCTGGACGCTTTTTAGATTCGAGTGTGATAGCCATACAAAATACAAATTGTTAGTTGTCATTGGTCATTGGTCATTGGTCATTTGTCATTTGTCATTTGTCAATGACTGATGACTCAGGAGATATCCAGAAGATAATTCTACCAATCGTGATTATACACTTTGACTGAGCAGCCTTTGATTTAGCACCCTTCGACTCCGCTCAGGGTGCTGTGTTGGCTAAACGAAGCCGAAGCCAAACGCCTGATATATTCTTTTTTGTGAAATCGCCTCATAACTAGCGCTAGGCACTAATTAAGGATACAGGTGTGCCGTCAGGATGTAACAAAGCACGCTTAGGCCCGTGAATTGGGTCTTCAACAATTATGGTTTGATCGCGGCTAGCTCCTAAGGAGACGATCGCGATCGGGACTTCCATCAATTCGGCTAAGAATTTCAGATAGTCCAATGCTTGCTTGGGCAAGTCTTCCAAGGTGCGGCAATTACTGGTGGATACTTGCCAGCCTGGTAAGGTTTTGTAGATGGGACGACAGCGAGCGAATTGACGGGAACTTGTGGGGAAGTGTTCGCAGCGTTCGCCGTCAATTTCATAGGCGACACATACGTTGATTTCCTCTAGTTCATCGAGGACATCTAGTTTGGTAATGGCAATACAGTCCATACCGTTAATGCGGACAGCGTAGCGCCCAATTACAGCATCAAACCAACCGCAGCGACGCTTCCTACCAGTAGTTGTACCAAATTCGGCACCGCGATCGCACAATAATTCGCCTAATTCACCTTGTAGTTCGGTTGGAAAAGGCCCTTCCCCAACTCGCGTTGTGTAGGCTTTCGACACCCCAATTACCCGGTCAATCATTGTCGGCCCTAATCCCGTACCAACGCAAGCCCCCCCGGCTACTGGATTGGAGGAGGTGACGTAAGGATAAGTACCGTGATCTAAGTCGAGGAGTGTTCCTTGTGCGCCTTCAAACAAAATATTTCGCCGCCGTTGAATCGCATCATAAATTTTGAGCGAACTGTCAACAACGTAAGGGCGTAAGCGTTCTGCATACCCCAGATATTCTTGAATTACTTCTTCTGGGTTCAGGGGTGGCAGGTTATAAAGCTTTTCTAATATTGCGTTTTTATAATTAATCGTCCACTCTAACTGATCGCGTAGTTCTTGCGGGTTCATCAAGTCTAAAACCCGAATACCTATGCGCTCAGATTTGTCAGCATAGGTGGGGCCAATGCCTCTGCCCGTAGTGCCGATTTTATGGCTTCCTCGCCGCTCTTCCGATGCCTGATCGATCAATCGATGATAAGGCATGGTCACGTGGGCTGTCTCAGAAATTAGCAGATTTTTCGTAGAAACATTTAAGCTTTCTAGCTGATCGAGTTCTGCTATCAAAACCTTCGGGTCGATAACTGTACCACAGCCGATAATACATTCGGTATCTGGATACAAAATCCCAGAGGGAATCAAATGTAGTTTAAAGGTCTGATCTTTGACTACAATTGTATGCCCAGCATTGACGCCCCCTTGATAACGGACAACAACATCTGCGGAGCGGCTGAGTAAGTCTGTTATTTTACCTTTTCCTTCATCGCCCCACTGGGCACCTATGACAATGACGTTAGCCAAGCTTTTATATTATAGGTAAAGTTTTCACAAACAATTATTATCAACATGATATGTAATTTATGTCAAGCAGATGAAAGAATTTTTATAAATACCTATTAACAGGTGACTTAGTTGTTGATGGTTGATTGTTGACTGTTGACTGGGAATGAAAATTTTGTTAATTGGTTGTACTCGACACTGGAGTTGAATGATTTTCTAGTTTGCCAAAATTAAGCACATGGCAGTAAATTATTGCTTGGTTAGTGTAATTTTTAACTCAAATTGTTGACAACTGTATTTATTGCATATTTTTAAAATTTTTATTGGTAACAATTCAGCGACTCAAATCTTGTGTATAGCAATTTTTACCAGCTAAATATAGTTATTGCAAAGTAATCTTTGGTAAAGAGTAATTTTTGTTAAATAAACATCTTTTTGTGCATAAATGTAGCTAAAATGTCATTTTTTATAGACATAAAGTTGCTATGTAAATTATTCTTAGCTTGGAAAAGGAACTTTTTGAGGAAATCTTTGGTCTCCAAATTACCTTAAATTGTTATAGTTAAGAATTTCTCTGAAAATTAACTATATGAGTGTATTTCTTGGTGATACAAGAGATTCTCCTGTGTTACTACTGTTGCCTGTAAGGTTGACTTATGGTAATTATTTGGTCTTCTTGAATTTTAACTAATAGGTGATATCTGCCACATAAAGAGCGATCGCATGATGAAATGGTCTGTTATTCAAAAGCTGAGAGCATTATTTATTTTAGTTTTGGCAGTTTTATTTACTAATGCTGTAGTTTCCTATAGCACCACTATGAGTCTGATACACAATCAGCAATGGGCCATATCATCTCAGGAAGTTATTACACAGTTTGCAACTCTCAATTCCAGCTTTCAAAATGCGGAAATTACTCAGCTTAAATACCTATTCACTGGAAATCCTGATGATTTAGCTATTTATCTGCAAGCTAGACAAAAAATTGCGAAAAATCTGGAAATTCTCCAGCATTTAAATCAGCCTGGGAGAAATCAGCAGTTAATTTCCTTATTAACCGAAAAAATTACCCAAAAACTCAACATTCTCCACAGAGAAATTTCTGTTGCTCAAAAACAAGGTGGGAATGCTGTAAAAAATTTAGTTTTAGCTGATGAAAAGCAAAATCTTAATTTAGAGATTCAACAGCTAATTGACGAACATATCGCGACAGAAACAAATCAATTACAACAGCATAGTCAAAAATTCCAAGCTACTACTAACAAGTCGATTACGATATTTTTATTAGCAACTTTTATCGATTTAATTATAGTTGCTTTGCTATATGATTTGTTGTGGCGCTACGTCAAAAAATTGCAGCACACAGAGCTAGATTTACGCCAGAGTAAAAATCGACTGCGAGCAATTATAGATGCAGAACCGGAATGTATTAAGTTAATTGCTAGAGATGGTAGATTGCTAGAAATTAATGCTTGCGGACTGGCGATGTTAGAGGTAGAAACGGCTGAAAGCTTGATTGGTACAGCAATTGATAGCGCGATCGCACCTGAATACAGAGAAGCTTTTACTGATTTACATAAACGTGTTTGTCAAGGAGAAAAGGGGACTTTAGAGTATGAAATTGTCGGGTTTAAAGGTACTCGTCGCTGGTTGGAAACTCATGCAGTTCCACTATTGAATGAAACTGACGGGACATTTTTACATTTAGCGGTGACGCGAGATATTACTCAGCGCCAACAAGCACAGCAGAAAATTAGCGAACAAGCCGCACTTTTAGATGTGGCTACAGATGCAATTTTAGTAAGAAATATTCACAATCAAATATTATTTTGGAATCAAGGTGCAGAAAGGCTCTACGGTTGGAAACAGGAGGAAGTCTTAGGTCAAAATGTGGTCGATATTTTGTATAGAAATACTTCGCCACAGCTACAAGATGCATTTTTTCAAGTTATCCACAAAGGTGAATGGCGGGGTGAATTACAGCAACTGACAAAAAATGGTGCAGAAGTTATCGTAGAAAGCCGTTGGACATTGATGCGGGATGAGAAAAATCAGCCAAAATCCATCCTTAGTGTCAGTACAGAAATCACCGAGAAAAAACAACTAGAAGCGCAGCTTTTGCGATCGCAACGTTTAGAAAGTATCGGGACTCTCGCTGGGGGAATTGCCCACGACTTGAATAATGTCCTCGCGCCCGTGTTAATGTCAGTTGAGTTATTGCAGATGAAATTGCACGACCAACAGAGTCAACGGGTACTGCAAACTCTGGAAAATAATGTCAAGCGCGGTGCTAATTTACTCAAGCAAGTTTTATCTTTTGCACGGGGGATTGAAGGTAAGCGCACAATTGTGCAAATTAGGCATCTCATATCAGAAATTGAGCAAATTGTCAATCAAACTTTTCCTAAATCTATTACTTGCCATGTAGAGATATCAGAAAATCTCTGGTATGTATCGGGAAATATCACCCAACTGCATCAGGTGTTCATGAACTTGGTCGTTAATGGTCGTGATGCTATGCCAAAGGGCGGAATATTAAAAATTTTACTTGAAAATGTTTTAATTACAAATAATAATCACCTTCAACCAGGTTCCTACGTAGTTATTTCTGTCATGGATACAGGCGTAGGGATATCGCCAGAAATTCGAGAGCGAATTTTTGAACCCTTTTTTACCACCAAAGATTTAGGTAAAGGTACAGGCTTAGGACTTTCCACCGCATTAGGTATTATTAAAAACCACGGTGGCTTTGTGCATGTAGATAGCGAAATTGGTAAAGGTACTACATTTAAAGTTTACTTACCTGCTGTAGGCGATGCCTACGGCAACCTCAAAGACGAACGCACTCCTCAAGCCCAGACAAAAGAATTGGATACAGCTACGGGTAATGGCGAATTAATCTTGCTAGTAGATGATGAAGCCGGGATTCGGGAAATTACCAAATCATCCTTAGAAACATATAATTATCGAGTTTTAACTGCGAGTAACGGAGAAGAAGCTGTAGCAATTTACGCCCAGTATCAGCAGCAAATAAGCATAGTATTGCTAGATATGATGATGCCAGCAATGGATGGTGCGATCGCAATCCGCCAACTCAAAGCAATAAATCCCCACATCAAAATCATTGTTATGAGCGGACTGTTATCAAATCACAATAAAAGAGAAATCGCTAATATGGGTGTCAGAGCATTTCTATCCAAACCCTGCACCGTCAACGAATTATTACAAGCCATTAATGCCATTAACATTCCTCATTGAGGATAAAAATACTCATCGCCACCCTGGATAAGAAAGACAAGGGGGACAAGGAAGACAAGGGGGACAAGGAAGACCAATGACAAATGACCATTGACTATTGACCATTGACTAAATGTCATAAATTAACAATACCTTTACGAATATTCCTACAGACAAAGATTTTTTTTCGCTATCCTATTGTTAAGATTATTAAAATTTCTCCGGAAAACACCACTATGGCTTTATACGCTGAATTGCATCGGCATTTGGGCGGTTCGGTAGTACCTCGTGTGTTATGGCGATATTTCGAGAGACATGCATCAGAGTTAATTTCCCGATTTGCTGATTATCCAGAATTTGAAGACTTTTATACTAGACCACGCAACACCCTAGATGAGTATTTAGAATTGCATACTCTAGTAGAAAGCGTACAGACTGTAGAAACCTTACCTTACTTTATTTATCGCCTGTTACGGGGTGCTTATATATTTGAGAATTTGGCTTATTTAGAACTGCGCTACACTCCCTATCTCCGCACGCCAGAACATCTAAATCAATCCGCCAGAATTGATAAGATGGCAGAAATTGTTGAGGTTGTCGGGCGTGCTAGTCAGATAGAAGAATATCCCATTGTCACTAGCCAAATTCTTTGTATGCACTCGCGCCTACCCTATGAAGTCAATAAAGCAATTGTTGACTTAGCCGCGCAAAACAAACAGTATGTCTGTGGCGTAGATATTGCTGGCGGTGATAGCTACTATGCCGAGCGCATGGAAGAATGGATTAGCCTGTATGAATATGCTTGTTCTTTAGGGATTAACACTACAGGACATCTTTACGAAACCACAGCCGGTTGTTACACAGAACTTTTACCATATCTCAAACGGATTGGTCACGGAATCCAAATACCATTACTGCATCCTGAGTTGCTACCATCTGTTGCGCAAAGGGGACAATGTTTAGAGGTTTGTCCCACAACCTACCTCAAAACTGGAACTTTACAAGATATACGTCAACTGAAGTTAGTTTTTGATCGTTGTTTTGAAACTGGAGTAGATATTGCTATCTGCACTGATAACGCCGGGTTACATAATGTACGTTTGCCATTTGAGTATGAAAATCTTTTGACATACGACATTATTAATTTTAAACAGTTGCAAGCTTGTCAAGATGCAGCGTTTCGTCATGCTTTTGCATGGCCTCATAGCGAACGTCCTGCATCATTGTTGAATGGATTGTTAAAGCCTGAATTACCTAAAGTTTTAGCAATGAGAGATTAATTAATTAGAGATTAAACCTCGTCCATTTTGAAACCAGGAGTAGTGCTGGCAGCGTTTGACTGAGCGCTCACGCCGAAGTCTTGCCCGCTACTACCACCAGGGAGCAAGATGCTCCCACTACTTTTAAAACTATGGTTCTCAAAATAGATGTGGTTTAATTTCTATTAGCAAAGATTTTGAGGTGAAAATCAAACAAATTCAGGGTTAATAATCAATTACCCTGGAATTTATATATAGTATCTCAATACTGCTCGATTAAACTCAAAAACCTTAACCCGCGTAGGTTGGGGAGCCACTGCGTTGGACGGGTTTCCCGGCTTGTAGCAAGTGGCGTTTGAGGAACGTAGACGCGGAGCGGCTTCCCGCAGGGTAACCCAACATTTGGGTAGCTGTGTTGGGTTTCGCAGAGCCTCAACCTAACCTACAATTTTCTACAATTTTCCTTAACCGAGCAGTATTGTATAGGATCGAATAATTTTGTGATTTAATATCGAAAAAAAATTGTACTGTACAATGTACAGTACACAGAAACCAAACAATACTAACAAATAATAATTAAGCTGCCGGGCCTTCTGTAGCGCCGCCAGCAGCTTTCCAGCCAGCAAGACCACCTAGAATAGCAGAAACTTCTGCAAACCCAGCTGCTTTGAGTGTTTGAGTTGCGCTAGCTGATTGTTGATCGTCAGATCCATAAACATAGATATGACGTTCTGTATGCAAAGAAGATTTAGCTCTTTGCGCTAGTTCACTCAAGGGGATGGGTATTGCGCCGCTAATATGGCCTTGATTGTAAGTTAGGCGATCGCGTACATCAATAATGGTTAAAGCTGGGTGTCCCCATTCTAGACGCAGCTTTAAATCGTGGGCATCCGTGGCTAAAGTGTTACTCATCGGCATTTTCCGCTTATAAGCTTATAACCTTAAAAGCAATCTATCAAAAATCTAATTTCAATCGACATTTCTTTACAATTAATAAAAAATCTTTGGAAGTAGTAATCAAAATTGCATATTCTATTCAGTGGTTGGCTATTCGCCTACACTGTAATTTATGACATCTACTATTCACGCTTTACCAACAGAAGTAGTATATCTAATTACCGCCGGAGAGGTAATTGACTCTTTGGCTGCTGTCGTGCGCGAATTGGTAGAAAATTCCTTAGATGCAGGCGCAACGCGAATTGTCGTTTCTTTATGGCCGCAACAGTGGCGAGTTACTGTAGCTGACAACGGTTGCGGAATGAACTTAGAAGACTTGGAAAAAGCCGCTACTACACATAGCACCAGTAAGATTTATAGTAGTGCAGACTTATGGAAAATTAGCAGCTTAGGTTTCCGTGGGGAAGCATTGCATAGTTTGACCAATTTAGCAAGTTTAGAAATTTTAAGTCGTCCTGCAAATGAGAATTTT
This sequence comes from Calothrix brevissima NIES-22, assembly GCF_002367995.1. Classification (GTDB taxonomy): domain Bacteria; phylum Cyanobacteriota; class Cyanobacteriia; order Cyanobacteriales; family Nostocaceae; genus Aulosira; species Aulosira brevissima. The sequence goes on from NZ_AP018207.1 coordinate 2,002,688, forward strand.
GGCTGGCGGGTAACTTATAGTGAAGCCGGGAAAGCCCAACGAGTAGAAATTGCCGCGATCGCTCCTGGTACAGTAGTCACAGTCTCCAATTTATTTGCTAATTGTCCAGCCCGGCGTCAGGGTTTACCAGCCCTAGCCCAGCAAATGAAAGCCGTACAAGCCACAATTCAGCAAATCGCCCTATGTCATCCCCATGTTAACTGGCAGATTCGCCAAAATGACCGTGAATGGTTCGCTATCTATCCAGCGACATCGCTAAAACAATTATTGCCTCAGTTTATCCCCCAAGTTAAAGCAGCCGATTTGCAAGAGGTGAAATTAGCCATACCTCAACCGGAGAATTCCGAACTTTTATTAGTGGTAGGATTGCCAGATCGCTGTCATCGCCATCGTCCAGACTGGGTACGTGTAGCCTTTAACGGGCGGATGGTGAAGTCTCCAGAACTAGAGCAAACGATTTTAACAGCCTTTCATCGCACATTACCACGCGATCGCTATCCAGTATGTTTATTACATCTGCTCATTGCACCCGATCAAATTAACTGGAATCGCAACCCCGCAAAAACAGAAATTTACCTCAACGAAGTCACCTATTGGCAAGAACAAGTTAACCAAGCAATTGAGCAAGCCCTCCGCCTCAGTTCAGCTAATATTAAAGAGTCAGTTCATATATCGCGCGTGAGTAAATTACTCAAAGCCGCAGAAGCCAAAGGCGGTTACAATTTTAATCCTAAAAATCCCGGTGAAGGCAATAACAATCAGAACGCAGAAATCAGCAATCCTTATTCTTTAAAAGCTGTTGCTCAAGTTAGCAATACATATATTGTTGTGGAACATCCTCAAGGACTTTGGTTAGTAGAACAACACATTGCCCATGAGCGCGTTTTATATGAACAATTATGTGATGATTGGCAACTAATTCCTGTTGAACCGGCAATTATTCTTTATCAATTATCTGCCAAACAAGTAGCACAATTACAACGTATAAATTTAGATATAGAACCCTTTGGCGAACAACTTTGGGCAGTCAGAAATATACCTGCAATGTTGCAGCATAGAGAAGATTGTGCCGATGCAATTTTAGAACTAAGTTTAGGCGGTGATTTACAAACAGCCCAAGTAGCAGTTGCTTGTCGCAGCGCTATTCGTAATGGTACACCGATGAGTTTGCCAGAAATGCAAACACTTTTAGATCAATGGCAACGTACTCGTAACCCCCGTACCTGTCCTCATGGTAGACCAATTTATTTATCATTAGAAGAATCTGCCTTAGCAAGATTTTTCCGGCGAAATTGGGTGATTGGTAAGAGTCATGGAATTTGATTTTTAGAAAGAGAACTGTGTACTGAAAAGCAATATCAATATTACTATCGTGATTAACAAAATTTGAGTAGTGCGGTTACTTTTAGCCAAAATTTCTGAGTAAGATAGTTCATGATTTTGAATCATGACAAAAGAATGAGGATGAAATACAAAAGGTAACAACTTATTCAACATTAAACGCAAAAAGAAATTCAGACTCCATAAACGTTTTTGTAAAGAGTCTTGATTATATTGCCAAGGATAACTAATTTGTACTAACCGAATTAAAGCTTGCACATCCGGCTGGCGGATTTTTTGATATTGAGGAAGGGCTTGAGATAAATTATCTTGAGTCTCAGCTAATATTTCCTGAAAAACATAAATATCTTCTAAAGCAGAATTTACTCCTTGTCCAATATCAGGGGGAAAACAATGAACCGCATCACCAAATAAAATTACGGCTGTACCTTCGTCGTTATCAGGTTTACCCAAAATTTTATACAAGCCTTCACAATATTGAGGAATAGGAAACTTACCCCCTTCACTAGATGTAAATCTAGCGATTTCTTCAGGAGAAATGATTTTTTCGATAGGTATTTGAGGAAATGCTTGTTTAAAAAATTCTGCAACTTCTTCCTTAGTTTTTAACTGCCATATTTGATGATCTGGGTAGGCAATAATATTTGCAGTTCTGGGAAAATCCTGATTTTTTAAGGGTAATAAACCAAGAGAGATTGCTTTGTTACGCCCTTTAAAATTAGACCTAATGGCATAAGCCATTGTAGATTGCGATATATCTCCTGGTTGTTCTGATAAAGGAAATTGCGGCGGTAAACTGAGAACTTTATATTTTAAACCAGAACTAGGAGAAGGATATTTCTGCATAGCAAATAAATGCGATCGCTCTTCGATTTGATGGAGAGTTTCACGCACAATAGAATTTAATCCATCACAACCTAGTAACAGATTAGGAATCAAGATTAGTTTATCCTGATTTTTAGATTGAGTAATAATTTCTAAGCGTTCTAAATTCTGTTTAATTTCTATACATTCAATATTAAATAAAACCTGAATTGCATCTTGCCAATGTTGTTGAATTTCTTGATAAAGAATTTCGACAAAAGATGCTCTTGGCAACCAATAGGCTGTTTTACGTTTAGAATCAACAATTGGTAGTTTTGTTGTTTTGCGTTTGCCGTCTTTTTGAATCAGAGTCAAGTAAAAGTCATTACTAGCCACACTCAAATCGGCAATTTTGGTCGTTATCTCTAACAAATCGGTTAATTTCTGCCCTCGTCCATCAATTTGATAACTAAAGGATTTATCTGGTTCGTAGTAATCTGCTGATGGTCTTTTTTCAATTACTGTAATATCTGTCCAGCCTCTTCTGGCTAGCATTAAAGCGGCCGCTAATCCCGCAGGGCCTCCGCCAATAATAACAACATCTTTTCTGTAGGAGTGATTCATTGTCATGGCAATTAATTTTCACTCAAATTTTAATTGTAGCTAGTTGTCATACCAAATTGAAAAAAGAATGCTCCCGATGCTAGCAGGGCTGTTTCGTTCCCTAACATGGGTAAAATTGCAAGATACAAAGAGACAAAAATTGAGAACAAGCGCACAATGTTAGCCAAAAATTTTTGCGCCTTCTACCTAAAATACGTGATTTTTCTTTGCGTCTTTGCGCCTTTGCGTGAGATTATCCTCTTGACAAATTTCCAACACTAGCGAATGAAACAGCCCTGCCCGATGCTAGGGGCATGGCATTGCCCTCTAGAATATTGATGTGCAATGAAAAACTCCATCCCCTTGTGGGTGGAGTTTTTGGGCATGGGGAATGGGGCATCGGGCATGGGGAAGAAATTACCAATGCCCAATGCCCCAAGCGGCGGGGCGGCTGTGTCCCTATCCACCCACAAGGGATGGAGTTTCCCGCCGCTTTCAATGAAAAAGCCCGCAGGTGCTGATTCTGCGGGCTTTTCATAAATTAGGTAAATATCATGGTTCAAGTTGCTGGTTTTCTAGCAGCCCAGATATCTGTAAGAATCTTACGGATACCAGGACAGTAAATCAATATTGCTCCATAACTACCAATTAGTACACCAACAGCAGCAACAGGTGGTAACAAAATACCTGCAAACATACAAATTGTTGAGACTAAGGTTACCCAAAAAGCATCCCAGTAATTGGGAGAACCAAACAACTTAGCAATAGAGATATGAAGCAAGTAGAAGCTAGGTAGAGCCAGAATTTCTGACAAACCAAATCCCCATAAACCCATTAAGGGGAGGAGAATTATAGTTGCTAGCCAAAGAACGCCCACATACCAAGCATTGCGCTGGGCAATTTCGTAGTTACGTCCTACTGCATACAAGCTAGATGTATGCAGTTCAAAAACTGCTCCTACAAGTACGCCTACAGCAATAAAGGGAAAGATTTGGGCACTGATTAACCATTTATGAGAGAACATCAACGGAATTAACCAGGCAGAAGTACAAGAAAAAGCAGCACAAATCGGGCCAATCAACAATGCCTGATATGTCATACCTTTACTAATAGCATTGCGAGTTTGCTCTGGTTTATCTACCAATTTTGCCATGACGCTAATTGACATCCGACGTACCACCAACCGCAGGATTGCCAACTGTTCTGCTAACCGCATCGCAATACTAATGTAACCAACTATTTCTGTACCGCCTAAACGACTTACCAACAAAGGTAGCCTTAATCTGCGGAGATTTAAAATCGCATCCGAGCCAGAATAGGTAAGTCCATAATTTACAGCAGGTTTCACTACCTTCCATTGCCAGCGCCAGCGCCAAGGCACAGGATAGTAATAATATGCCATTATCAGCTGTACCAAATAACCCAAAACAGTACCAATGATTGGGCCCCAATAACCCCAGCCGATTAATACTAAAGGAATTGCGGAAATATATAAGACAACCTTAGAAACTGCCTCTAACAACCCCACCTTGTCAAAACTCAGTTCTCGCTCCAACATACTAGTTGGAACGCGAGCGACCATATCCATCCAGAGTGCAGGTAAGATTGCTTGTAAGCCATAAGTCACCTCTTGCTCTTTCGTCCACCAACCAATAAGCGGAGCAATACAGAACAACGCCGCACAAATGACTATGCCGAGAAAGTTATAAAATGCTTGGATTTGTATAGGCTCTTCATCTGTAAGATTTGGCTGGCGTACCAAATAAACCTGCAATCCAAAGCGACAGACTTGGTTTAAGAAATAAAAAATACTTAAAACAATAGTGACAACGCCGTATAGTCCTGGGCCTAACATTCGGGCAATTACTAGCACATTCACCATTGAAAGTGCTGCGACTAGCAATTGCCTAAGTGTCATGGAGACACCACCCCGAATAATTTTTCCTTTAATATCTTTTGATTGAGACATTTATGATCGAGAATTTTGTTTACTTACAGACAGAACATAATGGTAATGGTTACAAATATAAAGCTAAAAACTGATAATTTTGTTGAAGATTTAACCTGCTCTTCGGCGTGGTAATTGAGGATTTAAAGAACTCTTATTATTAGTCAAATATTTCCGCTTTGAATGATTGAATTTTGACTGGTTTTGCTCAGAAGAAATAGAATCATCTTCCACATTCACAGGTTTATCCCAATCCCAACCGACAATTGCTAATAAAGTCCACCAATAAAAGAAGAGGGTGGTATGGTTCCAAACATTTCCGGCTAGCATACCTACTAGCATAGACAGGAAAAATGCTAGCATCACAAAGCAGAGATTGCGTTTAGCAGAACCAGAGGGAACGGAGTAAATCAGTTGAATCAGGCGGAAAAATATTGCAAAAATAAAAATCAAAAATAGGCTAAATCCTACAATTCCTTCTTCAGCTAAAAAGCGAATGTAGTCATTATGAGAATAGCTAGCCAGAGGAGTTAAAAACCGAGATGTGTCTAATCCATATCCTAAGATTGGTGCCTCTCGCCATCTGTTAATTAAAAACGTCCACTGAGCAATACGCCAATTAAAACTATTACCGTCAGTCCATTGTAATAATATTGCTCTAGATGTATCAATGTCTGGATTTAAGAGTGGTGTGCCATACAAGGATTGCAGCCGCTCTTGCCCCATTGGCGAGCTAGCAAATAAGTATAAAACTACACTAAATAGTAGAATACCACCAATAACATTGACTATATTCAGCTTTGGTGCTAAAAACGCTGGGATGAAAGCAACCAACATCATTAACCCAGTCAACGATTTACTACTAACTAAGAAAAAAGCCAAAGCTGTAACTAAAATCATCCAAGGCATACGTTGCTTTACCTCTCCCATTTTCCACAGTGCTAGACCCAGAAAAAACAAGGTAAATGTCGCAAATGCATTTGGATGTCCGAGTGTTCCATTCATCCGCGATCCGGCTTCAATGGCATATCCACTTTGAAATACCAAAAAAGAAGGCAACTTGGATGGGGGAACAGTAATTTGTAAGGTTGCTGCTGTTAATGGCGCTACTAAGCTCCAAAATAAGCTAGAAACTACCTTTTGTGGTGGCATTTTCTCTTTGAGTTGCATGACTAGCAAGTAAATCATTAACCCGGAAAAGATGCGCAGCCATTCGCGAAATGCTCCTAAAAAGTAAGAGGGGCCAAGACCTAATCCTCCAAATAGCTGTAAAATCACCCATACAGCTTGTAAGGCCATCCATCCGGCGAGAAACCACCAAAATCCATCAGTGTGGATCTTTTTTCTAGCTACTAAGCAATTGCCAATGTAAAGGAATGCCAATATATCTATACATAGACCAAATACCGCAGGTACTTGTTGGTCAGAAAATGCATCTAAAGCACTGCGGAGAATTAATAAACCCAAAAGGGTTTGCTCAAAATTTTTAAAGAAGTTAATAGTAACAGATACGGCAACAATCAATACAACTAATAAAGCTATATATAAAGGTTGGAGATTTGCGACTACACCAAAAATAATACTCAACAGAATTCCTACAATACTCAACAAAATTGTAGGAAAAGAAATCAGATTATTGCCTCGATCTATTGCCATTGTCTGTTAGTTTGATGTTTTTCTTGAGAGAAAAAGTAAATGCACCTTTGGCGATCTGGCGATCTCAAATAATGAGATTGACAAAATTGGCAATTAACTAGCGAAGACTGTTGCTAGTGTTTTTGACTACGGAATCAGAATAGAAACTTTCAGATGGTAGTAACTGCTGATGTTGGTCAACTGGTGTGAGTACAGCTAGTTCTTTTTCAATGGGCAGTACAGTTTCGTTGATCACTACACCTAAAATAGTTGAACCACTCTTTTGTAAATCAGAGATAGCTTTGAGTGCTGCATCTTTGGAGGTGGAGTTGGGTTTAACAACTAAAATCACTCCATCTGCTGATTGACTTAAAGTTGCGGCATCTGCATTACTACTTATAGGTGAAGCATCAACAATTACATAATCATAATGTTGTGCTGCTTCTTCTAAAAGTCTATCTATCGACATTTTTTCAATAATTGTCGATGGACGGCTAGGAATTCTTCCAGAGGGCAACACTGATAAATTGGGAATTGAGGTTGATTGAACTAAATCTAACAACGGTAAATTATCAGTCACAACCTCTGTTAGTCCTGGGTAGGCAGGCACATCCAAAAGATTATGATATATGGGATGCTGCAGGTCTGCACTGACGATTAATGTACGTCTTGAGAGAATGCCTGCAACAGCAGCTAAATGCAAGGCTACTGAAGATTTTCCTTCCCCAAAACCAACGCTACTGACAATGATGATTTTTGATTGCTCTTTACCTAGAGATTCTAAGGTTTTGAGCAACATCCGGTATGGCTCTACATACTCAGCATTATCTAATAAAGAGTCTAGTGCTGCCAAATTGAAGGTTTTAGGATTCAGTTTGGGTAAGACTCCGAGTACAGGTGTCTCTAGCCAAGCTTCTACCTCAGATGCATCGCGCAGCTTGGATTGCAATAGTTCTAGGAGTAAGACTAAAAGGGCAGAAGCTATGATCCCAACTACTGTACTGAGAATAACAATCACCAAAGGTCTTGGTGAAACTGGATCTATAGGAATTTCTGCTTCGCCGACGATCCGGATGTTGCTGAGAATTTGTCCTTCTGCAATCCGCGCTTCTTCTAGTTTGTCGTCGAGTGTTTTCAAGGCTTTTTCAGCTTGTTCTCGTTCGCGAGTTAGTGCCACTAGGGACTGTTGCGACATGGGAATTTTAGCGACACGCGATCGCAAATTCTCTGCATCTCTCTGAACTACCTTCAGTTTATCTTCTAAGCCTTTACGCTCGCTTTCAACAACAATATAGCGAGATATCAAATCTTGGCTGAGATCGTTAGAAGCAACTTCGTTAGAATTTACAGTTTGGTTTTGAGGAATTATTTGTGATAGTTGTTGATTATAAAGAGCGCGCAGTTCATCTCTTTTTTGTACTAGCGAGACAACTTGTGGATGTTGATCTGTCCATTTAGAACGCGCATCAGTAATTGCAACTTCGACATTAGTTATTTGTTTGCTTAATTCTTTGAGCTGTTCATCCTGTCCAATGCGATTGACGACGAATGCGCCTGAAGGCGTATTTGCTCCTACTACTTGTTGTAATGAAGCCTCTTTTTGTCTAGCTTCTTGCAAATCGGCGCGGAGTTGCCTTTCTTCATTTTCTAGAGATGATAAGCTGGCTATTAATCCTTCTGTTTGGCTGTTAGATGCAACAAAGCTATATGCTTCTCGATATCTTCTTTCAGCTTGTTCTGCTTTTTGTAGTCTTTTCTGTTGTTCGGGAATTTGCTCTTCTAAAAAGTTGCGCAGGCTGGTAGCTTCTGCTCTAATTAATTTTGTGTTTTCTGCAATAACTAATTTAGCAATTTGATTGAGGATAATTGCCGTAACTTTGGGATCGGGATTGGTATAACTAATTTCTAAAATACTAGTTGCAGGTACAATTTCTACCTTAATCCCTGCTTTTAGTTCTTCTAATGGGGGTAGCTTTTCAATAGGGATGTTGCCTTCACTTAAAGCTCTTTTTAAAGCACCCCGAAGAATTTGCTGTGATTTAACTAGTTCAGCTTGAGTTGCTACTGGATCGGCTGCTTTACTTGGCGATTGATTATTAATACTTGTCAGTTCTTGGCCTAAAGCTGAGATCCCTACTTCTTTTTGGCCAACCATCAGTCTGGCTGAGGTTTCATACAATTTCGGTGAAATAGCTAAACTAATTGCTGTTACACCTATTAATACAGATACAAACGTTGATGAAGCTAACCAAGCATGTCGCTTCAGTGCGGTTATATAAGATAACGGAAGAACAGCTTTACCCATTAATTTACCTGCCAATTTTTTATATTCACCAACTTAACTAGATTATCTCTTTTCAATATTACAGATATATGACTATTAACTACCAATTATTTATAGTAGACTGGATGTCCGATCGCATTTTGGTAATTATTTTTATTAATCTTCGTTGCAATCTTCAGATGAGATCCAGTTTGACTAGTTATGACTCATCTTTGGCAAGGTCTACAGACTGTATTTATTGTTAGATTTCACCCTGATAACCAATCAGCCTTGCCACAAGGATTTTTTATCTGGCTAACCTGACAGGTTGCCAAAATGAGTATTGAAGACTAATTGAAGATAAGTAAGTATCTTACTTAAGAAAAGTGTATAACATTCGAGTTGCTTTTTTAAACAAAATCTTGTAAAGACATATTGTGGATTTAGATAATGCTGATTTGTACTCTGACCAATATTTATGTGACGATGAATCATTTAGTTTAGTTTCTCAAGGGTGATGAACTAAAGTTATTAGTAAGCTCCATCGCGATTTAACACTACTTGCAGCGTCTTGAGAATTAATTGGAGGTCGTAAACTACAGACCATTTAGACTGATAAGCCAAATCTAGCTTGACTATATCTTCAAAGTCATCTATTTTAGAGCGCCCATTAACTTGCCATTCACCTGTGATTCCTGGCTTTACCAATAATCGCCGAAAATGATGTGGCTCATAATTTTCTACTTCATCTATTGTGGGTGGACGAGTACCAACCAGACTCATATCACCTTGCAAAACATTCCAGAATTGGGGTAACTCGTCTAAGCTGGTACGTCTGAGAAAGGAACCAACAGGGGTAATGCGGGGATCTTGGTCATTTTTAAAAATGTTACCTTTAGCCTGATTTTGGACTAAATGCTTCATTTGGTCGGCATTAACTCGCATAGTGCGAAACTTCCAGATGCGGAAGGTTTTGCCATTTAAGCCACAGCGAGTTTGACTGTAAAAAACCGGGCCGGGATTATCAAGTTTAATGGCGATCGCAATGGGAATTCCTATTACTGCTGTAATTACTAACCCAATTAAAGCACCAACAATATCAATTAATCGCTTCAGTTGAGATGTGGCGGAAGGATGTACCCGTTGTTGAAAATGAGGAATATCTGTAAAGTTAATCTGCATTTATTTTTCCGGCAAGACAGTAACTAAGGGTTTGTTAGGTATGAGCACAATGGCGGAAGTTCTCCTACAGGTAAAACAACCTTGTCAATTCTTGACTTGTAATTTTGCACCCTGATGTCGCATTTTATGCAGATATCAGCCTAGATGAATATTGAAACTGGATAAGGTAGTGCGATGTCAAAAAGGCTGAGATTACCTGTAGATTTATGCGTAAGCGTTTAACAATTCACCTTGTCCATCTCTCCAGTTTTCCAACAACTCCGTATAAATACCATTAACAACGTGACGAGCGTCATAGGGTTTGACAACACGTACACATGCTTCTGAAGGATAATCGCTCGGATTAATTAATACTTGTTTCCAAGCAGAGGCGATCGCTTCTGGGGTTTGTTCGTCTACAACAATGCCGCTATCAGCACTCAAGAAGTTGGGTGTTTCCCCAGCGCGAGTGGTAACTACAGGGGTGCCACAAGCCAAGGCTTCAATGCTGGCACGACATAAACCTTCGTAGGCACTAGTTAACACAAACATCTGAGAAACTCGATATAAGTTTGCTAGCTCTGTTTGTGGTAGCGGCGGGAATATGGTTACGCGATCGGTTAAACCTAACCGAGCAATTTCCGCGCGTACATCTTCTTCTAATTCACCCTGTCCGACAATCAATAAGTGAGTATTTGGCTCATTCAGTTCTGCGAATGTGCGGACTAAGAGTAAGGGCTGCTTTTGTGGATGCAGACGACCAGCAAACAGGATAAAACGAGTATCGGTTGACAGTCCTAAATCTTGTGTTAGCTTGATTCTGCCTAGTTCTTGTTCTTCAGTAGATACAGAATAGAAGATATCGCTATCTACTGTATTCACCAAATAAGATACTTTATCTGCAACAGAGGGATAGCGTTCTTTATATTGCTTGGCAGCTTTGGTGTTGCAAGAAAAAATGCGATCGAACTTTCTGACTAGTCTGCGTTCCAGTGCAAAATAAGCCCAAGGAATATGCCGCCAGAGAATACCGCCACCTTGGTTGGTGCCCTTCATTTCCTGGTCGATGTCATTGTGAATGTAGAAGATTCGCTGACCAGACCAGCTAGAGCTAGCTAATGATGCTTCTATGCGATGGAATTGCAAAAAGTCAGAAGAAAAATCACGCCCCAAAAGTGCCATTGTATATTTAACAGTTGTGGGCACTAAACCGCGAAAGTTGTCATTCTTCAGTTCAATCAAAGGCATGAACAAAAATTTTCTGCCAAATAATTCGGCTTCATGCCATTCACCTATAGGCATTTTTGGGTCGCCATTACCTGTACCTACGAGGCGGATATTGATATCTTTAGGCGCATACTTGAGAATGTAGCGAATGCAAGTTTGAATACCGCCAATGGTGGGGTTCCAAGGATTAAATTGATAGAAAATTGTGAGAGTTGGCTGACGCATGATTCAATTCCTTAACTATAGTGGGTGATCTTAAGAAAGCTTCGTCGTTACGAGTTTGCCACCTGCGCGTTGACCGGGAGAACTTAACAAATTCTCGTATAGACTCAGATTGTCAGCTGTAATTTTTTCCCAGCTATAGTTAACTTGCACGTTTCGTTGAGCATTCTCAGCCATCTGTTTCATTTCTTGCGGATGCTGAATTGCCCAATCCATTTGTTGTACTAAAGAGTCAATGTTACCAGCGCGGAACATTACCCCTCTATTGTTACTAACCAATTGTTGATGTGGAGGAATATCGCTAGCAAGGACTGGGATAGCTTGTGACATAGCCTCTAACATCGCTAAAGGTAGACCTTCTAAGTCGGATGGTAAGGCAAATAAACCAGATCCACGGACGATTTCCCACAGACGAGCGCCTCTTAATTCACCCGCAAAGATGATATCGGGGTCATCTGCTACTTGCTGCAACATTTGGGCGGTAAATTCTTTGGTATCGCTGACTCCCCCAGCTAATACGAGTTTCCAGCCTGCTGGCTTGAGTTTTTTGAAGGCTTCAATTAGTAAGTCGGGGCATTTTTCTGGAACTAGTCTGCCCAAAAATAAAACGTAGCGCCCTGCGGTTAAGCCTAAAGATTTGCCATAAGCAAAGGTAGGATCGGATGCACCGTAAGTTGCTGCGGCGTTGGGAATATATACAGATTGCTTCCCGTAGGTTTGGCGGAAGTAAGAACGTAATTCTTCGGAAACGACAATCAGTCCATCAGCAAAGCGGACAGCCGCTTTCTCTCCTTGGAGAATTAAATTACTAGACAACTTGCCCCATTTGTTCCGTTGCCAATCTAATCCCTGACAGGTAACGACAACTTTAGTAGATAAGGAAAGTTTTGGTATCCAAGTAAATAAAGATGGGCCTAACGCATGAAAATGTACGATGTCATAGCGGTTGCCAATAGACATCATGGCTCCCAACATTGAACTAAAGAAAGCATCTAAGCCTTTGCCGCCTGGGCAAGGTAAAGAAATTACGCGCACACCTTCATAGTCGTATGCTGAAAAGGGAGATGAATCTGTAGTTGAGGAACGTGCATACAAATCAACAGAATGACCCTTAGCAACTATGCGTGGATAGACTTCTGCGCAGTAATGTTCAATACCACCTTGTTTGGGAGGGAGACCTTTTGCACCTATGACAGCTATTTTCATGGTTTTTACTGAAATTGAATGATGGATTGTTAAGCAAGAATGATGAAGCGGGTCATCTGGCAAATACAGAGATTAGTTAGCATTTATATATATCAGTTTGCGATCGCTCTTAGGGATCTTTTTTACAGATTAGAATGCTGGGCATCTGAACTTGCCTGAATCATGCCACTTAATTATCTAAGTTGCAGAGGAATCATCTTCGGAGTACAAGAAGCAGCAATATCCGCAATTGATGACTTAATCCTAGATGGACAAACTTGGTAAATGCACTCAGATAAACCCACCTCGCCTCCTGAAATTGCCGACACTTTTTAATAGGGGTTACAAGACTGTGTTGTTGCCAATGGTAAGAGTAATGCTGAATACAACAAGTACGGGAACCAACATAAACCTCACCAGATGTTTTAGCATTAAGTTAAATAAAGGTTAACGAATGCTGGGTATTTAGGTTAAATCTTGCTTAACCTCAGTATATAGGATCTACGGATAATTATTTGAAGTTACTGTTAAATGGACACTGTTGGATTGCAAAATTTACGTGAAGACTAGTAATCAACAACAAAGTCCAGTACAAACCCTAATTTGGCAATAGTTTATATTAATTTTCTGTAAAGAATTACGGTTAATTTCCAGAAATTCCTTCATCCCTGCTTCATTAAGAATGCGCTCAACATAAAATTTTGGCTAGATGAAGATTGTAATTTCCCAAAAATCCTCTTTATATCAGGTTATATAAGGTTGTTATCCATAAAATCTCTAGATCGGTTTCTGCCATGATTTGACAACTTGCTGCTAATTTTCAGCAACTAGGGTAATTAAGGATGTAGGCAGTCAAAGTAGCTGAGGAGTAATTGCTAAAATTATCTTGATATGCTATTAGTGCAGTGTAGGAGAATTTACTGAGCAAAGAAAAACGCATCAAAAAGTTGTTTACTTTCAAAGTATTTGGAAATTTCAATTCGGGGCTTTCACTGTAGCTCAAAGGATAGAGAGTCAATCAATTTCATCTATCTAGAGTGTGAGAGCAGTCGAAAAGAAACCGAGAAAATTTAGACATCTTTATTTTGCGTAATTAGCCAGGAATTTGCCAAAATCAGCACATATACAGATATAGCGATCGCGCATTTAATATTTTGTATTTGGGTGCGCAAATAAGTAAGAATAATGGTTATACATATTTTTTCTGTAAAAACTTTTCAAAGATTCTTGATTTTGAGTTGAGAATAGTCGGCAATTCAAGTAAAACTGCTAACAGAGTCATCATTGCAGTCTATTTACGATGAGATGCACTCTTAAGCAATATACAGATATAGAAAACAGAGTAAATTCAGGGTAATTTAATAAGGAGCAGATGAAATAATGGCAGCACTCCAGGTTGTTCAAAAGCTTAACTACTACCTAGATCAAAACAATATTCGCTACTGTCATTGGAAAAGTAACGAGCATGTCGATGCAGCTGTAGAAGGTAAAACAGATTTAGATGTTTTAGTCGATGAAAACGAGAAAGCCAATTTACAGCGAGTATTAAATGAAGTTGGTTTCAAGTATTTTGAAGCAATTCCTTGCCGGAGATATAGAGATATTGATGATTATTTAGCGCTGGATGAAGAGACAGGAACCTTAGTACACCTGCATCTTCACTATCGTTTAGAGTTGGGAGAGAAATATCTAAAAGGTTACCGTCTGCCTTGGGAAGAATTATTATTATCCACAAGAATTTTTAGCGAAGAATATCAGATTTATATTGCCGAGCCGAATATTGAAACAATTTTATTGGTGGTACGAGCAGCGCTGAAAGTGAGAACTCGCGATCGCCTAAATAATCTCTTGGGTAAAGACTATTTTAAAGGAGATTTTATCCGAGAATTTCGCTGGCTCAAAGAAAGACTCGATCGCCAAAAGGTACAAGAACTGAGCGAACAGCTTTTAGGTAGCAAGGCGACTAAGTTAGTTTTAGATGTCATTGATAGCGAGTCGAACCTCAAGCAATTATTAAAATCCGGGAATGCGATTCAAGTCGCCTTAAAACAAAATCGCCGCTATCACCCATTTGTATCTAAGGTTTTGCGCTGGAAACTAGAAATTCAGTATCTCTTCTTCAAGAGTTTGAGAAAGTTTTTTCAAGCTCCGGTAGCAGCGCACAGAACACCTACCACTGGTGGTTTAATGATTGCGGTTTTAGGTGCAGATGGCTCTGGTAAATCTACTGTCACCAAAGAAATCAGAAAATGTTTTTCTCATAAACTTGATGTCCAGCCAGTTTATCTAGGAAGCGGCGATGGCCCTGCTTCTTGGTACCGATTACCATTAGTGTTAGCCAGTAGAGCCGCTAAAATTTTACGTCCGGTGCGATCGCCAAATCAATCCCGTCAAAGACAAAGTTCTTCTGACTTGGTGGGAACTTCCCAGCCGAAATCTCCCTTAAAAAGAATTGCTAAAGCTTTATGGGCGATTACCCTAGTTTATGAAAAACACCAAAAGCTTCAGCATTGTTCCGTAGCTAGACAACGGGGAATGATTGTCGTTTCCGATCGCTATCCCCAAACCCAAATTCTCGGCTTTAATGATGGCCCCTTACTCACAAATGGTAATGGTAAGTCATCCTCATACCCCGGCTTTCTCCAAGCATGGGAGTTACAAAATTACGAACAAATGGTGAATACTTTACTCCCAGACTTAGTAATTAAGTTGAACGTCACCCCAGAGATTGCTTTAGCGCGTAAATCAGATACGCCTACGGATATTGTCAAACAAAAAGTGGATGCGGTGAAGTCCTTGAAGTTTCCACCGCAAACCACAGTAGTCAACATCGATGCTACCCAACCGCTTGAGCAAGTTTTATTACAGGCAAAACAGTCCGTATGGCAACATCTTTAAGTAATTTCAGTAAAACTCATCTACCACAGAGCGCAGTGAAAACTCCAATAGTCTTAGAGTTTATCGGATTGCCCGGTGCAGGTAAAACTACTGTGTTTCATCAAGTAGTTGCACAATTAAAACAGCAAGGCGTATCTGTAGCTGCTGGAGACGAAATCCTGCGCAGTTGGAAACGACAACCAATTTGGCAAAGGTTGTGGAAACTCATTCCCCAAAGCCAAAATCAATGGCAGATTTTGCGCAAATCTCTATTGCTGGCGACGCAAGTCAAACCAACTAACTGGCTAAGTTTTTCTAAAGCGATCAAAACTTATGCAAATTTGAAACGCATTGACGCGATCGCGCAAACTCACAACGAGCAACTGCTCCTACTCGATCAGGGATTGTTACAAGAAATTTGGTCAATTGGAATTACAGGTACGACTCCGGCTTTAGCAGATATCAAAGAGGAATTAGCTCTGATTTTTTCCCAAAGATCAATTGCGATCGTTGATTTCCAAATCAATATCGAAACCGCAATTCAAAGAATTAAAAATCGTCCCACCGAAGAAAGCCGGTTTGATCTCATGTCCCAAGAAGCAGCACAGCTATTGCTTTCTCAATATGCTCCCTATCTTCAAGACATTATCAACTGCGCTCAAACATTTAATATTCCCATTCTGGAAATTGATAGTACGCTGTCGGTAGATGAAAAAACACAACAGATTGTGTCTTGGATCGATAACAGCTTTATCAAGCATCCTGAACCAGTAAGGTGATGATTTCTTTTAGAGGTTGTCTCTTGAAAGTCTGCGGGTACTTCACAGGCGCGATTCTTTGAGGGACTTGCAAATAAAAACTCCACCCACGGATCAAAAGTTTGGTAGGGGTGGGTTCATTGAAAGCGGCGGGAAACTCCACCCACTAGGGGATGGAGTTTTTCATTTTTGGGAGTTCCCTGATTCAGTTGAGTAACTTTTAGGTGAAAGTAAAAGCTATAAATATATTATTAATCATTACAAATTAAGATTACTATTTTTAAAGTATTTGCTTATGGGAAACATTTTGAGATATATTACTTTCTTAAAAGTAAATAACTTTAGATAGAAATTCAGATTTAATTTTGGGCATCAGTTCATAGTTTGGGCAATAACATCTAGGTTGGTACAGCTTGATGCCACTCCTAGCAAATAGGTAAGCCTAGAAATAATATTCCCTTAATGACAGTTGTGGCAAAAATTAAATAGGAATTTTATATTTACACAAGTTGATAAATTTGTAGATTTGGTGTCTCAAGTATGAGTCAGCCAACAATCTAGATTACAAGCATTTTGTAAGCAAATTACGCATCTTTTTTTCATCAATCTGAGTCAAGCAGAATTTTTTCTTCTTGGCTACCTAACTCATTAAGTGCAGGAATTATAGGAGATTTCTGCACTAATTATGCTTTTTCTATATGCATACTGAGTAACTAATTTTATAAATTTATGATGAAGTATCCATAAATTTTCTTCTTAGTTAATGTGGTTTTCCATACAATCGGTCTACTATTTGTACTGGTTATATCAGCAAATAAAAGTTTTGGCTCGATATATAACCATAAATCCCACTGAGCTTAAGAAAATAGATCGAAATCGCCAAATTTAGGAAATAAGATATATGGCAACGCCCACTAGTAGTCCATCGGTTTTAAAACTGGTAAAAGTAACCGACACTTCTAAATTTTCACCAGCTAGTCCAGACCCTTCAGGTCTTGCTTATATTCGGCATTTGAATACACTGTTGATTGGTGATGGTGAAGTCGATGAAATCCGTAGATTATATAAAGGCAAAAACCTGTTTCAAGTAAGTCTCACAGGTTCTTTACAAAATACTTTCACCACCAAAGACTTTTCTAATGAACCGACAGGGGTAGCCTATAACCCAGCCAATCGTTTTCTTTATATCTCTGATGATGACAAGCGGAAAATTTTCCAGCTCAATCCTGGAGGAGATGGACTATACAACACAAAAGATGATGTAGTCACCTCATTTAGTACTACTGGCTTTGGTAGCAGCGATCCGGAAGATGTTACCTATTCACCCACAACAGGTAATTTATTTATTGTTGATGGATTAGGTGCACAAGTTTATGAAGTAACGACAAAAGGCACTTTAGTTAGTCAATTTGATACTTTGAAATTGGGACTGAAAGATCCAGAAGGTATTTTCATCGATCCTGGTACTGGTCACCTGTTTATGGTTGGTTTCCCAGCTAACCGGGTGTTTGAACTGACAACTAAGGGTGAACTAGTTCGGACTTACGATATTTCAGCAGCCAAAGCCATCAAGCCTGCTGGGATCACAATTGCACCTACTAGCAACGATCCCACAAAGCAAAGTCTCTACATTGTCGATCGCGGCATTGATAATGATGAGAATCCTACAGAAAATGACGGTCGGATCTACGAATTTGCCTTGGGAACATCTGCTGGTGGTGATAGCCCTGTAAATCAAGCCCCATCTGTGAATGCAGGTGAAGATTTAGTGATTTTTAAGCAGGCTAGTTTGGATGGTACTGTGATTGATGATGGCTTACCTAACCCGCCTGGTTCCTTAACTACTACTTGGAGTACAGTTAGCGGCCCTGGTAATGTGTCTTTTGCTAATGCTGGTAAAGAAGATACCACTGCTACCTTCTCGGCTCCTGGTTCTTATGTACTACAGCTACAAGCTAGCGATAGTAAATTAACCAGTAGCGATCGCGTATCTGTATTAGTATTAAATCCACAAACAACCTCATTTTTCAGCTTGAGTGGTAGCGGTACGGTTGGCGAAGTGGCTTACGATGATGAAGATATTTTGGCTTATGACCGCACTAATCGCAGTTGGTCGATGTATTTTGATGGCTCTGATGTGGGCTTATCCAGTCGCAATATCCGCGATTTCCACATCAATCAAGATGGCTCAATTCTGTTTAGTTTGAACAGTTCTCTCACCCTTGATGGTGTAGGTAAAGTCGATAAACAAGACATTGTCAAATTCACTCCCACTTCTACAGGAAATAACACAGCTGGTAGCTTCTCGTTATACTTTGATGGCTCGGATGTCGGCTTAACAAAGAGCGATGAAGCAATTGATGGTATTGCCTTTACAAAAGATGGCCAGTTAGTTATCAGTACCACAGGTAAATATGATGTTCCAGGTGCTTCAGGTAATATCACAGGTAATGATAAAGACCTACTTGCCTTTAATGCCACTAGCTTAGGCGTAAATACAGCCGGGACATGGAATTTATTTTTCCAAGGTTCTGATGTTGGGTTAACAGACAGTAGCGAAGATATAGATGGTATCTGGATTGACAGCAATAACAAGCTATATTTCACTACTAAGGGCGCATTCCAAGTCCCTGGTGTTACAGGTAATGGTGCGGATATTGTGACTTTCACGCCTACTAGCCTGGGTGATATTACAAGCGGAAACTATGCTTCATTTTTGGATGGAGCTAATATTGGGCTGGTTGGTGTTGTAGTGGATGGTTTTACTCAAGTAGCTTAAAAAGTCTGTTGACTGTTGACTGTTGACTGTTGACTGTTGACTGCGGTATTAGTTGATTTCCTGCTGAGATACTTTTGGTTATTCAAGGGTTTTATCAGAAATTCCTAGCAAAAAGCGTTAATTTCACTCTGAGCGAGAAAATATTACCCTTGACTGACCAATAGTCTTTATTGATACAATTAAATTCCCAAATTCACCAAAGCGATCGCTTATTTGTATCATAAAAACTTTTCCAACAACCTCTAAACCTTCTCTGAGAATCTATATACAGCGAATTGCAAGTTGGCGAGGTACAGATAATCGCTGATTGTAGGGGCATTGGCACTGCTATGCCCCAAAGCGCGTACCTCATTTACCTGAAATATGCTGTATGTGAAGGACTCATAATTTCTTGATGAAGAAAGTATGAATTTTTAGCTCTTATAATTAGATTGAATCAATATTTTATCTCTCCAGAAGTTTACCAAAAAACGTTGCATAAATCTTTTATGATCATGATTAACAATGGAGGTAAATTTCTGTCTGTAGGTTGATTGATAATTCAGATATTTATCGTCAATTATTTAGGTTAAAAAAAATTAGAAAAAATGCCTTAATGGCAATTAATTTTTCTGGAAAAAGTTTATTTTAATTAAATAAACTGCAAGCAGACAATTATCCACATATAATTACCCAAATACACAGTCAGCACAGGTGATTGGCTCATTTTTTCATTTTAAGATTTAGTGCCAAGTTTGCCCGTAGCTAGCTAATATATGGCAGCATAATTTTTATAAAAAATTTAAATATTAATTTAACCTAATTGTCAACATTAGCAGACAAGTTTGAACGGAGAGATCCGTAAAATTACTAACTTGTCTGAGATTTGATATGCCCATCATTTTTAATGGCATTGGTTTATGAAATTACGATGAATTATATATGAAATTCCTGAATCAAGATTTCTCTGGTTCTACAATTCAATTAGTGTACTTAATTGTTTTACCGGACACTAACAGTTTTTGCGTAAAGCATAGCCGCAAAAACACTGAGTTTCAACGATTCAACTACTAAAGAATAATGACAGATACTAAGCTTTCGCTCATTCGGCTTGTTAAAACCTCTGAATATGAGACACCTAAACAGAAGGTACCGAGTACCGATCCTTCAGGAATTGTTTACATCAGCCATTTGCATTCAATGTGGATCGTGGATGGTGAAGTGGAGGAAATGCCTAACTACTACGTTGGTACGAACGTCTTTCAAACAGACCTGTCAGGTAATTTTCAGAAGGGTTTCACAACTCTGGCCTTTACTGACGAGCCAACAGGGATCGCCTACAATCCAGCGAATCGCTTCCTGTATATTACAGATGATAATCACCAGATGGTTTTTGAAATCGATCCTGGTGCAGATGGGAACTACTACACTGCGGATGATAAGATTAACTCTTTTAGTACTTCATCTTGGGGTACCGATCCAAACAACCTTGATGACCATGATCCAGAAGACATAGCATATTCACCAACTACAGGTACTTTGTTTGTCGTTGATGGATTTGGTGCTCAAGTTTATGAAATCACTACAAACGGTAAGTTAATCAATACCTTCGATACTGAACGTATTGGACTTCACGATCCAGAAGGGATTGCGATCGATCCCAGTACTGGTCACTTGTTCATGGTGGGATATCTATCTAAAAGTGCGCCAGCTACGCCTGCATTATTTGAACTAACAACTAAAGGTGAATTAATTAACAAATATGATATTTCTGCGGCTTTGCCAGATAAGCCAGCAGGTATTACGGTTGCACCTAGCAGTACAGATCCGACGAAGCTAAGTCTATATATTGTCGATCGCGGTGTTGATAATGATATCGACCCCAACGAAAATGACGGAAAATTCTACGAATTTGCTCTAGATAGAGATGTTCCTAACCAAGCACCAGCAGTAAATGCAGGGCAAAGTCAAGTAGTTTTGTACGGAACACAGCTTAGTGCTTCTGTTTTTGATGATGGTTTACCAACGAAAAGCACTGTAACTACTCAATGGAAAAGTATTAGCGGATCTGGCAGTGTTAATTTTAGTAACACAGATATTAAAAGCGAAACCGATCAGTGGGGGAATGTCACCTTAAATTTAACTAATACAGCAAGCTTTACGGCTCCAGGCGCTTACACTCTAGAGTTAACTGCAAGTGATGGACAATTAACTGGAAGTAGCCGCACAAATATCCAGGTTTTAAATCCCCAAACTACCCTCTTTGTCAAGCTTGCTAATACTAATACTAAAGATGGTAGCGGTACTGTTGGCGGTGTAGCTTATAATAAGCAAGACATCTTAGCCTACGATACCTCTAACAATAAGTGGTATATGTATTTTGATGGTTCTGATGTTTTAGGTAGCGTCAACAAAAACATCAACTTACGCGATTTTCACATCAATAAAGATGGCTCGATTTTATTTACTGTCAACAACCCGGCTGTATTACCCGGTGGGATGGAAATAGATGATTCGGATGTAATTAAGTTTACTCCTACTAGCACTGGTGACTTTACCAGTGGCAAATTTGAAATGTATTTTGATGGTTCTGATGTAGGATTAACCACCGACTCTCAAGAGTTAGACGCGATCGCACTTGATAAAGATGGTAATTTGATTGTTAGTCTGAGAAGTTCTGCTCAGATCGTCGGAATTTCTGGCACAGTAGCTGATGAAGACATAATCAGATTCAAGGCTTCAAGTTTAGGAGAGAATACCACTGGTACTTGGGAAATGGTGTTTGATGGCTCTGATGTAGGTTTAACTGACTCTACAGAAGATGTAAATGGTATTTGGTTTGATGCTAATAACAATATTTTCTTGACTATTGAAGGAGCTTATAGTGTTCCTACTACTGGAGGTAAAAGCATTACTGGTACTGGTAATAGCATCCTTCAATTTAACTCAACCTCTCTGGGTGTGAATACAGTTGGTACATTCACCTCTTACTGGGATGGATTAACTCATGGACTACCTGCGGGGGTTAATGTTGAGGGTTTTAGTATTGCTCCACCTTCAGTTTAGTAACTCAGTCAAAAAAATATTGTATTTGCATCTACCCAGCCTTAAAAGAATTCAAAGTGTAGAATTCATATCTAATTAGTTGAGTTTTACGCCTTAACTATTGGATAAGTAAAAAACTATTACCGAGACCGCAATTGAGGCTAAAATCTAGTAATTTACCAGCAACATTTCTGCTATCATAAATTAATCAAGCATTAAGTAACCAAGTACTGTCAACATATAGATTGAGCGAGCGTCTGAGGAAAATTTTCTATTTCAATAACTATTTATTATATTTAAATTATTACTCTTCAATAAACTATTCAAATTGCAATTTGAGCTTTATTTACTATTTAAAATATACAGTTATAAGTCAATACAGTGCAGTTAGCGCCAAAAACCTTAATCTGTGTAGGTTGGGTTGAGGAACGTAGACGCGAAGCGGCTTCCCGAAGGGTAACCCAACATTTCCAGAGGTTTGTTGGGTTTCACTTCGTTCAACCCAACCTACTAGCGCGGCAACCTTAAAATGTTTGGTTGATTAATGATATTATTCCGCAATTATGGCAAAAGTTAAAAGTCAAAAATTAAAAGTCAAAAGAAAAAATCCTGATATTACAAGCTTTTTACCTATCTTAAACTGTCTGTTGATTTCCGGCATCACGTACTAGTATAGTATTCAAGCATCTGTTACCCAATTTGGCAGAATTGCGCTAATTTTCAACAACAAACAAATCTGATAACTATGTTTTTGTAATCTTAGATGCATTTAATGGTAGATGCACCTATTAATTGATGAATGATGTTAGTTGGTATGCTTACATCAGCTTGACAGTAACGCTGTTCAATTGAATTAAGCTGGGAGATCCTTCAGCTCTTTGTAAAATACCTCGGTATTCTACAGTTCCTCCTTGAACTGTGATTTTGCCACCTTTTTGAGATTGGAATACGTCAGTTGTGGGATTGGTTGATTTAAAGGTGCAACGGCTAAGTTTAGCATCAGCGTTTTCTGTGGCATAAACTTGAGCTTGACAACTTTTACCACCACGACAACGAGGTTCTATACCTACACAATCTTGCGCATTTGCAGTTCCCCAAAATCTGTAGTTACGCTTGTTGTCTGCTGCGATTGTACGCACTAAAACAGAATTGTTGGCTTTAAGATCGTAACCTGCATCAGTATTTCCAGAAGCACTAGTATCTTCAAAATAAATATCTGATACCAATTCCTCTGTCGCAAAACCATCTCCATTCCAATAGTCGCTAGGTTTGAGAGTCTGCTGACAGTTATTCATGGTAGTTTTGATCAGCTTAACGTGATGCACATCTCCTTGGAGGTGGACGCCCATACAGAAGTTGTCACCATCTTGGCGTTGAGCATCGCCAAAAACTTCTTGAATGAGAATATCATGGGCATCAGGTGAGTGATTAGCTTTTTCATCTGGCTTACCGAAACGGATAGCACCTTTAGAAAAGCCTTGAATTTCGGCATTTCTAATCACAACATTGGCTACTTCCCAAGCGTTGGATACACTGGTTGATTCTGGCTGATGTTCCACAAATCTCTGCACGTTGGTAGCTTTGGTTTTTTCGATAGTTACGTTACCTTTGCTACCAGCAAATACAAAGCAACCATTACCTTGGTTCATGCAATGAATGTTACGGAAATTCAGGTAACTAGCACCAGGAAGCAGTTTAAACAGGTTGTCTCCGGTTTTACCTAATGGTGGTGGTTGATAAGGACTGGTGCGGCTACCCATAATTACAGGCATAGCTGTTTCTTGTCCCGATGCATCTGTACCTCTGATGGTGACAGGTTTTCCGGGTGCGCCGCCACTAGAAATTTTAATGCTTTTAGTCTGGTTGTAGGTTCCATTGAGCAGTCGCACTTCACCGCCTGGCCCGACTTTGGTGATAAATGCAGGTAAATCTTTGAGTATGCCTGCATTGCTGGCGCTGCTACCATTACGGCTACCAGCACCTGTGGGTGAAATATACATAATCTGCGTTGACACTGTGGATTGTGCGCCAGCTGAACTATGACAAATTCCCAAAACGCAACCACCAGAAAATTTCAGGAGAAATTGAGTCAAAAGTAACGCCAGCAAAAAACCAACAATAGAGAACACAAACATCAGTCCAGCTTTACCAAACTTTTGTCGCAGTTTGCGCGATAAAGAACTGATGGGACTCATCAGTGCAAAATATTTTTTCATGAAATCGCACTCAACTAAATTGACTAGCCGAAAATAAGGAAAATACTCTGTACCACTACTCCAAAAAATGGCTACAGGTCGATTTTACTGCTTCCCTGTGTGATTTGTAGCCAGCTCGAAGGCACCCAGTATTACTACGTAATGGCGTTTGGTATTTGAAGTTATTGATAACATTAAATTCATCAATTAGTCAAATTTTTTGCAAAATCAACACACACTTTGCGATCCAAAACCGCTATAATCCATCACCCAATCTCTTGGTAAGAAGAGGCGATCGCTAATTCTGCATGTTGTGTCAGTGTCTCTTGATCGAGAGTGCGCACAATGTATTGCGGAGTTACAGCTAACAGCTTTTCGATACGCTGTTGCGCTGCTGCGACAACTGAGTCATTGAGGCTACCGTTAGCCAAAGAATCACCAAAATCTTGGGCGATCTGATAGGTGCGTTCTAGGGAAGATGAATTTATGTTACGAGAAATAATGAACAAGTCGCAGCCAGCATTAATGGCTTGTGCTACTGTGCCTTTTGTGGTAAAGCGTTCAGCAATGGCTTTCATATCTAAGTCATCGGAGACAACTACCCCAGAAAAACCTAGTTCTTCCCGCAGAATGTTGGTGAGAATAGTTCGAGAAAGAGTAGCGGGAACATCAGGATCAATTTTGGGAAACAGAATATGAGCAGTCATAATCAAGGGAATCTGTTCGGCGATCAGAGCGTTGAAAGGTATTAATTCGCGATCGCGCAGATCTTCCTTGGTAAGATGCAGTATGGGTAGTTCTAAATGGGAGTCTTGACTAGTGTCGCCATGACCAGGAAAATGTTTCGCACAGGCGAGAATACCTGACTCTTGCAGCCCTAGATAATATTCTCGCGCCCATTTAGCAGCCGTTTCTGCTGTTGTACCAAAAGCGCGAGAACCAATTACAGGATTTTCGGGATGAGAATAAATATCTGCAACTGGTGCCCAAGAGAGATTTATCCCTAAAGATTGTAGTTCGACAGCTGTGGCTTGAGCTACTTGACGCGATCGCGATTGCAATGACAATGCATAAGGAAAGCGTGTAATTGGTACAGGTGTACGCACAACCCGACCACCTTCATGGTCTAAGCTAAAAAACATCGAATCGCGTTCAGCGTATTCGCGAATCTGATCGATCAATTCCCTAAAAGTTTGCAACCAAATTTCATAGGTAGCATCATCTAAAAAATTTTTGGCAAAAAATATTACGCCAACAGGTTGCAATTCACTGAGTGCGCGTTTGTCTTCATCGCTTAATTGAGTCCCGGAAATGCCGAGAATTAAATGATTTCCAAATTTTTGGAGATGCTGCGCTACTGACATAATGTTTTACCTGTGTTTGTGAAATTAACAACATTACAGCAGATTTTGCGAGTTAAACAGGCGACACAGTTGTTCTCGCTTGTGAATGCAGAAATTCAGACAGAATCTAGGTTTTTAGCTGTGAATCTGTTGCCGAATTTGACAAAATTGGTATTTGGTATTGGACTTAGGTTTGCAACTTAAATTGTCTAGTTCATCAACTAAAAATCTGCTGTAAGTTCTCATATCAGATGTATGGTAATTGTTAGTAGCTATTTATGCAATCAGCCATCAGTTATGAGGATTGTTCAGAAGGCAGCCTAGATGAAAAAATTTGCATTGCCATGTATAAAAATATCTCTTCCCAGTCAACCGTTAACAGTCAACAGTCAACCATCAACAGTTGGCTCAAAACTCTGGGATAAAAGCCAGTTGTTTGACAGGCTTGGGTTTCATGCTTTTGAAGGTGGTTAAGGTGGAAGGTTTCAAAGTAATTTTCGGTTCGCTGTTTTGCAAAATTACAGCTTTGTAGGGTACTACCCCAGCCATTTCACTACCAAGACAACGCGCAGCAGCCTGTGATAAATCTAGGCTTCTGGGTGGGATATAAGGGCCGCGATCGTTGACGCGCACAATTACTGATTTGTTATTTTGTAAATTTGTTACCTGCAAATAAGTATTAAAAGGCAGGGATTTGTGGGCTACAGTCAATTCATTTTTGTTATATATCTCGCCATTGGCTGTTAAACGACCATGAAAATAGCCGCCATACCAAGAAGCCAAGCCAGATAGCTTAGTGGAAGTTGGAGTGATACCATACATTTGTTTTTGTCCCTCTACGAGTGTCAGTGTAGAGGCTTTGAAAGCGGAACGCAGATTATTAATCCATTCAATTGCTAATAAATCTGCATTCTGTTGGAATTGACGAGCAATTGAGTTGTCAATCCGCCATAAAAAGCGATTACCTGCCATTAATGCAGGTAAACCATCAACTAAAGCAGGTCTGAGTTGATTAGCATCAAAATTTGTCGTTCTAGCTAGCTTTAGCAATCGTTTTTGCAGAGATTTAGCTGCTGTTTCCGTGGGTAAAGTTGCCACAAGATGCTGATTTACCCAAACTTCATAGTTATTGATCTGTCGCTGCACAATCAATACTGGTAAGGATGCAGACATGAAATTCTGTTCTACAGGATGTGCAAAGCGAAAGAAATCTTGGAGCGATCGCAGAAATTTGTGCGGGAATAAATCTTGCTGTTCTGGATTCGAGTTAATGATTTTTCCCGAAAGAGCAAGACTAGCAGCACCAATACCAGACTGTTTAGCTAGCAAATCTTCCCCAAAAGTGCAAAATTGGTTTTGGCTATTTTTAACTGCTCTTGCTTGTGAATTAAGCGGGTTATTCAATTTGCTTTTGGGTTCATTATTTCCCCAATCTATGTTTAAGAATCTTGATGGTAGTAATGTTGTACTCCATACTTTCATCGGTTGGTTAGGTCGCACCAACAATGGCCGATGTTTATTCACTAATTTGCCTATCTGTGTGGAAACTTTTGCAGGCAATACAGGCAATATATATGCTGCCTTACTTGGTAGTAAGTTTTCGCTAGATGATAAAAAAGAACCAATCCAAGACGTAATGCAAAGAAATTCAAACAATATCATGTCAGTTTAATGTCCAAGTTACTGCACAACTCATCTAGTGCAACCCTGGTTTTGGTAAACAACATTTTTGGCAATTAAATGCCAATTTTATTCTTGGAATGTAGAAAATTCCTCGCACTAAATTGACTGCGGGGTGAGCGATCCCCAGCAGGGATCATCATATCTTGTTGTGAGGAAATAAACAAATAAAACTTTTAGATACTGTTTGCAAATATTCCCAGGTTTTAAATTTAAATTTTTTATAATTCACCTGCATTGCAGATAGAAAGAAGACATATTAATCGAATTAACAAGGATGATAATACTTAAGTTCTCAAAAAATACGTATTTTTTTTTACAATTAATATTTATTGTTCAAAGTATATTCTAGAGGGCATGGCACTGCTATGCCCCTACCATCTGTCGCATTATTTTCTCAAATTGGTAAGCTGCTGTGCAGCTAAATTATATAAATCAAAAACGCAAAATAATTGTAGTGCGGGCATCTTGCCCGCGTCTTATATACAAATTAGATGCGTCGCAGCTTATCACATAATGTTTGCGACACATCCATATATTAGAGGGCACGGCATTGCCGTGCCCCTACCCATTTGTTAGATTAGACTTGTTGCAAAAGTCTTGATTCTTTCCTTCTTTTTTGCGTCTACCCTTCGGGAACGACTTGCAAATATATATCTTTCATTTTATCTGCATAGTTACTCAAAGAATGATTATCCCTAATACCTTGAATTGAGCGATTGGATTTAGCAATTACAGCTTCTCGATTGGCGAAGATTTCATGAACTATCCGCTCAAGTCCCGATTTAATTGCAGAATTAATTTCTAATCTTTCTTCTTTCGTTGTATATATAGCCTCACCTAAATAATTTGTGGGAACTTCAATGATCCATCCTCTATCGTTGTCATTTACTTCTGGTAATGCTCTAATATTAGTTGTAATTACCGGACAACCAGCAGCTTGAAATTCGAGAACAGAAAAACCATAGGTGTCTGCATAGGTTGGTAACAATCCAACATGACATTGTTTGGTTAATTCTAGAACTTCTTTATTAGGTAGCTGCTCATGATAGTTGATCCAATCAAGATTTTGTTGAATTAATATTTTCGCTTTTTGAATGTCTGCGTTTGTTTCTTTTGTAGCATAATCATCTAAGCGTAGTGAAGAGATGAGTGTTAATTCCAAATCATAGTTATATTCTCTCTTCAACTTACTGAAAGTCTCGACTACTTCCATACCTCCTTTGCGGAAAAAGGAAGCGCCTACAAGAATAAATTTTATCTTGCCATCTAAATTAATATTTTTATCAGCGTAGGATGAAACGAGTAATTGCTGTGGCGGATGCAGAGTTGTAATTTTAGGTTCGATAGCTTGTTGATATTGGGGAAAATCTTTTAACAAAATTCTCTGCATATTGGCATTACAATCAGACATGGCAATTAGGCGTTTGCACGAGTCGCTAGCCATTGCTGCTAAAGCTTTTTTAACAACTTTATAGTTAGTTAACACAGAAAAATCAGGTCTAGAGCCTTGATGGCAAGAAAGGGTACAATCTAATCGCGGTAAGATTGTTTCAAATGTGGTTATCCAAGGTGTTTTACCATAGCTGATAGTGTTGAAAAAATGAAGAATATCAACTTTATTGAGATTTAAATCTGTGAATTGATAAATTGAATCGTTAAATGGTATTACAGTTTTTTTTGCGATTTTGTTGATATATTTAAGGGCAGGGTAAGTTAGGGCATATAAATTATTGACTTTTTGATATTCTACGTCTTGGACAATATTAATGATGTTGCGTTTGTAGAGATAGTTTTCTGCAAGATAACCGACTTTCATTAAATACCTACCTTAAATTATTTAGAGATAT
Source organism: Calothrix brevissima NIES-22 (assembly GCF_002367995.1). Lineage (GTDB taxonomy): Bacteria > Cyanobacteriota > Cyanobacteriia > Cyanobacteriales > Nostocaceae > Aulosira > Aulosira brevissima. The sequence goes on from NZ_AP018207.1 coordinate 2,031,583, forward strand.
AAACCGCAGAGACGGAGCGAAAAGTCTGAGCGGAGGTTTCCTCCGTACACCGAAGGGGTTGCCGAAGGCATCAGAACTTTTCAAGACAGAGGACGCAGAGGAGTTAGAAAGAGGAGAGAATTTATATTAAAAAATATGGCTAAATATGTGATAGCTTGGCTTCTTTATCTGCATCTTTATAAAGATGTTTAACAATTTGTTGGGGGTTACCAATTACAACAACACCAGAAGGGACTGATTTGCGAATAATACTTCCTAATCCGATAACGCTATCTTGACCGATATGAACACCTTTCATGATGGTTGCTCTGGCTCCAACCCAAACGTTACGTTCAATGACTATAGGCGCTGATACTTTCGGGCCGGGTGGGTCAAAACGTAAATTTGGATCTATATTGTGATAGTCTGAATCTTGGAGGAAACAATCGGAAATTAGACATTCATCACCAATTTTAATTGATTTGACGCTACCAATCCAACAACCATTGAGTAGGGTATTTCTGCCAATTGTTACTTCTCCAGAACCGTAGATTTTAACGTGCATAGCGATGCGAGTTCCAGCACCAATTTTAACTTTGACATCACCAGAGACAGTTAATTTACCTTTGATTAAAACTCCTGGTTCTAAGGTTAAGTTAGGATATCGCCATTGGTAATAAAGTTGTTTGATTGCAAAATAATATTTTGCCAATTTGATTAATAAAGGATGTTTATTGTGATGCATATAAGTACGTCGTAGTTGAGAATAATAATTAATGACTAATGATAGCCATCGCTAGTTATCGTTAATGGCAATGCTGACTTATATAAGTTGATGCCATTGAGAAATGCGCGGACGTTTTAATTGATGTTCAAATAAAATTACTCCTAACCAAATAAAATAAAACCAAAAATAAATGCACATCCAACTTAAGGGCAATCCTTCAATTAATAGACATAATGCTAAAAAACTGGCAAAGGCTCCCTGAGCTAATTTATTTCCAGATCTGGCAATATTCCAAAAGTTCCAAAGGGTTGTACTTAGGGCAGTAATTAAGCAAGTAAAACCCAAAATTCCATGCAAATATAAAACACCTGCATAGGTAGAAAAGGAACCAAGTACAATTTTGTAGATGTACCAGGTAACTTCTCCTTGGGCGATTCCCCACCCTAGCCAGGGACGTTGTTGCCATGCTTTGAGGGTTTCACCAACGACAAGGCTACGATCTGCGGAAGATGCAGCCCGCGCACCTGTAAATACATCTAAGGACTGATGTATTACATCTACTAATGTGACGCCGATGAATGCACAACTAAGAAAGACAGCAGAGGTTACCCACAGAGAACTGTGACGGGCGGTACGATTGCGGAAGCTGAGGGAAATCCAAACGACAACGGGAAAGCATAGCCAAGCTACACGGCTTTGGCTGACTAATAAAGCTAATAGGCTACCTGCGATCGCTAAATAGCGCAAACGCCGATTTGATTCCCCAGAGCAAATAAAGAAGCACAGTAAGCCACATACACCTGGAATTGGCGGATCGGCCATGTAAAGTGACGTTCTAGGCAGAGGAATGCCAAAAAAGGTTTGAATAATCGCCGGTTTAACCAGCAAGCTTAATTTATCGCCCGGAATCAATGTTGCTAGCGGTGGATAAAAAGGCTGATCCCATATCCCCAGAAATAGCAGGATAAATTGTAAGATAACTGTAATACCGTAACCTACAGCCATCCAAGCGATCGCTCTTGTTAAAACTTGGGAGCGAATGGGATTCCAAAAGGGGAGTATTAAACAACTAAGAATGAGAAAGTAACCTTTGAAAAAGGTAACTAAAGTTGAGAGCAGGCGAAAAGCTTCAAAATGAACATCTACTAAGCCTAGCGCCGCAGTCCACAGCATAGCGATCGCCATCGCCAACCAACCCCAAATACAAGTCGGTAGGGCAATATTCAGCAATTTATCGAGACGAAAGGAACGAACTAACAGCCAAACTGCGATCGCAGGATACAACAGAGTTTGTATTCCTAATAACCACCAAACGGGAGTTAAGACAATTGTCCAATACAAGACACGCTCGACAAAAGACAATTGTCCTAACTCATCTTCTTTGGTAAATTTCAGCGCCTTACTAATTGCTGTTAACATTCCCCTAGTATTTCTAAATAGTACTTAGTGGTTGCTCTAGATTTTGCTTTTCGCCTAACAATCCTTTTAACCAGCGTCGGGTATTTCTGGGAACTAACCAAAATCCCAAGCACAATAAAAAGTCAATTGGTTTTGGACTTCCATAGCGGATTGCTTCCCAAAGTAGTGGTAAAAATTCTTGCCATTTTCCTTGGGCAGAAGCTTGTGCGCCCACCTCTACCATAATGAAGGAAGCGTAGGCGCGACGAGTTACTAAGCTACGATTTTCTTTAATCCAATTCAGAGAATACTGCCAATCGTAGGTATTACTCACACTTTTTTGTGTTTTTGAATGATACCAAATTGCTAAGGGTTCAGTAACAAATTGCACTTCTACCCCTTGGAGATTAGCAACTCGCAGTAACCAATCCCAATCTTGATGCTTGCGTAAATCATCGCGGAATGGCACATTTCTTAATAATTCTCGTGATGTAAAAATTCCCGAAGTTTGAATTAAACCCTCACCAAATCCCGGAGAATTGCGAACGAGAATATATTCACTCAAAGGTTCTTTAACTTCGGGAAACCGTCGCGGATGGATAAATTCTCCGTGGGGTGTGTGGGCGATCACAGAACAAGCAATAATCGGAAATTTAGCTTGAGAGCGATTAGCCGCATCTATCTGTAGTTGGATTTTTTGCGGTAACCACTCATCATCATCATCTAAAAATGCAATCCACTCACCCTCAGCCATTGCTACCCCTGCATTTCGCGCAGCAGCACCACCAATAGAATTAGGAAGTACAAGCACGCGCAACCGAGGATCGTCTATTTGCTGTAATGCTTTTGCAGTTGCCGGATCGGGGCCATCTACTACTACTACCACCTCCAGCCGCCAAAATGTTTGTTGTAAAACACTTTTCACAGCGCGGGTAACAACAGATGGGCGATTTTTTGTAGGAATGACAGCACTTACTAGCGGTTGAATTGGATGGTTCATTTTCACCTCATGATTAATTAAGTCAGAGACGCAATAACCCTTGTCTGTACAATTGTCAATGGTCATTGGCAAAAGGTTTATAGTTAATGTCTATTATTCTGTAAACTTGCACTTAATAATTTCTTCTTTTCTCTTGGCGTTCTTCTCTTCGAGACGCTAACGCGAAGGCGTTCTTGGCGGTTCATTAATAACGCTGATCTAATTATTTAAGTGAGTGAACCACAAAAAAATCTCTCTTCCCTAGCCCCTATTTCCTACTATTTAACGGAAACTAAATTGCTTAACTTTACGCCCTAGCTTCTTAATTAAAGATAAGTATGTGGAAAATTGATTTGGTACTAACAGCCTTACCAATAATAAATATAAAACAATATATATGATTGGTGAAATAAATTTTGATGTAGGAATAATAAAATTTATGCCAAGAGCGAATAATGACATAAATAAAGCTTGAAAACAAGGTTGCAAATATTTAAAAAGCGACCAACCAAAAGTTCTACAAGCTGACCACCACCAAAAAATAGTCCAAGTAAAACCTAAGATTAAAACAACTGCGATCGCTACTCCTAAAATTCCCCCTTTCCAAGCTCCAATTAAAAAACCGACAACAGCTAAAGGTGCTATCTGCAAATTAACTTTGGCATTAATATCCGGTCTACCTTTCGCAGCCATCATACTAGAAAGAGAAGTATTAATTAACCGGAAATAGGCAAAAATTAATAACCAAGGAATGACGCTCGCTGAGGGAATAAATTTCTCGCCAAATACATAGATAATAAATGTTTTATCGACTATTAGATAAATAACAGCAAATAATAAAGCCGCAAAATAAGACATCTGCTCAACAACTTTAACTAAAGCATCTTCTTGTTGGCGTTCGTCTTTCATTTGGGCAAAAACTGATATCCCCAGTTGGTTCATAACTTGAGACATAATTAAACTAAAAGCTGTAGTTACTTGATAAGCAAAATTATAATAGCCTAAGTTGGTAGTCCCTAATAATCTGCCGATGACAAAATTATCAGAATTAGAGTTAATATAAAATCCCAAACTAGAACCGACAGAACCTATACAGTAAGATAAAGCCTCCGAGCGAATTTTTGGATCGATTTTTAGATAAAAATTAAAATTTGCCTGATAAGCTGTAATCCAAAATATACTTAACCAAAAAATTGTATCGCCAATCGCAAAAGACCAGTAACTTAATCCCGCTAACGCACATCCGGCTGTAGTAAAGATGCGAATCATGGAAGAAATTAAAGCTGCATTTGCTAATTCTTGATACTGCATTCTTCTGCGCATAATCCCAGCATAAACAGCTTGAACAGAAGAAAGAAAGAAATTAAAAGCAAAAAATGCCAATAATCCAATTAAATCTGGGATATCAAAAAAATTAGCAGCAATTGGTGATAAAGCGATCATTGTTGCTGCTCCCACCATCCCAATACAAATACTTAAAGAGTAGGTGGTATCAATATAACGTCGGTCTTCCAGTCCTTTATAAACTAAAAAATCGCCAGTAGTACCTTGTACAAAAAGATTAATAAAAGACCAGAAAATATAAGCGACGCTGATAACTCCAAAATCTGATGGTAATAACAGACGAGCTAATAATAAATTACTTAATAATGCAAATAAGCGGTTGACAATTGCTCCATAAGTTGTCCAGAAACCATTTTTAATAATAGAATTACTATTCATGATTGGTTAGCACACCTGAGAATTTATCGAAATAAGGCAGAGGGCAGAAGGCAGAAGGGAAGAAATAAATATGATTTTTTGCTAATATTAAAGGATTCATGATTGATAAGTATTAGCTATTAATTCTTGATTTGGCGAATTATGTCGATCGATTAAATCAAAAATATCTGAGTCTAATGCTAAATCAAATTTTCTCGCAAAGTGAGCTTGACTTTTTGCTAGAGATTCATAATCTTTTTGAGTGAGAAAATTCGGGCTACCATTTTGGGAGTTGGTAAAATCAAAGTAGCGTTTACAATCATTACAAAGGTTGAATAATTGGCTATTAACTAAGATGGTTTGAATGAAGAATTCTACAGATATGCTAGTACGGCGACAATATTCGATAAAACTGGGATTGTTATTCGCGTAATTGTCAATATACTCGGCGCATTGTCGCGAAAGGGTGGCGAAAAATGAGCCACCGTAGCATTTAAATGCTTCATTGAAAGGAGTTTTGGCTTGAAAACCAATCCTGATATCGTAGGAACAATTAAAGCGAATCCAAGGTTGAATATAGTTGATAATTTTTAAAGGTTTGAGGATTTTTTGCAGGCGATCGCTTACCGTGGGTGAGAGTTGTTGATATTGATAAAAGTAGCGACTATGCCCTTCATGTATACTCCATTGACTGTCGGCAGACAAGACATCAAAATATTCTAAGAAACCATCATAATTAGTCGTTGCTAAAAAAGTTTCGATTTCTGGAATTGGTTTAATTGGGTAATCTTGTCCGCTAATATTAATCAACCAATCAAAATCAATTTGATTTTTCAACAGCCAATGCAATGCATCCAGGTAACTCTGAACCATACTAAAGTCGGCTCGTCCACCTTTAGCGAAAAATAAATGAATATTGTGATTTTTTGGGAGGATTGATAAGTCTAACTCACAGAAAGTTGGATCGTGACTAATGACAATTTGGCATTCTGGGCTAGATGTTTGAATTAAGTTGATTAACCGATAAATTTGTTGGGGATTTTTATGGGTTTGAATTAAGTAACAAACTCTCATCGCATTTTTCCGGGGAATTACCAAAAATTAGGGAGACGCGGCGAGTTTTCCGCGTCAAATCGTCTTTTACTAGGCTTTAATCAACCGAACCTAGTGCTTGTTGAAGTATGCGCTTTGTTAAGGGAGACAAGCGCACAGACACAAGGGTGAGTAGCGATCGCATATCGCGCCAAAAAATTGAGCGATCGCTTTCCCAAGCTTGATCAATAAAATCTTCTGCTTGTGTTAAGTCACCTGCTGTCAAAGCAATCCGCGCTAAGTAGCGATACATATAGGCATAAGCTGTAGGTAACATTGGTTCGACTAGTTCAGGCGATCGCTCATAAGCTGACTGAATTACTTGTTCTTGCGATCGCTGCATTTGCGCCACATTGAAAGATAACCCCGATGGACGTACTCGGTAGTAACACAAAATACGCGGTTCCCGATCAAACTCCCAGCGTTTTGTAGCCGCAATTCTCAACCAAAAATCAATATCTTCTGAACTGCGGAGGGTTTCATCAAAGTCTCCAACTTCATTTATCAGACAACGACGAAAAACAGCGTTCGATCCATGTCCGATAAAGTTCTTATATAACAATGCCAGCAATACATTTTTAACAACAGGCTTACCACTTAAAACCATAAATGTCTGTTGCCCATCATCCCGGATGGCACGAGATGCGCTGTATGTAACTCCTACCTTGGGAGAGTTTTCTAGTTTGGCGATATGAACCGCTAACTTATCCGGATGGTAAGTATCATCTCCATCCAGCAAGGCAATATATTCACCCCTCGCATAGCGAATCCCGTAATTACGAGCCGAAGAAAGTCCCCCGTTGGGTTTTTGTAGCAGTTGAAACCGAGAATCTCGGCGACAAAATGTTAATGCTACCGCAGCTGTTTGATCTGTAGAACCATCATCAACAATTAAAACTTCGTATTTGCTAAAAGATTGGCATTCTACAGAAGATAATGCGGCTTCTAAATAAGCACTCACATTATATGCAGGCACTACAACACTAACTCTCGGAGTAGACACCATTTAATAACTCCTTAGCCATACTGTTACTTTGATTGCTGAGGACGATATTTTTCAGGATGAAATTGATAGTTTCTTGTTTAATCCATCCTTTATTGATCAAAATGTCACTCAAAGGAACACCAGTCTTTCTTTGTTCCGATAAAGCAATATCAATATCGTTGTTACTCAATAAACCTGCTTCTACTAAAGAATCACTTAACTTCTTTGTTGGTGTTGTGTTTCCTTGCGCCAGCACTTTCACAAATCCATTAGACTTCCAGCTGTAGTAATTGCTGGATTCTACCTGGGTGACTCCCTCGCGTAATTGATAGAGTTTTGCTAACGCAATATGGCAAGCAAAAGCCGGATTACCCAGTAAATAACGCGCTGCTAATCGTTTGGGTTCGCGAATCAGCCGATACAGCCATTCCAAATGGTTCTTAGCTAGAAAATCGGGACAATCAGAAACAACTCCTGCCAAGCGATCGATAACTGCTCCGCCTAGCAAAATTGCATTTACATCTAATCTATCTCTATATCTAGCTACCCAATTTTCTTGTAATGGCATTCCCATACCCATCAGCAAAATATTTGGTTTTAGCTGATTAATACTGTTAATAATCCCTTCATTAATTTCCGGATCGTCAATAGAAAAATAGCCATCATGACCAGCTACTTTGATATTGGGATATTTCTCAGCTAAATTATTAATTGCTTTATCTAAATATTGAGGTTTTGAACCTAATAAGAATATTGAAAGTTCTTGTTGATGACAAAATTTCAATAACTCCGGCATCAGCTTTGTATAGGACACGCGATATTCTAGCGGCAGGTCGAGTCCCATATAGCTTAAGGCTTTGAGAATACCAGAACCATCACAATGTACAATTTCTGAACTTTGGATAAATTCATAAAACCACGGTAACTGCATCGATAAATTGAATGCATGAACGTTATAGTTAGCAACCGTAATTTTTTGTTTTAACTTGCAAGCATTGTGAATTGCATCAATAATTCCTGTAACAGTTATGGGGGTAATTCTTCTGCCCAATAGATATACCACTAAGCTTGGTAAATCTAATTTTACATCGGTATTGTGGATTGTTTTCATAGCAGTCACCAAGTGAAGAGGTAGATGAACGCAGACAAAAATATAGGATTCTTAACTTGATTTTTGATCGACAAATAGGATGGGCATTGCTTACCAGAAGAGGTTTGTAGCGAGCAATGTCTGCCCACAAAAAACTTCTAAACCTACCCTCTTTTTTTATAAGAAAGAGGGAACAGGTGATGTTTGGGAATTTAATAGTCTCTTCTTGATATGAATCAGCTAGATAAAAGCTGCTCTATGACAGTGGCTACCCTACAGTTATGAAGATTTTTTGATGAATCAAAGCGGATTCCTATATTAAGAAGCAGTAAGCGTGGAATTCCTGGCTATATATGATGAATCTAGAGATTTCATCTCCATACCATTGAGAATAATTCCCATTGGTCTAACTTTTTGTTGATTTAGTTGAGTCAGCGCCTTTTGGAATAAATATCTTTGACTTACTCCCGGACGAACAACAAACAACACGCTAGAGATGATAGAAGCCATCAAAGTGGTTTCAGTAGCTGAACAAATAGAGGCGCTATCTATCAGGATGTAGTCGTAATTGCCCTTCTCTTGTAAGGTTTGTAGAGAATGTTCAAATTCTCTGCTGACAAGAAAATCAACTAATTGTCTCTCAGGGTGATATACCGTCATCAGATCGATATTCGGACGAATAGAAATCGGTCGATCTGATGTGTGAGAGAAAGGTAACTCTGAGTTTTCTAATGTGGCGCTGAGTCCCGATCGAGAGCGATCGGTATCAACAATTAAGATGCGTAAACCTAAGGTAGTCAGTGCGATCGCTAAACCTAAGACAACAGTAGTTTTACCCTCTCCAGATGCGGGACTGCTCACCATAAACCGCCGATTTTCTAGGTTCATGGCGTTAATAGCTAAAGCCATCCTCTGGAATTCGAGATTTGTTTCTGTTTCTACAGCAGGGCGATTTTGTAAAACCTTGAACTGAGGAACAGCTCCCAAAATGGGAATTTCTGTGAGGTGTAAATCTTCTGCACTTAATAAAGGATTGCGACTTTCTAGGAACAACGCCAAAGCCGCACTACCAAAAATTCCCGCTAAAATTACACCAATGGCGATTTTTAGTTGACTGTTGCTAGAAGGTTGGACTTCAACATTAGGTTGATCTAAAACTTGGATACTCGGAAAAGCACTAAAAGAATTTAGTTTTGCTTCTTGCACTTTACCGACTAAACCGTTATATACCCCTTCAGCAATCTTATATTGATGTTGTAGTTCTAATAATTTTGCTTGATTTGGCGGAAAAGTTTGTAGTGTCTGATTTAACTCATCAATTTGTTTTTTTAGTTGAATTTCTTGATTTTGCAAGGCGCTGGTATTTGCTTCTGCTAATACCAAATTCTGAATTAATTCTCCATAGTTTTCACCAATTGAGGAATTCACGCCCTCTGTATTCGCTGCTGCTTGCGAGATATATTGTGTTAACTGTTTTGATAATTGCTGGCGCTGATTGAGCAAATTTTGTACCGTTGGGTGATTGGGGGTAAATTTTGCTTCAGCTTCTAACAGTGGTACCTCTAGCTCGACTAATTTCTGACGGATGAATTGAAAATCGCGATTTTCTGCTAGGCTGAGGGAACGAATAGCGCGATCGGAGCTTAAGCCAATGCGCTGGGAAAGCTCTTTAACATGAGCTTGCGATGACTTATACTGAGCAATGACTTGGGAACGAGTTGTAGTTAATTGTGCAATAGCTGCAACAGTTTCGCGAATTTGATTGTCACTACTGACTAATCCAGAACTTTGTTGAAATTCTGTGAGTCTTGTTTGGGCTTGGCGTAAATTTCTCAAGGATTGATTGAGTTCTGCACGCATAAATTCAGAACGCTGCATAGCGTCATTTTGCCGCAGCTGGTTCATCCGTTGTTGAAATACATTCAACAATCTTCTCGCCCTTCCTTGAGCTGTCTCCTCATCAGAACCATGTACGGTAATTGAGATAATAGTTGATTCACTTTGAGGCGCAACAGTAAAAAGTTGTCGATAACTACTGATATTGGCAAACTCAGCTTTTTCTGGATCGGAATTCCAAAGTTGGCTCAAAGTCTGATCGCTCAAAAGGATTGATGAAAAGATATTCAGGGGATTAACCTGTTGAGAAAAAACTACGCCACCACTGTTGAGACTGCCGAGAGTTCCTAAATCTGCGGTTAAGCCGCTACTTGTAACTGGTAGAATTAACTGAGTCTTCGCAATCCAAATCTGAGGAACTCTCAAGATCAGGACAGAGGCGATCGCAAATAAAACTGTATTAAAACTTGCGAGAAAGATCCAATGTCTCAACAAGATTGCAATAACTCTATTCATAACCATAACATTTTCAAGTAGCTTCTCCTTCTAGACCACAGCCGCAATCAACAGTGGTTTCTCTCACTGTTCGGGATTAAAACATATTTATAAGGAACTATGGTAGATGACTTTACGATATCTTTAACTTCTCTCTGTGATTCTACCATCAAGCATTTTTTACTAAAGTTAAACTGCTTGTCTGGTATAGCTTTCAACCGTCTCAGGACTTTACAGCAATTAAAAAATGTATCCCAGTTATCTTTTCATAACCTCATCTTAACTTTAAAGATATCTTTTCTTAATCCCGGACATAGTTAAACTCAAGGTTTTTGATTCAAGATTTTTAGCGTCGGGAAATTTGTTTATTAAGTTTAAGTAAAAAAAATCGTTGGGTCTTGCTTAATCTAGGGCACTTCGTGTTTTCTAATACTTGTAGTTGTATTTCTATGTGTTCTTGATTGGCAAAAGGTTCAGGTGTCAGTAGCCCCAGTTTATGGTAATTTCTGCCACTAGCGGTTACATACATGGGTTAAACGCGCCCAAATTACTGGTGTTGCAACATACTCATCACCCGTTCACTTGCATTCATAACCTAAATGTAAGTTGTTGATAATTGCGATCGCCAAGATATTCTTGGTGCTAAAAAATCTGGTGTGAATAGCACAACACTTTTACAACCAGCAATACCATTGGCGACTTGCTATCAAAGCAAACCACCAAATACCAGCATCATTAACTCAATTAAGAATTGGGTTAATGGAAATCAGCGTGAGTAAAAATACTCTTCTGGGAGGATGTCAAATTTTTGCCAATCCTCCTTAATCGGACTACAAAAATTTACAAGCATTCCCATATTTAAAAGCTGTGAAACTAGTATTTGTATTCACTACTATGCCGCAGCTAAAGTCAAAATATGGGGTGTTTGCTAGGTGAGTTAATAACTATTCAAAATATGGAACTATATCATTTCCTCCCACAATCTTTTAAGTTTTCCTTAAAGAAACTACTTCACCCCGCTCACAAATTTTCCGTCCCCCAGCCAAAGCAATATTTATATAGCCAGAATCACCCTCAACGCGAGATTGTCTTTGTCGATTATGCGGTAGAGAGCTATGAAAGCCTGATTAACGGAGTGCGTTCTAACATCACAGATGTGTTTCGTCTCGATTCTCATCAGGATGGAGTATGGCAAATCAGTGAAAAGTTAAGCCAGCTAAATTCTGTATCTGCAATTCACATTGTGGCGCATGGACAGCCAGGAAAGTTACTACTTGGCGCAACTGAACTGAGTTTAGATAGTCTCCAACGCGATCGCGATCGCCTGCAAAGTTGGTCTAAAGCATTACTACCCCAAGCTGACATTCTCCTGTATGGCTGTAACTTAGCCTCTACACCATCAGGATTGCAGTTAGTGGAACAAATTAGCAAAATTACAGGTGCAAATGTCGCCGCAGCTACAACAACTGTAGGCAATAGCGCTCTAGGTGGTAAGTGGGAATTAGATGCAGTCATTGGCAAGATAAAATCTGCATTGGCATTCCCAGAAGAGGTAATGGCCGCCTATAGCGGTGTATTGGAAGCCTCAGCGTATTTAAAAGTCGATCCGCCTGCTACTGGCATTAACTCCAGCACCTTCAGCAGTGGTAGTTTTCAACTCACGAACAACTCTACTAGCGGGCAGAAAATCCGCCGTATCTTCATTGATACCAGCGTCGGCTTTCTCCCAGACATCATCTTTGACCCCTATGGCACAGGCGGTGATACCATTGCCAAAGCACTGACCCTTGATACTAACCCTGGTGTTGGTAATGTGACAACCAATTACCTCTTAGCTAAAGATGGTGGTTTTCAGGGTCTAGAACTGCTGTTTACAGACTTTGGCGCAGGGAAGACCTTAGGCTTTTCCATTGACATGGACCCAACCAGCACCAAGGGAACTACTGCACCAGGGCCGCAAGAGTCTGCCAGTGTTTCTGGTTTAGAAATGATTGGTTCAATCGTCACTGTAGAGTTTGACGACAACACCACCATTACTGGAGAACTCTACCGCATTCCCGACAGTGTGGATGGTTCGCAAGTTTTCCTCAAGCTCAATCAACCCACCACACCAACTATTGACATTTTAGGAGTTTCTGGATCTCAGGCGATCGTTGAATCTGCCAATCAAACAGTCCGGATTACAGGTACACCTGGCGCTCAAGTATCCTTGCTGAGTGTTGGGGGAGCCATGTTTACCAAAACCGATGGCACAGCCTTTGATATTGACCCCTTTGAAGCTAATAGTGTCACTGGGGTAAACGAGGTTACAGTCACAATAGGTGCCTCTGGAACAGTTGATGTTCCCATCACCCTATCCACACTCAGCACTCAGAACGGCTACAAAGGTTTCAACTACATCATGGCGGCTCAGAAATTAGCCGATGGCACTACCGGGCCAGTGTCAAATGTCAAAACCTTACAATTGAATCTTCCCTCCACGCCAATAGAAGTCAAGATAGAAGCTGAAGCTTTTGTTTTAAACACCTTCAGAAAAGAAACCCTAACCGCAGCAGGGGCTTCAGGCGGGCAAGGAATCAGCTTTATCGGTGGTGCAACGTCTGAAACCGGTACCGCCTACTTTGACTTTACGGGTGCTGCTTCTTTATATGACATCTACATTTCCTACTGGGATGAAAATGATGGCATTGGTAGCGTTAACCTCTCAGTTAATGGCACTCAATTAGGTACAGTTCAATTTAACCAAAGCCCTGGTGGCTCTTCCGCCACTACTACTAATAAGCGGGAAGCTAAGATTGCTCAGGCTGTATCTTTACAGCAAGGTAGCCGCATCCAATTACAAGGGTTTGAACAATCAAACGAAGCAACCCGCATCGACTTCATCCGCTTAGTTCCTGTTGCTGGTACGCCAACCAATACTGCACCTACCAGTACCAGTATTCCTGATGTCTCTGTTGTCAAAAATGCGCCGGATACAGTCATCAAATTATTTGATGTCTTCGCAGATGCACAAGATCCAGATACCGCACTGAAATATAGCATTGTTAATAATACCAATGGCGCATTATTTGAAGTGGCTCCCAGCATCAACGCCACAACTGGGGAATTAACTCTCAACTATTCGCCTACAGCAACAGGTACCTCACAACTAACAGTACGTGCCACAGACACAGGTGGTTTGTCCACAGATGTTAGCTTTGCAGTCAATGTGACTACACCTCCTCCTGTAAGTGAAATCAAGATTGAAGCTGAGAGTCTAGTTATTACCAAAGACTTTAGGATAGAGAACCTCTCTAGTGGTTCTGGAGGTAAAGGTCTTAGCTTGATCAATGGAGCAGCTAATGAAACAGGAACGGCATACTTTGACTTTGCGGGAGCAGCCGGCACATACGATATGTATGTTTCCTATTGGGATGAAACCGATGGAGCTGCTCGTTTAGAAGTCTCTGCTAATGGCTCGTTGCTGAATACTCTCACCTTCAACCAAAGCCCTGGTGGTAGTACTGCATCTGCTGCCAATAAGGTAGAAAAACTAGTTGCTAAGGCTGTTGCTTTACAAGCTGGTACTCGCATTCAACTCAAAGGTTTTGAGGATGCTGGCGAAGCAGTACGTACAGACTACATTCGCTTAGTACCTACTTCTGGTACACCCACGAATACAGCACCTAGCACTACAGGTATTGCTAACGTATCTGTGACACAAAATGCGCCAGATACGATTATCAACTTGTTTGATGCTTTCAGCGATCTGCAAGACTCAGATACTGCACTAAAATATGCTGTAGTGAATAATACTAATGCTGGGCTATTTGAGGTTGCGCCTAACATTAACCCAACAAATGGGCAATTAACCCTCAACTATTCGCCCACTGCTACGGGTAGCTCACAACTAACAGTGCGCGCCACAGATACAGGCGGTTTGTTTACTGATACTAGCTTCACCGTTAATGTAATTATTCCTGGTAATACAGCACCAACGACTTCGGGCATTGGTAATGTCACGGTTACCCAGAATGCACCGGATACTCTGATCAATTTGTGGAACGCATTCGCTGATGCTCAAGATGCTGATTCTGCTTTGATTTATACAGTGACTGCTAATACCAATGCCGGGTTGTTTGAAGTAGCTCCTAGCATTAATCCCACAACTGGGCAATTAACACTGAACTATTCGCCTACTGCTACGGGTAGCTCTCAGATTACAGTCCAAGCCAAAGATACAGGCGGACTTTCTACCTCTACAAGTTTCACAGTTAATGTCACGCAACCAAACGTGCCCATTCCACCGGGAGATGTTCTGGTTGAAGCAGAAAACATGGTTTTGAATGGCTATCGCATAGAAACCTCATCCGGAATTGGAGCCTACGGCGGTAAGTTAGTCAGCCTTGTTAATGGAGCAGCCAATGAAACGGGGACAGCCGATTTTGTTTATAGCGGGACTGCTGGGACTTATGACCTGAATTTGGCATTCTGGGATGAGAGTGATGGCAATGCCAAGTTTGAAGTCTACGTTAACAATACCCTCAGGGGTACAGTTAACTCCGATCGCAATATCAATGGAGCTACAGCTACACTCAACAATAAGTGGGAAATCCGGGCTGTAGAAAACCTTGCTGTCAAACCAGGCGATCGCATTCAAATTAAAGGCTTTGAAGAGTCAGGAGATGCAGCACGGTTAGATTATGTCCGCTTGACTCAAGACAAGTCAATTCGGATTAATACTGGTACGGGTACAAATTCCCCCAATAATGCGGCCCTTTATACCGATACAACTGGACGCGTCTGGAATCGGGATGTCTTTTCTGTTGGGGGAACTGTCAGTGCAGTTGCTAGCACCACGGAAATCTTTAAGACCAATGATGATGCACTTTATCAAAATGTGCGATCGGCTAAGGATTTGTCTTACCAAATTCCAGTTGCCGAAGGTGCTTACACCCTGAAGCTGCATTTTGTCGAACCGACCAAGACAAACTATGCTCAACGGGTGTTTGATGTCAAGGTAGAAGGCGAACTGGTTCTCGATGACTTGGATATTTTTGAGGAATCCAAGAATGCTTTCTTCCCAGGAGAAAACTCTGCCTTGGTGAAGACAATCGATCAGCCTTTCTTTATCAGTGACGGTTTCTTAAATCTTGACCTGAATGCCAGTGTAGACAATGCCACGATCGCGGCAATTGAAGTAATTCCCTTAGAAGGGCCGGCAGTAATTATCAAGCAAACCAATGGTGACACCCAAGTCAATGAAGCGGCTGGTAATGATACTTATCAAATTGTTTTAAATACGAAGCCGACAGCCAATGTCACCATTAACATCAACTCAGGTAATCAAGTTAATACAAATCAAAGCGCAGTCACCTTTACTCCCAATAACTGGGACACTCCTCAGACAGTGACAGTCACTGCGATTAATGACACAGCGCCAGAGGGGATTCATTACACTACCATTACTCACACAGTCAGCAGTGCCGATAGTAATTACAACAATACTGCTGTGCGATCGGTGCCTGTAACGGTACTAGATGATGATGTGGTAGCAATCAGCTTTACTAAAAAGATTGTTGACATCACCAATGTTAACGATCCTAGTATCACCGCAGACGATAATATCGCCAATGTCGCTAACCCAACAGTGGGTGCATGGGGGCCAGATGGCAGGCTTTATGTAGGCTTCTATGATGGGTCAATTCGAGCTTACACCTTTGATGACAATTACAATGTCACCGCTATTCAGGCAATCAATACCATCAAAGGGCTGTACAATGCGCAAATTTTAGGTCTTGCCTTCAACCCTTATGATAAAGAACCTAAAATCTATGTCTCTCATAGCAAGCTCTTTGCTAATGGCGGCGGTACTTTTCCAGCAACAGAACTCTCTCCTTACAGTGGCGAGGTGTCTGTCCTGTCAGGGGCTAACTTCTCCAATCGCCAATCGCTCATTAGTGGAATTGGCGTATCCAACCACGATCATGGGGTCAATGGCTTAGAGTTTGATAACAAGGGCGACCTTTACATTGTCGTAGGTAGTAACACCAATGCGGGTATTACTGCCAGTGAAATTGGTGGTGTACCAGAATCTCCCTTCACAGCAGCAATGCTGAAGGCAGAAATTACCAAGCCTAATTTCAATGGCAAGATTGAATACACCGTACCTGCTGGCAGCATCGTGCCCACCTCTTTCCCCAGTGGCTATACTCCACCTCCAGGAGAAACCATTGGTGCGGAAGACCATCAGTTAAATGGTGGCGTTGCCAATGTTGTACCTGGAGTTGATGTTTCCGTTTATGCTAGCGGTCTACGTAACTCCTTTGACTTGGTTTACACTACCAAAGGTAAACTTTATGCCACCGATAACGGTGCTAACGCTGGGTTTGGGGACTACTCAACCTCAGCAACCACACAGCAACCAATGGGAAGTGGCTCTGCCGATGAGTTAAACCTCATTACTCAAGGAGCCTACTACGGTAGCCCCAACCGTAACCGGGGACGCACTGACGATCGCCAAAACGTTTACTATAGAGCCTCCGATCCAAGTATTCCTGGAGTGTACACTGCTCCCATCTCCACAATGACGGCTTCTACCAATGGCATTGTTGAGTACCGTGCAACCACCTTCAATGGACAATTAAGAGGCAATTTACTTGCCCAAGACTGGAAC
The DNA here is from genome assembly GCF_002367995.1 of Calothrix brevissima NIES-22. GTDB lineage: Bacteria > Cyanobacteriota > Cyanobacteriia > Cyanobacteriales > Nostocaceae > Aulosira > Aulosira brevissima. The sequence goes on from NZ_AP018207.1 coordinate 2,048,520, forward strand.
GGCCCGATCTACCGATTCCAAATGAACGCTGATGGTACCCAGGTATTACAAAAAGACACAATAACTGGGGTTTTAGATGGGCTAGATTTGCTGACTGGGCCTGGTGGAGCCTTGGGAAGTATTGATTTAAGCGATAATGCGATCGCTTTTGGCATTCCTAATGATGCAGCCGCAATCAACATGACAGTGTACGATGTCTTCCCCTGGCGCGCGCCAGCAACTGGTGGTCAATCTTTTGTCCTTGGTGGCGCTCACTTTGGCACTCTCGCAGACACCACAGTAACCGTAGGTGGAATGGCAGCACAACTATCTTATGTCTCTGACAATAGAATTAAGGGAACTTTACCCACATTAACCCCAACAGGTGGAGATCTCTTGGATATTACAGTTAGCTCCGCCGGACAAACCTATACACTCACAGATGCATTTCTCCCCCTTGGTTGAAGCTAAAGCTGTAGGTTTTTAAGTGGATTAGGCATTGATAATGTTGGTTTATCTAGCACTTAGATATGCCTACCACTCTATATATAACAATCCTATTTGAGCGGCGAATAAAGGGGACAAGGAGGACAAGGAGGACAAGGAAGATAGATATTTTTAATGATTTAAATTCCACTTTTTAGGAATAGCTGTAAATTTTATAAGTTTGCTTTTTTGTATGAGAGAAAATTCAAGACCAATAAATACAAAATTTCCTGGTATTAAATGGTAAAGATTTCCATAATCGCTACTTTTTCAGCAATTATTTTTGATATATAGATAATTACTTCTAGCTGCTGAAAATTTATCTAACTAATAAAAGCAGTATAGGAATCCCCAGGGTAATTAACAAATTTTTACTTACTATCTTTCCTAAAAGCCAATGCAGGTTCATCTTCCAGAAATTTATAATGTTCAACAAAGGGTACATCCTTCTGCTACCTCTAACTTGAAGCGATCGCTCGATATTGTTGGTGCTTTAATTGGCTTAACGATAACAGCAGTACTGACAATTCCCATAGCGATCGCTATTAAACTAGATAATCCCGGCCCGATTTTTTATAGTCAGCTACGTTGCGGTTTAAACGGTCAAACTTTCCGCATTTGGAAGTTCCGCACTATGCTAGTCAATGCAGAAAATATGAAGCATTTAGTGCAAAACCAAGCTAAAGGTAATATTTTTAAGAATCACAAAGATCCGCGAATTACTCGCATTGGTGCTTTTCTGCGCCGCACTAGCTTAGATGAATTACCACAATTCTGGAATGTGTTAATGGGTGATATGAGCTTAGTTGGTACTCGTCCACCCACCCTTGATGAAGTCGAAAATTATCAGCCGCATCACTTTAAACGCTTGCTGGTTAAACCGGGAATGACAGGTGAATGGCAAGTTAATGGCCGTTCCAAAGTAGAGGATTTTGAAGATATAGTCAAAATGGATTTAGCTTATCAACTTAAATGGTCTAATATTTACGATCTACAGCTAATTATGAAAACAATTCTGGTAGTAGTTAATCGCAATGGAGCTTACTGATCGCCATTCAAAATCTCTAGTTTCTCATTAAATATATAGGGTTTTTTGGGTTTGAGTGCTATTAAATAGATGATTTACGGTTGACAAATGAATGATAAAGTGTGTAAAAACACGCTTTATAGAAAACAATTGTAACATTTATAACTTGGATGAAGACCGTAGAACCCAGAAAAAGCCAAGAATTTTCGCTAGTCCTGGCAAAAGTCAGTCAAAAAAATTTCTGAGTCTGATTATCAGTAGTCGGAAAATCAAGGTTTAGCAATGCTAAACCTTGATTTTTGGTAGGTTTAACAGGGTTAGGGCAGGACATTTAAAAGTTTTTTTAGAAAAGCGATCGCACAAAAACTGCTAAATGTAACAGATTGCAACGTATAATGAGAACGGCAAAACGATTAAGAAATATTGAAAAGCAGTAGGGTTAAATGCGAGTAGCGATCGCGGGAGCGGGTCTAGCAGGACTTTCCTGCGCAAAATATCTCACAGACGCGGGTCACACCCCCATCATCTTGGAACGCCGAGACGTATTAGGCGGGAAAGTAGCCGCGTGGCAAGACGCTGACGGAGACTGGTACGAAACAGGTCTGCACATATTTTTTGGGGCATACCCCAATATTTTGCAGCTATTCAAAGAACTGGGGATTGAAGATCGTTTGCAGTGGAAAGAACACACCATGATCTTCAACCAGCCCGAGGCCCCAGGTACATATAGCCGTTTTGATTTTCCAGATTTGCCAGCACCCTTAAATGGCATAGTGGCAATTTTGCGAAACAACGACATGCTTACCTGGCCAGAAAAAATTCGTTTTGGTCTTGGCTTATTACCAGCAATGGTACAAGGGCAAAAATACGTAGAAGAAATGGATCAATACTCTTGGACGGAATGGCTGCAAAAGCAAAACATTCCCCTGAGAGTTGAAAAAGAAGTTTTTATTGCTATGTCTAAAGCATTAAACTTCATTGGGCCAGAAGAAATTTCTGCGACTATTCTGCTGACAGCCCTCAATCGCTTCCTGCAAGAAAAGAAAGGCTCCACAATGGCTTTCTTAGATGGTTCGCCAACTGAGCGATTGTGTCAGCCAATAGTAGATTACATCACCGAACGCGGTGGTGAAGTGAGATTAAATGCCCCTTTAAAAGAAATTTTGCTCAACGAAGATGGTACCGTCAGGGGATTCTTAATTCGGGGACTCGACGGGGCAGAAGATGAAGTATTAACGGCTGATTTGTATGTATCTGCCATGCCCGTTGACCCCTTCAAGGTCATGCTACCAGCACCGTGGAAGCAAATGGAATTTTTCCAGCAGCTAGATGGCTTAGAAGGAGTTCCAGTAATTAACCTCCATCTGTGGTTTGATCGCAAGTTAACAGAAATTGACCACTTACTATTTTCGCGATCGCCCCTCCTCAGCGTTTATGCTGATATGAGCAATACCTGCCGTGGATATGCTAATCCCGATCGCTCAATGCTGGAATTAGTTCTAGCACCGGCGAAAGATTGGATCGCCAAATCCGATGCGGAAATTGTCGATGCAACCCTTGCCGAACTAGAAAAACTCTTCCCCCAACACTTTGGTGGAGACAATCCAGCCCAGCTGCTGAAATATCATGTGGTGAAAACGCCGCGTTCAGTTTATAAAGCGACTCCCGGTCGTCAACAGCACCGTCCTTCGCAGAAAACCCCAATCGCTAACTTCTATCTCACTGGAGATTACACCATGCAACGCTATTTAGCCAGTATGGAAGGGGCCGTACTTTCTGGTAAGCTGACAGCGCAGGCGATCTCGCAAGCAGTCCCGGTGGCAAGTGCCTCAAACCCGCAAACGCTCACCCGATCGCCCGCAACGAATGCTGCAACTGCCTGATTCACCCCCGCGCATGAAAACGCTGGTCTCTGTAGACGATTCCTACAAACTTTGTCGGCAACTCATCGCCAAGTATTCCGCGACTTTTTACCTCAGCACTTTGCTGTTGAGTAAAGAAAAGCGTCCCGCCGTTTGGGCAATTTATGCTTGGTGTCGCCGCACAGATGAGCTGGTAGATGGCCCTGCATCTGCTATGACTACGCCAGAAACCCTAGATCTATGGGAGAAGCAGCTAGAAGCGATTTTTGCTGGACAGCCAGTAGAAAACTTTGATGTTGCTTTAGCAGATACCATTCAACGCTTTCCGGTAGACATTCAACCCTTTCGGGATATGATCGCCGGTCAGCGCATGGATTTATACCGCAGTCGCTACGAAACTTTCGAGGAATTATACCTCTACTGTTACCGCGTCGCTGGCACTGTAGGCTTGATGTCCACAGCGATCATGGGGCTGGATGATAATCGCAACACCGCGCCTTGGTATCGCGAACAACAGCCTTACGTCCCTGTCAAAGAAGAAATTGCCTTGGGAATTGCCAAACAACTTACCAATATCTTGAGAGACGTTGGCGAAGATGCACGCCGAGGGCGAATTTACATTCCTTTAGAAGACTTAGCAAGATTTAACTATACCGAGGAAGAGCTATTTAAGGGTGTAGTAGACGATCGCTGGCGTGCCTTAATGGACTTTCAAATTACCCGCGCTAGAGACTTCTACACTAAGGCAGAAAGAGGAATTTCCTACCTCTGTGCTGATGCCCGGTTACCTGTGTGGGCAGCGTTGATGCATTACAGTCAAATTTTAAATGTCATTGAACGCAATGATTACGATGTGTTCGCTCAACGTGCCTACGTCCCCCAGTGGAAAAAATTGCGTACCTTACCCTTGGCTTGGATGCGATCGCAAGTCCTATGAAAATTAGTCAATAGTCAGTAGGGGCGGGTTTTACGAGATTTTTATGCTAATAAAAACATGTAGGTTAAACCCGCCCCTACAAAAATTCATCGGCGATCGGCAAAGTTCAATAGCCCCAACGCTTTTAAACAATGACTAATGACTAATGACTAAAAAAAGTATTTGACTTTCCTCACAGTATCCGCTACTATTAATATTCGTGACAGCTTGGAGAGGTGGCTGAGTGGTCGAAAGCGGCAGATTGCTAATCTGTTGTACGGCAGGCAACTCCGTACCGAGGGTTCGAATCCCTCCCTCTCCGTTTTTATAACTAATGGAAAAAAAGTGATGAAATTTTGATTTCATCACTTTTTTATTTTTAGCTAATACAACCGTTTTCATAAATTATGCTACCTGTCTTTCAAAAGCATTTTTAAGCGTTCTATCTCATCTCTTAATAGTTGGTTTTCAAGTTTTAATTTTGCTATTTCTGTCATTTGTTCTTGAACTTGTACAACCCGATCAAAAACTTTGTTATGGGTGGAAATTTCCATAACAGCATATCGATATCTCAAATCATAAGCAGGTTGATTGAAACCATAACGATGGAAAAGTTTATTTAACCAACTGATTTTAGTTTCTAGTTTTTTAGCATTAGTTTTTAGTCTAGAAACATTCATTGACACTCCCCTGCCTAAAGGCGAGGGGATTCTACATTCATAGACTCGCCGTTAGACAGCAGGTTTACACCAACTGCCCAAGAGGAGCCACTGCGTTGGACGGGTTCCCCGGCTTAAAGCAAGTGGCGTGGCAAATCTCCTGTAGCGTAAGTTCCCGTGTGCCCCACGGTACTGAGTCCCAGTCTCAGAATGTTGATTGCTGCATTAATGTCTCTGTCTTCGGAGTAGCCGCAATGAGGGCAAACATGAGTCCTAGTAGACAGAGATTTTTTTGCTTTCTTGCCACAGTTAGAACAATTTTGACTTGTGTTATGGGGCGGAACTGCAACAGTCACCTTTCCATATTTATGACCAAAATACTCTAACCATTGCCTGAAAGTGTACCAGCCAGCATCAGATATGGATTTTGCCAGTTGCGGGTTTTTTACCAGCCCTTTGACATTTAAATCTTCATAAGCTACCAAATCGTTAGATTGGATAACGGAGTACGCCAGTCTCTTGCAGTACTCTTTTCGCTGCCTACTTACTTTTAAATGTTTACGGGCATACCTATTTCTAGCTTTGTGGTAATTGTTTGATTGCCTTGCGCGCGCTTTCTTCTTCTGCTGACTGAACTTTTTAGACTTCTTGCGGTTAGCACGGTTTAACTGCTTCTCTGATTTGCGGTAGAACTGGGGTGATGGTTCTACATTGCCTTTATTGTCGGCAATGAAGTATTTCAAACCCAAATCAAGTCCTACTATTTGATTAGTCGGTTGACTTTCAATTTTGACATCGATGTCAATTGCGAATTGGGCATAATACCCGTCTGCACGACGCACTAACCGCACACGCTTAATTTGCTTGATGTCATAATAATTAAGGTCGTAGGTTCCCTTTAATTTCAGGGTTCCAATACCTTTCTTGTCTGAAAAGGTTATAGCTTTTCGATTTGTTGAAAGCTTCCATCCAGATGATTTATATTCAACCGAACGGCAGTTTTTCTTAAACCTTGGAAAACCCTTTTTACCTTTAATCTTCCGCTTGCAGTTATCGTAAAACCGAGCTATTGCACCCCAAGAACGTTCAGCCGCAGATTGTCTAGCCATTGAGTTTAACTCATCGGCAAAGGGGAACTCAGCAGCTAATACCGCACAGTGTTTATTAAGGTCATATCTACCCACATCTTTGTTATCCATCCAATAGCGCAAGCACTTGTTTTGAATGAATTGTGATGTGCGGATAGCTTCATCTATCGCACGATATTGTGTGTCTTTCCCTTTGACTTTAAACTCGTAAACAATCATGGGTATCGACCAATTAACCACATACTTATGTTAGTACAAAATACATAAAGCCGTCCTAAAAGGACGGGGTTTTAGACCCAAATCTTCGATAAATTAAATTTGTCTACCCATTCCCGATGGAGAGGATAAACTGCTCGTGCTCCTGTTTTAGTATCCTCGCCGTTCCTCAATGGGATAAGTGCATCTTTGAAACTAAATAAAAATATATCTTTAGGTATAAGTATTAATGTGGGCATAAATACGTTTATATCCTCAGGAGGATGATATTATTTATGCTTTGGAGTCTGTTTAAAGCTATCTAACCTGAAAATATAGTTAGAATCTTACTTTCAGACTCCTAAAGAATAGAGGAGTGAAAGTATTTATGCACAGAATTCGTACTGCTTTAGCCTTGAGTGTGGCTACCCTAGCAACCGGCGTATTTTTAGGGGCTTGTAGTGAAACTGCAACAAACCCTAATAACACAGGTAACACTGGAACTTCCGCCAGTCCAGCAGCTAACTCGACTACCCCAGCTAGCAGCGCTAAGGGATTGAAAATAGGCTCACTGTTACCTACAACTGGTGACTTAGCATCTATCGGTCAGCAGATGGTGGGTTCAGTTCCTTTGCTGGTTGATACAGTTAATGCATGTGGTGGCGTTAATGGTGAACCTGTAACCTTAGTTCCAGTGGACGATCAAACCGATCCGAAAGCTGGTGCTGCGGGTATGACTAAACTGGCGACTTTAGATAAGGTAGCTGGTGTAGTTGGTTCTTTTGCTAGCAGCGTTTCTACTGCGGCTATCTCCGTAGCTACACCAAATAAAGTAATGCTGGTTTCTCCTGGTAGTACTAGCCCGGTATTTACAGAAAAGGCGAAAAAAGGTGACTTTCAAGGCTTTTGGGCGCGGACTGCTCCCCCAGATACCTACCAAGCACTAGCTTTAGCTCAACTTGCTAAGAAAAAAGGATTTAAGCGCGTTTCTACTGTAGTGATTAATAATGACTACGGTGTTGGTTTTGAAAAAGCATTTGTAGAAACTTTTGAAAAATTAGGCGGAACGATAGTTAATAAAGATAAGCCAGTTCGCTATGACCCGAAAGCGCAGACATTTGATACCGAAGCTGGTGCGGCTTTTGCGGGGAAACCGGATGCTGTATTAGCGGTACTTTATGCTGAGACTGGTAGTTTATTTCTCAAAGCGGCTTATCAGCAAGGCTTGACTAAAGGCGTGCAAATTCTGCTCACAGATGGGGTAAAATCACCTACCTTCCCGGAACAAGTCGGTAAAGGTAGTGACGGTAAATACATTTTATCTGGTGCGATCGGTACAGTACCCGGTTCTGATGGTAAAGCTTTGGAAAGTTTTAACAAGCTGTGGAAAGATAAAAAAGGTGGTACTCCTGGAGAATACGCACCTCAATCTTGGGACGCAGCAGCACTGTTGGTATTAGCTGCGCAAGCTGCTAAGGAAAATACAGGTGTAGGTATTGCTAGTAAAATCCGAGAAGTTTCTGCCGGGCCTGGTACAGAAGTTACCGATGTTTGTGAAGGGTTAAAATTACTTAAAGAAGGTAAGACAATTAACTACCAAGGAGCCAGTGGAAACGTAGATATTGACGCTAATGGTGATGTGGTTGGTGTCTACGATGTTTGGACTGTTGGTGATGATGGACAAATTAAGGTGATTGACAAGGTTAGCCCTAAATAGGGACTAGGGGTTAGGGGCTAGTAATTAGGGCTTTAGCTCTGAATTTTATAGCATGAGAGTGCTGATTGAAGTATTTATCAAAATTAAGAAACGCACCACTAGTGGTGCGTTTTCTTTATATATTTAGTTTTTAGAGAGCTAATTAGGGGAAAAACCAACAACTAAGCATGAAAATCTTTTCCCTCAACCCTAGCCCCTAGTCCCTAGCCTCTAGTCCCTAGCCTCTAGGATTTAGAAACCGCTAAAATTATAACCAACTCCTACCAATAAACCAATGTCGGTATTTTCAAAAAAGCCAGCGTTGACACCAACAGTACCGGTAAATTGGGAAGTTAAAGGTACATCAATCCCACCGGATAATAAAAAGGCGGCTTCAGAATTATCGCCGGTTTTAATGGCTGCACCAACTCCTATGTAAGGCGCAATGGGTAAAGGTTCGCTAAATGGGTCGGCTACTTGTTGAAAGGTAAAATCATAGGTGAGGGGAACTAAAATTGTGGTGTTATCTCCTAATATGGCAGCTGGTCTAATTGAGATAGCGTTTGTTAGCCCAACTTTACTGATGACGGCGAAGTTACCATCACCTAAGGCTGAGTCACTACCACTCAAGCCAATGTTACCTGCAATACCAAGATAGCTGCGACCACCACGAGTAGGTCTACCGGGATCGATATCTGCTTGCGCTACTGTTGTATTTGCTGGTTGAGAAGTTGATGCTGTAGGTGTAGATTCTGGGTTTTGGGGTGCAAATGCAGCTGCGCTAGTTTCTACTGTACCGGGAACGGGAGTAAATATCCGGCTAGCAGTTTTGATTGTTGCAATGTTAGGTAACTTTTCTTTAACTAGGAAAGTTGTAGGTTGATTAGGTAGTTGTTGGTTTGTCGCTTCTGTTGCAATTACTGGTTTGGCTGACTCAGTTGTGGAAGCTTCACTTAACTGCTGACTACCTAGATTACCTAGATTATCTATAGTATCTGCTGTTTGGGCGAAAGTAGGTAAGCCAGTAGTACCTAAAATAGCGATCGCAGTTAGATTGGATAACCAAAAGCTTGTTTTACGAACAAAAATATGATTCACATTCACTCCTTACACAATATTGCCACACATAAAATGTCGGTTTGTTTCTGTTGTTTCAAGAAATCTTGACAACATGTAACTATTTAACACGAAAAGTTTAACTATTACATCCTGTATTTGACGGAATTACTGAGATGGTCATTGGTCATTGGTCATTAGTCATTTGTTAGCGATCGCTTTTTTTCTCCCTTTTATACCACGGTGTCAATCAACTTCTATTCCAAATGACCGAAAAAAGCTGAGAATATCAATCTGTTGACTGTTGACTGTTGACTGTTGACTTTAGCCTCTATTCTCTATTGCTAAACTGCTGACGGCTTCGCTAATTAGTTTGGAGACATAAGGTAAAATCTCTCGGTTTTTGGCGTTGGCTTTACCTTCTGTAAACAAGACTAAAAGGTAGGGATGGCGATCGCGGATTTCAATGTATGCTGCATCATGGCGTACCTGATTTGTCCATCCGGCTTTTGACCAAATTTGCGCGTCTTGGGGAATTCCACCGCCGATAAAGCCTGTTACTTGGTCTTCTTCTACATCTGTTGGTAAATCTTCGCTCTTGAGACTGCGTTGAAGCAAAGCCATCATCGCTTGCGATCGCGCGCTGGAAACGGCAACGCCCCCGACTATACTATGTAACAACCGTGCGATCGCATTTGTGGTCAGCATATTGCGATTTTCCAGCATTTCTCCATAAAATGCCCGTTCTCTGCCATAAGGGCCATCACCCCAGGTTTTTTGACAGACGTTAATTGTCTGCATTTCTTCCCAGCCTAAAGATTGATAATAGCGATTGATAAAATTGCGCTGAGATTTCCAAGTTTCAAAGGGGCCTGCCGATAATTCCGGGCCAGATGTTGTACCAGTTAATACATCAACTATTAAGCTAGTAGCATCGTTACTCGAATCAACAATCATATCGCGCATGGCTCTTTCCAATTCTTTGGAAGGTTGCACCATGCCTTTTTCTAACCATTCGTGAACGGCTACTAAATAAAATAGTTTCACCACGCTTGCTGGGTAAATTCGCTCGACTCCCCGGTAAGTAAAACCACGTACTGTATGGTTCCAAAAGGCATCGGGTGTTAATGCCCCACCAGTATTTACTAGTACAGGCGGATCGTAGACAATCCAAGTCAGAGCAATTTGATTTCGGGCTAATGTGGAAAATTCTGCCCAAGTCGCTTCTAATATACTTGACCCTAGATTTTCGAGTTGTTCGTCTTTACGGAAAAAAATCATTGTTAGCTAATAACCTTGCAGAATGGTATCTAATTTAGAATCTTCAATCCAAAATCTCACATCGGCTGAGTACAATTGTCTGGCTGACCTCAATTTATATGATTCACCTGAATGTAGTCGCCTAGCAACTCAAGCTGCGGCTGGGCGACATCTGTGGGTAAGTGATAATTTTCAGGATGCAGCTGTTGAAGTGTATTTGTGTGAAGATGATTACCCAGGGTGGGTATCTCTGAGTGATGTTGGTTTATTACAAACAGCTACTTTACCTTATCGGGCAACCAGATTGTCGGCAGCGGATATTAAAAAACTCTTACCGGGAGCGATCGCTTTTACTCACCTAGCAATGCAACAATCAAATTATTACCTTTGGGGCGGTACGGTGGGGCCGAATTACGATTGTTCGGGATTAATGCAAGCGGCTTTTGTGTCTGTGGGTATTTGGTTACCGCGAGATGCTTATCAACAGGAGGCTTTTACCCAAGCAATTGCAATGGCTGAATTAGAACCGGGGGATTTAATATTTTTTGGTACTCCCAAAAAAGCAACCCATGTGGGACTTTATTTAGGGGATGGTTGCTACATTCATAGTTCCGGGAAAGATAAGGGACGCAATGGCATAGGAATTGACAGACTAACGGAAACAGGAGATGAGGTTAGTCGGTCATATTATCAACAACTGCGCGGTGCTGGCAGAGTTGTGAAGAGTTATGAACCACAGGGGCGCAAATAAATTATGAGTAGTGGGTTGGTTTCTGCAAGAACTGGTGAGGAAAATGGGGCGATTTTGGGAATTGTCCCTGATGTTTCCGTGGTTGTGCCTGTCCGCGATGAAGTGGAAAGTTTGCCATTATTATTAGAAGCGATCGCATCTTGTTTGAATGCCAATCAGTTGACTTATGAAATCATCTGTATCGATGATGGTTCTAGCGATGGTTCTGCACAATGGCTCAAGGAACAAGCTCAAATTCGCAATGATTTAAAAGCAGTAATTTTGCGCCGCAACTACGGACAAACTGCGGCGATGGCTGCGGGGTTTAATTATGCTTTGGGTAAAATTATCGTCACTTTAGATGCGGATTTGCAAAACGATCCGGCGGATATACCTATATTATTAGCCAAGTTAGCAGAAGGTTACGATTTGGTCAGTGGGTGGCGACACAAACGTCAAGATGCAGCATTATCTCGCTTACTTCCGTCAAAAATTGCCAATTGGTTAATTGGGATAATTACAGGCGTGAAATTACACGATTATGGTTGTTCTCTCAAAGCTTATCGGGCGGAAGTATTAGCTGATATGAACCTTTACGGCGAACTACATCGGTTTTTACCCGCTTTAGCTTACATTGAAGGGGCAAGAATTACCGAAATCCCTGTACGCCATCATCCCCGGCGTTTTGGTCAAAGTAAATATGGCTTATCGCGGACTTTCCGGGTGATGATGGATTTGTTAACCATTTCTTTTATGAAAAAGTTCCTCACCAAACCCATGCATGTTTTTGGGCTTTTGGGTTTAATTTCAATGGTTTTAGGCACAATTATTGGGGTTTATTTAACTTTTCTTAAATTAGCTTGGGGACAAATGATTGGTAATCGCCCATTGCTAATTTTAGGAGTACTGTTATTAGTAACAGGGGTGCAATTATTTTGTTTTGGGCTGTTAGCTGAATTATTGATGCGTACTTACCACGAATCTCAAGGTAGACCGATTTATCGAGTGCGAGAAGTGGTAGCAAAAAATATTAAGTAACGTAACAATAAGAGGACAACTCACTATTTAACTGCATCTACCTTGAAAACCTTCGACAATTTTGATATTTATGTGCGCCAAAGCCTGTTAATTTTGTTTTTAGCAGGTTTATTATTTTGGTCTAGTATGTCTTCTTTGATGCCTACTTTGCCTTTATATATTGCGAATGTAGGTGCAAGTAAGCAACAAATTGGCCTTGTTATGGGTAGTTTTGCCATTGGCTTGTTACTCTTTCGCCCCATGTTAGGAAACTTAGCCGATCGCGGTGGTCGAAAAATTCCTTTAATTATTGGTGTCATTGTCGCCGCGATCGCACCCTTTGGTTATTTATTCTTTCCATCAATTCCCATTTTGGGTGTAGTTCGCGCTGTACATGGCGTAGCTGTAGCAGCTTTTACTACAGGTTACAGCGCCTTAGTGGCAGATTTAGCACCACCCGCCAAACGTGGTGAAATTGTCAGTTACATGACTTTGGCGACTCCCATCGGTTTAGCAATTGGCCCGGCTTTGGGCGGTTATTTACAAGCAACAGCAGGGAATGGGACGTTATTTCTCTTAGCATCTGAATTGGCTTTTGTGGCGCTATTGGGTATTGGCTTCATCATCAATCCGCCAATTACAAAATACCCATCAACAGAGAATCAAAAAACCAATTTTTGGCAACTGATCGTTAGTCCCAGGGTGAGAATTCCCGCATTAGTGATGTTATTAGTTGGGTTATCCCTGGGGACTGTACATACCTTTATCGCTTTATTTATTCAAGAAACAGGCGTTAATTTTAACGCGGGGTTATTTTTCAGCATCGCCGCCCTTGCTAGCTTTAGCGTGAGGATTTTTTCGGGGCGAGGAAGCGATCGCTTGGGGCGTGGTTTATTTATTACAGCTGGCGTCATTGGTTACTTTTTAGCCACTTTGCTACTATGGCAAGCTAATAGTCAGATTACTTTCATTCTCGCCGCCATAGCCGAAGGTGCTGGAGGGGGAACCATCATTTCGATGGTGGTGACACTGATGACAGATCGTTCCTTACCCCAAGAACGGGGGCGAATTTTTGCGATCTGTGTCGCCGGATTAGATTTAGGAATTGCGATCGCCGCGCCGATTTTGGGTTATGTAGCCGAACAAGTCGGTTATCGGCAAATGTTTGCTTACTGCACCGCTTTAAGCTTTCTCGCCTTGTTGATTTTCCTCACCCAATCCAATCAAAATCTGCGCGATTCCCTCCGCTTTGCCTTAGGCAGAGGCAAAGACCATTATTATTTGAATAAATCCTGATATATAGAAAGAGGCGCAATTAATGAATAACTACGCCTCTCTAATTTATGTAACGGGCGAGGAGGGATTCGAACCCCCGACACCGTGGTCCGTAGCCACGTGCTCTAGTCCACTGAGCTACACGCCCTCGCACAGGAACTTATATTAGCACCTTCTCTCAAAATTATGCAAGACAATTTTTCAGCTAATTTTGCCAATCTCTCCCATCTCGATTCCCAAGGACAGGCGCAAATGGTGGATGTGTCGCAAAAAACACCAACCATTCGCCAAGCTGTAGCGGCGGCGCAAGTACGCATGTTACCCACAACGTTAGCCGCCATCCAAGCCGGAAATACGCCAAAAGGTGATGTTTTAGGTACTGCGAGAATCGCCGGGATTATGGCGGCGAAACAGACAGCGAATTTAATTCCCCTGTGTCATCCGCTACCCTTGCAGAAAGTTGAAGTGCAGATAATAGCCGATGAACAGCTTCCCGGCTATCAAATTCAAGCAACTGTGAAAACCAAAGCCGAAACCGGGGTAGAAATGGAAGCCTTAACGGCGGTTTCCGTTGCGGCTTTGACTTTGTACGATATGGCGAAAGCTTTAGAAAAATCGATGCAAATTGAATCAATTCGCTTAATTAGCAAAACTGGAGGGAAATCTGGAGATTATTTCCCACAAGCAGGGACTTCCAACTAAATTGGAATAGATATATCAATAACAATGTTGGGGACTTCCAATTAAAAAAATACCCACGGGGGTAGGGGCACGGCACCGATAAAATATCGGTAATACCGAAAGTTTGTAGATGCCTATTGGTGTCAACTTAAGCTAAAAGCTATAGAGGACGGGCGTTGTACAAAAACCTCGCCCTCATCCCCTAACCCCTTCTCCCAATGGGAGAAGGGGAATTTAATTTCTGACTCCCCTCTCCCTGGGGAGAGGGGCTGGGGGTGAGGGCAAAAACCTTACCACCAAGCGGGTTTTACGTTAAGTTGACACAGGTGGTAGATGCCGTGCCCCTACAAGTTGGATAATTTATTTTTTAGAGTTCCCTTGACACCAAGCAAAAAATTCTCAGAATAAACTGATTACTGTAAATTGAGAGCAAAGCCATGTCCTCTCTAACTCACAATGCTTTTGAAGCAGGACGGGTATACAAATCTACTGGTGCAATTCCTGTAAATCTATTGCGATCGCCAATTTATCACGCCTGGGAGCGATCGCATCTCCAAGGGTCTAACCCCTACGCCCTACAAGCGGAAAAACTCTCAATCATCGATACAGAACGGTTATTAGCGCAAAATATTGCTTTAATCGACGCAGCTCGTCCCTATTTTAGAATTTTATCTCAAGCCGCAGGATCTGAGCGTCATGCAGTTATGTTAGGCGATCGCAACGCCATTGTCTTAGATGTGGTAGGCGATGAGCAGACTGTACGCGGGCCAGAACCTTTCCCTCTCCCCGGTTCCCTGCTTTCGGAAAGCGTGGCGGGAGCCAATGGGATTGGTACACCCCTAGCAGCCGCAGATTATATAGAAATCGTCGCCGCCGAACATTTTATCGAGGGGTTTCATTCCTTTACCTGTCAAGGAATTCCTCTGAAAAACGACAAACAAGAAATTATTGGCGTATTTAGTATCTCTCTACGGCGTGCAGATGCTGGACAACGCCTCAAAGAAATCTTGAAATGCGCTAGTCATGGTATTGAAGCTGAATTTGTTGTTTCTAAATTAGAACAAGATGTACGCCGGATTTTGACATCTCATCCTGAAGATTACCAACCCATAGAAGAACTGCGTCAAGATATTATCCAAGCGCATCAAGCAGCACGCTTAAAAATGGAAATTGGCTCGCGGATGGTAGCAAACAATCGCTTAGATTATGCCATGCAAATTCTGCGACAAGCTGATAACTCGATTCAAATTTTTCGCCGTCGGGCGGAAGTTTGGCAGAGTTTAGCATCATTAGAACTAGGTGTAATTCAATCTGTATGCCTCACAGATAGCATTCGCGATTTGGTAGATTTACTATCAACTGAAATCTCGATTCGCAAACTAGAAGTTATCACATATTGGCAAGAAGAACCAATTCACGTTTTAGCAGATTCGCGTAGCCTATTGCGCCAGCTTTTTCGCTATTTTTTACAAATATTTGAGATTGCAGGTAAAGGCGGTAAAGTCAAAGTAGTAGTGGATATGCTAGATTCTGAATTTGTGCAAGTCAGTTTTATCCCCAATGACAGATTAAATCTTGACCAATTAGAATCAGGCAAGTACACTTTTTCTCTACCACTAGCTAATCATAAGTTATGAGCAGAAACATTTCAGTGCAGCGTAAGGTGCTGATTGCAGACGATGACGATGACAGTCGAAAGATGCTGGCTTTTTTACTGGAAGATGAAGGCTGGGAAGTCAAAGAAGCACGGGATGGTAAAGAAGCTTTAGCAACAATAATTAACGATTGCCCTGATTTATTAATTTTAGATAACCGAATGCCAGAATTAACCGGAGCCGAAGTTTATCAACAACTGCAAGCGCAAGGTATTAATTTGGCAGTGGTTTTAGCTACAGCCTATGGACATATAGAGGAATTAGCTTCATCCTTAGGTATTGTTTATTTTGTTAATAAACCCTATGATCTGACAGAGTTATTAACAACTATAGAATCTGCTTACGAAAATTTTTCTACCAGTAATATTTCTCCGATTTAAAATTATTTATGCCGCAAAAATTAATACCAATTTCAATACAGTATATTTCAGGTAAATGAGGTATGCGCTTCGGGGTATGACAGTACCAACGCCCCTACAATCAACAATTATCTGTACCTTACCAACTTGTAATCCCTGTATTATGGGCAGCACATCAATATATCTTAGAGGGCATGGCACTTCCATGTCCTATCTACTTGAGACAGTTTTGATTAATTAGGGCAAGCTTTTTTTCCTTGTTCTGCGGCTGGGTAATCGGGTTTGAGTTTGAGGGCTTCATCAAAAGCCGCGATCGCTCTTTGGGATTGTCCGAATTTACACAAACTTAATCCCAAATAATACCAAGCTTCAGCTTTTTCGTTCTGAGTTAATTGGGGACGTTCTAACAGCGAATAAAATTGAGCGATCGCCTGATCGTCTCGCTTTAAGTTCTGTAAAGCAATGCCTTTACCGCGCAAAGCAATAAAGTAGTTGGGATTGTATTTTAAGGCTTGCTCGTAAGCTTGGAGAGCGGTTTCATATTCCTGCTTCTGCAATAATACCCTAGCTTGATAGGTAAACCCAATTGCTAATTCTTTGGCATTGGCATCTTTACGTTCTGTTTGCCAAACCTGTTTTAATAACTCTATGGCTTGGTTAATCGTGGTTAGAGCTGTATCTGGTTGTTTGATTGCCAGTAATGCTTCAGTTTTATTGATCCAAAATACGGGATCTTTAGGGTTATAGGTAATCGCTCTATCAAAAGCGGCGATCGCTTCATTAGGTTGTTTTAAATTATACAGTGCTTCTCCTCGGCAATTCCAGGCATAAACTGCTTCTGGGTTAATGATAGTTGCCGTAGTACAGGATTCTAGCATCTGGTTGTAATCTTTAAGTCCAGCTAGGGCATAGCCGCGATTAGTCCAAGATTGGTAGTAGTTGCTATCGAGTTTTAACAGCTTGTTATACTTATCAATTGCTTCTTGATGCTTTCCTTGCTGCAATAAAGCATTACCTTGCTTAAAAATAGTTTCTACTTGTAACCATCTAAAGACACTGAAACCTAAAACCATGACGCTAGAACCACAAACCATTAAAGCCGCTATGGCTAGCAACACCAAAAACCGTTTAGTACCTTTGGTTTCTGGTGCAGTCACTGTATTGTTGACAGTCCAAGTATGGGTAGCAGGAACGGAATTATATATAGTTGTTTGTGCCAAAGAAGCACGAATAGTTTTCTCTAATTCCACCCTTACCCAATTACGACTAAAAACTGCTTGGTAAATGCGGTTCCCCAATTTCAACTTGTCTTTTTCTAAAATTACCAATCCGATCCTTAACAGTTCTGCTTGTTCTCGACTGCGATCGTCATTTGCTACTTCTCCTTGTTGCCAAATTTGCTGATACAGCTCCAACAGCAATAATGAGTCACAATTGGGATTGCGGACTAGACTTTCATGTATACTTTGCAAATGTTCAGCTGCAATTTGTGTTTCCCAGTTATTAATCAGGCTATTTTCTACTAGCTGTTGCACTGTGACAGCTTCTGCACCTGCTGGAATCAAAATTTCTGATTCTGCTAACAACTGACACAGCTTTTGGGTAAGAATCGGCTGTCCATCTGTCCATGACAATATTTCCGAAATTACTCTGTCTGGAGAAGCAGCTTTTACGTCTAATTTATATAATTTAATATTGTTGGCGCTAAATAATCTTAATCTGACTGATTCCTGCTCGATCCAATGGCGATTAAAAACTGCCTGGTAAATCCGATTAGCAATCTTTAGTTCATCTTGTTGTTGCACTATTAATCCTAAATGCAACAATTGTGCTTGTTCGCAACTTCCATTGGTTGGGACTGCACCCTCTTGCCAAATTCGCTGATACAATTCCAACATTAACAAGGGATCGCATTGCTGATTGTGAATTATACTGTCGCGTATCCCCTGCAAATGCTCGGCTGCAACTTGAGTTTCCCAATTCTGAATCAGGCGGTTTTCTACTAGTTGTTTTACTGTTTTATCTACCTCATTGGCAGCTATTTCTAATCCTGAATTTGCTAATAACTGATAAAGTTTTTGGGTAAGAATCGGTTGCTCATTTGTCCAAGCCAGTACTGCTGCCCGCAAAACTTCTGAGTTGCTATTTTGTCCATTCGACTCATTATTTTTAGGACTAAATAATTTTAACTTGACTAATTCCTGCTCAATCCATTGACTATTAAAAACTGCTTGGTAAATGCGGTTAGCAACTTTTAATTGCTCTTGTTTTTGCACTACCAATTTTAACCGCAACAGTTCTGTATGTTCTGCACTGCTATTAATTGGTACTTCCTTCTCTTGCCAAATTTGTTGATAAGCCTGCAACAGTAATAAGGGATTGCATTGTTGATTCTGAATGATGCTATTGACTATCCCTTGTAAATGATCGGCTGCAACTTGAGTTTCCCAATTATTAATCAGGCTATTTTGTACCAAGTTTTGCACTATTGCAGCTTCTGTACCTGTGGGAATCTCTAATTCTGATTCTGCCAGTAACCGACACAACTTTTGGGTCAGAATCGGTTGTCCGTCTGTCCAAGCTAAAACCTCTGCTAGTAAAACTTCAGGATTACTAGCTTTTTCATCTAACTTAAATAACTTGATAGTACTACGGCTAAACAGTCTTACCCTTGCTGATTCTTGCTCTGCTGAATTAGCAGCATAAGCGGAATGCTCAACCTGGTTCGAGACTTTTAAATTGTTTTGCTGTGGTAGTACCATTTCTAAGTTTAATTGTTGAATCTGTACTGGAATTTTTGAAGTTGGAGATGCTCCCTCCTGAGTGAAATTTTGCTGCAATTCGGATTCTAAAGCAAGATGCTCCAAAAAAAATTTAATTGTAGTTGGTTTTAACCAACCTTTAAGTACCGCTAATTCGCCAAATCGCAGTTTTTTATGGGTTTGTTCAACCAAGATATTGCTGATTTGTTGTTCATTCAACAGCCCAGCTGCTTGTAAATATGTACCCAAGGGCTGCTTTGCTCTGTGCTCAAGTAAAGTTGGCCACTGCTGTGAGAAAAAATCAGCAGTTTCTTGTTTCAGCCATCCATGTAAGGCGAGAATTTCACCAAGTCGCAATCCGGTAATTTGGGATTGCTCTTGTAAAGCCATCTCTACCTGTTCAGATGAAATGAGGTCAGCCTGTTGTAAAACTTTACCAAGCGGCTTCATAATCCCCGGGGATATTTAGTTATGAAAATCAGAAAATAGAATTATATTTTATTTTGATATCAAAAGCTTATATTACCATTAATAGCGAATTTTGGCTATTATTATGGCAGAATTTCGCTTAATTCTTCATATAACTATCTTTGCCTAGACAATAAGCTGGACAACAATGTCTTATCTAGTTCTGCATCTCTAGTACCGCAAAGCAGAAATCAAAAGGTTAATACATCGAGGCTTGTGACTGTTGGAAATGGTAGCTTTATTGACGCAGTGTTGTACTATTTAAGCTGTACTTATACTGCTATCTGCTTGGCTCACCATCTAGCAATCCTCAATCATTTGTGAAATTTACCAACTCTCTGTTTTTTTCTCTGACAAGAAAGAAAGAAAGAGTCAAGAGCAGGTTTTAATTTTCCGTGAATTGGTATCAGTAGTTGAATATTTTTTTAACTGTTATGTCAGTCCTGTAATTATAATTTTGGGCCGATCTGAATTGAAAACTCGGGTGTTAGTTAGGAGTAATCTTTTTCTTTGGGATCGGCCGACTATACGCAACATTTGCTCAACTAATCTCCCTGGGTATTTTCTTTGGCAGAAATTACCTAGAGCAGCGAGTTAATTAACTTTGAAAGTCTCCACAGTAGCTTGTAATTCCTGGGAAATTTCAACAGTTTGTTTCAGAGATTGAGAAGCTTGATGAGAGTAAGTACTCGTGAGGTTAGAGACTTGATAAATATCTTGCATGAGTTTGCTGACTGATTGCGATGTCTTCACTTGAGATTCTGTGGCTAAAGAAATCGACTGCACCAAATCATCAATTTGTTGGGATACATAGATAATCTGATTCAGGGAAGTTTTGGCATTTTCAACAATGCTAGTTCCTTCTACTACCTGATTAGTTCCTAGTTCCATTGCTGTCACTACTTCATTGGTTTCCCGTTGAATCTTATCGACAACTTGGGTAATTTCTTGAGTCGCTTCCGAACATCTAGCTGCTAGTGCTGCTACTTCTTCAGCAATCATGGCAAAACCTTCGCCTTCAACACCAGATCTTGTAGCTTCTAACCCAGCATTAATTGCTAAAAAGTTAGTTTGCATAGCTATTTGATTGATTAAAGCAACTACTTGGGAAATTTGTTGTGAGGATTCACCAAGACGCTTAACTTTTTTAGCTGTGTCGCCAATTGTGGTGCGGAGTTTGAAAATATTTTGTACTGCTCGATCTATGGCTTGACCATTTTCTTGCGCCGCACCAGAGGCTGTGTGAGCAAATACAGCAGCCTGTTTAGCGTTATCTGCCACAGTGGCAATGGAATCTCTCATTTGATCTATACTCACCAAACTCAGGCTGATATCGTCTGCTTGTTTGATGACGGTATCGGCGAGTTGGTGAATTGCAACTTCGTTTTCGCCAATCGCTGTATTTACCTGAATTGCTGAAGTTTTGACTTTGGTAACAATGGCTCTAAGACTTTCCACAATGGAGTTGAAAAAGTCAGCAACAGTACCTAGTTCTCCCATTGTGACTTCAGAACGTACTGTGAGATCGCCTTGGGATGCACCTTCAATATCTTTGAGCAGAGTGAGTATTTGCTGTTGTACTGCTTCGTTGTATTGACGTTGCTCAATTGCTGCAGTTTCAGCGTGATAACGGGCGGTGTCTATTTGCTCTAGAAGGCTAGATTGCTCTAGCGCATAACCTACGGGAATTGCTACCTGTCTCAATAATTCAATTTCTAATTCTTGCCATTTACGGGAAGCAGAACATTGATGGGCGATGAGCAAGCCATATAATTTGTTGTCGAGTAGAATTGGTGCTACTAAATTGGCTTTGACAGCAAATTCTTCTAATTGATTGATATGACAATCTGTTAAGCCAGCAGCGTAGATGTTTTCTGTGACTTGCACCCGGCCGTTTTGGTATTTCTCTACATAATTATTAATGAAACAAGGGTCGATGATTTCTTGCCCTAATGTACTTGGCCAATCACTATCAACTGATTCAGCAATAATTTTACCTGCCCAATTTTCGTCAAAATAGTAGACAATCACGCGATCTGCTTGGATTGCTTCTCTGGTACTGGTAACTGCTACATCTAAGATATGTGCTGTGTTCAGCGAACCACGGAAACGTGCTGTAATTTCATTGACTAACTGGGATAATTGGGCTTGATTTTCCAGGCGGATAGCTTGTGCTGTCATGGCGTCTGCCATGCGATTAAAAGTATTAGCTAGTTGTCCTACTTCATCGTTGCTATAGATTTCGCAACGAGCATAGCGATCGCCACGAGCAAATTTGTGGGCTGTTTGCTCTAGTTGCTGAATCGGTTTAACTACTCCCCGCTTTAAAATCAATGTCCAGAAGATTACGAGTACTAATGCTAAATTAACTGCAATTACTTCTACCCAAAAGCTATTTGCTAGTAATTGATTGATTGCTGTTTCTGGAGTTCCTCGCACTAAAATAGCAGCAGGTTTTTCATCAAACACATTGGTAGCTTGCTCGTCTGTTTCTATGATTTTATTGGGTACAGATTGGGCAGCCATTGCATAGGTTTGATTACCTAATTTTATCTTGGCTGTCACGGGGCTACCTTTGGCGTTGGCTGCTGCTGCTAATAATGCCAAATCTTTTTGGGGTAATTTAACATTACTTTGGGCTTGATTAATATTTGGCAGTTCGCCTTGATCTAAAGATGTTGCTAGGGCAAATTCACCGTTTGGCTGGCGTAAATACACCGCACTATAACCACCAGATGTTGCTTTTAATGTATCTTTGACAATTTGGTCTTTACCATTGACAATTTCACCAGCAATTAAGGCTCCGACAACAGCGTTGGTTTGGGGATTTTTTACAGGTGTGACTGTATAGCGAATCAAAGCATTTTGATTGTTCAATCCAGCAGCTAATACTGGTAATTCTTTACTTAAATCCGCTACATTAATAATGCGGCTGGCTTTAATTGTTTGCGGATTTGCTAAGACATCACTAACTAAATTATCCGGATTAAATATTTCCCCATTACGGTTGGTGTTGGCGTTGGCAATAATCTGAAAATTATCGCCAACTAGGGTGACATATTCGATTTTATTAATTTTACTGGTGCTGTCGAGAATTTGCTTGACTTCTGTTTGTAAGTCCTGATTTAAAGCTTGTCCTGATGAATGCAAAATCGCGGCTTTTACTAAGGTGGGATTTTCAGATTGACTAAGCAATCCTAAAGCCATTTGATTGATTTTACTATTGTAATTAATATCTGCGATCGCTAGTTCTGATTTGGAGCGATCGAAGGATATATTTTGTAATCCAGTAGAGATTAAACTTCTTCCGACTACACTAATACCAACAATCCCAATTAATTGCGATGCTGTCAGGGCAATTAGTTGCTTGTGATTAATAGAAAGATTAGCAAATCGCTGGGATAAAGATTGGATTAATGTTTGATAATTAGCCTTCTTGGTTTGAATTTTCGCAAATAAACCAGAATTGGAATTGTTCTTAAATTCAACAATTTGTGGTTTAAAGGAAGATAGCTGAGATTTTGCTACCAATCCAGTTTTCGCGGGATGTAATCCATTGTTCATAAATCAGTTTTTACCTGTCAGTCAGTTAGTCTACCCCAATAAATAATTTCAAATTACTCAACTACTTGCTTGGGAAAATAGAAGAGTTAACTGCCAGCCTGTTTGTCAAAAAGGAACTTTAACTTAAAAATAGAGTATTATTTATGACTGAAACTTTGTGCAAACTAAACATTTGATGCTGTAGTTTTCACGGTTTCTCATTTAATTAATGTATAAATAGCCACAATAGATAATTGTGCTATTTAGCTCTTATTAATATGATAATACTACTATGGGTAAATGTACATAAATTAATAGCGAAATTGCGCTTCTTAAAGTAAGTTTTGCTCACAGAAAATTTATAAAGCTTACTTATAAAATGCTTTATAATATTAGATTTACCATATTTAAGATAACTCTGCAAAACTTGCCTGGAATTTCTCGATACCAGAAGCAACAAAATAAAAAGTCTAGGTGCTGTAGTTAGTATTAATCCTGACTTTTTAATTCACAACATTTCCACAGGCGCTACACCTGAAATATCAGGGTGAGAATATGTGGAAAAATTACCACTGATATCAGGTTCATGTCAAGTTCTTAACTGCTTAATTCTGGGATAATACGACTACTTGTAAAAGAAGTGTGTGATTTTGCTATTTTAGTTACCTACAAAGTATAAGTAATGTTTCATTGAGACTTTGAATTTTGTTAGAGATTTTAAAAGATTTTTGTAACAAAATTAAAATTTACAGTTTAATAACTATTTTTGTCAAGTCAAACAAATTAAATATAAAACTGAGCGATCGCTGGGATGCAAAATACTAAATATGCTGGTTATTTTTGCACAAATACGTCAGCAAGCTAGTACCTTGCTGCTTTGCAGTGTTGTCGCCAAGCGCCACACCACAGATGAGAATACAGTACTGTACTCTCGGCGGTAACTTTTCAATCGTTAAATGGGATTGCTATATAAGTCTTTTGACTTTTGACTTTTGACTTTTAAAATAGCGGTACTAGCCATTTTTCTAGGATCAATTCTCCCCATTTTTCCGATGTCAGCGATCGCGAAAACAGGTGAGGATATGAACATCGAAAAAATGGATGGTAAAAATAGATGTCTTCATTACAAGAATTGTCCAACAGTATAGCTGATACCGTAGAGCAAGCCGGATTTGCTGTAGTTGCAGTCAATGCGGGTACAAGAATATCCCCTAGTGGTATTCACTGGCGTCAAGGTATTATTGTCACCTCAGATGAGTCACTGCCACGTTATGATGAAATCACCGTAACTCTAGCAGATGGTCGCTCTGTAGCCGCTACGCACCTGGGTCATGACTCTAGTACTGATGTGGCTGTATTTCAGATGGAAACTGTAGAAACACCTGTAGCTAAAATTGGTGATGCCACTAGCTTGAAAGTAGGTCATTTGGTATTAGGAATTGCGAGAAGTTATGAAGGTGATTTGCGGGCGGCTTTAGGTACTGTTAGTGTAGTTAGCGGTGCTTGGCAGAGTATGGCTGGTGGTAATATCGACCAATTTATCCGCCCAGATATGACTCTTTACCCTGGTTTTGCTGGGGGGCCATTGGTAGATGCCGCAGGTTATGTAGTAGGTATGAATACATCAGGTAAGCGGGGTACAGCTTTAACTATACCTGCGGCTACAGTGAATCGTGTAGTTGAGCAGTTACTGGCTAGAGGTCATATTGCCAGAGGTTATTTGGGTTTGGGAATGCAACCTGTACGCTTACCAAATAATCTAATCGCCGCTTTAAATTTAACTGTACCTACTGGTGTAATTGTTGTCAATGTTGAATCTGGGGGCCCGGCTGACAATGCAGGTGTACTGTTAGGTGATGTGTTAGTGAAATTCGATGGTATGACTGTCAGCGATACCGGTGATGTGATGGCGTTGCTGAATAGTAGCGATCGCGTCGGTAAAACTGTCCCAGTGCAATTAGTCCGGGGTGGGGTGTTGATAGAAATAGCGATCGCCATTGGCGAACGACCATTTGAGCAATCTGCACGTTCTGAAGACAGGGAAAAAGCTGATAGCGATCGCCATCACAGACATGGGAGACATGGTAGGAGAGGTAGGCGGTAGTTGATGGTTATTTATTAGAGACGCGATGAACCCTTGTCTGTACAAGTGTCATTTGTCTGTGCAATAGCTTGAGGTGTTTTTTAGGTGAATATGAATAGCGCGATCGTTACCCAGTTTAGTGATGAGTTAGCAAGTCTTGCTGCTAAGTTACGCCATAGTACGGTGAAGGTTTACAGCAATTCCCCAGGTGTGGGTTCTGGTGTAATTTGGCAAAGTGATGGCTTAATTGTTACTAACGCCCATGTGGCAATTACTAACAAAGCAAAAGTAGAATTGGCGGATGGACGAGTATTTGAGGCTGTACGCACCCATTTCGATCCGCAGCAAGATTTAGCCGCCTTGAAAATTTCTACCTCTGATTTACAGGTTGCAACTATTGGTGATTCGGATGCATTGAGAGTGGGTGAGTTAGTTGTGGCGGTGGGTAATCCTTTTGCGGATAGTGGTGCAGTTACCGCAGGAACAATTCAGGCGCGTCATCCACAAGCGGTGATGGCTGATATTCGGCTGTATCCCGGTAATTCTGGAGGGCCGCTAGCTGACTGTTTCGGTCGAGTTGTGGGAATTAACACAATGGTTGTCAACGGTTTAGCGGTGGCAATTCCCAGTTTAACTGTTAACCGCTTTTTACTGGCTGGGAGTCGTCCCAAGTTGGGGGTGACACTGCAACCCGTACTAATAGGACAACGCCAGTTTGGGTTATTGGTTTTGTCTGTGGTGGGGGAAAGCGTCGCCGCGATCGCAGGGGTGCAAGTTGGTGATGTGTTAATTGGAGTTGGCGGAAATTTATTGACTCAAACCAGCGACTTAGCCCACTATCTACAACAAAGCCAGAATCAAACATCATTACCTTTACAACTCTGGCGAAGCGGTCAGCAATATTTAGTTTATGTTGACTTACAAGCCGGGAAAACTGCTGTGGAGGTCACATGATCCGGGTGGTAGTGGTTGCTACTTCTCCTGTAGTGCGGGCGGGTTTAGCAGCTGTGGTTGGGAGTGCAAATTCTCAGCTGATGGTGGTGGGGAGTGCAGCTGACTTGGATAGTTTAACCAGGGAAATTGGGGAATTACAGCCTGATGTCGTTTTGCTGGATTTAGGTAGTAATCCCCAACCATCTATTTGGGAAAAATTGTTGCTGATTCAAGAGGAGGAAGATTCTGTAGAATTCTTGATAATTGCCGATGAATCAGAAAGTTTTGACTTAGAAGCTGCAATTAGTTCTGGTATTCGGGGAATATTGCCCGGTGAGAGTACAGAATCAGAAATTATCGCTGGGTTGATCGCGATCGCCCAAGGGCTAATAGTGCTACATCCAGATTTTTTAGATTTACTCTCCTTCCGGGAAAAAGTGGCAACTACTCCAGTAATTACTCTGACACCCAGAGAAATTGAAGTATTAGCAATGCTGGGTTCTGGCTTAGGTAATAAAGCGATCGCTAAACAGTTACAAATATCAGAACATACGGTGAAGTTTCATATCTCATCGATTTTTCAAAAGCTGGCTGTCTCTAGCCGGACTGAGGCTGTAACTGTTGGTGTCAGGCTAGGTTTGATTATGCTTTAAGATTTTGGCATCTAGCTAAGGTTGAATTTCTGGTTCTGATTCTCTGATAGCTACAGTGATGGGATTCGCCTTCTTGACTGTAGCCGCTTCTAAAATCGGTTGCTGCTGTGTAGTTGTGTCGCTGACTGTCACAGTTTTGTTGGCGGCTAAGTTATCGCGCTGATTTATCAGATAGATACTAATTAAGGTGAGAAAAACTCCCATCCATTGTAAGGGACTGAGGACTTCAGAAAGGAAGAGATTACCAAATAGCAGGGCAAAAACTGGTGTGAGAAAGGTAAGAGAACTAAGACTAGTAAGATTACCGCTAGAAGCAAAGTAGAAAAATAAACCGTAAGCGATCGCACTACCAAAAATTGTGGCATAACCCAACGCTACCCAATCAGATGGGACAAGATTCTGCCATTGTTGGGATTCTACAACTGATGACATTCCCCATAATGGCAAGCCACCGATAATCATGTGCCATCCCGTAGCGACTACCGGATCGGCGTGGCGACAAACAAATCTAATTAATACTGTTCCTACAGCCATTGATAAAGCTGCTAACAGCATTAACCATTCACCACTAGCAAATAACTCTTGCCAATTACCAATGCTAATCTCTACACCCGAACCGAAAAGATGAAAAATCCACTCATCGGGTAATCCAATTAAACTAATGCCAGAAACTCCTAATGCTAGTCCTAGCCATCCCCAAAAACCAATTGTTTCTTGAAATAGCCACAAGGACATCAAAGCTACAGCCAAGGGTTGAGAATCAATCATCACAGATCCCAACCCGGCGCTAGTTCTGACTAATCCTTCTGCTAAAAAGCCTTGAAACAGAGTTCCATCCACTACAGCAAATAAAGCAATCCACAGCCATGCATCCCATCCTTTTGGTTGGGGTCTACCCATGATTGCGGCGGCGATTAAAATTAAAACCCCAGCTGGTAACAAACGCACTCCAGCCATAAATAGTGGCGTCGTGTGGGGTATCACTCCTTTCATGGCTACCATTGCCGTACCCCACAAGAAAAACGGGGCGATGAGTAGTAGGGAAGCGATGGGGAGACGGGATGCACTGATTTTCAGCTGCATGGGTTTGCTGATACCTTAGGTGATTAGGTGCAAAAATTGCTTTACCTAATTTTACCTAAATATGTCTTTTTGTGAAGGAAATAATACTTAAGGTGATTAAATATACGATTATTTGAGTAGTCAGTTGTCAGTTGTCAGTTTTTAGTTGTTAGTTTTCCCTATTCCGCAGTCTCCGGTGGCTCAAATTTGTAACCGTAGCCGCGAACGGTTTTAATGTATTCTGGCACAGTGGTATCTGCTTCCAACTTTTTGCGTAGCTGACCGATATGCACATCAACAACTCGTCCATCTCCTACATAATCACAACCCCAAATTTTTTGAATTAGCTGGGTACGACTCCAAGCTTGACCGGGATGGCTGGCTAAAAAATGGAGAATATTAAATTCTAACGCCGTTAATGGCAGAGGTTTATCGTTCAGCATGACTTCTCTTCCTTCGGGATTAATTGCTAGCTGGTGAAAGACGAGGCGCTGTGCTGGTGAGGGGTTGACTGTGCGGACGCGGCGCAACAAGGCTTGGACGCGAACTTCTACTTCCGCAAGGCTAAAGGGTTTACTCATAAAGTCATCTGCACCTGCGGACATGATCTTGATTTTGTCGGCTTCGTCAGTTCGACTACTGAGGATCAGAACTAATACATTAGTGCGTCGCTGCATTTCTTGGCAGAGGTTATAGCCTGTGGTATCTGGCAAATTCCAATCTAATATCACCAAATCTGGGTTCATTTGCTCAAATACAGTCAGCGCTGTCTTGCCATCTGCTGCCGACTCTATGTGATACTTGCGGCTTAAAAAGCGATATATCAAATTACGGACGCCGTAGTCGTCATCTACAATCAGAATTTTGGCATTAGTAGCAGGAACCATCACCATAAGTTTCTAGCCCATTGTTTATATGTCGATTCGCTATGCGATCGCTAATCCACAAGAAGCTACATTGACAGCTTCCATATATGCTTGCAGAATTTTTATTTCCAAATAATATTTTCCAATATGCTTCCATCCCTCGACTGCTAATATATCAAACTAAATGATTAATCCTAATTTACTGCTGCTTGCCAGAAATAGCCACTATAATGAATTGGCTGTCTTTTCTTGCTGCGAAAGTTTATCTCAACTTTAGCTTTTATACTTTTTGACAACCGATGATTTTCCTGACAATTTAGCACTTTTATACTTTTAGCATAATTATACCAGGAAACACTTTTCCTGCTGCATAATTCTATACAATCTATTGCGGAAATTATCTGGTGATTTAGGGCTACCTATCAAGGGAAATTTTTGTGAAGAACAAGTATTAGTTTTATTACAAATTTTTATTTAGAGAAATTCATATTTTTATTTTTCGCTTCAGTCTAGGGATGAAAAATCCTGAGATATAGTTTTTATCTGTCATTTTAAATCTGATTATGCTAGAAATAACCTATGATTCGGGTATTTATGCCAAAATATATCTGAAGATAGATGTTTTAAGAATTTTGTAAAAATCTGAGAATAGTCAGATTGTATCAGCCAACACACCCTGCATTACTGGAAGCAATAGATAGCTGAACCTAAATTATTAGGATCTTTATTCGCCGTTATCAGCTAGTGTTTTTTTAGACTCTCTTATCTAAAAATTATCTTAAAAAAAAGAATCTTAGAAAACTTAACAGCGAAAGCCTTGAAAATTGATAAATATGAGAAAATTTGGACATATGTAATATGGGAATATTGTCAAAAAAGGATTTTAAATTGCCTGTAAACAATACTTTAATAATGTGGCTCAAATATATATTGATTCAATACTGAATAAGATAAAATTATGATTGTGTATTTACTTAGTCTTTAAGTTTTAGAGATAAGATGACAATAATTTTATAATTTTAAATGATTAATATTTTGGTATTTCCCCAGAAAAAATAACCGTAATTAGTCTATCTAAAGAGATAGTTTGCTCATATTCATCCTAAAGAAAGAGCAAATAAAACTCTGTGATTCGATACATTGCTGATAATGTAATCAGCAAGAGAAATTATGTCTAATCTAGTAGATAATATCATTCCTCAACAGCCACCCATCGAGCCACAATCTGATGTTCATGTACTCAAAGCTCGTTTAGAATGGGGTGAACCAGCGTTTACAATCCTTGATGTGCGCGATCGCCAAACCTTTAATGAAGGTCACATTTTGGGCGCAATGCCAATGGCTAGTGATGAATTGGTAAGCCGCGCAACATCATCTATAGATAAAAGCCGTGATATCTATATTTACGGTGCTAGCGATGAAGAAAGCGCTCAATCTGTACAATCTCTTCGCGCTGCTGGATTTGAGCATGTATCTCTACTCAAAGGTGGTCTGGCGGCTTGGAAAGCTATTGGCGGCCCAACAGAAGGTTCTATTGAAGCTTTAACTCCTCCCGGCGCTGGAGACTATAATGTTGTATCTCGGATACAAGAACACGCAGAAACTCAGAAAAAAGATGTCTAGTATTAGTCATTAGTCATTGGTCATTAGTCATTGGTAGGACAAATGACTAATGACTAATTTTAGCTGTACTTAATGTTCAAATATATCTTTAAACTGCATCAAGTCTAAAGATACGATTGTTGGCAGAGCTTGAAAACATTCTTGAGCAATCTGCCAACGCTCTTCTCGTTTGAGCATGGCAATAAGTTTTTGCTGTACGCTGAGTAAATAGCGAACATCATTAGCCGCATAACTAAGTTGTTCTGTGGATAAATTATCGGCATTACCCCAATCAGAACTTTGAGCGCTTTTATCTAGCTCGACTTTTTCTAATTCTTGCACAACATCCTTCAATCCGTGACGATTGGTGTAAGTGCGAGCTAACTTACTAGCTATTTTGGTACAAAAAATCGGCTTGACGCTAATTTCTAGGTTGTGCTGCAAGGTAGCAACGTCAAAGCGTGCAAAGTGAAATACTTTCAGGACATTAGCTGCTTCCAACAGTTTTTTTAAGTTTGGTGCTGTGGTTTGTCCTTTAGCGATCCGAATTGCAGTTACTTGACCTTCTGGGTTACATAGTTGGACAAGACAAAGGCGATCGCGCTGTGGTAACAACCCCATTGTTTCTGTATCAACTGCGATCGCCTCTGATTTTAAATATTGGGTCAGTGCAGCGTCACTAAGGTCGCGATCGCTTACCTGAAAATCTTGTAATGTCATGAATCACTCAAGAATAAATGCAGTGTCTAATAGAAGCAGGTTTCACTAGACACTACATTATTATTGTGCAAAAAAATCAGAAATTCTAGTAGTACCTCTCATTCGTTGTCAGAAGTTGCTGGTGGTTAGATCCCCGACTTCTTGAAGAAGTCGGGGATCTAGCAACACATCAAAATTGATGAGGCAAACTACTAGTTTGTGCGTAAGAAAATTTGTGTGAGATAGACTTCACCTTGTTGATTAGCAGCCACACCTATACCTGTGAGATTATACTTACCCTGGATGTTTTTGAGATGACCAGGACTATTTAACCAACCAACAATAGCTTGTGATGCGGGGTCGCTATATCCTTGGTTAAAAGCCACATTTTCTCCAGCACTACTATAAATAATGGGGAGGACTGTGACTCGCTGTTTAAATCCTTGATGGCTAAAGGGAACTTTCCCACTAGCCATATTTTGACTATGAATTCTTGCCTGCCGAGTGATACTTGCATTGAGGCTCAACTTTGGCAAACCAACTGAAACACGATATCGATTAACTTTATCAAATACTGATTTTTCTAAAGCCGTTGTGTTAAAAGCTGTAGTTGGTGCAGCAGTTTGATTTGCAGCAATCGATACAGTTTGATTTTGAGTAGGTTTGTTTGTGGAACTGTGACCTGGAATAGGAGAAGTTGTTAATCCACTAGCAAGGACAAGCGTACTTAAAGCTATGCCAAAAGCAGTTTGTCGAAACATGGAAATTACTGATGCCTAGAGTGGTAAGACCTCTACTCTATCGTATTATTCCTAGCAGAAATACTAGGATAATATGAAGGATTGATGAACTTTAAAAAGTTTGCAATTACTTTACAGTAAATATAATAAAACACCTCCAAAATTAAACAATTCAAAATCGCTAATCATGCTTAAACTGTTTAGCTTTAGTTCTATATGAAAATGATGTGAATCTTTAAAAAAGATAATGTAGTATCCTCTAGACAAATGTCACGCTAACTACATTTTGCATTAATTAATTCAATGTATATATTCGCGAATTTATACGGATTTATGCTGTATTAGATTATTTGCTTGACAGAAATTGTCGTAATAAATTTGCAGAGAAATGTTATTTTTATATTATTTTAATAATTTTAAATTCAGTATTTATTGGTAGTTAATTAATAGTAAAAAAGGCAACACGGATATTTTTTGCCCTATATTAAAGTGAAATGATATTAGCGATCGCGTCCCAAATAGCTAAAAATAGTCAGTAAGAGGGCACAGGAAACTTTTATCCTATGCCCCATGCCCTATGCCCAACTAAGCTAAGAACTTAGCGACAGTTTGGACATCTTTATCGCCGCGTCCGGAGCAGTTAATCACAATTCGCGGGCTACCAGTGAGTTGCGGACAGAGAGTTTCCAGGTAGGCGATCGCGTGGGATGTTTCCAAAGCTGGGATAATGCCTTCTAAGCGCGATAATTTTTGGAAGGCGGCTAAAGCTTCGGCATCTGTCACGCTGTAATATTCAGCACGTTGTGTATCTTTCAAATAGCTGTGTTCTGGCCCCACACCGGGATAATCTAACCCCGCGCTAATTGAGTGAGCTTCAATTACTTGTCCATCCCCATCTTGCAACAAATAGCTCATGGCTCCGTGCAATACACCAACTTGCCCTTTTGTCAAGGTGGCGGCATGTTTATTAGTGTCCACACCTTCTCCGGCTGCTTCAATACCAATTAAGCGCACCAAAGACTCGTTAACAAACTCATAAAATAATCCCATTGCATTGGAACCGCCACCAACACAAGCCATGAGAATATCTGGCAAACCGCCCCATTTTTCTTGAGCTTGGGCGCGAGTTTCTTGACCAATCACGGCATGGAAATCACGTACCATCATGGGGTAGGGATGGGGGCCTGCAACTGAACCCAAGATATAGTGAGTGGTTTCTACATTTGTCACCCAATCGCGAATCGCTTCAGAAGTCGCATCTTTTAAGGTTCCGGTTCCCGCAGCGACAGGACGCACTTCTGCGCCCATTAATTTCATGCGGAATACATTTAAGGCTTGACGTTCCATATCGTGAACGCCCATATAAATGATGCATTCCAAGCCAAAACGAGCGCAAACTGTGGCTGTAGCTACACCATGTTGTCCGGCACCAGTTTCGGCAATAATTCTTTTTTTGCCCATGCGTTTTGCTAGCAGCACTTGACCTAAGGCATTATTAATTTTATGTGCGCCGGTGTGGTTTAAGTCTTCCCGCTTTAAATAAATTTGCGGCCCCGTACCATCTGGACGCGCATAATGAGCAGTTAGGCGTTCTGCAAAATACAAAGGTGTGGCACGCCCTACATAGTCTCGCAGCAGTTGTTGTAGTTCGTTAAGAAACTCAGGATCGTTACGATATTGCTGATAAGCTGCTTCTAATTCAGCCAGCGCAGGCATCAGTGTTTCCGGGACGTACTTACCGCCAAAGCGTCCAAAGCGTCCTTGTGTATCGGGAACAGAAGCAGTAGATGGAAAACTTGGAGAAATGGGTGTGGTAGTCACGGACTGATCTCTACGATGGGACGAACTTTATTATAGAAAAGTCTGGGCTGTATAGGATAAGAAAGAAGTGCGATCGCTCGCTGCTAGTCTTACTACTCCCCAGTGTATTTTGAATTTATTGATTCTTAACTTTTGATTAAAATTTCTAACTTCTATGCCTTCTGCCAACTCTTCTGATAAAAGCTTCGTCTATCGCGAATTTGGGGGTGATAACTCACCTGCTTTAGAAAGACCGATTGCGGAATTACCACCCCAACAGCAAAATCTGAAAGTGCAAGCAACCCGCAAGGGACGTAAAGGTAAAACTGTCACCGTAATTAGTGGTTTTCAGTCCAAACCCGAAACCTTGAATGATTTGGTCAAACAATTAAAAACTCAGTGCGGTACAGGCGGTACTGTTAAGGACAATGAAATTGAAATTCAAGGCGATCATAAACAGAAAATTGTGGAGATTTTAACAAAGCTAGGTTATAAAGCAAAAATCAGTGGTGGCTAATCAGGAAATTTTCTGGAAATCAGTAGTTAGCGGTTGAAGATGACTATAAATGCAGCAGAAAGGAAATGAGAAAAAAATTTACCATCTCTTTCTCGAAAACATTATATAGTTCGCTTAAATCAAGCTTAATTACTTGAGAGTCAGACTGAGCTAAACGGCTGATTTTATCTTTAAGAGGTTCAATGTAAATCGGCTCGCTATTAAAATTACAGGAGGTTTATATGGATTTAGTGCGAATTCTGGCAGCAGTGTTTCTGCCACCTTTAGGGGTATTCTTGCAAGTAGGGATTGGTAAAGACTTTTGGATAAATATTATCTTGACATTTTTCGGCTATCTGCCGGGAATTATTCATGCTGTATGGGTAATTGCTAGGAAATAATTCTGCACGCAGTCAGGTGTAAGTGCGATCGCTATCAGTTGTTGAATTAGCGATCGCCAATTACTTAATTTCAATTATAATCTTTAAATAAAAAATAAAAATTATTACAATTTATTAAGCAATTCTAGATATTTCCAGCATTAACATTTATGTCAATTTCCGATAGCCAGTAGTTTTATCCTGGCACTATTTAACACAATATATTTAACCCTATTTAAAATTATCTTTCACTAATGATGAAAGAATTTTTCCTTGGTAAGAGCACAAGTTCAGCAGGAAAAAGAACGCGACGGAATTTTTTAAACTATATATTCGGTAGTAGTTTGGCCACAATAGCCATAGGTTATTTATTGCCAAAACCTAGCCAGAGTCGAGAATTAGATTTAGAAACCCTTTGCTCTCTATACCCGCAAAATTCTCGTTGTCTCAATTATTTGCCCGGAGTTAAAGCACAAGATACTAACGGCAAGGTAATTCAGGCTGATACACTGTTAGCAAAAGCAACCCCGGGAATTCCCTTTCCTGTTAAAGGGTTGCCAAATGATAGCGTCGATTATCTCATTATTAAAGATGGGCCACAAATTGCCGAGTATGCTATCAGTCCAATTTGCACTCATTTAGGATGTACAGTTGAATGGCATCCTGAGAGAAATCACTTTATTTGTCCTTGTCACGGCTCTCAATACGATTCTGTAGGTCGAGTAGTTCAAGGCCCAGCAAAGCATCCTCTACCGCTCATCACAGTAGTAGTCAAGCAGAATCAAGTTCGTTTAGTTGCGACCAAACCTGCAATTGATCCGCGTTAATTTTCTTCATTGTTTGTGACCAAATGCTAGCAAGTGAGGGCACAGTCATAACTATGCCCCCACAATGTTGCTAATTTATGGGAAAATACATCCCCTGAGATTTTCAGCTAACCCTTTGCTCATCAACATCTACCGTGATGGCTGATTTGGGACTGTAGATTTGCTGACTGCTGGTTTTGCCCGTTCCTGCTGATATAATTTGACAACTTTCTGTACATAGGTAGCAGTGAAGCCACTATTACAGCCTGTGTATTGACCAGTCATCCACCAACAAGCTACGCCATTTACCGCCCCTATTTCATTATTGTTACGGGCGCGCAATTGCTGGTTTAACTCGCGGCGCGCAATACAGGAAACAATTTGGCGGGCTATTTCTGGGCTATTTTCAAATTGTGTTGGTGTAATCTCTTTTTTCAAACAAGTTCTAGCCCACCCCTTGAGGGTTTCTGGTTTAACTTGCCATTGACTATAAAGTCCATCGTTTTGGGTGCCAGTTTGGGGTGCGGCTTGACGCAGCGCCTCTACCATTGCTGCAACTTGAGTGTTAGTAGCCTGCTGTTGTGCTTGCACTAACATTGGCGACAGTCCTACGCTGACAACCACTCCGCTAAGTATGAATCTTATGAAGTTATTTTTCATCAGAAAAATGGGTAGAAACCCCGTCCTTATAGAACGGCTTTATAGTTTTCACTACTGCCTTGGGGTTGCTTGAATCGGTGTGCTTTTGTAATGCACTTTCAATGGGACAATTACCACTTCAAATCTTGCAACCCTGTACACATAGTGTTTTGCACTTTGTTGTGCCTCCCAAAAGGGGTGATGTTAGCTTCGCCAAGGTTTTAAGAGCTTGTTCGGCTGAAAGCACTGTTCCAGTGACCTTAGAACTGTTTAACCCTCAGCGACAGAGCAAAGAACTAGCTTCGCATTCTTTGGTGTCGTGACTCAAAAAACGTAGTAGGGGCGAGTTTACCAATATTCAACTATTAATGATGATCTCGGTCAACCTGCCCCTACTTAGGCTGGTCAGGATGGCTTGTCGATTACTCTTTCAAGCCTCATGCCTTTAGGCTGAGGTTCCTGACGACTTTGGACTTGATTTTTAAAGGCCAAGCACCAGCATACTACGTATTTATACTTCTTAATAATTGTTTAATTGGCAGTAAATCTCAGCTTTCAGCAGAAATAAAGCAGTAGATGACAATTTTTGACTATTTAGTCACTTGTATTAATTTTGTCTATCAGTACTTATATAAGTCTTTGTTTTCTCTTATTTGTCGAAAAGTCAAAAAACCCAGCATTGCTATGCTTTTAAGGTTATCTCACCTTGAATGTTAAAAATTAGTCTGGATAAAAGTAGCAAATATGTTTTTACTGGTAAATTGTTAGGCAAAATGCCCGTAAACTAACGGGAATGCCGGATTGTGCCGCACAATCCACGCCAGAAGTATTTTCATTCTGGCTTAACAATTAACTTTTAATTGCGAAAAACGATGAACGCAAATTGGCTGGAAATAAACCAGGTAATAGAAAGTGGTTTGTCGATGAGGGTGCAGCAATTTTTAGCACAATCACCAACTCTACCACCAACGGAACAACCAGCTGTTAGCCAGGGAATTACTGATTTACAAGGTCTGGTCAACCCGATAATTCAGTTTATGCCCAAAGTGCTGGCGGCTGTATTAATTTTGTTAATTGGTTGGTTGCTGGCGGCGATAGTAGCCACAGCAACGCGAAAAGTCTTGAATCGCACGAACATAGATAACCGTATCGCCTCTGGTGTAACAGGTCGAGAAGATGTTCCCCAAGTGGAACAATTAATCTCTGGCTTAGTTTTTTGGAGTATTATTCTGTTGACGGTGGTAGCTGTCTTACAAGTTCTCGGACTGGAAGTAGCTTCACGACCTTTGAATAATTCCCTGGATCAACTGGTAGGCTATTTACCCAAGTTAGTGGGTACAGCGATTCTTTTCGGTATCGCTTGGGTAGTGGCTACGCTGGTTAAGGTGTTGACATTGCGCGGACTTCAAGTACTCAGATTAGATGAACGCTTGAATGAGGAAGCAGAAGATGGCACATCTGGCTTTGCGCAGTTGTCGGCTACGGAAACCATTGCTAATGCGCTGTACTGGTTTATCTTTTTACTATTTCTCGTTCCCGTTCTCGATACTTTAGGGCTAAGGGAAGCGTTACAACCAGTAAAAGCGCTGATTACCGAAATTCTGTCAATTCTGCCGAATATTTTAGCAGCCACCTTAATTGCATCTGTGGGCTGGTTTTTGGCGAATATCGTGCGGCGCGTCATTAGCAATTTGTTAAGCGCCACAGGAATTGACCATTTAGGTAGTCGATTTGGGATCTCGCCAACAGTAGGAGTTCAACCTCTATCGAATATTGTCGGCACAATTGTCTACATTTTAATTTTGATTCCTGTCGCGATCGCATCTCTCAATGCTTTAAAAATTGAGGCGATATCTGTTCCCGCGATCGCTATGTTACAGCAGATCCTCAATGCTTTACCTGCGATATTTTCCGCGATCGCAATTCTAATTCTCGGTTATTTCTTGGGGCGGTTTGTTGGTGATTTAGTCACGAGTATCCTGACTAGCTTTGGTTTTAACAATATATTTGCCGTACTGGGTTTACCATCGCCAAGACCAACAGCCGTTTACACTGAAACTGGCGCACCCGTATCTACACCAACCCGTACTCCATCAGAAATTGTGGGGATTGTGGTTTTAGTCGGGATTATGCTGTTTGCCACAGTCGCAGCAGTAAATATTTTAAATATTGCTGCCCTCACAGCATTAGTCTCGGGAATTCTGATTATATTTGGGCGGATTCTCTCAGGATTAGTAGTATTTGGCATTGGTTTATTTTTAGCCAATCTAGCATTTAGCATTATTGCTAGTTCCGAGAGTTCCCAAGCGAGGATTTTAGGTCAAGTAGCGCGGATTTCCATTATTACCTTAGTATCCGCAATGGCACTGCGACAAATTGGGATAGCGAGCGATATTGTAAATTTAGCATTTGGCTTATTGCTAGGTGCGATCGCTGTAGCTATTGCCTTAGCTTTTGGACTTGGCGGACGGGATGTTGCCCGCGAACAAGTGAGAGAATGGTTAGATTCTTTTAAAAGCAAGGGCTAGGTAAATTGGGCATGGGGCATTGGGCATTGGGCATGGGGCATGGGGCATTGGGCATTGGGCATTGGGCACAGACGCGATGAACCCTTGTCTCTACAATATTCCTTGTCCTCCTTGTCCCCCTTGTCCTCCTTCCCTTGTCCCCCTGTTAATCTTCGTGCTGAACTGCATCATCAACTGGCTGTTCGCGATCGCTCTCTGAATTCTCTCCATCCCAAGGATCGTCTGATTTGCCAGAACTAGAGACTATGACTAATTCCGCTTCTTGTTCATGACTCGGCCCCCATTCATCTAAAACATCTTTAACTAAAACTTCTTGTAACCAAATTTTGGCAACGACTGTTAAAGGTAGAGCTAAAAATAATCCTAAAAAACCAAAGAAAGTCACAAAAAATAATTGCGAAATTAATGTCACGGCTGGCAATAATGAAACTTGATGCGCCATGACAACTGGTGTAATAAAATTACTTTCCGCCTGTTGAATCACAAAGTAAAGAATCAAGACAGCAACGGCTTTCCAAGGTGCGTCTAAAAGTGCGATCGCCATTGCAGGAACTATACTCAATGTCGGGCCAAGGTTGGGTATTAAGTTTAAAAATCCGGCTAATACACCCAAAGCTAATGCAGCCTTAACGCCTAAAGCTGATAAACCAATGAAACTCATTAGCCCAACTACAGCCATCGCAATCAAAGCGCCGACTACCCATCCTTCTAAGGAAGTTTCACACTGATCTAAAATCCCGTCTACTCGCCGCCGATAAAATGAGGGGAAAAGGCGGACAAATAAGCGGCGATAAGCACCAGGATTGGCTAATAACATCCCTGTTAAAACCAGCACCAACAAGATTTTCAGGATGGCTTCTAAGGAACCAGAGACAAAGGCAAAAGAATTTCCGACTAACTTATTAATAAATGGTTGTGCTTGTTGAATCAGACTATCTAAATCGGGAATATAAGGTACGAGCTGATCGGGAACTTGGGTTTTCAGTTCGTTAAACCAACCATTAAAGCGTTCTAAACCTTGGGGAACTCGGTATGTGAGTTCGTGAAACTGAGTGACAAACGGCGGGACAATCACCCGGAAAAAGCCAACAATCAAGGCAAAGAATATTATCACCGAGAGTATAACGGCGAAGCCTCGCTTCATTCCCCAACTTTGGAAGCATCGCGCTAGGCGATTTAAACTAGTAGCTAATACAACTGCGGCAAACATCAGTAATAAAACTTCTTTTATTTGCCACAAGATATATAAGGAAAGAACTATGGCGATTAAGCCAATCCATTGACCTAAGTTCACAGGCTGACTCCCGACAGTTGGCTAGCTACATTATTCCTGATAATGCAGCTAGGTTAGCTGATTTTACCAACTGCGGTCTATAGGACGAAGGTTTAATTTTGTTTTTGTGTCTGAAATCGCCAAAATAATGCGATCGCCATAATCACAGTCGGGGACAAAACCATCAATAAAGCTACCGCATCTGTCCCCGGAACCCGCAAACTCGGTGCTGCATATTTAATCAAAAACGACAGCACAGTCGAGAGTACAAATACTTTTAGCAACAATCCTAGTTTATTTTCCATACAAGTTCGGCAATACGCATTTTTCTGTCGGGTATACCCCAATTGGGTTTACGCCCTCTAGTTTCTAGAATAGTCCTAACTGCAACAAAACTTTGCAATTAACGTTACGTTGTTGGGCATTGGGCATTGGGCATTGGGCATTGGGCATAGACGCGATTCATCGCGTCTCTACAATTGTTCCCCCTTGTCTTCCTTGTCCCCCTTGTCTTCCTTGTCCCCCTTGTCTCCCTTGTCTCCCTTGTCCCCCTTCCCTTCCCTTCCCTTCCCTACCCCCGCCGCTTTACAAAAAAATTTATTTGAGGGTACATCAAAATGCCTGTAGAAACTAATAATAAAAATCAAATGAAGCCTTCGAGATGGCGGCAGTTTGGTGGCAGCTTCTTGATATTAGTAACTTTCTTATTGCTGCTTAACTTAATTGTGCCCAGTTTCTTTGGGCCGAAATTGCCTCAGGTTCCTTATAGTGACTTTATTAGCCAAGTGCAAGCTGGTAAAGTTGAACGGGCAATAATTGGTGGCGATCGCATTCAATATATGATCAAAACCCAAACCCCCGATGGTCAACCAGCAGAACAGGTATTAAGTACTACACCTGTAGCTATCGACTTGGATTTACCAAAGATTCTCCGGGAGAATAACGTTGAGTTTGCTGCACCACCTCCAGATCAAAATGGTTGGTTAGGAACTTTAATTAGCTGGGTAGCGCCACCGTTAATTTTCTTTGGTATTTGGGCGTTTTTGATGAATCGTCAAGGCGGCGGGCCGGCTGCGTTAACGGTAGGTAAAAGTAAGGCGCGGATTTCATCTGATGGCAGCACAGGTGTAAAATTTACGGATGTGGCTGGTGTCGATGAAGCCAAGGTGGAATTAGAAGAAATTGTTGATTTCTTGAAAAATGCCGATAAATACACCCGCTTAGGCGCGAAAATTCCTAAAGGTGCATTGTTAGTAGGGCCTCCAGGGACAGGTAAGACATTATTAGCAAAAGCGATCGCGGGTGAAGCTGGCGTTCCTTTCTTCAGTATCTCTGGTTCGGAATTCATCGAATTATTCG
Organism: Calothrix brevissima NIES-22; assembly: GCF_002367995.1. Taxonomy (GTDB): domain Bacteria; phylum Cyanobacteriota; class Cyanobacteriia; order Cyanobacteriales; family Nostocaceae; genus Aulosira; species Aulosira brevissima. The sequence continues at coordinate 2,089,153 of NZ_AP018207.1, forward strand.
TTGGTGTCGGTGCGGCGCGGGTGCGCGATTTATTTGAGCAAGCAAAAAAACAAGCACCCTGTATCGTCTTTATCGATGAATTAGACGCCTTGGGTAAATCTCGCGCTGGTGCTGGCGGTTTTGTGGGCGGTAACGACGAACGCGAGCAAACCCTCAACCAGTTACTCACAGAAATGGATGGTTTTGATGCCAATACAGGTGTCATTATTATCGCCGCTACCAACCGTCCTGAAGTCCTCGACCCTGCATTACGTCGTCCTGGACGCTTTGACCGCCAAATTGTCGTGGATCGCCCTGATAAAATTGGTCGAGAAGCGATTCTCAAGGTTCACGCCAGAAACGTTAAGTTAGCTGATGATGTTGATTTAGCTACTATCGCTATCCGTACACCAGGGTTTGCCGGGGCAGATTTAGCTAACTTAGTTAACGAAGCCGCACTGCTAGCAGCCCGTCAAAATCGCCAAGCTGTAGTGATGGCAGATTTTAACGAAGCGATTGAGCGCTTAGTGGCTGGTTTAGAAAAACGTTCTCGCGTGTTAAATGAAACCGAGAAAAAGACCGTAGCTTATCATGAAGTTGGTCACGCGATCGTTGGGGCGTTAATGCCTGGGGCTGGTAAAGTAGAAAAAATCTCCGTTGTTCCCCGTGGTGTTGGTGCTTTGGGTTATACAATCCAAATGCCAGAAGAAGACCGCTTTTTGATGGTAGAAGACGAAATTCGCGGTAGAATTGCCACTTTATTAGGCGGACGTTCGGCTGAGGAAGTTGTGTTTGGTAAAGTGTCTACTGGCGCGTCTGACGATATTCAAAAAGCGACAGATTTAGCAGAACGGGCAATTACCATCTATGGTATGAGCGATAAATTGGGGCCTGTAGCATTTGAGAAAATTCAACAGCAATTTATCGAAGGCTATGGAAATCCTCGCCGTTCGATTAGTCCCCAAGTTGCAGAAGAAATTGACAGAGAAGTAAAGCAAAGTGTAGATAATGCTCACCACATCGCGTTAAGTATTCTGCAACATAACCGGACATTGCTAGAAGATACTGCCCAAGAACTGTTGCAACAAGAAATTTTAGAAGGTGCATCATTGCGGGAACGTCTCAAGCAAGCTGTCGCACCAGAAGAATTAAATGAATGGTTGCGGACAGGTAAAATCTCGGAAGATAGACCTTTGTTGCAGACACTTTTAGTGTAAGAATTTGAGATTGAATTAAAAAAGCGATCGCTCTTTTCGGGGGCGATCGCTTTTTTGTTTTTAATAAAATTGAAAGATTGAGCAATTTACATAAAAGCTGCTCATAATTAAGGAAAATACCTATAAATATCTTTTCTTTGTAATACTCGCACAAACACAACTAGATTATCAGAAATTTTTAACCCTATTCTGTAATCTCCAACTCTAATCCGATAATAATCACCATCAGTTTTTAGTTTTTTAATATTACTTACTTCTCCTAGATATACTGCATTTTCAACTTCTTCAATTACTGTTTGTATTCTTTGCAGTAAAGTTTCATCTTTAATTTTGCTCAAATCTTTGGCAAAGCTTTTGCGAAACTCAACAATCATCCTTTATTTCCCAAAATCTTAAAAATTTCCTCTCTGCTAACTAATTCTGTATCTTCACCTTCTTTAATAGCTTTTTCGAGAGCTATATCTTCGATGATTTCTGCTAACAAATCAGAAAATACTTCTTTCTGTTCTTGAATTACTTCGATCAGTGCGCTTTTAAATAGTTGTTTAATTTTCTCTTCGTCAAGGTTAAGTTCTGTCATATTATTCCTTTAATCAGGTTTGCAATGATATTAACATGCCTATAAGACATAAGTTGATATGAGTATATATATTTGATTGCATTCTCCCACCCATTGTCTATTGCAATACAAAAGCGATCGCAATTCGATAAAATAACAGTAATCCAAAATGGTAGGGGCACTGGCACTGCCATGCCCTCTAGAATAGATTGATGTGTCGCAAACACTATTTAAATTCGTATTATCTTGCATACCCGAAATATCGCCCGCAGGCTGTAAGCCACTGGCTCACGCTACGAAGCCTGCGAAGGCAGGCTTTGTTATATTAGCCGCACCCTTATAGGGTGACGGCGATATTGTGGGATAAGCGTGAATCTTTCCTTAACTCACATAATATTCTGATTTTTCGTCTTCACTCTTTGATATAACTCTTCCATCGTTTCAATAAACGAATTATCCTTGCGCCAAAAAGCCGGAAAATCTCCCTGCTTCTTCACTAAAATTGCTGACACTCCGCTTTGACTACCTACTTCAATTGTTTGGGGTAATCGCTTCGTTCCTAACCAAAATTCCCTGACACTTGGCTGTTGTGCAATAGCTTGCTTTTCTAATTTCGTATATAACGAAGTTGATAATTCTAAGGGAATCTCTTTTGTATTCAGTTCTTCTGATAGCGCTTTACCTAAATTTGATTCGGCTAACTTTGCTTGCAGTTCTTGTTTTGATAACCCCCGTAATTCAAATAGAAGAAAGGGATTATTATCTAACTGCGACGCAACTAAATAATAAACTCCGGCGATATGCTTGCAGGGATTAGCATAATCTGGACAGGAACATTTGGTTTTAAAATCTTTGTTGCTGTGGGGTAATAAATGCAATCCCAAGTCAGCAAAAGCATTTTCTATATTTTCTGGTACTTCATTAATTAGTAACCGCGAAACAATACTTGCTTTTGAGGAAAGCTGTTTAATTACTTCATTCCAGCGATTTTTGGCAATGGGTGTAATTTCAATTGATATGTTGTATGTTGGTTCTTTGTAAACTCCAAAGTAAGGATTAATTGAGCCTTTAACTCTAGCAGTAATTTGATTTTTCTCAACTTCAAAGTTTAAAACTTTACCGCCACGTGCATAGGAACGGCCGCGTTGCAATCGTCCTTCATCGGTGAATTGCTCTAATGCTTGAATAAAGCGATCGCCCCACCAAGTTCTGCTAAATTTAGACATGAGATTTACTCCAAAATTGCGCTTTTATTTAAGGCGATGAGTTGCTTAAAAGCTTCGTTATCTAATTCTGTTAGCCAAGATTCATCACTACCAACCACAGCAGCCGAGAGTTTTTTCTTATCTTCAATCATTTGATTAATTTTCTCTTCTAATGTGCCAATGGCGACAAATTTATGCACGAAGACGTTCTTTTTTTGACCTATACGAAAAGCTCTGTCTGTGGCTTGGTTCTCAACGGCGGGATTCCACCATCTATCAAAGTGAAAAACATGATTGGCTTTAGTTAAAGTAATCCCTACACCGCCAGCTTTGAGGGAAAGAATAAATACAGATGGTTCGGTGTCGGGTTCTTGAAATTCGCTAATCATTTGTTCCCGACGTTTGCGGTTTGTACCACCATGTAAATAGTAAGTATTGCAGTGTAAGTTGTGTTTGAGATGTTTTTCTAAATTTTCGCAAACTTCAGTAAACTGGCTAAATATTAATAAACTTTCGCCTTCGGAAATGGCTTCTTCTACCATTTCTGCTAATCGACTGAGTTTATGCGATCGCTCTGGGGAAAATTCGCTGTTATCCTGTAAGAATTGGGCGGGATGATTGCAAATCTGTTTCAATTTCATCAAGGTAGAAAGTATCAAGCCTTTGCGTTGAATTCCTTCAGCCTTTTGTAATTGTTCCTCCACATCTTTCACCACCACTTCGTAAAGGGATGCTTGTTCTTTAGTTAAGTTGGTGTAGAGGATTTGTTCAACTTTATCGGGTAAATCGTTGATGATCGATTGGTCAGTTTTTACCCGACGTAAAATTAAAGGCTCGACTAATTTCTTTAAAGTAACAGATTTGACGCGATCGTTATCTTTTTGAATGGGAATCTCAAAAGATTTGCGAAACTGCGCTTCTTTACCTAAGTAACCAGGATTGAGAAAATTAAAAATTGACCATAAATCTAGCAAGCGGTTTTCTACAGGTGTTCCCGTTAAAGCTAGGCGATGTTTGGCGGAGAGTTTGAGAATTGCTTTAGTTTGCGCTGCTTTGGGATTTTTGATATTTTGCGCTTCATCTAAAACCAAACGTTGCCATTCTACACTGTTGAGTAGCTTCTCATCTTTGCGCGCTAGGGTAAAGGAAGTAATGACGACATCATGCTGAACACAAGCGGCTTTAAATTTGGCGGTATCTTGCGTGCGATCGCCTCCATGATGCACCATACTTTTTAAATGTGGTGCAAACTTGGCAATTTCCTTCTGCCAATTTCCCACAACCGAAGTAGGCGCAATCAATAATGTCGGCGCTAAATCACCCCCTTGTCTCTCCTTTTCCTGTACCAATCTAGCTATCACCTGGACGGATTTACCTAAACCCATATCGTCTGCGAGACAGCCATTTAATCCTAATCTTTCTAAATATTCCAACCAAGAAACACCACGCTTTTGATACTCGCGTAAATTTCCTTGCAAATTTAAATCTTCAGAAATTGGTTCTAGCTGAGTTTTATCTTGCAGCTTCGCCATCATTTCTGATAACACATCATCATGTTCAATTTCCCATTCTTCCCCAGCTTCCGCATTCCGTTGGAGAAATTCTAGCAAATTCATCTCTGGCTTTTCATCAGCGTGAGTTTGCCAAAATTCCAACAATTGCTGCATTTTATCTCGGTCTAATTCCATCCATTGACCGCGAAAATGCACTAAAGGAGCCTTAGCATTAATTAATTGTTCCCATTCTTGGGGTGTGACAACTTGCTCGCCAATTGCCAATTCATATTCATACTGTACCAGGGAATTTAAACCAAAATAACTTTTAGTTTCACCTTTGGTTGGTGCTAACTTTTTACCTGAAGCTTTGAGACGAATTTTTGCACGCCGACGACCTGCGGGTGTATACCAAGCAGGTACAATGACTTTAAAACCAGCGTCTTCTAAAACCCAAGCACTTTCTTGGAGAAAAGCAAACGCCTCTTCTAAAGTGAATTGCATTCCTGTAGGCTGTTCAGTTTCTAATCCCTGCCATAATTTAGGATACATCCGCGCTGCATAACCTAAATTTAGTAGCAAATGGGTTTCAAAATCTTGACCAAATTGTTTTTTAACCCCCGCTTTAGCCGTTTTATTCATATTCCAGTAATCGAACAAATCCAACTTTAAAGAAGGGTCTTGTTTACTGGCTACTAAAAATTGCATTTGCCAATTATCTATTGCATCCGCAGTTGGAGAATGCAATTGGAAGCAAAGATGAAAAACAGCATCAGCTTGGGTGCGAGTAATTTTAGTTTTCCATGTTAGCCATTGCTGATATTCTTCTAAAGTATTCTTACTAGTTAATGGGTTATGACGTTGGGGATAAAAGCAATAAGCAACGAGAGAATCGGCAATTTGTTTATCAAAAGCGGCTGTAGATTGGGTATGGGTGACTATATTTGTCAGGATAGACTCAGAAAAGTGACGTAATAATGTTTCTTTATCGAAAAATTCAATTTTATCGCTAGATGTATCTGCACCTGCCACACAAATCAGTGGCATATAATCAATATACTTTTGAATGTTTTCTTCGTAAGCTACAGAGATAATTTCCCAACTGGCGTAAATTTCAAATTGTTGTGCAGTTGATTTACTTTTCTTACTAGTTTTTGCAGCTTCTAGCTGACGATATTTTAATGATGGGATATATTGGTCTTTGAGGATGACTTGCTTAAAACTTTGGGTGTAGTGATACCAAAACAGCAAATCCGAACCGAGTTGCACTTCATCGGCATTGTGTAGCGCTAAGAAATGTATATCATTGAGAAGTTTGATAACATTATTTACTTTTTCTGTTTTGTTATATGTGATTGTTTCATAACAATCCACCTGCCAATATTGAAAACCTTCATATTCTTCCGGGATTTCCACTTCCAGATACTTGATTAATTCTGGTGAGGGTAAAGGTTGATTATTGGCTGTTGGCAGAGCAAAATATTTAGGTGTGAGGCGTTGACTTAATTGATTTGCTGATTCTTTCAACCCTAAAGCCTGAGTTAAAAAGGCGATTAATTCAGCTTTTGGTAAATGTCCGGGATGAATATTTTGCTGATTAGTGCGGCTTTTTTTGACTATTGGGGTTTCTATCCACAAATAAAAAGACCCTGGTTGAGTAAAGTCTGATGCCGCATTTGGTATCCAGGTGCCATGAAGAACTTTCATTTTTGTGATGCTCTGGATTGTAGTAATTCTAGCTTGTTAAAATTACTCTACCAAAGTACGGTGTAGCTTTATAACTTTGTGGCTGGGAAAAGGCGATCGCACGATGTAAACTGACTTGGGGAAGGCTGTTCAACACAAGTTTGACGCCGTTCAACACAAGTTTGACGCCGTTCAATACAAGTTTGACGCCGTTCAATACAAGTTTGACGCCGTTCAACACAAGTTTGACGCCGTTCAACACAAGTTTGACGCCGTTCAATACAAGTTTGACGCCTTTCAACACAAGTTTGACGCCGTTCAACACAAGTTTGACGCCGTTCAATACAAGTTTGACGCCTTTCAACACAAGGTTGACGCCTTTCAATATGAACTTTAACGTAACGCAAAAGTCCCCACCCGATAGCTATAATGCGCCTTGCTTCAATTCCTGCTGTAAATCAGCCATAAATTTCAGGAAAAAATCTTTAAACACGCACTCTCTTTCAGAACTCCCAGTACTAAAAGTAAAAGATAAATCCTGAATTTCCGCCGCAGCTTTAGCAATCATCAATAATAGTACGGTTTTTCCGGGAGTAGTAGGCGATCGCAACATCCCGTCAAAAGTTGATGCTTTAATGGCTATTCTGGGTACTTGTGGTGTAGGCGCGTGATCGGTAAATGTGCGTTCAATTGGCTGATCGAGGTTTTCTTTTAATTTTTTCAAAGATAACGCTGAAGCTTGAACTACTTCCCCAATATTATGCCCCACATCAAGAATATGCACACCTTGAGGTAAATTACCTTGACAGTAATTCATAATTTTTGCTTGTGCTTTTTTCCCGCGAATATACTTCCAAGGTAATAGAGCTTCCGGTAAGCTTTGAACTGTATCTTTTGCCTCACGAGTAATTTCTAAAGGTACATCTTGATCAAAAAAGCGGCGATTGACTATTTGCACCATTGCATGTGCTAAAACTTCATCTTCTGCATCTGTTCTTAATAGTTCAGCAATTTTTTGCACATCTTCTTGGCTATAGCTTAAGGCTACTTTTTCTTCTAAATATGCTCGTCTAGGATAATAACTGGAATTATCTTTTGATTCAAAAGGACAAAACCACAAGTCACGCTGTTTATCATGAAACTTGGTTGAGGAGAAATACAACTTTACCCACCAAGGTAAAGATTTTGTCGGGTAGCTATGTAACCTATCCACAGTCCCAGATTTCTCAATTAGTCTGATTTGTACAGGATCGGAAACAAAGATTACATCTATTAAAAAGGGAATTCTGATCCGCAATGGTTTGAGCTTCAATTGATTAAACATCTTTATAGCTCCATGATTTGGGTAAAGAGATGCGATGAACCCTTGTCTGTACAAGAGGCAGGGTTTTGAGGGTATTTGCGTTTATTTCCAGCGATTTACTTAAGGCTGCAAAATTTCTCTATTCTTTATTGTCAATAATTCTGCATCCTTGCATATTACCCCGAAGGGTAATATTCATTTTGGACAAAAGTTAGTAATGTTGCGTTGGCAGTCAATGGTCAGTAGTCAACCGTCAGGCACTTACAAAAAATAAATTACCCAAATTCCGTAGTGCGAGCATCTTGCTCGCTGGTGTTCAAAAGCGAGCAAGATGCTCGCACTACAAATTGATTGGGTATTTAAAAAATTGGATGTCCCTCAACAGTCAACAGTCAACAACCAAACTATGTTGCACAATCGCCAGTTGTCTTTAATTATGCCGACTAACTTAAATGAATATAACTATATTGGCAAATATGAATTGAGCTAAAACACTTTTCCTTTATGAACCCGATCGGTGAATAAGGAAAGCAGAATTATTGTTATTTACCTTATTTTCTTAATAAATATTAACGCTAAGTAGATTACTAAAAAATAGTTATGTCTTCAGGAATTGAGAAAATTTGAGTGTAAGTAATAATAACGAAAAACCAGAATTTATAGTCTAAAAATAAACTCAAGGAATTTGTCAAATGTTTGGAATTCCCTGGCATCGTCTACCAACACTATTAGCATTGTTAAAATTATCTGGGTTTCGCAAAGAACTGAGACAGAAAAATCTCCACGATACTTCTCAATTACCAGATACAGATAAGCTTCCCGATCCCCAACCTAGTGCTGATGGTCGTCATTTGCTAGCGCGGACAGATGACGGTAGTTTTAACGACTTAAAGCAGCCACAAATGGGGATGGTTAATACTCGCTTAGGGCGGAATGTGCCCTTGACAGAGGCGAAAGTAGATCGGCAAAATCTCCTTAACCCCAATCCGCGCGAGATTAGCCAACGGTTGTTGGGGCGAGATGAATTTATTCCCGCCGAATCTTTAAATATTTTGGCAGCTGCTTGGATTCAGTTTCAAAACCATGACTGGTTTTCTCATGGTAATAACCAACCAGATAAAAAAATTGTCATTCCCTTAGCAGAAAACGATCCCTGGCCGCAAGAACATCGACCGATGGCGATTAAGGAAACTTTAGTCGATGAAACTCGCCCGCAAAAAGAGACATCAGAACCGCCAACATTTATTAATAAAGTGACGCATTGGTGGGATGGTTCGCAAATTTATGGTAGTCATCCGGAGCAGGTCGATCAATTGCGATCGCATATTGATGGCAAATTGATTATAGGTGATGATGGTCTATTACCCGTTGATGCCAATGGTATCGATCGCACAGGTTTTAATGATAACTGGTGGATTGGCTTAAGTTTAATGCATACTCTGTTTGTCAGAGAACATAATACAATTTGCGATCGCCTCAAACAACAATACCCAGATTGGACAGATGACGACCTTTTTGACCATGCGCGATTAATTAACGCTGCATTAATGGCGAAAATCCATACCGTTGAATGGACTCCTGGTATTCTCGCCCATCCAGCTTTGCAAATCGCCATGAATGCTAATTGGTGGGGGTTACTCGGTCAAAATTTCAAACGGATTTTTGGACGGATTAGTGATAACGAGACAATTAGCGGCATTATTGGTTCGCCTACCGATCACCATACAGCCCCTTACTACATTACAGAAGAATTCGTCAGCGTATATCGCTTACATCCCCTAATTCCCGATGAATTTGAGTTTTATTCCCACGAAAACGGTAAATTACTGCGCAAAGGTGACTTTTTTGAAGTCGCAGGTAAAAGAGCTAGGGGGGTAGTAGAAGAAATTGGCTTGGCAGATTTATTTTATTCTTTAGGTATCGCTCATCCAGGGGCGATTACCTTGCACAATTATCCCAAAGCTTTACAGAAACTCATTCGCGACAACGGCGAAGTTTTCGATTTAGCGGCTATTGATATCCTCCGCGATCGCGAACGTGGAGTACCCCGCTATAATGATTTTCGCGAAATTATTGGTCGCGGGCGGATAAAATCCTTTGAAGAGATTACCAGCAATCAAACCTGGGTAAAAGAACTGCGGGAAGTTTACAACAACGATATCAACAGCGTTGATTTAATGGTGGGAATGTTTGCCGAAGACTTACCCAAAGGCTTTGGTTTTAGCGATACAGCCTTTCGTGTATTTATCTTAATGGCTTCGCGACGGTTAAAGAGCGATCGCTTCTTCACCAAAGACTATCGCGCCGAAGTTTATACCCAGTTTGGTCTCGACTGGATTGACAACAACGGCATGTTAACTGTTCTACAACGTCACCTACCTAGCTTGGATCGTTCTCTATCTGGAGTCAAGAACGCTTTTGCACCTTGGACGCGGGTTTAGTCAATAGTCAGTTGTTAGAGACGCGATAACCCTTGTCTGTACAATGGTCAATAGTCATTTGTCCTCCTTGTCCCCCTTGTCCCCCTTGTCCCCCTTGTCCCCCTAGCCCCCCTCAACTCTGGGGCTTACAACAGGGTAATAAAGGCTTATCTGTCACCTGATCTAAATTCACGGATTTTAATAAATCTGCCCAATATTGTTGAACTTCTGCATTATTGGGATTTTGACGGCGTAAATCGGCTAAAATGCTGATGGCGTTTTCCCAAAAGCCAGCAGTTGCATAGAGAACTGCACGATCCAAAGGTTGGGGTGTTTCCTGTATCTGAGCAGCAATGTTTGCATCCTGCATGACTTCAATTGTGCCTTCTAGAAACACATCTAAATCACGACTGTTAGGATCGCAAATCATCGAAAAATTCCAATGATATTCTTTATCTGCTTGTAAAGCTGGTTGATTAGTAGGTAAAGTAACGCTCACAATTCCCGCTTCTCCAACTGGCGGGAAAGTTTCTCTATATATAGGATCGCTATCGGGAGTTTCCCGTAAAGAAAATTCGAGTCCTGCTACTGTTTTAGAAGTTTTGGGAATGTAGAAAAAGAATGTTGGATGATCTTTTGTAGTGTGTTGAGCTTCCTTACTACTAGGAATTAAAGGAATCGCCACATCTGCATTTTGAAAGCAAGTTCCTCTCGATGCTGCGGATCTGACTCTACCAGGTTTACCCGGTACAAAGCCGATTAAAGTTCTTCGACCTCGCATATAACTTTGAACATTTCTAATAGCTGCACTAGCATAGCTATCTCCTGGTCTTGCTTGTAATGCTTGCTGAAAAAGTCCTAAAGCTCTGCGATAATTTCTCTGTCTAGTTGCAGTGTAACCTTGACGCATATATTGGTCATAAGCAGACCTTGCTTGTGCCACTTGCAAAATTGGATTTGCTGCTAAGAGTTTGCTGGTAGTTGCAACACCAAAAGGTAAACATACCAATACAGCAAACAGAGAACCAATCAACAATTTACGCTTCATAATATTCATATCTGCTGATACCACTGTAATAATTTTCTAATAGAGTTAAAGCTTTTTTCTATAACAATTTTAGGACTCATGCACAAAACCTCTCAAACTTTTATTACTCTGTGAACTCTGCCTTGAAAAGTTCTGATGCCTTCTGCAAGCCGCTTCGCGTCTACGGAGGAAACCTCCGCTCAGACTTTTCGCTGCGTTTTCTGCGGTTCATTTTTAAGTTACCTTTGCGTAAGTCATGAATTTGTAGAAAGGCGGTTTTAATAATCTCAAACACTTTATTTGCCAAGCATTTAACTTGTGTATCTATTGAGAGATACAATTACTTAGGTATGACGACTGAAGATGATAATTACTAGTTCCCATTCTTATTGAAAATCCCGGAGTCAGTTAAACCTTGACTTCGGGTAATCCCCAATCTCAAATTTCAAATCTCAAATATAAAATTGATTTGTTATACTCCAATACAGTTCAGTTAGCATCAAAAACTTGAAAAGACGTAGCGACTGTCTTGAATGTCAAGCGATAGTTAACAAAAAAGTGGTGCTTCACCACTATCATGATTAATGGGTGCAACACCAACTAGACGCGAGATTTGTTTAGCCGAGAGTTGACCGAGTTCTGGTAAGTCAGAAACTAGGTTTGTAGAAATAACTTGACCAATACCAGTAGCATTAATTAAGTCTAGCCCCTAGCCCCTAGCCCCTAGCCCCTAGCCCCTATTACTAATAGCAAATATTAACAACAGCATTCCTATCCAGTAGAAATTAGGGATAAGAATGCTGTCAGGTTTTGCTAGAATGACATCTGCTTATAACAGAGGTCTAGTTCTAGCGCGATAATCCATTAAAGCGCCTTGACTAATAAAAGTGCGCCCATTTCTTCTGCTGGTGGGAATTTGTCCTTTTTGCAAAGCCATATACAGAGTACTTTGGTCTACACCTAAAAATCTCGCCGCTTGTACCAAGGAAGTACCCTGTTTGGTTTTACTTCCTCTGCATCTGTTTCTATTTGAGAATGGTCTGAACATAGCAAAATGTAAAGAACAACTTAAGAAATCTCAACTTTGGACAGAACGAGTCGCAGAATTAACAATAATTCACAATCAAGCCAAACAACTCCTCTGAATGCTCAGAGGGCAACAACATAGCTAATTCGATTTCTCTCTAATTAGATCGGAGTCGAATTTGATTATAACAAATTATGAGGAAAGAACAATTTCAGACTCTACTGCAATTTTTTAAAGCCTTAGCGGATGAGAGCAGATTAAAAATTGTAGGTATTTTAGCGAACCAGGAGTGCAGTGTTGAAGAGTTAGCGGTGCTATTACAACTCAAAGAACCGACAGTATCCCATCATTTATCAAAACTCAAGGAACTAAATCTGGTAACTATGCGCCCAGAGGGTAATAATCGCTTCTACCAATTAGATAGCGAAGCCTTGCAAAATATTAGCAAGGAAATTTTTACCCCAGAGAAGATAGCCTCCTTAATCGAGGATGTAGACACGGAAGCGTGGGAAAGCAAAGTCTTGAGTAACTATATAGAAACTAATGCCAACAATCTAGAGGTAGTACAACGTCTCAAAGAAATTCCCGCTAGTCGTAAAAAGCGCTTAGTCGTTCTCAAGTGGCTAGCAAGTAAATTTGAACCGGGAGTTCAGTATCCAGAATTAACAGTGAATGACACACTCAAACGCTATCATCCTGACTACGCTACTTTACGCAGGGAGTTAATTGGTTACAAGTTAATGCAGCGAGAAGATGGAGTTTATTGGCGAATTGACCAAAAGAATGGGATACAAGCCCCGTCCTTCTAGGACGGCTTTCTGGTATAATATACTTGGACTTAACAATCCCCCTCTAGGCTCAAGACGCGTTGAAACAGCTACGATGAGAGCAGGCGTAGAGAAAAACCAATGGGCAATGGTAGGAAACATCAATCCATCCCAGAGGAAAAAGTCAAACTTCATATTTCAATGTCGGTTAGTCGCGGGAGGACATCCTGGACTTTAAACGGACGTGGAGCGACTGTAAGACTACTTCGGTAGCACGTTGCAATGAAGCGTCAACCCCACTCGGCGACCAGTTCTCCTACCATCTGTAGGTTGCTGGCGTGGCGAAGAATCATCGCCCTTCTACGGCGGTGAGGATGTCAAATAGAGCTAATTTAACCTGAGTTCGATACACAAAATTTTCACCTCACCCCCAACCCCTCTTTGGCGCAGAGAGGGAAACTGGGTGGGCGAGGTTTCATCGAATTCAACGTTCTGATTGCAATAACCAAAAACCACTGTAAGTCATACCAGAATCATCTGGTTGCACTAACAAAAAGTGTAATCCGCGACTGAGTTGTTGACGCTGTTGATAAAGTTTAGCAGCCGTTGCCACTTCTGAATCGGCAAAAGTGGCAACAATCCACCTATCGACTAAACCGGCTGCTAATACCAAGCCATCGGGCGCACCAGCTACATAATTTAACTCTACAGGACGAGCTTGTTGTAACCACCGGGCTAAACGCATCGATTGTCTTCCACCGTAGATAACTACACCGGGAATTGGGGCGGTTGATGGTAAACCGAGATTGAGGGGTTTAAGATATTCTGGCAGATGGAGGATCGGCATCGGGCGATCGCTAAATGCTGTTTCTACATCCCCAGCCGTTAAAGTGGCAAATCGCCATTGTTCGCCCCAAAGATTCTCTGGTAAAGGTACAGGCGGTGGTTGATCGACAACTGTGGGGTATTGTTTTTCTTGTAACCACTGCTTAAGTGCGAAAGTCCGGCGGGTAGGTTCAACTGTAATCCCTAAATTCTGCCCAGCTGCCTCAATTAAACTTAAAGATTGCGGGCGAAATACCTGAATGATATCTGGCATTTGTTCCCCTGCTGCTAGTTGAATTTGACTGGTTAACCAGGTTGAATTTGCTTGTTTTTGCGGACAGCTAGCTATATATTCTAAGCTGCGAGTTGCATCGCAAATTAACAACTCCCAGATATTTTCTTTGGTAGTATTTTGTTGGGGAATTCGGTAAAAATCAGCTTGCCAAATTTTCATTTTTAGAAACAACCAAATCAGACTTTTAGGGAATTATTAAATTTACAGCAGATTGCCAGTTAATCAGGTACAGATTATCGTTGATTGTAGGGGCACTGGCATTGCCATGCCCCAAAGCGTGTACCTCATTTACTTCTGCGTTTTCTGTTGTTCAAAAAAAGATTTTAACCGCAGAGGGCACAGAGTACACAGAGTAAAGAAATTCCTTCATTAATTAATTCAGTAATTCAGTAATTGCACCTAACTATATTACGAAACGTAAAGATGCTGGAAACCCTTACCAATGACCAATGACCAATGACTAATGACAGCCCTTGGTAGTATTTTCATTTCGCGCCCTACTGACTTAGTGTAATTCCTATAGCGCTACCAGCTAAATAAGCGGTAGTCCAAGCACTCTGGAAGTTAAATCCACCAGTCACACCATCAATATCTAAGACTTCACCAGCAAAGTACAAACCAGGAACTAACTTACTTTCCATCGTTTTAAAATTGACTTCTTTGAGATTGACACCGCCACAGGTAACAAACTCTTCTTTGAAAACGCCTTTACCTGTAATTGTGTATTCTCCTTGAGTTAGTTCTGCTACTAATTTATTGAGCATTTTATTAGGCAATTCTGCCCAACGATCCTCTGGTAAAATTCCTACACGGGTGAGAATGTATTGCCAGAGGCGATGAGGTAAGTCTACACCTCGATGTAACATAATCGGTCGCTTTCCCCATTCAGTCTTTACAGCGAGGATTTTTTGCCTGACTTCTTCTTGGGAGAATTCCGCTAACCAATTAATCAATAATTTAGTTTTGTAGTGATTTTGATGTAAAACTCGCGCACCCCAAGCGGAAAGTTTGAGAACAGCAGGGCCACTTAAACCCCAATGGGTAATTAATAATGCTCCTGTTTGTTCTAATGGCGGTTTACTATTAGTTAATAACCGCAACTTGACAGGGTTGACACTAATCCCGGCTAATCCCCGCAACTGAGGATCGGGAATATTAAAGGTAAACAAAGAGGGTACGGGTGGTTCAATTTTATGCCCTAAATCTTGGGCGATTTTATGACCTACTATGCTGCTACCTGTGGCGAGTAAAATGCGATCGCACTTTAACACTTCTTTTGATTTCAGCACAATCTCAAACCCTGCTGTCTCGGTTTGGCGTTGGACTTTAACTACAGCTGTGCCTATACGCAGTTCTACCCCAGATGCTTGCGCCGCATTCATTAAACAGTCAACTATCGTTTCCGAACTATCGGTGATGGGAAACATCCTACCGTCGGCTTCGGTTTTTAGCTGGACTCCCCGAGCTGCAAACCAAGCTATGGTATCTTGAGCTTGAAAGCGAGTAAAAGCCCCTAACAGTGCTTTTCCACCTCTGGGGTAGTTTTGCACTAATCTTTGAGCTTCAAAACAAGCATGAGTCACATTACAGCGTCCACCGCCAGAAATCCTTACTTTCGCTAGTGGTTGGCGGCTAGCTTCAATTAAAGTAACTTGAGCATGAGGATTAACTTGAGCACAAGCGATCGCACCAAAAAATCCCGCAGCCCCACCCCCAATCACAACAATCTTCAATGGCAACAACTTAACAACTATCTCAATAGCACCTACTTTACAATAGCGTTGACTGTTGACTGTTGACTGACAAGAGTTATTGCTTTGTCAGTTCGCGAATGTTAAAAACGCCACCAGGTTTTTTGCACATAACCGAGAATGCCAACAGCGATCGCGCCTAGTAATAATAACCAAATAATACCACCGGGAATAAAAGTAATTAGACCGAAACCTCTCAGTAACCATACGGCTATGCCTATGCCTAAGAGAATACCGAAAAGTTGGGTTAATCGCCGATTTAAAGAAGACTGACTCACTTATTTTACCTCTAATCTCAGTAATTAACGAATCTAACTTGCATAGTTGATGATGTTTTTGCCATTCTAGCTTGGAGAAATTCAGTTTTTGACTGAAATTTCTCATTAAGAGGAAAGTTTCTCTACTACTTGTAAGCGTTGCAATCTAGATACTATCAGTAGTTAGTAGCTAGTTCTACACAATCAAAGTACTAATATGTTACTAGCTACAAAGGATAAGACACAAACAAGGGTATAAAGAAAAAAAGAAGATAAATGCCTATTGCGTATTTTCTTGTTGACAGGTGACAATGACTCCCACAGTGAGTAAAATTAACCAAAGTTTTTCCTTTAAACTTATTTCATAATTAGTACGGATTTTTAAAGATTTTCATCAAATATTTACGGAAAAATTACCACTCCCGGAAATTTTATTTGCTTAAGTGGAACTAGAATTTAATGGACTAGACTCGATGCAATCAAATGCTTCGGAGTTTAAACCATTTTAACTGTGTGATTTGAGGAGTAATGGAAATTAATATGTCTGCGTCTCCTATCTCAGACTCAATTATTAAAGGTAAGGATATGCCTTGGAGTCAACAAGAGCAAAAATTGCTCATGCAAGGTGAAATTTTAGTGAAAACAGAATCGCACACAGCTTGGGGTGGTGCGGTGACAGCTTGGATGTATGTACCGCTAGTGCGATCGCAAGTTTGGCAGCAATTGACAGACTATCCGCGTTGGGTACATTATTTTCCCGATATTACCAAAAGTGAGGTTTTGTCTAAAGGTGAGGTGAAGCGTCTGTATCAAGCAGCGCAAAAAGCCTTTTTCTTTTTCACAGCCCAAGTAGAAATTTACTTAAATGTTGTGGAAGTATTGGGACAGCAAATTCAATTCCGCATGGAAACAGGGACTTTTGAGGACTTTAAAGCCAATTTAGAACTGCAAGATTGCGGTAATGGTACTTTGCTTGCTTATGATGTGCGAGCTACCCCAAATTTGATGATACCCTCTATTTTAATTCAACAAGCAATGAACTTTGAGTTACCCGCAAATATGCGTAAAATGCGACAAGTTCTTTGCAAGGGTTAATCACAGTAATGTCACAGGTAAAAGCGATTTTGGAATTCTGGTTTGGTCATCCCGATGAACCAGGTTACGGTAAACTCAGAGATTTTTGGTTTAAAGCAACACCAGATTTCGATTGGGAATTGACAAGTCGCTTTCTTGAAGCTTACCAAAAGGCTGCAGCAGGATTATTAGACGATTGGGTGAATTCTCCCGAAAGCTGTCTGGCGTTGATTCTGCTGCTAGATCAACTTCCGCGAAATATGTTTCGCGGCACGCCTCAAGCCTTTAACACTGATTGGGAAGCGCTTTCTGTAGCACAGCAAGCTGTCGCTAAAGGCTACGATCGCGAATTCCTACCCGTACAACGCTGGTTTATCTATTTACCCTTTGAACATAGTGAAAATCTGGAGGATCAACGACGCTGTGTCAAGCTATTTCAGCAAATCAGTCACGATAGAGAAAGTGCGATCGCGATTAAGTCTGCTTTTAAACATCTGCAAATAATTGAGCGTTTTGGGCGGTTCCCCCATCGCAATCTCATTCTCGGACGCCCTTCCACTCCCGAGGAAATAGAATTTTTACAGCAGCCTGATTCTGCATTTTAGCTGCATCGCCATGCCACATTAATGATGATGAATCATTCTTTCTATCTGGGCTGACTTTAAATCATCACGATTAATGTGGCAAACTAATAGCAAATTATAGCGATATAGATTATAAAATCATCTCTAAGTCAGATATCTCTGTATAGTTGGCAAATTAAGCCAGATTTAGAGAATTGTCTGCACTACTGGACTCGTTTTCAAACCAGATTTGATCGAGTTCATTTTCACTGAAGCTATAGCCATGAGTAGCCGCAAATTTGACAATTTTTGTTTTATCCCAATGGTAACTGCCAAAAAATCCTTGATGACAGCATTTTTGAGAATATTGGTCGTAAATTGCTGGCTCTGATGTTAAAAGGTCATAAAAAGCTTTCACCTGTTCTAGAGACATAAAACTGTAGCTCCTGCGATTGTCATTTTTACATCTAATAAAACATACATTGGCACGGAAATTAATTCCGGTTGGTATAAACCAGCATTCAGGAATTTTCGGAAACTTCTCAAGTAGGAGATGACAGAGGAGTTGGATTTTGATTAAGAGACTTCCAACTAAAAAAATATACTATCACTGTGTAGGCAGAGGGGCAGGGAGCAGGGGGAATTTATTTTCTGGAAGTCCCTAACATCTCCTCGAGTCAGTATATTTACTACAAGAATGTGATTTATGATATTTTTGGCTACTGATTTGCGTAATAAATATTGATAATTTTGCCTAATTCTGTAAAGTTAGATGACAAAAACCCAAATTATCGCAAATTATTTGCAAGTAACCCACGATTTAGCGTTGTTTGCGGAATCAAAACATTTGTTACATCGAATCTAGTCGTATTACACTATAAAATCTGCGGGTAGCTATTGGCATATAGCCACTAATAAGGACTGTTAACTGTTGACAGTTAACAGTCAACTGTCAACTGCCCTCACGATAGATTGTGCAACTTAACAGCAGAATAGCTGATTACATCTATTTAACATTCAAAAGCTGAAACAATTTCTGCAGCGGCAAATCATTCCAATTCACAGCTACAGATGATTGAATAGTTAAATCTCCTTGTTGCAATTTAGTCATTAAAACCGAGTCATTTTCTAGATTATGAAACAAGACATCTAAAAGCTGAGATTGATTACGAGGAATATTATAGTAAACTTTATCGTTTTCAATTCTCATCCCTTTTGGTAACACTCCATGAGGAATTGTACCCCCTAGAAATATTTGCCACCCGGCGATGAGATAACGATAGGCTATAGATTCAGTATCAAACTGAGGTTTTTTCAATAATCGCAGTTCTCCTTCAATATAGTCTTTGTGCAGCGTAATTTTTTCGGGAGTAAAATGCACTTCGACTTGAATTTGGTTATATTCTATTGTTGCAATAAGCCCTTGATCAACATCAGGTTTTAAGCTTTTTAATTGCTCAACTCTAGATTCAGCTTGTTGGCACAGAACTAAAACAGCTTTTTTTCTCAACGTCAATTGTTTAGTTGCTGCACTAAATATAATATATTCTTCCAGTGCTTGTTTTAGTAATTGTTTAGATGCCTGAAAAGTTGCTGTTAATTTGTTAAATATACTCATATTGAGTTAATGCGAAAGATAGGATTATTGATAAGTGAAAATTTGGGTTGATAGATGCGATCGCACTTATATTGCCATAGCATCTACTACTTCTGCTGGATCAATTTCTGATTCATCCCGAACTTTAAAGTAGGAATACAGGTTGGCAACTGTTAAGTCAGAAGCTTGCTGTAAATTTTTGATAACTAATGTTTTGTAACCAGCAATACTAGCTTGTTGATGTACATAGGCTTCATGTTCTTTACGTAGTGCTGGTTTAAACATATATGTTAGCTGATCGCGCAGAGAATAAAAGTGAGATTTTTCCCTAAAATTATCGTATGCAAGTTGTTCGGGTGGTGCGGCTAAAACAGTTGTGACTTGGTTTATATTGGGAGTATAGTTAAATTCAGAAGTATTGAAATCAGCACTATTTAAAAGTTTAAGTTCTGATTGAGGTAGCGATCGCATCCAATCAACTTGATTTTGCCATGTCTCTACAACTGCTAAATCATGGTTACGAATCCGGCTGATTTCCGGGAAAAGAAAATTGAGTTCATCATGAGAGTCACACAACTCAATTATCATACAAGCATTTTCACAAATCATATTTTGTAGATGGTAAAGTCTATCACTAACAGCTGACATCTCATTTTGGGCTTGATATGTTGCGATTATTGCCTGTTCTATTGCCCAAGCACATTCTAATCTGCGTAACTGTCCGGGGGCACAAGTTTCTTCTAACAGGTGGGGGTTATTATAATCAGCTAAAGCTGTAAATAACATTTCTCGCGAGCCATCTATTTCTGCATTTCTGCGATTAGCATCTTGCAATTGCATCGCTGAACGAAAGCGGTTTAGTGCTTGGATAAATAATCCATACGCCCTGATTAAAACTGTGCGATGCTGTTCAAATTTAATATCTTGAGCAACTTGCTCAATTATTTGCCTAATTTCTGCTCCTTGATCCTTGAGTGCTTGTTTTAAATTAATAAAGCCGTTTTTAACTTCTAAGCGCATTTGCTCAACTTCTTTGCGGAGTTTGAGTGTTTGGTGTAAATTAACTGCACCAAGCACTACACCAGCTACAGTTCCTACACCAATCAATGCGGTAGTTGCTTGTAGAACACCCACGCTATTTTGCAGCGATTGTAACCCAGTTTGCACTACACCTATTTGTCGGTAGCTTTCTTGGAAACCCATGTAGTTTTGCACCATACCAGCTCCTTGGATCACAAACTGCACAGGTGAAACTAGGGGTGCTAAAGGATTGTTTTGGATTGTTGCAGCTACAGCATGAGCAATGAATTCTCCAGTTATCGCATCCCGTGCTAAACCGATAGGTACTCCGTTACTAAATACTTGTAAGTATTTACCCGCTTCAATCCCAGCTTGAATTGCAGGAGCGAATTCAAACAACATATTTTTATCGACTAATAGCTTATCTATTCAACGTTAGCTTTTGCTTCCGTATCAAAGTAACCGTATTTACACAGTAATTAGTGAATTCTGGCTAAATAACGGGAATACTAAACAGGTAAAACTATACCCATTGATACTCTTGATGAATACATTATTGGATAACAGACAAGCGATTGATTTATTGTCCCATCTGACTGGACAAAAGCTCGGCCAAAAAGATTTGACACCACCAGTGATATTTCTGGCAAGTTTAGTAACGGTGCTGGTAGGTGTAATGTTTGTTGATGGTAAAGTAACAGATTTAGAGAAACAAAGGTTACTGGCAACATTGTATCGCTTCAGTATCCCAGAAAGTGATGTGCGTAGATTAACGCATTTATTGATTAAGGGTGTTAAAGAAAATCAGCTATATACAAAAGCTGATGATTTATTAATACTAACTGCTCCACTGACGGAATCTCAAAGACTTTTGTTAATTGGATTTGGTTATGAAATGTCTGCTGCTGATGGGGAAATAGACTCCCGCGAGAAAAAGTATTTGGAGATAGTAGCTAAACATTTAAGTATTAATACACAAAATTTAACAATTCTAGAATCTGCATTTACTAATCAAGAAAATATAGATTTAGTAGCTTTAAAAGAAGTTCGGTTTTTACTAGATACTGCACGCTTTCACGATCTAGATACTTTATTTGTAAAAGCAGCGCGGGATATGTTAGCAACCTTACCTAATTTACCTGAAACCCATGTAAATCAGCAACGCATAGCTATAACTTACAATGAGTTAAAGAAGTTTCAAGAGCATAGCCAGCAATTAAATAACTCATGTGAACAGATTTTTCACATTATTCAAAATTGCCAACAAGGTGGTTTTTTACCTGAATCTTTGCTAGAAGAAGCAAAAGCTGTATGGGAAAAAAATCAATCGCAGCGATTTCGTTTAGCAGTTGTTGGAGAATTTAGTCAAGGAAAATCAACTTTACTTAATGCTTTACTTGGTGAAACAATTCAACCAGCAAGAGAGATTCCTTGTAGCGGTACTGTAACTGTGTTGAAATATGGAAAACAAAAACGGGTAGTCTGTCTTTATAAGGATGGTAGAGAAGAAGAAATTCCCTTTACTGAGTATCAAAAAAAGGCAAGTATTTCTGAAGAGGCAGCGATTGATTGTTTGAGCGATGAACTAGCTCAATCAAAACTTGAAGAACTTATTTTTGAACATCCTGATTTAGAATTATGCAGTAATGGGGTAGAAATTGTTGATTCTCCAGGCTTAAATGAACACCCTGAACGAACTGCTATTACCAAAAAATTATTAGCAAATACGGACGCTGTGATTTTTCTTACTAATGCTTCGCGTCCTTTAACACAGGGAGAACGGGATTTACTGAATTATTTAAAAGTCAATCTTAATGGCGGTAAACAGACTGAGCCTGCGAATAATTTATTTGTTGTTTGCAATTTTATGGATTTAATCCGTACTGAAAAAGGTAAGGAGCAGATTAAACAGCGAATTACAAAATTTGTTCAGGGAGAGCATCCAATAATATCAGGTACAAATCGCATTCATTTTATTTCTGCTCAAGCTACACTCGATGCAATTTTTAACGGACATGAGGATGAATATCTCAAGAATTTTTCTACATTTAAGCAATCAATAGAAAAGTTTTTGACATTTGAGAGTGGGCTATTAAAACTAGAGCGTTCGATCGCTGAAGTTGAGAATTTGATTCAAAAAAGCATCAAATGGCTTAAGCAAGCTGAAGATACTCTAGAGGGTAAGATAAAACTTTCAGAAGCTGAAAAACAAAAAATCTTAGAACAAATTGGAGAAGCTAGCGGGCGTGATGTAAAAATACGTTTACTGGCAAATAATCTGATAGAACAAGTAGTTGAACAAGCTAATGAATCTTGGAATTCTTGGATTGAAAAACTGGAAGAAACTTTAGCCTTAAAATCTCTTCAATGGACTTCTCAACACTCAGGAATTTGGAGTCGAGATAAATTAGCACAAGATTATGCTCATCAATTTAATCATAATTTATCAGCAGAACTTGATATGTGGATTAATGAACAGCTAAAACAATCTATATTGAAGCAACCTTTAGAATTCCTAGATGAAACAATACAATTTGAACTTGAGACAATTAATTCTGAGTTTCAAAATTTTAATTATTTTTCAGATAATGAATCTAATACTTGGAAATTTATTAGTGCCGAGCAGACTGATTTTATTTCTAAAACAGGTTTTTGGGGTGGTTTTGGGGCAATTGGTGTTGGTGCAGCACTAGTACCAGTAATCTTTATGGCTGGGCCAATTTTAGCAATTATTGCAGGTATGGGTGCTGGATTATTTGGAGGAGGAGGAATCGCCATTATAGAAGATAGTGTTAGAGAAAAAGTTTTTCAGTTAGGTTGTGAACAATTCGTGAATTCTCTAGATAGTATTTTTGAAAATTTAGATAATATGATTATCTCAGTATTTAATGAACGGATTGAAATAGCAGCTAAAAAAATTGAGCAAGCCA
The DNA here is from genome assembly GCF_002367995.1 of Calothrix brevissima NIES-22. Lineage (GTDB taxonomy): Bacteria > Cyanobacteriota > Cyanobacteriia > Cyanobacteriales > Nostocaceae > Aulosira > Aulosira brevissima. Next base: position 2,112,148 of record NZ_AP018207.1, read on the forward strand.
TCTCATTTTATGAAAACCTGCTAGAACAACAGGAAAAATTTCATCAACAAACTGTAGAAGACCACCACGCTGATAAGGTAATAATTGATCAAAAGTATCAGGAATTTGAACAGATTAACCATAAAATTAAATCCATTATCAATGTTTAAAATAGTATAAAATCGTCTTTTATTCCACATTAGCAATAACTTCTTTCTTGAAAATACAGAAATGTTTTGCCTGGAGGATAAAAGGAAAAAGAGCGATCGCACACCCACACCTAAGACATAATCAGAATATTAAGCGATCGGATACGCGAAAATTTACCAGACACGCAACTGCGTATCTGGTAAACTACTTTGGTAAATTAGGTATAAAAACTACACCTGTAATTTCTAGATGAATACAAACTTTCTCTAAAAATCAAGTTTGTTATGCATTAACTTACCAAGTCGGGGAATACTTCCTGTACAGCCGGATGCACTAAGCGATGATGATTCACATTCACACCCTTAGCCAATGCAGAGTTAACATCTAACGCTTTTATGCCCAAGTTTGCTAACTGCACCACATAAGGTAAAGTACTGTTATTTAGTGCTTGGGTGGCTGTCCAAGGTACTGCACCAGGCATATTGGGAACGCCATAATGCACCACTCCCTCTTCAATGTAAACAGGGTTTGTATGGCTAGTGGTGCGTAAGGTTTCTACACAACCGCCTTGATCGACAGCAACATCCACAATTACCGAACCAGGACGCATTTTTTGTACCAATTCGCGGGATACTAATATTGGTGCTCTACGTCCTGGCACTAAAACAGCACCAACAAGCAAATCAGCTTCTTTAACTGCGGCTTCTATATGGGCGGAGTTGCTATAAAGTAGTTCAACTCTAGAGCCAAATAGAGTTTCTAGGTAAGATAAGCGTTCGACATTTACATCTAATATTTGCACGATCGCTCCCATACCTATAGCGATTTTAGCGGCTTCTGTCCCCACAACGCCGCCGCCTAAAATCACTACTTTACCCGGTTTCACTCCCGGAACACCGCCCAAAAGAACGCCTCGCCCGCCTTTTTGCCGTTCTAAATAAGTTGCACCAAATTGTACGGATAACCGCCCAGCAATAATACTCATGGGAGAGAGCAAGGGTAATTTATTACCACCGGGTTGTTCTACTGTTTCATAGGCGATCGCACAAGTGCCACAATCAATTAAATGTTCTGTTAATTTGCGATCGGCTGCCAAATGCAGATAAGTAAATAATATCTGTCCTTTTTGCAAAAATTTATACTCAGCCTCTTGTGGCTCTTTAACTTTTACTACTAGTTCGCGATTCCATGCAGAATCTTGTGTTGAAACAATTTCACCGCCTGCCGCGATGTAGTCTTCATCAGTAAATCCACTACCAACACCTGCTTGTGTCTGTACGAAAATAGCATGACCATTTTCTTTCAACACCCGTACACTCGCAGGACTCAACCCTACACGAAACTCTTGATCCTTGGTTTCCTTAGGAACGCCGATTTCCATTTATCGCCTCTAATAATATTGTGGTTTCACTTTAGCCTGCCAGTATTAGACTGGCTACTTCCGTATTAAGGATTGCTAACCAAATTGTTCTTTTGTTGCCTAACTTCCATTACGGTGCGACCAAGTCTTACCCTTGACTATTGCCCTAGTCTTTCTAAAATATATAAAGAATAATAAAAAAATGTAAACAGAAGTTTACACGGGGTCGTACCCCAAAGCTGCTACTTGGTTACTTAAGCAATGTAGCTTGAGTTCCTAGCAGAGCAAGTCAGTTCTACACCTAAGGAAGTTCTGATGTCTGAAGACTAGCGGCGAGGATGCTCAGTTGAAGACGACTCAGCCAAACGCAGCAAAGTCTACAGGCTTTTCTAGATCAATTTCGTTTGCCGAACAGTAAGAGAGGAATTTTTAATGATGACACAGCCAAAGCCAACTGTTACACCCAAACTAGAGGAACCAAAGTTAGGCTTTAACGAATATGCCGAACGATTAAATGGTCGAGCGGCGATGATTGGCTTTATCTTGATGGTCGTAATTGAATACGTCACCAATCAAGGCGTGCTATCATGGCTCGGTCTGAAGTAGATCTGCCACAACGCACAAGCACGAAAGTTGTAAGCTAGTAATTAGAAGAGTTGGAACCAGCTGGTTATTCTGGCTGGTTTTGACTTAATTAATAGATAGCGAAACTACTTCTCAAGACTTATCGTCTATGGCTAAGAGATCCACCAAAAGTGACAACTTTATCCAAAACTTACATTTCTATGTGCAAGTAGGTAAATTGCTACACTTCCTCTCCTACTGAAGATAATTATAATACTTTAAATTCCTTGACTAACTGCATCAAAAGGCAGAGGGATCAAGGAAAGATTTATTCTCTTTCACCAAAAGCCATACAAATTCCAATTAAACAGTGATGAACGTTATACTTCCGCGTTTTTTGAAGTCATCCTACCGCAAAGAGCCAATCGTCAGTCTACTGATCACAATGGGCGTAGTAGATGCGCTGATTGGCGGTTTAGATGATAGTTGGTCGTTATTTACCTTTGGTTTAGTTACAGCCGGAGTTAGCCTTGGTGTTAAACTCTGGCGCATACAGCAAAATCGCCCAATAGCAGAAGAGGAGCCTGTAGTCCAACATTACCTACCTTCTCGTTCTTCTAGTACAACTTTACCTATGCTGAGTGTAACTAAGAAGAAGCCACCACAATAAACAATTTAAAATTCATAATTCATAATTCATAATTCATAATTCAAAAGACAGTACCTTGATAGGGTAAGGTGTCTTGATGTTCTTCACCGGAAGTTTTCCAAGTGAAGTATTTTGCGTTGGCGTTAAGAGACGCGATGAACCCTTGTCTGTACAATTGGGATTTTTCCCCCAATGCCCCATGCCCAACACCTCAGTATACGCTCGGAGGACGGCAGCGTAAAACCTAGAGTAAGGTGACAGCAGGTGTTACCAAATGAGAAACAACAGTGAGCAGCAAGGGAAAAGTTAGGAATTATTCTGTGCTTCGCCCGTATATTGTCTTAGCATTTATGGCTGCTATGGCTTTTCCTGTGACAATTTGGCAGGGATTTTCTGGGAAAACTGCTGATGCTGCTACACAAGCAACAAATTCTCAAATTAAAACCGATTTTCGTCATCCTCAGTTAATTTACACGCTTCAAGGACATGGGGGAACAGTAAAATCCCTGGCTTTTAGCCCAGATAGCAAAATTCTCGCCAGTGGTGGAGCTGACAATGAAGGTGTAATTCGCTTGTGGAATCTGACAACAGGGAATAGGGTGGGGACGATTCGCAAAGCACATAAAACTGCTGTGGAATCTTTGGTAATTTCCCCAGATGGACAAACCCTCGCTAGCTGTAGTAACGATTACACAATTAATCTCTGGAATCTGAAAAATCAAAAATTTCAACGTTCATTTGTGGGACATAGTACTAATGTGCTGTCTTTAGCGGTGTCTCCAGATAATCAAATTCTCATCAGTGGTGGGATGGATGGAATTCGCTTATGGGATTTACCACAGCAGCGCCCTTTAGCCACTTTAGCCAGCTTTGGTAATTTGATTCATACTCTGGCTGTGAGTCCTGATGGACAAACTTTAGCTAGCGGGGATTATCAAGGTGTGGTGAAACTATGGAGCTTAGTGAGTGAAAAATTAACTCGCGCCTATGTGGGACATACGGATATAGTCACTGCTGTAGCCTTTACCCCAGACGGAGAACATTTAATTACTGCTAGCCGCGATCGCACTATTAAAATTTGGAATATTTATACTGGCGAACTAGTCCGTACCCTCAAAGGACATAACAATTGGGTAAATGCGATCGCTATTCATCCTGACGGTAAAACTCTCGCTAGCGCTGGTAAAGACGGAATTAAACTCTGGGATTGGACTACAGGCGAGTTAATTAATACACTTAGCGGACATACAGATTGGGTAAGTGCGATCGCTTTTAGTCCTGATGGGCAAATGTTAGCCAGTGGTAGTTTTGATAAACAAATTAAAGTTTGGGGAATTGCACCCAAACGCAATTAAAAGTTTTATACTCTGGGCGGTGCTGCGTTAGCTTTTCCAACTCCTAGTCCAAACAGCCACAATATTTATGCAAGAAGTCTATGATCCAATACGGTTCAGTTAGGACTAAAACACTGCGATATCGGTCAATTTTTTTTAATAAACCGCCAAGACGCCAAGGACGCAGAGAGAAGAAGAAATAGAAGGAAGTAATGCTTAACTTAACTGTATTGGTCTATGATCAAGATGTTGGATTGCTAGTTGATGTAGTTGTTGACGGTTAATTTTACCTTGAGAATTGCGAGGTAATTCAGGTACAGAAATCCAGTGTTTTGGTATCTTAAATTTACAAAGTATATCTTGGATATAGGTTTTAATTTGCAATGCAGTATAAGCATCTTTGGGTACATAAATTGCTGTTAATGCTTGTCCCCAATGATTATCTGGTACGCCAATTACACAAATATCATTAACCATTTGGGTAGTTCTAATAACTGATTCAACTTCGCAAGGATAAATATTTTCACCGCCGCTAATTATTTTGTCACTATTACGCCCAATTATATTTAAATAACCTTGTTCATCTAAAAAGCCAACATCATCAACTGAGAAATTATGCTGATTATCCCAAAGTTTGGGATAGTAACCAAGGGCTAAAGATTGAGCTTGAATGGTGATATTACCTGGTTGATTATTATCTAAAATGTCGCCATTTTGGTTATGAATTATTACTTTAGCATGAGGCAGAATTTTACCAGAATTAACTTTACCACCCAGAAAATCATCAGGTTTCAGGGTAGCAATTTGTGAGGCGGTTTCTGTCATCCCGTAGGTTGGTGCTAATCTAATATGATGAAATCGAGCTTTTTCTAATAATTCATCCCACGCAGGTGCACCACCTAGCATGACAGTTTGAAATTGTGATAACCAATTAGTTAAATTAGGGTTTTGTAGTAGTCGCTGTAATTGGGTTGGCACTAAAGATAGGAAAAAATCTGATATATCTATATTAGATATTTGACCAGATTCTAATGATTTAAATGGTAAAATAGCTAGCTTACCACCAGTAGTAAAAGAACGCATAAACTGCATTAAACCACTGACATGATAAAGCGGTAATACACAAAAAGAGTTAATATAATTTAAATTAAAATATTGTCTAAATCCTTGAACAGAAGCGACAAGAGTATCCCAAGTATGGATGGCGAACTTAATCTTTCCTGATGAGCCACCTGTGGGAATCATAATCCAATTTGGGATTTTAGATTGACGCTGATAAATTTTTGGGGATATATTTATCGCTTCAGTTCCCCAAATAATATCAGGTTGAACTATATCAAAAACTTGTTCCCATTCCTGCGTTCCCCAATCAGGGTTACAAAGAAATACAGGACAATTAGCGCTACAAGCTGCGATAAAACCTGCTAAAAATTTTTCTGGTTGGCGTTCCGCTAAAATAATTTTTGGTGTTGTACCTGATGCACAAAAATCGATGAGTTCTAAATAAAATTCTTCTGCTAATTGCTGTAATTGCAGACTATCGTCACAAATTAGCCAATCACGCACGCCTAAATTTCTCAAATTGTTTAAAGGGTTTACCATAGACTTTCAAGCCAAGTATCTTCTTGTTGTTCAAACCAGTGGTTAGTACCAAAACCCAATGCATGGTTATGCTGAGATAATTCTGCTGCTAGCTGGAGTGCGGCTTTTCTACCGATCGCAGTTTCAAATACTGATGAAAACACCGCATCAATGTTATATTGTCGGCAAAACTGCCTTAATTTGGATGGTGAACCCGCGATCGCAGGTTTAATGACAAAAATCCCTCGCCAACCTTGTTGATAAGCGGCGTGAAGCTGGGCGATGGTGGCGACAGATTCATCTAAAGCGATCGCAGTTTTATATATTTGACTCAGCTGCAACATCCCCGCAAATTCCGTTACACCTAGCGGTTGTTCGATAAATTCCATCTTTTCGCTAAATTTATCGCAATTTTCCAGCCATAACTTAGCCTCTGAATAACTTAACCCACCATTCGCATCTAATCGCAGTTTTGCGGTATCTGGTAAGCTGCGAATCAGTAAATTAAAAATTTTCAGTTCTTGTGCGATCGCATCAACGCCAATTTTCCATTTAAACGTGCGATATCCTTCCTCCCAAAGATTCTGCCATGCATTTAATGCCGCCTCTTTAGCGGGAAGTAGGGCGCTGTAATTAGGCATAGGGCATGGGGCATGGGGCATTGGGCATTGATTATTCTCCCTTGTCCCCCTTGTCCCCCTTGTCCCCCTTGTCCCCCCTGTCTCCCTTGTCCCC
>NZ_AP018207.1:2118659-2400690 GCF_002367995.1 Calothrix brevissima NIES-22
CCCTTATCTCCTCTGTCCCCAATTCCCCCAATGCTGACTCAAAACCAAATTGACAGGCGGGTAAATCATCGGGAATGGTGAAAATCGCCTTGGCTGTAATTTCTTGGGGTAGTTGGTGACAAAAATCCAAAGCTTGTGTGAGAGTTTCCGAACCAAACCAGCTAATAGGCGCAATTTCACCGAATCCCACCCTACCCGCATCATCAATCAGCCGAATAATAATGCTTTCGCGGATATCCCAGTTACCATGACTCGTGGTAAGCGATCGCAAAAACTTTCGCGCGATTGGCCTAAATTCAAATTTGTAAGTCACATTATCAATAGTCAATGGAGACGCGATTAATCGCGTCTGTACAATTTTCATGTGTCATTTGTCCCCCTTCCTTATCTTTCTAGCCCCTAGCCCCTAGCCTCTACAACACGAACCCGACGCCTAATAGCAAACAACTCCAAAAATGGACGGCGACGGCGATAAATTTACAATTGCTTACCTTGTCTGGTTGGTTGTGATTTTGCTGTACGTGGCGACATAACTTAAAGGCTGAGGGTAAACTTAGCCAACTTAACAATGTCCATACGGGAAAAACGCCCCATAACACCAAAATCAAGCTGAGGGGGTAAATACTGGCGGTAAACCAAGTCAGGAGTTGCGAACCTTTATCAGTTCCTAAGCGAACAATAGGCGATCGCTTTCCGGCGGCTATGTCATCGTCAACTTGGTGAAAGTGGGAGCAAAACAAAATTAAACTAGTAACAATGCCAACTATTACCGAAGCTAGTAAGCTGGTTGTTGACCAAGTTTGGGTTTGGCTGTAGTATGCTGCACTCACTGCCAACGGCCCAAAGGCAAAAAAACACAGAATCTCACCTAAACCCTGGTATCCTAAACGAAAGGGAGGCCCTTGGTACATATAGCCCAAACCACAGCAAAGCAGAATTAACCAAATCACAGTTAGGTCTTGTTGCCAAATTGCGATCGCTAGAATGCCTAGCAACCCTAAAATTAAGCACAGATTTCCTAACCAAAATACTGCTAATTTTTTGCCTGTTAAATTTACCAATGAATGGTGTTTATTTTTATCTATACCCGTTTCCGAATCAAACACATCATTACTGATATTTTCCCAGGCTAAAATTAAAATCGCCGCCGCAATAAAAGTAGAAAATATTGCCCCATTAAAAATTTTTGTTTCTGCAAATGCTACGGATGTTCCTACCCAAATAGGCATAATGGCAACGCTATACATTGGCGGTTTAATAGCCGCCATCCATAACTTGCCTTTGGGATATAAAATCTGCTTTGTAGTCATCAGCCGTGGTTAACTAAATTGCCATAAGCTTACACATCTTTAGATTTTATTATTTTGTGAGACACCAAATATTGCTAATTTGTCAAAAATTTTGGTTTTTACTCGCAGCATATTCTCAAATTGCAGCATAAAACTGAGCATGGCTTGTCGTGGTCTTGCAACACCGAAAACAAGGCAAACCATACTCTGGTGAAATGGCGACTTAATATGTTACCTGTAAGAATACATGACCATGTTTAATTGCACTTTAGGAAGATAACTTAAAAAAAATTTACTATTACTAGATCCATGACAGTTTCACCATGTCGTCACAACCTCTTTGTAGATCGCAAAGGCCTCTACCAATTTCTGGAAGGAGTGCAGCAAAATTGCCTGACAAATAATAGTAGGCAAATCGTCAGTATCTCTCTAGAAATTGACTTGGTCGATCCTTTAGTGATCTTGGATACAATTTCTCAAGTGAATGAGATAAATTTTTATTTTGAAAATAAGGGTAAAGGCGAAGCGATCGCCGCGATTGATTCTGTAGCCGAGTTACATATTGATGGCAGCGATCGCTTTAATAAAGCCGAATATTTTATCAAAAATTCTCTCAAAAATATTATTAGCTTTGGAAATAATAACAAACCTTTTTCAGGGCCACATTTTTTCTGTTACTTCAGCTTTTTTAATCAAAATTTTCAAGCAGATTATCCCTTTCCATCGGCAACTATTTTTCTCCCACGTTGGCAAATTTCTGTCAAAAATCAATCTTGTATGTTGGTAATGAATTCAGTCATGAATGCCAGCGTTAATATTTCTAAATTAATTCAAACTCTCTTTAATAAAATTGATACTATCAGTTCTTTAAAATATCACTCGCCAAAAATTGACAATTTTCCCAGCAATTATCAAAAAACCTCTGTTACAAACGCTGCTCATTTTAAAAATTCTGTCTCATCTGCTTTAGATAAAATTCATGCCAAACATTTAACTAAAGTTGTGTTAGCAGATGTTTTAGATGTCAAATCTAGCAATCATTTTAACTTATTTAAATCTTTAAATAATCTCCGAGAAATTCATCCGAATTGCTATATTTTTTCTACAAGTAATGGTAAAGGACAAAACTTTATTGGTGCTAGTCCAGAACGTTTAATTAGCATTCGTCAACAGCAGTTAATCACTGACGCTTTAGCCGGTTCCGCACCTAGAGGTAAAACACCTGCGGAAGATGCAGCAAACGCCAATAGTTTAATTAATAGCGAAAAGGAAAAACACGAACATTCCCTAGTTATTGATTATATTACTCAACGCCTCTCGCACATCGGCTTATTACCCCAGATATTACCGCCACGTTTACGACAGTTAACCAACATTCAGCATTTATGGACGCCCATTAGCGCCATAGTTCCACCTAACGTCCATCCTCTCAAGATTGTCGGACAATTGCATCCTACACCGGCTGTAGCTGGCGCAGCGCGGGATATTGCTTGCGCAGAAATCCGCCGTTACGAAAACTTTGAGAGAGGTTTATATGCTGCGCCTTTAGGCTGGGTAGACTCTCACGGTAACTGCGAGTTTATTGTGGGGATTCGTTCAGCACTAATAGATGGCGATCGCGCTAGGTTGTATGCTGGTGCTGGTATCGTCGCCGGTTCCGACCCAGAAAAAGAATTTGCAGAGGTACAATTGAAACTTCAGGCTTTATTAAAAGCTTTAGTTTAGCCAAAAATTATTTTTTAAATTAACCTTAAATTGTAGGGTGTGTTATCGCTTCAGCGTAACGCACCATGTAAATATATTTATTAGGTTAAAGTTATATTTGCATTGATCAGGTATATAAAAATTGAAGGTGCGTTAGCCTGCGGCATAACACACCCTACAATTAATTTTGGCTTTGTTTATTGGGGGATGGTTTTTCTCACGCAGAGGCGCAGAGGCGCAGAGAGTAAGAGAATTTTGAGGTTAAGTATTTACCATTTCCTGTACTATTACGTATGGCTGAACAATCAGCGTTTGAAACCGTTTTTGGGGATTACTATTCCATTCTCCTAACTGTTCTTTTGAAGGTTTAGTAATTAATTGCTCATCAATCCATATTTGTACTTGGGGAATATTATCACCTGCGATCGCAACTCCCACATCTAACAAGTCTAGTCCCTGTGCTACTAGAATTACTGCATCTCTTTTGACATGAGGAATTAGCCATTCCCATTCCGCCTCATCTAAATTCTCTGTCAAATCTGCTCTTAAGTCTGGCATAAATCCTCATCTTTTTATCATCCTCAATTTAATTGTACATTTTTGTAAACACCACAAACAAATAACAAATTACTAACTCTCTGCTTGCATTTCCTCAATTTCAAACAAAGAGACAATTACACCAGCGATAGGGATAGATATAAAAACTCCTAGCAAACCTGCTACTCTGGCACCTACTAGCAATGCAAAAAATACTACTATTGGGTTTAAATTGAGCGCACCTTGCATAATTCGCGGCGCAATTAAGTTATCTTGAATTTGCTGAAGAATAATGCAAGCAATAAATACTTTTACAGCTAGCCACACATTTTGAGATAATACAATTAAGGTGATAGTACTCACTCCTAATGTTGCGCCGATACCAGGTATAACATCTAATAGACCCACAATTACTGATAATAGTAAGGCGAAAGGCACGTTTAAAAGTAAAAATACTAATAAAGTAGCGCTGGTTAAAAATAAAGTTAATAACAATTGACCGCGAAAAAATCCTAAAAAGCTGCGTTGGATGACTTTATTAAATCTAGTACGTCGCTGTCTGGGAACTATTTTTAATATTAATTGCCAAATTTTCTCGCCATCTAACAACATAAAGAAGGCAATTACAGAAATTAATATAAAAGTGACAAAATTAGTTAAGAATTGTTGTAAAATAGTTAAGCTGTTAACTAAGCTATTAACAGCTTGATTGCGTAATTGCTCTTGAATAAAAGCTAAATCTATTTGCAGGTTGCGGTTGCGTAAAAATGTTTCTAATCGCTCTATAAAAGGAGCTAAAGAATTTAAAAAAGTAGTGATACTATCTATTAGTTGTTGACCTTGAGATAAAACAGCTAAACCTAATGTAATTGCTATTCCCCCAATAATCACAATGCTGAGGAGAAAAACCACAAATACAGCGATACCGTGGGGTAAAAAACGCCGCAGCCATTGTACGGGATAGCTGAGTAAAAAAGCTAAAATAGCGGCGAATGTAAAAATTACAATCACCCCTTGAAAGTATTCTAAAAGTAGGATGCTTGCCCAGCCAGAAGCTACTAAAAGCAAAAAACGGACTAACGCTAAATTATTTAATCGTTCCCAAAAAGTCTTAGCTTCAAAGGCGCTCATAAGGAATTCAAAAAAGGCATTGTATTTAAACCTACAGAAACCTAAGAGCGATCGCTACCTCCTTTGAGCAGATTTTTCTGGTTTTCTCACTTATCTTCCTAAATCATGCATCTGGTTAATTACATCGGCGCATTTTTGCGTCAGCGCTTGTAATTCCTCTTTATTTGTGGAAGTAGGTGCATCAATTACCTTACCAATCCTAACAGTGATGGGTACTGCTTGGGGTATTGACGAGCCTTTTTGGAGAATTTTCTCCGTACCCCATAAACTCACGGGTAATATAGGTGCTTTCGCCTTGGCGGCTAACAAAGCTGCGCCTCTTTTAGGGTCTGTAATTCGTCCATCTGGGGTGCGGGTACCTTCCAAGAAAACACCTACAGCCCAACCATTATCAATACATTCTAAAGCTGAACGAATAGCAGTGCGATCGGCTGCACCCCGGCTTACTGGGTAAGCACCATATAATTTAATTGCTTGCGCCAAAACAGGTACTTTAAATAACTCTTCCTTCGCCATGTACGCTACAGGACGCAGCACACAGTTAGAGACAATTGGCGGGTCAAAGTAGCTAGCATGATTACTTATCACCAATAAAGGCCCGGATTGCGGCACATTTTCCACACCCTCAATCCGGACACGAAAGTAAGTATGTAGCATAGGGCTGACTACTGACCACTTAAAAGCGTGATACAGTGCCAAACTAATTAATGGTTCTCGGCTTTTGGTCATTTGTCATTTGTCATTTGTCATTTGTCATTGTCCTCCTTGTCCCCTTTGTCCCCCTTGTCCTCCTTCCCTAGCCCCTAGCCCCTAACTAGGCAACTCAGAGGCGTTACGAATATTTTCTAAGCTTAAATCAGAGGTGGTACGTTTAATTAAACCAGTTAGCACGTTACCAGGGCCGATTTCTACTACTTTCTCAATACCAATGGTGGGAAGTAGTAAGGAAATTTCTCGCCATCTGACTGAACCAGTCATTTGATTGATGAGGCGCTGTTTTAAATTCTCTGCGTCATCGCTGGGTGCAGGTTCGACGTTGGAAATTACGGGGACGTTAGCAGGTTGAAATTCCACAGCTGCGAGAATTTCTTGGAATTCTTGCGAAGCGGCTTCCATTAAGGGGGAGTGGAATGCACCGGAAACTTTTAACGGGATGGCGCGTTTGGCTTTAACTTCAGACATTACCTTTTGTACGGCGTCTGGAGTGCCAGAAATAACGACTTGGGCGGGGCTGTTATCATTGGCTAGGACTGCATCAGGTGTGGCGGCGATAACCGTATCCAACTGTTCGCGGTCAAAGTTCATCAGCGCCGCCATCATTCCCCCAGAAACGCTATCCATGAGTTCGGCGCGACGCTTGACTAGGCGTAAACCTTCAGCCCAACCAAATACACCTGCAACGTAAAGGGCTATGTATTCGCCTAAACTGTGACCGGCGACTAAATCTGGCTGTTGTCCCCGTTCCCTAGTTAAGTCAGCAAGAATGGTTTCTACTACATAGAGACAAGGCTGGGTGTAGAGAGTACGCGATAACTCTTCTACTTCACTTTGGCACTTTTCGATGACAGACCAGCCTAAGATAGTCTCAGCTTCGGCAAATCTCTCTTTTGCCAAAGGTATATCTAACAAATCTATTCCCATTCCTGTAGCTTGGGAACCTTGTCCGGGAAACACCCATGCAGTTTTAGTCATTGGTCAATGTCATTGGTCAACAGTCAACAGTCAACAGTCAACAGTCACAGTCATTTGACTATGGACTATGGACTCTTGACTAAGCTTTATCTTCCCCACTGGAAAATTGCTGCACCCCATGTGAGTCCAGCGCCAAAGCCGGATACAGCTATTGTGTCATTGGGTTTTATTTTACCTTGCCGCACGGCTTCATCTAAGGCGATGGGGATGGAGGCGGCGGAGGTGTTGCCATAATTGGCGAGATTACTAATAACTTTATCGTTGGGAATATTGAGGCGTTGAGCCACCGCATCTAAAATTCGTTGGTTGGCTTGGTGTAAGACTAACCAATCTATTTGGTCGATGGTGAGGTTAGCCTGAAATAAGGTTTTATCGATGACTTCTGGCACTTTTTGCACGGCGAAGCGATAGACTTCTTTGCCGTTCATCGTGATGGGATGATATTTACCTTGGCTGATGTTAACGCCAGGAATCAGTTCTTGATCTGCAGCTTGATAGGCGAGATTCAGGTAGTGGTTTTGGCTGCCATCACTTTTGAGTGTAAATCCTAGCAAGCGATCGCTTTCATTGGCTTGCAATACTACTGCCCCTGCACCATCACCGAACAATACACAGGTGCGGCGGTCTTGCCAATCTACCCAACGAGAGAGGATGTCTGCCCCGATCAAAAGTACATTTTGATATACGCCAGTTCTGATGTATTGGGCAGCCGTTACTAGTCCAAATACAAAGCCAGAACAGGCAGCAGTTAAGTCAAAAGCTACGGCTCCCTTCGCTCCTAGTTCAGCCTGGATTTGACAAGCACTGCCAAATAAATCGTCAGGGGTAGAGGTTGCCAATAATATTAAGTCTACATCTTCTGGAGTAATACCCGCTTGGGCGATCGCTTGACGACCGGCTTTAGCTGCCAGTAAACTCAAAGACTCTGTTGGCGATGCTACTCTTCTTTGGCGAATTCCTGTTCTCGTGGTAATCCATTCGTCGGATGTTTCCACCAGTTCTGTCAGCGCTTCATTTGCTAGGGAAGTTTCTGGTACTGCCGAGCCACTTCCAGTAATTGCTATGCCTAACTTATGCACTCCTTGTCTCCCGAAATCTCACCTATCAGCTGTTAGTCATTAGTAATCATTAGTCGTTAGTTAATAACTATTGACTAATCCCTGTTTTTGTACTTTATATTTTTGCTGTATTTTGGCTGATTGCTAATCACTATCACGCTGTAGGGCTTCATATTGAGACCGAAGTCGTTGTAGTACTTGATTGTCTACAGCTTCTTTGGCTATGCGAACTGCATTAAAAACTGAAGGTGCTTGCGAGCTACCGTGACCAATTAAGCAAACTCCGTCCACGCCTAAGAGCAAAGCACCGCCATGTTCTGCGTGATCCATGCGCTGCTTAATTCGTTTGAGGTTGGGTTTTAAAATTGCTGTACCGATTTGACCGTGCAATCCTTGGGGTAATTCTTCCCGGAGAATTTGCAAAATCACGCCGCCTACGGCTTCAGCAAATTTCAACAGAACATTGCCGACGAAGCCATCACAGACAATTACATCAAAGTCGCCGGAAAGCACATCACGCCCTTCGGCATTTCCCTTAAAAGAGATTTGGGAATTTTCCCGTAGGAGTTGATGGGCGCGCAAAGCTACTTCATTACCTTTGGTGTCTTCTTCGCCGATGTTCAACAAACCTACTTTTGGTTCGTCTGTACCCAGCACATACTTACTGTAGGCAGAACCCATCACAGCAAACTGCTCTAAAAATTTTGGTCGGCAGTCTACATTGGCACCCACATCAAGTATAAGTACTTGCTTGCCAGCTTTAATTGTGGGAAAAACTGTGCCAATTGCGGGGCGGTCAATTCCCGGCAAGCGTCCTAGACGCAGCAAAGCAGAGGCCATAGCCGCCCCGGAGTGTCCGGCTGAGAACACTGCATCAGCTTGCTGTTGTTTGACTAGATCCATCGCCACATTAATTGAAGCCTTACGTTTGCGCCTAACCGCGTTTAAAGGCTCCTCATCCATTGCGATCGCATCCTCTGCAGGAACGATCTCTACCTCCGCCATGTTGGTTTTTGGCGGTAGGGCAGCTTCAATTTGTTGGGGATCACCCACCAACAGGACTTTTACACCCAATTCTTCTCGCGCTCGTATTGCGCCAGCTACGATTTCAGCGGGTGCATGATCCCCTCCCATTGCGTCAATTGCGATCCTTACGCCAGTCGATCCCATTGCTTAGAGCTTTTAGAAACCTTACAAATTTTACCAGATGGCTTGTACCGAAAAATCGGAACTTTAGACTGCCAAATTACTCTGCCTACTACGTAAGAGTTTGTGGCAAGCCCAACATAACATGAATTGGTGGTGTGTGGGGGGATTGGAGGCAAGGGGGCAGGGGGCAGGGGGACAAGGAGGACAAGGAGGACAAGGGAGACGAATGACAATTGTAGAGACGCGATTCATCGCGTCTTTGCCCATGCCCAATGCCCAATGCCCAATGCCCGATGCCCAATGCCCAATGCCCTTAACTCAATACCCAGTCAATGAGGGTTCTGACACCGAAACCTGTGGCACCGGGGCCGTTGTAGCCGTTTTCTTTATCTGACCATACTGGGCCTGCAATATCTAAGTGTGCCCAAGGGGTGTCTTTAACGAATTGTTTGAGGAATAAAGCAGCAGTAATTGCGCCGCCGGGACGGGGGCCAGTATTTTTCATGTCGGCGATGCCAGATTTTAGCCCCTCAAAATATTTTTCTTCCATTGGCATCCGCCAAATCTTTTCGCCGGTGTTAGCTGCTGCTTTTTCTAATTGGGTAGCTACACCATCATCGGGAGTAAATAAACCAGCAATATCATCACCCAAGGCGATAACATTAGCACCAGTGAGAGTGGCTAAATCCACGATCGCATCTACACCTAATTTATCAGCATAAACTAAGGCGTCAGCAAGGGTTAAACGTCCTTCTGCATCGGTGTTATTAACTTCAATGGTTTTGCCATTGGAAGCTTTAAGGATGTCGCCTGGGTGCATTGCTTTACCGCTAATCATGTTTTCGGTGACGGCAGAAATAAAGTGTACTTCGACACCAGGCTTTAATTGGGCAATGGCTTTGGCTGCGCCTAAGGTGGCGGCGGCTCCACCCATATCAATTTTCATAGTTTCAATTCCGCTACCAGCGCCTTTAATGTTGAGTCCGCCGGAGTCGAAGGTTAAACCTTTACCAATAATTGCTAGTTTGCGTGTGGGTGTGCCTTCTGGCTTATAAGTTAGGTGAATAAATTTTGGTGGCAAATCGGAAGCTTGGGCAACTCCGAGAAAAGCACCCATGCCCAACTTTTCACAATCTTCCTTTTCTAAAATTTGCAGTTGTAAACCGTGGTCTTTGGCGATCGCTTGCGCAGTTTCCGCCATTGTAATCGGTGTTACAGCATTGGCTGGGGCTGCTACTAATTCTCTAGCTAAAATTACCCCGGAAACTATTTGATTTGCCTTGGTAATAGCCGCTTCTTGTCCGCCAAATCCTAGTAAATCTACTGTTTCAACTTGTGATTTATTTTCTTCAGATTCCGACTTAAAGCGGGTATCTTGATAAAGCGCTAATTGTACACCTTCCGCGATCGCTTGGGCAGTTATCGCCGGATCGTTGTTCCATAATGGAAAACTAAAACCTAAAACTTTCGTTTTTTGCTTCTTCGCTACCCGCCCAACAGCCGCAGCAGCCCGTCGTAAACCATCGACTTTCAGTGAGTCAGCTTTTCCCAAACCCACCAAAATCACTTTTTTTACAGGAGTACTAGCAGCTATCCGCGTAAAAATAGTGCTATTGGCTTTACCCTTAAATTCTTCTTCGGCAATAAGTTCTTTCAAAATCCCGGCAAATTTACTATCTAAAGTCGCCAATTCGCCAGTTAACTC
This sequence comes from Calothrix brevissima NIES-22, assembly GCF_002367995.1. Classification (GTDB taxonomy): domain Bacteria; phylum Cyanobacteriota; class Cyanobacteriia; order Cyanobacteriales; family Nostocaceae; genus Aulosira; species Aulosira brevissima. The sequence goes on from NZ_AP018207.1 coordinate 2,128,925, forward strand.
TACGCCATCTTCAAATAAGCCAATTGCTAAAGTATCTCCTGTCCACTCCAATAGAGAGGTATCACTTGCTCTAATTACCATTTTGGGATTTTGTGTAAAACTTCTTGTACCAGTATTGCTTAAAAATCTCTGTTCGTGCTTAGAAAGATTAGGGGCTAGGGGCTAGGGGCTAGGGGCTAGGGACTAGGGAAGGGGACAAGAAAGACAAGGAGGACAAGGGAGACAAGGAGGATAAGTAACTATTGACTATGGACTATTGACCATTGACTATTGACCAATATCAAATTTCTTTGCGATCGCGTCAATGATATTCTGTTCTACTTCTGTAGTTTCACTGTTGAGTTGGGCAATTTTTTGACATTGTGCTAGCAAGGGAATGGCAAAATCACGATTGAGTTGATTCAGCAGGCTATCTAAAGGTTGGGGCGATTTGATATTCTGGGCGATCGCAGTTAATGAATTCTCACTCAGGTTGATGGCTTTTAACTCCGGGAGAATTTCTGCCCAAGTTTTGTCAGGGTGGCTGGCAAGGATCATGTGGACTAAAATTTGATCCATGACTGCTTCTTGTGCGATCGCGGTTTCTAAGTATTTTTCACTTTGTTGCTTTAATGTATTTAATGTCTCTGGCGAATTGAGAGACGTAGATTCATCTAACTTAGCTTCGTAAAATCGACAAGCAGCATAACCCAGAGAATAAATCATTGTCGCATTAGAACTAACCGCGATCGCTGCACCAGCAAACGGTACATTTCGCAGCAAACCTAAACCCGCAGCTTTTAATAAACGACTACCGCCCAAAGCTAAACCAAAAATTGCCAACACTTCACCCTTGCGCGCCGAATCTTTTAAATCTAATCCGTAGGCGGCGGCAATTTGATACAGCATTTCTGATTGTAATTCTGTTGTCGCCGCCAAATCAATGGCTAATAAAGCTGCTGCGACTCCTGGCAAAATACTAGTAGCTAATCCAATTCCACCAGCTTTAGTAGCTTTTTCTACCATGATGCGGTGAGCAATTTGGCTGGGTGATTCTTGGGGATACTGTTGTTTTAATTTGTTGACTGTATCTTGGGCTTTTTGCAAATCAATATTTGCACTTGCACCAATCAACCAATTAAGATTTAAGACACCAGATAATTTGCGAATTAGCCAATTTTCACCAAGGCTATTCACTAAATTTCCCGTGTTTTGGGTAGATTGTTCAATTAGCTTGTGGGTTTCCTTAACAAAATTTCTGGCTACCCAGCTTACAGTTTCAGCAACAGTTTCTAAAAATGATTTTTCATCTTTTTTTGTATTCTTAATAGAAGAATTATTTTCTTGCTGATTTATTTTAATTTTCTCTGCCATTGCTGGGCACCTTAATTGTTAAGCCTTGCTAGTTTATTTGTAGCAAAGATGCCTGAAATTAACCTCTTTCTCTGAGAATAAGTCTTTAGTTAATCATCAACTACAGCAAATCTAAATTGTTCGTGAAAATCTTCTCTGTGTTCTTTCTTCGTGTACTTTGTGTACTAGCCTGCGGCAACGGCTTCGCCGAACGCGGTTCATTATAATCATTTTTTGTTCACAACCTATCTAGGATTGCTGTATAACCATTAGACAATACAGTTCAGTTAAGCATTACTTCCTTCTATTTCTTCTTCTCTCCGCGTCCTTGGCGTCTTGGCGGTTCATTAAAAAAATTGAGCATCGCAGCAACTCGCAGGGGCGGGGTTGCCCATTGGTGTCAACTTAAGTTCTCTCACTTACCCGACGTACCGCCCGCAGGCTGTAAGCCTGGGGCTAACGTTACAAAGCCCACCTGCGTGGGCTAAGAAAATTTAGCCCGCGCAGGTGGGCTTTGTTCAATTAGCCGCACCCTTCGAGGGTGACGGCGGTTGATTGGGTAAGCGAGGGGTTGGGGGTGAGGGGAAAAACCTTGCTACAAAGCGGGTTTCGCCTTAAATTGACACAAATGGGTTCCCCCGCCCCTACAATTTGGCATAATTTATTTTTTGGAATTCCCGGATTGTCGTGTTAACCGCTTTTTGGGTATCTTCATCACAAAAACATAATTAAACCGATTGTCATCATCCAAAAGGCAAATTCCTGCATAATTTAGCGAAAAACTTACTCATTTTGCCTTTTTGCCTACTCATTTATCGAAAACGCTTACTGAAAAAGCTTTAACGCTTACTCATTTTGGTGTTTTCCGCAGATGAAATGCTGTAACGCTTACTTAAAAAGCTTAAATGCTTACTCATTTTGGTATTTTCCGCAGATGAAAAGGTTAAACACTTTCTCATTTTGGTGTTTTCCGCAGGTGAAAAGGTTAAACACTTTCTCATTTCGGTGTTTCACGAACTTATTTTGGTCTACAGCTTACCCAAGATAAAATTAGGGATTGAACCGCCAAGACGCCAAGGACGCCAAGATTTAAGAGATTAGGAGAATTGAGAGTATCTTCAGCAAGAAAGGCTATTATCTGACAGCATCTCTAATTTTCATCGCTTGACTTAGCACTGCGCCATTTGACAAAAATTGATTATCCCGCAATATCTCATAGAGATTCGTCTGACTCTCTAGTAAGCAAGCATGTCCACTTTCAGGTAAAACTACCATTTGGCTGTGAGGGAAGATATTAACTAGCCGCTTGACTTCCTCTACAGAAGGTAAAAGTCGATCCTGAAGACCGGCGATGAGTAATACTGGTTGTGTCAGTTGGCGTAGTTTTTCTTCTTCAACCTCAAATTCGCGTAGTAAAGCCACGCGCCACATAATTGTTTCGGGGGGTACGGAACGCATACTTTTGAGTAGTTCTTGGCGATCGCTCTGCGTCATCCGTTGTAAAGATGCTAAAAATGGTAAAAGTCCTAACGCGCCGATTTCATACAGCCAAGGATGTACTAGGTAAGTTAGCTGGGAAGCCCAGGTGAACCAAGGACGTAATTTAAAGCTAGAAGCAGGGTTAATCAGGATAATTCTTGTAAATAACTGGGGTGCTTGGATGGCTACTTTCATCGCTAAACAACCACCAAAGGATTCACCACACAGATAAATGGGGCGCTGAGAGTTTTTGGACAACTCAGTATAAATTAATTCCACTACGTTATTGGTGAGTACTTCCCAGGTAGTCAAGTCTTGACGGGGAATTGCTAAACAGCGCACATCAAAACCCTTTTCCAATCCCGCAGTTTGCGATCGCAATAGTTGACCTGTGCCATCCATTCCTGGCAAATAAACAAATAAGGGAAATTCTGGCTGGATACGTTTAGGAGTGAGGAAACAGGGCTTTAACTCAACTTCTGGCATTGTCAATTTTTAATTAATTTTGTTATATTTCTCAACTTTACCTGGTGTCAGCGCCATATTTTTTAAGTTTGACCATTCATTTGCAGTTAATTTGTGAATTTATATACATTTCTGGTCAAAAATCGGAGATAAAAAATCAAAATCAATATACATATATATTGTGTAATTTTTGTGTAAATTCTTGCCAAAAAAATTTACAAATTCCCTAATTTAAAACTCCTTGACATTTAATTTTTGCTAGTGCTATCACTAAAAAGATTGTCCTGCGGTCGATGTATAGGCAATTAATTTATAGTAAGTATCGCTATCATGTTGTAGATGGTGAGATAAACCATCCACAATTGGAGATATTTTAATAACAACCTTGGCGAAGTAAGTTGGCGATTTCATCATGACAGCTATCTGTCAGTTCAGCCACAACATTTTTCGCTTGTTTTCCTTGATATTGTTTTTGATGTTGGGGTTTAATCCAATAGGGATGACCAATTAACACTGCGACTCGACGATAGATAACCAAGGGATGCCAACCTGGTTGATTAAACAAAGCTTCGCTAGGGTCAAAGAGACTTAATAGGCGTAAGGGCACAGCTGTGGTGTTGACTTCTTCTAAAGAGGCGATCGCGATTGGTAAAACCGCCAAGTCTCTCACCGATGCTCGTAATGCCAAATGCGCAAATCCTCGCTGAAATTCACCAATATGATGGGGCTGAGTATATTTTACCATTGGTTCAGTGCCTTCGGGAAACACTCCCACCATCTGTTTGGACTGCAACAGCATCTGCGATTGGGCAAAAAAGCTCTGTTGGCGTTTATGAGTATCCTCTAAAGGAAAGCACCCCAATTGTCCTGTCACCAATTCCCGCAGAATTGGTACTTGTCCCATGTAATGATGACAAGCAAAGCGGATAGGAGTGGATAGCGCCGCCATTAAAATCAGCGCATCCATAAAGCTGCGGTGATTGCTAACGACTAAAACACTAGCATCACGAGGAATCCGATCCTCGTAATAAAGAAGCATTCTCGTTGATAATGCTGCTAATGACCATCGAGAAATCTCCAGAGGATTATTTACATTCATAGCAATCAATATATTTTTCCGAAAATATCGCAGTTTATCTTGACTTAAGATTACATTTCTTCACCAGTATCACGACTGTCTTCAGGTAGAAATGTCTCATTTCCAAGTCGTCTATATTTTCTGAGTCAGGATTTTTGTATTTTTCGCCACAATCAGTCCAATTAAACGCTTTACTAACTATCTGTTAGCCGCTATTTTTTAACTATTGGCATAAATTAGCTGGCGTTATATCAGTCATAAAATAATTGGTCTGAATAGATTTGCTAATATTAAGGTGTCATTTGAAAAAAAAGTAGCAATGTTATATAATTACGTGGTTTTGCCGACAATAGTAAGATAAAAACGTTTTAATAAGTTGTTTTTAATTGTGCATGAATCTAGTGAATAAAAAAGTAAAAACATTTGCACTGACAACACCGCTATATTATGTCAACGATGTCCCTCATGTTGGTAGTGCTTATACAACGATGGCTGCTGATGTCGTAGCACGATTTCAACGGCTTTTAGGAAATGAAGTCCTGCTCATTACCGGAACAGATGAACATGGTCAAAAAATCCAGCGTTCAGCAGAAAATCTCGGCAAAGCACCCCAGGAATTTTGCGATGAAATCTCTTTGACTTTCTCTTCTCTGTGGGAATTGCTGAATATTAAATACGATCGCTTTATTCGCACTACCTCACCCCGTCATGAGGCGATCGTCAAAGAATTTTTCCAGCGAGTGTGGGATGCTGGTGATATCTATCAGGGACAACAAAAAGGCTGGTATTGTGTATCTTGTGAAGAATTTAAGGAAGAACGTGAACTATTAGAGGGAAACCGTTGTCCCATTCACACTAACAAAGAAGTTGAATGGCGCGACGAACAAAACTACTTCTTCCGCTTATCCAAATACCAAAGTCAACTCCAAGCACTTTACGCAGCCAAACCTGATTTTATCCAGCCAGCAAGTAGGCGTAATGAAGTCCTTAACTTCGTAAATCAAGGGTTGCAAGACTTTTCTATTTCCAGAGTCAATTTAGATTGGGGTTTTCCTGTACCAGTAGATCCCCAGCATACCCTTTATGTCTGGTTTGATGCGCTGCTAGGTTATGTCACAGCATTATTAGAACCAGATGCGGAACCCACTTTAGCGAACGCCTTAGCTAAATGGTGGCCGATGAATTTACATCTAATTGGTAAGGATATTTTACGCTTTCATGCAGTGTACTGGCCTGCTATGTTACTAAGTGCTGGCTTACCCTTACCAGAACAAGTATTTGGACATGGTTTTTTAACTAAAGACGGGCAAAAAATGGGTAAAAGCTTGGGGAATACCCTCAACCCCGTAGAACTTGTGCAGCGTTATGGTAGCGACGCCGTTCGTTATTACTTCCTTAAGGAAATAGAATTTGGCAAGGATGGCGATTTTAATGAAGTTAGATTCATTAATGTTTTGAATGCAGATTTGGCAAATGATTTAGGTAATTTGCTCAATCGTACCCTCAACATGGTGAAGAAATATTGCGGCGGTAATGTACCAGCAGTTGCTAGTGCAGCCATTCCCACAGAAAATCCTTTAAAAACGATTGGGTTAGATTTAGGAGAAAAAGTCAAAAATGCTTACTTTACGCTAGCCTTTAACCAGGCTTGCGAGGCTATTTTATTGCTCGTGCAAGCCAGCAATAAATTTATTGATGAACAAGCTCCTTGGACATTATACAAGCAAGGACAACAGGAAAAATTAGAACAAGTGCTGTATGCAGTTCTAGAATCAGTTAGACTAGCTGCTTATCTGTTGTCCCCAGTAATTCCCAATATCAGTAGCGATATTTATCAGCAATTGGGCTTCGGAATTAACTTTAATGAGCCAAGAGAAAGTGCGATCGCCGCACCTTTCGATGTTCATGCCACCTGGGGGTTACTATCGGATCAACAACAGTTGGGTACACCCCAACCAATTTTTAAGCGGATAGAAGCTCCGAAAAACGATTAGTATTTTCATTTTTTGATTTTGCCTAATCTCTAATTCTGTCAAAAAAAGCTTGGGGCTATAGAGATTAGCCCCAGGGGATTATCATAAATCGCTGTCAATTTCCATGAAAAAAGTTAAAACCAGTATCAAAAATCACAAGAATAATAATTGAGGTATGACATCAATGTTGAATAATTTAGAAAATGATTCCATATTTACCCCGGAACAAGTTTTAGAAAATCGGGGTCGTGTAGCTATATTTATTGATGGTTCAAATTTATTTTATGCGGCACTGCAATTAGGAATCGAAATTGATTACACCAAGTTACTTTGTAGATTAACTGGCGGTTCTAGACTGTTACGGGCTTTTTTCTACACAGGCGTAGACCGCACCAACGAAAAACAACAAGGCTTTCTGTTGTGGATGCGGCGCAATGGCTATCGAGTCATCGCCAAAGATTTAGTCCAGCTACCAGACGGCTCAAAAAAAGCCAATTTAGATGTGGAAATAGCCGTAGATATGATGGCATTAGTTGACTCTTATGATACCGCAGTCTTAGTCAGTGGTGATGGCGATTTAGCCTATGCAGTCAACTCAGTCAGCTATCGGGGTGTCAGGGTAGAAGTAGTTAGTTTACGTTCCATGACTAGCGACAGCTTAATCAACGTGAGCGATCGCTATATTGACTTAGAAGCAATCAAAGAAGATATCCAAAAAACCCCCCGCCAAAGCTATCCATACCGTCCTTTATCGGGTATGGGCTTTTTAGACGATCCCAGAGACGCTGATGGACATTTAGAAATTCAAGATTAATGAAGCAGGACGCGAATAATTATCAAGGGAGACGAGTTTCACAAAAACAGGGGGGAATTATTCAAGCACATTCCCCTCAATTATTTTTCCCAACAATTCTCAGTGCTTTACCAAAGAAAATCAATTGGTTGAGTCTCCCTTTGATATTTTTCTTATTATTTGGTTTAGTTGCTTGCAACAACAAAGCTAATAATAATCAAGCAAATAATTCTGGCGAACAAAATACAGATAGTAAATTAACCTTTTTTGGTGTTGCATTTGAACAATTTGATGAAGTCGGAAGACCAATTTGGAAAGTTAACGCCAAAGCCGCAAAATATACCAAAGAAAAACAAATCGGTGAAGCCGAAAGCCCTTATGGCGAACTATATCAAGATGGCAAAGTAGTATATCAAATTAAAGCAGAACGCGCAGATATTGAACAGGATGGTAAGCAATTATTTCTGAAGGGTAAGATAGTCGCCACAGACCCCAGCAATGGCATTGTTTTGCGCGGTAACGAATTAGAATGGCGACCCCAAGAAGATTTATTAATTGTCCGCAATCAATTAACAGGTAGTCATCAAAAACTCCAAGCAGTAGCCCAAGAAGCGAAAGTTAAAACCCGCGAACAGCGCATGGAATTTTCTGGAGGAGTCATAGCCAACTCCCTAGATCCCCAATTGCAAATGCGCACAGAACATTTAATTTGGAAAATTAAAGAAGAAAAATTAATTGGCGATCGCCCCGTACAAATTGACCGTTATAAAAACAATCAAATTACCGACCGTGGGCGCGGAAATGCGACAGAAATTAGTTTAAAAACTAAAATTGCGACTGTAAAAAATAATGCCCAGCTAGAATTACTAGACCCACCTATGCAGATAACTAGTAATTCTATGACCTGGAACATGAATGCCGAAACTGTGACGACAAATTCACCGCTACGGGTATTTCATAAGGCAGAAAATGTCACAGTTACTGCGAATCAAGGAGAAATGAAGATACCACAAAAAACAGTTTATTTAACAGGTAATGTTAACGCTATTGGACAGCGTCGCCAGTCTCTCAAATCGCAAACATTAACTTGGTATCTAGACAATAAATTATTGGAAGCAAAAGGTAATGTATTGTATCGACAAATTGAGCCACCATTAAACTTCGCTGGAGATACAGCCGTTGGCAACCTGCAAACAGAAAATATCGTTGTCAAAGGCGGTGGTAGTGGTAGCAGAGTCGTTACAGAAATTATTCCTCAAGAGAAAGGAAGAGGGCAATAATGATTAGTCAATGGTCAATGGTCAATGGTCAATAGTGATGAGATATTTGACTGTTGACGGTTGACGGTTGACTGTTGACGGTTGACGGTTGACTGTTGACTGTTGACGGTTGACTAACTCTTAAACATAACCTGATTGCGGCTGGCTGCGCCTAGTTCGGGGAGGTTGTTGGCGCTGGTGGAATGAGGGGTTAAGGCTGCGGGGATTTGGGGTGCTAGGGGAAATTTTTGCACAAGACGTTGTAGTAATTGGTCTTGTCCTGTACGGAAACCGGAGACATTATTACCTCGGTTAATAATCGCAAACCAAACCAAACCGCGATCGCGTGTGGGTATAACTCCCGCTAAAGCGCTGACATCTCGTAGCGTTCCAGTTTTCATTACTGTACCAGCTGGTAGGTGTCTGGCGTGCATTGTCCCCCGATGATCGAACCCAGACATGGGAAATAAATCGGCTATGGTGAGATTATTAACTACAGCTTGTTGTTGTAGTGCCATCAGCATCGCACAAACAGCGCGGGGAGAAATGCGATTTTCTGGCCCTAATCCCGAACCATTGATTAGCTGAATTTCGCCTTCTGGAACTCTCGCTAATTTGGCTGCGGTTGCTTGAACTACCGTATGTCCGCCTACTGACTCAGCTAGCATTTCTGCGATATCGTTGTTGCTGTAAACGTTCATCTCTTTGATGATTTGCTTCATCGGTAAAGAGAGATGACGAATTAGCACGGCGCGTTGAGCTTTTGGTTGTGCTTCAACTTTGACAGTACCTGCGATCGCTACTTGTGGTTTTGCTGTCCCCTTAGGCATGATTGAATGAATGTAAATCGCTGGACGAGTCCAAGTCGCCGAATTTAAAGCTTCCTTAAACATTTGCCCAGCTAATAGAGGATGGCGCTGGAAATTCATGGAAAAAGAGCCAGTAATCACCAAATTTCCTTTTACCTGCTTAATTCCCATGCGGTTGAGAGTATTACCCAAAGCGATCGCTTCTTCCCAAACCATCATCGGATCGCCACCGCCAGTAATTACCAAATCGCCTTGCAATACACCATTAACTATTGGCCCTGTAGCGCTGACTAAAGTCTCAAATTGATGATCTGGGCCCCAAGTTTTAAAAGCAACCAGTGAAGTAGCAATTTTCGTTAAAGAAGCAGCAGGTAAAGGCGTTGTTCCTTGATGATTAGCCATCAACATCGGCCCCGACTGCATCCAAATTCCCTGACTTTGTTCGAGATTTGGTTCTATTAGTTTCGATGTAATCAGCCCCTTTAAATATTCTTGGACTGTATTAACACTAGCTGGATTAGGATCGGGAGCTACAACCAAGCCAGGGCTACTTTGCCAAGCCAATGCATCTAAAGCATCGAAAGGCTTAATTTGTAAGCCAGCCATTTCTAGCCAAATTGAAACTAAACCTGAACTCAATAACTCCAGCATTCTTGATGTCCTCTATTAGGATTATTTAAGATTTGCGAACTAGTTTACAGTGCTAATATACAAACTTTTTGCTGCCGATCAGCATGGAGTCATAATAACTAGTGTTTTTCCCAGATAAAAGTAAGGCAGATAACATTGATAAGGTGTGATTTTTACATCATTAACTAACTAGTAAATTAGTAAAATCTACTAACTATAAACATAGTGAATATCATTGCACCTTAATTAATATAATTAATCGGGCACAATTACATTTTCAGGTGAAAATTAAGTCACACCTTGAATTAGGTATAATTAATTTTTGCCACTACTGACACACTTACATAAACAAATTCCCCGTAGAGAAATCCATGCTGTAGCAAAAGTTGTGTGCATTGGTATAGCACTATAACACCAATTCAGCAATAGGTATCAGTGAAAAATTTTCAACTCAGATATTCAGAGAAGCTTTATCTTTGTTCGTGAGTGTAAATTATGGATTATCTTACATCAACCCATGTTTTGAATATCCATTCATAGATAAACAATGATAGTGATGATTGTTTATCTATGCTGAATACCATTCTCTGCCTAATTTTATCCAGAAAACCTCAACAAACTATCAAGAAAATTTCTCTTCTCTAGCCCCTAATCCCTAGCCCCTAACCCCTAAAAATAATCAACCCTTGCATCTAAACCATAAGAACGTAGTTGCTTAGAAAGATTTTCTGCTTCTGCGCGATTGCTAAACCTCCCCGCATTGACATAATCACCTAAACCTGATTTTTCTACTACAGGATTAGCGATATATTGACGTATTTTGTTGAGCGTATCAGCATTATGAATGGGTATGACTACCACATAGCCTTTTTGATTAGTATTATTGCCGTTAACTCCACTAGGATTACTTGACCATAAAGCTTGCCAAGTTTGAGAATCGACATTTCCCGTTGGTGTTAGTCGCATATATTGTTGAAAAGCATAGACGTATTGTCTAGTATCTTCACCGTAATATCCATCAGGATTGCCATTAAAAAAGCCTAATTGTAACAACCGCTCCTCAAGAGATTTCACACTATCCCCACTGTCACCAACTGTGAGATAATTTCTACCTGGTTGAATAGGTCTGCTTTGATTTTGTCCAACTGCCCGGACTGCTTCTAACGCTTGGATATTAGCTATACCATCAGCTGGTAGTTGATAATCTCGCTGGAACCGGATCAGCGCATCCCTAGTTAAAGCGCCAAAATTACCAGTCGGATTAGCTTTTAAGTATCCCATCTCCCGTAAGCGTTCTTGCAATTCGCGAATTTGTGCGGAAGAAAGACTGTTTCTTTCGGGTGAGATAACAGTTGAGGAATTGAATAGTCTATTCCAAGTTGGTTGATCTGTAATCCCATTAGCATATAAACCAGAGTTCTTCTGGAATGCAATTAATGCATCTTTTGTCAAGGGGCCAAAATTCCCGGTGGGATTAGCATTCAAATAACCTAACTGTTGCAAACGCTGTTGTAGTTTGGTGACTTCTGGGCCTTGACTACCTTGAGAAAGAATCGGGTAAGCTCCTCCTTGGCTGGGAGTGTTAAATTGTGCTGACTGGACTCTAGGCGTAACAGTCGGATTACGAGGAACTCTAGCAACTTGAACTTTAGCACCTTGCTGATAGCGAATTAATGCTTGCTGAGTTTGTTGTCCAAAATAGCCTGTAATGGGGCCTTGAAAATAGCCTAAGCGCTGTAAACGCTGTTGGAGTTTAACAACTTCTGGGCCTCTACTACCTAAGCGCAGATTACCAGCGACATTAGTATTATTAACATTATTAACATTACTAGTAGAAACTATCCCTGGGCAAGATTGTTGTAGCGATCGCTCTGTACCTACACCCACAACACCATCCGTAGGTAATTTCTTGGCTTGCTGAAAAGCAATTACAGCTTGTTGGGTTTGGGAACCAAAGTTACCATTAATCGGGCCGTTAAAATATCCTAATCTTTTCAAACATCTTTGGATATTTGCTACTTCTGAGCCGTTACTGCCAAATTTTTGTAATGCTAAACTTTGTCCAGCTATACTTACAATACCCAAGGTAATTGCTAAAGATAAAAAACGCATCAAAACTGTGCCAGATAGCTTTGTCCAATTCCAAAATCTGAAATTTATCGGCACAATATGATAACTTTCAGATAATTCGGCAACAGTATCGATCGGTAGAGCACTGATAATTTTCATAAGCAAACACAAGAAAATCTTGATTATTAACTAAGTAAAAATTTTTATAACTTTTGTAGTGCGATCGCGTCATCTAAATATCTCAGTAGATGAACGTTCCCACCATCATCGCCAGCATTACATAGAGAAAACTCAATCAACCATAATTCACATCACAGGAATATAGCCTTGCAACACAAGGATTATTACTCTCAAAACAGGTAAGGCTTTAATCTTTTACCTTTTTTGTGAAGTTACTTTTGAGCTACATTTGTGAGGAATTTTGGCTACCAGTATACTATAAAATAAAGATAACTTGAAACAATTAATACATAAAAAAATAACCTGGTAAGCAAGCCTTAACCAGGTTGTTGAAATCAGCTATTCTGCTTTTAAGTTGCACAATCCATCGTGAGGGCTGTTAACAGTCAACAGTCAACAGTCAACAGTCAACAGTCAACAGTCAATAGTCAATAGTCAACAGTCAACAGTCCTTATTAGTAGTTATGCATTAGACGCCCATTAGCTTACCTATTCAGTGAAAATTTATCAGCCTATCTATTGGTTTTCTGGTTTCTGGTTTTCTGGTTGCTGGTTTTCTTGTGGCGCTTGTGGTTGTTGAGTTTCCTCGTTATCGTCAACTCGTTGGGTATTACCAGCTTTGACCCAACCTTCTTGATTTGTATCTTCTTGGCGAATTTTCTGCCAGAGTTTATCAGGACTTTCCTCTAAAATTACCACTTTTTGATTAAAACCAACGCCACCAACACGTTCAGCATCTTGTTTTGGTTCAGATCGCAAACTCAAACCTTGAGACCAAGTAACTTTTCCGCGATAAGCGCCAGCTGGTAACGGTTGGGGTGATGCTTCTGCTGTAGGTGATTCCGTGGGAGTAGGTGAGGGTGAAGCGCTAGGAGATGGTGACGCCGTAGATTGAGATTGAGCTACTTTTCCCGTCGGTTTCGGTGATTGGATTTTCTGAGATTGGTTATCGTTGGGAAAAATTGGTTTTGACGGCGGTATAGCAGTGCGATTCATGAAATACAGCGCCGTAGCCACACCACTACCGATTAAAATAGCGATCGCCAACAAAACACCAAGTATAAATTTTAGTACGTTAGTAAACATAATTTATAACCTTATTACCATTGGTCAATTGTCAATGGTCAACAGTCAAGGGTCAATGGTTATTGGTTAGAGACGCGATTTATCGCGTCTGTACAGTTGTCATTTGTCATTTGTCATTGGTCATTTGTCATTGGACTATTGACTATTGACTATTGACTATTGACTATTGACTACTTTTTGTTAAAAACCTTAACGTAGCTTACCAAAGCTATCGCTTAAAGGAGCTTGTTTTGAGGCTAGTCTAGCGCGTCCAGCCGCAGCCCATTCTTGTAGTTGCTGAATTTGTTCTACAGCAGTCCGTGCTAAGGGAATGATTTGACTAGCAGCTTCTAAAATGTCATCGTTGGTAAAATCACGATTTTGACTAAATCCGATATGCATCGCTTCTATTAAAGTTTGTTCAATCTCCGCACCGGAAAAATCTGGTGTCTCGTATGCTAGCCTATCAATGTCATAACTTTTCAAGTTATGAGGGCGCAGTCGGGATAAATGGACGTTGAAAATTGCTTTTCTCTCTTCTTGCGTTGGTAAACCGACAAAGAAAATTTCATCAAATCGCCCTTTACGCAGCATTTCTGGTGGTAAAGCTTGAATATCGTTAGCGGTAGCAACGACAAATACAGGTGAGGTTTTTTCGGCTAACCAGGTAATAAATGTCCCAAATACACGGCTAGTTGTCCCCGCATCGCCTTTACTCCCCAATCCCGAAAAGGCTTTATCAATTTCATCAATCCACAATACACAGGGTGCTAAAGCTTCCGCAACTTGGATCATTTGGCGAGTACGCGATTCGGATTCGCCTACTAAACCGCCAAATAACCGCCCAACATCTAAGCGTAATAAAGGTAAATGCCAATGATGGGCGATCGCTTTTGCTGTTAAAGATTTCCCTGTACCTTGAATCCCCACCAACATTAAACCACGCGGGTGCGGTAATCCGTACTGTCTCGCCCGTTCGGTGAAGGAACCACCCCGACGCAACAACCAATCCTTGAGGTTATCCAATCCGCCAATATCAGAAATTTTCTCGGTTGCGGGGTAAAAGTCCAAAATTTGGGTTTGGCGGATAGTTTGGCGTTTTTCTTCTAAAACCAAATCCACATCTTCCGGTTGCAATTCCCCGTGAGTTGCGATCGCTTTTGCTAATACCCGGCGAATCCTTTCCATTGATAACCCTTGACAGGAGCGCACCAAATCGTCGATGACTTTATTACTGAGAGAATTAGCCGTCGCTTGCAGTAAACGTTCTACCTCGGTTTTAATTTCTGCAGCTGCTGGTAAGGGAAATTCCACAACTGTCAGCACTTCGGTTAAATCGTCAGGAATGGCAATTCGCGGCGATAAAATTACAATATTTTTGGGTTGGGATTTTAACAGTCTTGCTAAATTGCGCAGCTTACGCGCGATCGCCACATCTTCTAAAAATCGGTGATAATCTCGCAGTACAATTACCGCAGGCGCTGAAGCAGGTAATTTTTCAATGAATTCCAAAGCTTGCAACGGGTTACGCCGTCCAAAATTTGCATCATTGGGATTTCCTTGATAACCATCAACAAAATCCCAAGTATATACCGGACGATTACCTTGATTTGTGGCTTCTTCCCGAATTGTTGCCTCTACCCGTTCCTCTTCGTATGTCGGAATATAAATTAAAGGGTAACGGGCGCGTAGCAGTAGTTTAAACTCATCACGAAAAGTCATTCACTTACTCCTATCAAATTGGGCATTGGGCATGGGGCATTAGGCATGGGGCATTTGTCTGCCTGGTTTGCTTTCCCCTTATTTCCTCAATGCTTGCTTTGCTGATGTTTGAGTTTTATCGTCATCCTATAATGATTGCTGGCACAACAAGATCCCCGACTTCTTCAAGAAGTCGGGGATCTAAAGTTCTCTTTGTTGAGAAACAGGAATATTTTTGAAGAGGTTTAGTATATATGCCCACACCTTCTCCATTATTCATATGATATCCTGTCAACAATTCAAAAGTCAACAGTTAGCATCACTAACCCGGAAGTTTCTTTTTCAAAGCTTCCAAGGAAGCCCAGCGCTTATCAACAGGCTTTTCGGAACTTTCAGCACTACTATTCACAATTCCTGGGCAATTGCGATCGCATAATTGGCGTTGCGGCAAAGCTAAACACATTTGCTCATACAGCCATTCACTAGGATAAAAATAGCCATCAGGTGGTAGAGTTTCTACCAAATCTTCTACCGCTACTTCTCGCTCTAATGGTAAGTCTTGTGATTGATTAGCTGTGGCATCTAACCAAATAACTTCTTTGGTATCAACCACCAAACGCTGATTGTATTGCTGTAGGCATCGGTTACAAGTACAAGTAATTATAGCTTCTGCTTGTCCAGCTACTTCTAAGTAATTACCCTGATGCTGTATGCGGAGCGTACCGCGAACCGGGGTCAAAGTTTCCAAACCAGGCAGAAAATCCTTAACTTGAATTTCCTCTGTCCGCTCCGGGGCTTTGGTGAGCTGCGGAATAAAAATTGCGTCCATAGGATTTGTGAGACATCCTCACTCAACGAAACTTAGTTTAATTACCAGCAAAATTGCCGATCTTAGATCTATATTTTAGCTGTTAGTGTCAATGTTTATTGGGCATGGGGCATCCTTTCGACTTCGCTCAAGGCGAGTGGGCATTGGGTAATAGATATTTATCCCCCTTGTCCCCCTTGTCCTCCTTGTCTCCCTTGTCCCCCTTCTCTTCCCTCAAGGAGCGATCGCGGGACGCACGACAAGATGACGATGGGGTTCTTTGCCTCGGCTAAAGGTTTCTAAATCGGTAAATTCTTTCAAAAATGTATGAATTTGCCGTCTTTCTGCCGAACTTAACGATTTTATTTCTACTTCTCTACCTGTAGCCCGCACTTCTTCTGATGCAGTTTCTGCCAAAGCGCGAATTTCCGCTTGTCTTTTGACGCGGTAGCCATTTAACTCAATGGTATAGGAAGCTTGGTCTTCTTGTGCTTGGTTAATATTCAGTACTGAATTAGCTAGGTACTGAATTGCATCCAAAACCGAGCCATCAGCCCCAATCAAAATATTGATTTGTTCGGGGCTGAAAGTGGTTTGATCAATGGTTAACCAATAATTATCTGGTTCTTCGGAGTCGCCGCTCTGAGGTTGAGCAGGTTCTAAATTTCCCTCAACCTCAGCAGATACCCCAGTAAGCAGCAGCAATGTTTTTAACCATTGCTGCCCTCGCTGCATGGGACTGTTGCTCATGATCAACTTGTAGCCTTTTTCTTAGAACTTTTTGGCTCAAACGGCAACGCTTTCTGTTCTGCCGTTGCTGCTTCCTTTTCTTGGGTTGCTACGATTTTTTGCAATTCTTCCGGTAAGGGTTCGCGGGAGAGAATAAAGGTTTGCAGAGTTTGGAAGATATTTCCAATTACCATATACATTAAAACCCCAGCTGGCAGAGGGAAGAACAAGAACATCCCCGAAAAGATTACAGGGGTGATTTTGTTCACAGTATCCTGCTGTGGATTGCCACTGCCAGAATTTTGCCCGGAAAGAATTTGGCTGACGTAGAGACTGATCCCAAAGAAAATCACCATCGCCACAATATCCCAGTGGATTTTACCATCTGGATCGATCGCGCCGACTCTACCTAAGGCGTCAATGAACAGGAATCCTTTATCTGCTGCTAATCCGGGAATAGTGCCTTGCAGTGTCACATCTCCCGGCTGTAAGGCTTCTATATTGCCTTCAGCGTCAATTTTGATTCTGTCTTCACCCTTGGTAATTTTCCAATCAGGAATCAATTTATTTTCTGGGTGTTCTGCTAAAAGCACCTGAAATGGTTTGCCTTCAACAGTTTGGTATTGGATCTTAGTGTGTTCGCCTACCGCTAACTTATTACCGCCTGGCAGAATTGCTGTGACGGGAGTGTGTTCGCCATCAGCAATATAGATGTTCTGTGGTGGAGTCGCAAAGGCTTGGGGTTGAATTCGTTCGATTTGTTCGGCGGGCAGTATTTGCAAATTAACGTTGTAATTGACACCAGCAAAGGGTGAACCTCGCAAAGTGGCAAACAGCGCTAACAATACTGGCATTTGCAATAGCAGTGGTAAACAGCCTGCTAGAGGATTGCCAAATTCCTTTTGAACATTGACCATTTCCTCTTGCTGCTTTTGGGGATCGTCTTTATAACGCTCCTTAATTTCTGCCATCCGCTTTTGCATGAGCGGTTGAACAATCCGCATCCGCCGCATATTCCGAATGGAACCGGCACTCAGGGGATAGAGCGCGAAACGAATTATCAAAGTTAAAGCAACGATCGCCAATCCATAGCTAGGCACAATGCCATAGAAAAAGTCTATGATCGGCAGCATCACGTTGTTCGAGAGAAACCCGATACCAAAATCCATTATTCTGAATTCAACCTGAGGTACTGTAAACTGACTGAATCTAATTTATCTAAATCACGATCTGTCTGCGACTATCATTCACTACGGATAGCCGCCCATGATATGAAAAAATGAATGCTAAATATCAACCGGGCCAAAATTTCCCAAAGCTATGTGTATAGGTAGTTTTCACCACTTGCACGAGCTATTGCTGCTGAGTAAGGGAAGGTGTTGGACTCAGCATTAATGCTCATAGATTATTTGGCAGCAGTAGTATATTCAGAATTTTTGGCAGCAACTCTTTCGTTAATGTAGTCATAAACCGCCCGAAAATTAGGCACAGCCCGCATTTCTAGACGGCTACCATTTCTCAGGGTGATGACCATATCTCCCCACAAGCCTACGCCACGGGGAACTTTAACCACTTTGACAATTTCTGCATAAATTACGTCAGTGCGATCGCGTCCCATCCAACCCCCAGTCACAGTCACTCGGCGATCGGTGATGCGAAAGCGCAGCCACAATGCTCTGACAATGGCTCCCACTGCCAAAGGTATGCCCACAACCGTTAATCCCACGAGCAAATTTAGAATCAAATCACCAATATGGGGGCCACCTTCATAATAAATTTCTTCACGAATGCCCATTGAGTACCTCAACTTGTGCTAACAACTGCTCTAATTCTTGCAGAAATTGTTGGCTTACGCACTCTTGTTCTGCTGCTGTTGGTTTCACAACTACCACTAACCGCCATCCAGGTGACAATCTGGGCAACAACTTATACAAAGCTACTGTTATCTGACGTTTGATCCGGTTGCGGACTACTGCACGCTTGCTGACTTTGGTGCTAATGGAAATGCCAAATTTGGTGCTGTCTAAAGGTGCTGTTTGGATTAACTGTGAATTTTCATCGGCAGTATCCACAGAAGGTTGTTTGGCGATCGCCGGTTTCAAGGCCCTTAATGTGAACAAGTAACCATGACGCCGAATTCCTTCGCGGAAAACTGCCTGAAAATCTTTGCGAGATTTTAGCCGATATGCTTTGGGCAAAGCCACAGATGCTCTTTCGCCTAATACGCCCTAAACACTCAAACGATGACGACCCTTTTTTCTTCTAGCTCTAATCACGTTTCTGCCGTCTGGAGTCCGCATTCTGGCGCGAAAACCAGAAGTTCTCTTTCTTTTACGGTTAGTCCCGCCCAGGGTTCTTTGCATAATATGCTCCTCTTAGGTACTGATAAAAAGTCACAATCTCTAATTTTATCACTCTTATGGCTAAAGGGTAGATATTAGGATTCACAGTCAACCGTCAACCGTCAACCGTCAACCATCAACCGTCAACCGTCAACTGACCCAAGTTAAGAAATACTCAAAATCCATGTTCCCAGATAGCGCAATAGGGGAACGTCTCCAGGAGAGAGAACTTGGCAGGTGAAATAGAAGGTTCCACCAAAAGACGGGTTTTTCACGTCAGATAACACAACTTCGACTTTACTGCCTGAGGGTATTGGCTCTTGGGGGTAAATTTGAAGCACCCGGCCTTCTTTATCCCACTTCACTTCCGAAAGAGGGACAGCTTTATCTTTGATCATCACCTCAATCTTTTTGGGATTGAAACTGCCTTTGTAATAGTTAGGGTAAGTAATGGCAATTTGCGCCACTGCTAATTTCATCTTGTCGGCAGGGATTCTTAATATATAGCGATCCCAACCATCAGCTTGTCCGCCAAAGTCTAAACGATAGGGTAGTTGATTTTCGGCTTTAATACCGCTAAATAGCGTCAATCCTGGTAAACCCTGTGCCCAGCTGACAGCTTGAAAACCCGTCAACAAGCAGCTAGTCACCGCTAAGGTAGAAAATAAACGTTTCATAATTAAGCTCCTCACTATCAAGTAGTCAGCTGGGATTTTTGTACTAAATAACTAAAAATTTAGTATTCGTAACTAAACTTTACTACTGAATTTCTGAAAATAGACGTTCAATAGTCATAAAAAGTGCCGTTAGTCATTAGTCATTAGTCATTAGTCATTAGTCATTAGTTTGTCCCCCTTGTCCCCCTTGTCCCCCTTGTCCCCCTTGTCTCCCTTATCTCCCTTGTCTCCCTTGTCTTCCTTGTCCTCTCTTTACCCTCATTCTCTACCCCAAACTTACACATGGGGATCAAGGATTGTTGCTGAATATGTACAAATGTATCTGAATTGTAAGACGTTTGTTATAAAAATTGAGCAATCCAAACAGCGATCGCTGGTGAACTTGGGCTAGATTGATAAAAACAAGCACGAATCCAAGTACTAATCAGTAAAATTTACTTTGGGCATAATCAAGTTTTTTCTAATTGGATGCATATTGCAATATGTCATAGAGGAATACAAAATTTTTTCAATCCCTAAAATAAGCTGAAGACACAGATGCAAATTCTGGGAATTAACATAGGATATGCAGTATGTAAGCCTATTTAAATTATCTCAGATTGTTAACATTTGTGATTAAAAAAATGAGACTTGGCCGTAGAACCAGCAAGATGATACAACCAAGGGTCAAGATTCAATCTAGAGAATCAATCAACGGCTGAAATGACCAGCCGATAAGGCATAAGAGCGGGGAATCATTCAGCGAATAATTGCAGAGTTTGCACATAGTTTGCAGAGATGCTAAGTATTTATCTCCAGGAGATTTCATGAGAATAGCAGTAGCCAAAGAAATTGAAGTTGGTGAGCGTCGTGTATCATTAATTCCTGACATTGTTGCCAAATTGGTCAAACAAGGTTTAGAAGTTTGGGTAGAAACAGGTGCGGGAGAAAGAGCATTTTTTAGCGATTCTGCTTATGAAGCAGCAGGAGCAAAAATCATATCCGATCCCGCTACATTATGGGGCGAAGCTGATATTTTATTGAAAGTTAGTCCGCCTCAAGAACGGGAAGATGGACGCTCCGAAATTGATTTTCTCAAAGCAGGTTCTGTCTTAATTAGCTTTCTCAATCCTTTAGGAAATCCGGCGATTGTAGAAAAATTGGCAAGTCGCCAAGTAACAGCCTTGAGTATGGAATTGATCCCCCGCACTACCAGGGCGCAAAGCATGGATGCATTATCCTCGCAAGCATCCTTAGCGGGTTACAAATCTGTATTGATTGCGGCGGCTGCATTGCCGAAATATTTCCCCATGCTCACCACAGCCGCAGGTACAATCGCCCCAGCGAAAGTATTTGTCATGGGCGCAGGTGTAGCTGGATTGCAAGCGATCGCCACCGCCAGACGCCTGGGAGCGATTGTAGAAGCTTTTGATATCCGTCCCGCTGTTAAAGAAGAAGTCCAAAGCTTAGGCGCGAAATTTGTCGAAGTTCAACTAGAAGAAGAAACCGTAGCAGCTGGTGGCTACGCTAAAGAAATCTCTGAAGCTAGTAAACAACGCACCCAAGAAGTTATCAGCGAACATATTAAACATGCCGATGTGGTAATTACCACCGCCCAAGTACCAGGGAAAAAAGCCCCCCTACTAGTCACCGAAGAAATGGTGAAACAGATGAAACCAGGTTCAGTGATTGTAGACTTAGCCGCCGAACAAGGTGGTAATTGTGCTTGCACCGATCCCGGTAAAGACATCGTATACAACGGCATCACCATCATCGGGCCGATTAATTTGCCATCATCAATGCCAGTTCACGCCAGCCAACTGTACGCCAAGAACCTGACATCATTGATGCAATTGCTAATTAATAAAGAAAAAGCTTTAAATGTAGACTTTGCCGATGACATCGTTGAAGCAGCTTGCGTCACCCATGCTGGTGAAATTCGCAATCAACGAGTCAGCGAAGCATTAGCAGCGTTGAAGGTTAGAGGCTAGATAGGGACTAGGGGCTAGAGGCTAGGGGCTAGGGAACAAGGGGGACAAGGGGGACAAGGGGGACAAAGAATTTTAGATTTTAGATTTTAGATTTTAGATTCAAACTCAATCCAAAATCGCAAATCCAAAATCCAAAATTGAATTGCCCAATGCCCAATGCCCATTTAAACAAGGAGTTTTTATTTCATGACAGAGGCATTACTTGCTGCTTTGTTTGTGTTTGTGCTGGCATCTTTTATTGGCTTTGAAGTCATCAATAAAGTGCCACCAACATTACACACTCCCCTAATGTCGGGATCGAATGCGATTTCAGGAATTGCTGTATTAGGCGCGATCGTGGCTTCTGGTGCTAGAGAAACCAGCGTATCAGTGATTCTCGGTTTAATTGCCGTAGTACTAGCGACGGTTAACGTTGTGGGTGGCTTTCTCGTAACAGACAGAATGTTGCAAATGTTTAAGAAAAAGGAGATTAAGGCGTGAGCGATTTTCTACCAACTGGGATTCAGTTAACGTACTTAGTCGCTGCATCCTTATTTATTCTCGGATTGAAAAAGCTAGGTTCACCTGCAACAGCTAGGAATGGAAATGTTGTCGCGGCTGTGGGGATGTTGTTGGCGATTGTCGCCACAATGTTAGATCAACACGTGTTGAACTACGAGATGATTTTGTTAGGTTTAGCGATTGGATCGGGGATTGGTGCGATCGCGGCTTACAAAGTCCAAATGACGGAAATGCCCCAAATGGTGGGTTTACTCAATGGTTTGGGTGGTGCAGCTTCCGCATTAGTCGCTGTGGCTGAATTTTGGCGATTATTGGATTCAGGCTCACCCATACCCTTAGATGTCAACATTTCCATGCTGTTGGATGTGTTAATCGGTGGTGTTACCTTCACAGGGAGTTTTCTCGCCTTTGCCAAATTGCAAGGTTTAATTAGCGGTTCCCCGATTACATTTCCTTTCCAGCAACCATTTAACCTTTTATTGCTGGGGCTATATATCGCAGGTAGCGCCTATTTAATCGTTACACCAGATAGCCTACCGATATTCTTAGCAGTAGTAGCTGTTTCTCTAGTACTAGGTGTGATGTTCGTCATCCCCATTGGTGGCGGCGATATGCCGGTAGTAATTTCGCTGTTGAACTCTTTATCAGGGATAGCAGCCGCCGCCGCAGGTTTCGTGGTGATGAACAATATGTTAATCATCGCTGGGGCGTTGGTGGGAGCATCAGGGCTGATCCTCACCGAGATTATGTGTAAAGCCATGAACCGCTCTCTGTTCAGCGTGCTGTTTAGTGCTTTTGGTACAGGCGGTGCGGCTGGTGGTGCGGCTGGTGGTGATGTCATCGATCAAACCGTGCGCAGCATCGATCCCGAAGAAGGGGCGATGATGTTGGGTTATGCCCGTTCTGTGGTAATTGTGCCTGGTTATGGTATGGCGGTAGCGCAAGCACAACATAGCGTGCGGGAGTTGGCAGATCAATTAGAACGCATGGGTGTTGATGTTAAGTATGCCATTCACCCTGTAGCGGGAAGAATGCCAGGACACATGAACGTGTTGCTAGCTGAGGCGAATGTGGCTTACACCCAGTTGTATGACATGGAAGATATTAATCCTCAATTTGAACAAGCGGATGTGGCTTTAGTAATTGGGGCTAATGATGTAGTTAATCCAGCAGCGCGTACTGATGTGAATAGCCCAATTTACGGGATGCCAATTTTAGAAGTAGATCGGGCGAAGCATACAATTGTGATTAAGCGCGGGATGAGTACGGGTTTTGCCGGTGTAGATAATGAATTGTTCTACAAGGATAAAACTACGATGCTTTTTGGTAGCGCGAAGGATATGGTGTCGAAGTTGGTTTCGGAAGTGAAGCAGCTTTAACAAACCGCAAAGACGCGAAGGGCGCGATGTAAATAAAGGATTAGAAAGTTCACTTGCCTTGAAATTTAAAAATCTCAAGGCAAATTTTTTAGTAAAGGCAATGAATCTGACAATTAGCCTAATCAATTTTAATTACGCCAAAAAGCTCCAATATGGTGACCATCTGGGTCTTTGACAGAAGTAGCATAATAGTTGTCTTCTCTTAAGCCTGGTTTTTCAATTTCAGTAGCTCCATTTGCTATTGCAGTTGCAAAAAATGTATCTACAGTAGTCTTATTTTTAGCTGGAAAACTAGACAAACTAGTAAAAGGTTGGATATTTTCTGAAGCGTAGCCTGGAGTTTCAATAATTGATAAAACTTTTGAATCTTCGTCGAAACAATATTGTGCTTCCTTTGTGCCGTTTGTCTCAAAGTTATTACAGCGAGTAAAACCTAATGCTGTCATTGTAGCATCATAGAATACTAAACTACGCTCAAAATCAGATACTAGTAATACAGGAGATATATTCATGATAAATGTCATTTTTTATAATTTTGCAAATAAATTTAAGTAGTTCTAAACTTAGCACAAACAAAACTTTCAGGATCTTACTTACCTCTTTCAAAAATAGGCAAATTTAAGCCAAGTCACGATTGCATTGAGGACAATGATAAATGGAAGCGTTAGCATCTGTACTGAAAGCTATATTGCAAAAAGGACAAATGGCCATAGGATGATGGCATTGTTCACATCCTATAATATCAACAGCATTTGTTGCATTAAGTAAATCGACAAAAGATTGTCCTTTAGTCCAAAAAGTTTTAGTCACACTAGAAAATATTGCAAATGCAACATTAGTATCAAAACACTGATGATTAAAAAGACGCTCTTGATCACATATAGGGCATACTCCTTTCCATACAGATTCTAACCTTTTACCAGAACCTTCATGTAAGGTAACTTTGATAATAGCCATTAATACACCTGACTCTCGAATTTATCTTTTGATGATATCTGCTGTTTAACTAATATGTCACTATAGTTTAAGGTATAAAAAGCTTCTTTAATAAATAGACTATCTTTCTGCTTCGCAAATCTTCAGCAAGCGATACCTTTGGTAATGTTAGCTAACCCATTCTCTAAAACCAGCAGAACAGAAGAAACTATACTAAAAGTTGACAATCAGCAAGTTATAGGATAGCCTATATATAGGCAAAGCCTAGGGGTAGTCGTATGACTGCCGCATCATAAACCGCTTGCAAAGCTGCAAAGCGGTTTTGTTGTTTTTAAGGGTTATCAAAGCAATAATACTTAATTCCTAATGTATTAATTTGATCCTGTTGCAAACCACAATCTACAAGTAAATTAGCATTCTGAAGAGCTATAAATGCTTGGTTATCCGGATTGTCTTTACTGCGGACGACAGGGTACAAACATAAATCAGCAATTTGCATAATTGAATTAGCCTTTTTCTTACTATCTATTCCCCGGAGAATTTTTGATAAATCTTCAGCAGATAAAGGTGAATATTTGTCTGAGGTAGTAGTATTAAAAGGTTGACCTTTTGCGCGTAAATCATAAAAATATTGTTTTAACAGGCTATCTTCACTCTTTCCTGCTGTTTCAAAATAAACCATCAAAGTACCATTATTCATAGCTGCATACTTGGCACTGCGTTCAACTAAAATAGAGAACGCGCTTTTCATCATCTCCCAAGTTTCCTCACCATACTTTTCAAGATAACGACTTAGATATCCCTGACGAGATACAACACAGGCGTTAACAATTATTGGGCAGCTAATAACTGTAAGTGTCAAGTCTTCTAGAAAACGATCTTGCTCTACTTTCGGAAGTTTACCTAACCAAGCAAAGCCTTTTTTTCGGGATCGTATTTCGTTACCGTGCAAAGGTTGCTCTTGAGAAATAGACCATCGATTTTTAAAGTCTGATACTAATTGTTTAATTGTTTGCTCATCACTCCTTTTAATTAAAACTCCACCCATAGCAAAGAATGGATAGGGGTCTTTGGGGTCTGGCTTTGGGCTTCCAGAATCGTCAATATATATAGCAAATTCAATCTCATTCTTTTGATTCATGGGCGGAATGTTGTCTTTGAATTACTTACCACTTTTACAAGCAGTATTACCTGTTTTATCACAAAAAAGCTTTTGTGATCGCCCCTTCTGTTGACACTCCGCGTCTTTGCATCTTTGCGCCTCTGCGTGAGCCAAAAAAAGCGATCGCATCTCACGCGCCAAAATGCGATCGCTAATTTCTGTCCCTACGGTTGGATCTAAATTAACTAACCAGACTTCACCTCTATACATAAGACTCTGAGTTACTTTAAGTCTTCATCTGGATATTCATAAAAATCTTCTCCATCCAAATCAGAAAAGATATTTAATTCACCATCACGTGCATAATCTTCAATAGCTGTCATTGCGGCTAATTTTAATTGACGTTTTTGCTCATCTTTAGTTAGTGAATTTTGCTCTTGAAGCACCAATTTCAAAGCTACTTCAGCTATTTTTAGGCGATCGCTTACATTTAGATTTGCAAGTGCTTGGAGAATTTGCTGAGTTTCCATCTTAATTACTATAAATATGTAATTTTAAATAGAGATACCTTTCATAGAATCAATAATTTCTAATGTTTCTTGTTGTTCTTTCTGTTCATCTATATTTCTCCATGAAGTGAATAAATTTTGAATATTGGCTCTCCGGTTTTGTTTTTGATTATCATCGCTCTGATTAATTTCATTCATAGCTTGTTCCCAATCATTTAACGCAGCCTGTTTCATCATTATACTTTGACGAAACAAACGGATAATTTTTAGTAGTTCTGGCAGATATTCTTCTGGGGTTTGTTCTATTTCTAATAACAAATCATTGCGAGGGTTGCTTGAAGATTCTGAGATAGGTTGATTATTGCTCATAACTCATAAGTTTATTTCTGGTATTAATAAAATTATAACGGTGACAGTATAGCTTAGTGCAGTTATCACTCTCTTCTTCCTCCGCGCCTCCGCGCCTCTGCGTGAGCCAAAAAAAGCGATCGCACAGCTAAAATTGCTTAACTTACTTCCCGTTTTATCGGTATTTCTACCCGAAATTCAGCACCCTTACCAGGTTCAGATATACATTGAATTTGACCGCCATGTTTATCAACAACAATTTGATAACTAATATACAATCCTAAACCAGTACCTTTACCAGGTTCTTTTGTGGTAAAGAAGGGATCAAAAATCCGCGATCGCACATCATCAGGAATACCACAACCATTGTCAACAATCTGAATCGCAATAGAGTTTTCATCTATTACTTCTGTTTGAATATGAATTTGTGGCTGATGCAATTTTTTGTCTTTGCTGATTGAATGTTCTAGCGCATCAATGGCGTTACTAATCACATTCATAAAAACTTGATTTAACTGAGCCGCATAACATTCTACTAAAGGTAAGTTGCCATATTCTTTAAATACCTCAATTGCTGTAAAATTATCCTGGGGCTTTAAACGATGTTCGAGAATTAATAAAGTACTATCAATACCCTCATGAATATTGACTGGTTTCATGTCGGCTTCATCTAAGCGAGAAAAAGTACGTAATGAAAGTACTAATTCGCTGATGCGTTCTGCACCAACAGTCATGGAATTGATAATTTTGGGCAAATCTTTCGCCAGAAAATCTAAATCTAGATTTGCTATATGCTTTTGAACTTCTGCTTTCGGGTTAGGATAGTTTTTTTGATAAATATGTAGCAGTTTCAGTAAATCTTCTGCATATTCAGATACATAGGTAATATTCCCATAGATAAAATTTATGGGGTTATTGATTTCATGAGCTACACCAGCCACTAACTGTCCTAAACCTGCCATTTTTTCACTTTGAATCAACTGGCTTTGAGTTTGTTGTAATTCTTGTAGCGTCTGCTTTAGTTCTTCTTTTTGGATCTGAGTCTTTTCTAGTAACTCTGCTTGCTGAATTCCTACGCCCAATTGATTGCCAATATGTACCAATAAATCGATTTCGTCTTGTTGCCAATTCCGGGGCTTAGTATTTTGATAAGCTGCTAATAATCCCCAGATTTTATCTCCTTGAAAAATTGGTACAATCATATATGCTCTAGCCACAATGGGTTTGAGCAAATTAATTTGACTAGGATAATCTACAGTATTGTAAATATCTTTAATTATGACAATCTGACCAATATCATAATTTTCTCCTTGATTTTGTTGTAAGTAATCCTGAATAATAAAAGGTACGACTTCTTGATTTGATGTACTATTATGAGCTAATGATTCAGCCACAAATTCCACATTTTTGTTAGGAAGTAAACGGTAAATTGTCGCCCGATCTACTTCTAAAAGTTGTCTAACTTCTTTGGTACTGGTAGCAAAAATAGTCTTTAAATCAAGGGACTGGCGAATTTTTTCTACTGTTGCAGCTAATGTTTTTTCTCTTTCGGTAGCTTTGCGTTCTCGTTCTGCAGCTTCCCGTTCTCGTTCTGCTGCTTGTGCAAGTTGCTGTGCTTGTAGTTGTACTTGCTTTAATGTTTCTGCTTGTTGTATGGCTACGCCTAATTGCACGCCGACTTGCGCCAGTAAGTTGATTTCTTCATCTTGCCAATAACGTGCGTGGGAGTTTTGATAAGCTACCAATAATCCCCAGAGTTTTTCGCCTTGAGAAATGGGGACAAAAACTTCATGACGAGGATGTTTGTTTGCTGGTGTTTTGGGTAAGAGATTATGTGCGATCGCTAATTGCGGTCTCATGTCGGGTATGGCATTATCAGCAATAGAATCAGCAACAAAATCACCACTCCAATCAGGGTAGAAGCGATAAATTGATACTCTCTCTACTTCTAAAAGTCCACGCACTTCTTGAGTCGTCGCCTGAAAAATTGTATCTATATCTAAAGATTGGCGAATTTTCTCGACGGTATTCGCTAAAGCTCTTTGTCTTTCAGCCGCTTTGGTGAGTGCTGCTGCTTGAGTTTGCAATTGTTGTAAAAATTCTGCTTGCTGTAATGCTACACCTAGTTGAGTACTAACCTGGGTGAGCAAATATACCTCATCTTCTTGCCAATCACGCCGACTGTCGTTTTGGTAAACAGCTAGCAAACCCCAAAGCCTTTGTCCGTGGTAAATAGCAATGATGACATAAGCTTTTGCTTGATAGCTTTCTAGAACTTTGAGGTAGCATTCACTAAAACCAGCATTGTATATATCATTACAGATGCGGTAGACTTCACCCCTAGCAAAACGACCGCCTTCTGTGTCTTGTAAGTAAGTATCTACTACTGGCGTTTCTGCCAAATCTTTAACAGTACATTCGCTGACATTTTCACCTAATTCTGGGCGTTGGACTTGTTCATCTATTAAAGAAGTCCAACCTGCTGCTACCGATTCAAAGACAAATTCACCGCTCCAATCTGGATAAAATCGGTAGATAGCAACGCGATCGGTATTTAAAAGTTTTCTGAGTTCTTCAGTACTAGCGCGAAAAATGCTTTCTAAATCAAGAAACTGACGAATTTTTTCTACAGTTATAGCTATGGTTTTTTGCCATTCTGCTACTTTGGCTCTAGCTTTTGCTTTTGCTAGTTGTGCAGATTGTATTTTTGCTTGTTCGAGATAATCTGCTTGTTGCAACGCTACACTTAAATGTTCCGCAATTAGTTG
The DNA here is from genome assembly GCF_002367995.1 of Calothrix brevissima NIES-22. GTDB lineage: Bacteria > Cyanobacteriota > Cyanobacteriia > Cyanobacteriales > Nostocaceae > Aulosira > Aulosira brevissima. The sequence continues at coordinate 2,157,828 of NZ_AP018207.1, forward strand.
CACAAATTCAACTTCTGAGGCTTGCCATTGTCTAGCTTCGCTACAATGATGAATACAAAGCAATCCCCATAAATTTTTACCTTTCATCAAGGGAGCCGCAATATTAGCTCTGACTTGAAATCTTTCGAGAATTTTGATATGGCAATCACTAATACTAGCTTGATGAATATCAGCTATAACATTAATAGTACCTTGCTCATAAAGTTCTACAAATTCTTCGGCAAAGCAATGGTCGTAAAGTTTAGCTGTTAGTACAGAATTCCATTCATTTCCCACATCTTCATAGATAAATTCTCCTTCCCACCCCAACTCAGGGTAAAAACGAAACACCCCTACTCTGTCATTATTTAAAAGTTGCCTGACTTCTGTAACTGTAGTCTTGAATATAGTATCTATATCTAATGACTCGCGAATTCGGGCGATCACTTTAGATAAGGCTTTATACTTATCACCTTGATGAAAAGAATGATCGGGTTGATATTCTTTTAGCTCTGAATTCGGTTGTGTTGATGCCAGGGTAAAGGAGTTTTCCATGCCGAATAGAACTTTAAATATTGAAAGTCTTCTATTTCAGAATTCCCTGAATCACTATCAAGGTAACAACTATGTAAATATATCTCTCTGAAGTAACAGATATTCACATAAATCCAGAATTTTTCACAATAAAAGTAATAAATATCACAAAAAATATTAATAATTTTAACTTAGTAATATATAAAACAATATAGGGACAACGATCGCTCGTGTCCCTACAGAAGAATTATTGGTGAAAGAAAAGCGGGAAATCACCGTCGCTTAGGAGTGATGGGTTTGGTATCGCGTTTTTCATTTTCTTGACGACGGCGATCGCGCCAATCAGCCAAGGTTAAATAACCAACACCCCCAGTCACTAAGACTAGCAGCAGTAAGCCCAACAATGCCAAAATATTTAGGACTGGATTTTCCACGTTACCTCTATAATCCGTTACGTCCCCAAACTACCATTGCAATAGACCAAGTAAACACGACTAAGAGTGATACCCAACCCAGTGTCAAAATTGCCATAATCCCACTTTTAAAATAATTACAAAACGTTTCTAATATTTATCATACTGGGAAAGGGGGCATTGGGTATGGGGCATTGGGCAGAGACGCGATTCATCGCGTCTTTACAATTGTCCCCCTTGTCCCCCTTGTCCCCCTTCCCTTGTCTACCTTGTCCTTATTTCCCTCTTTGGCGTTGCAATATTGTGAAGAGAATTTTCGAGCCTCAGTTAATGTTAGAACGGATAGAATCGCTAAAAGTGGGAATTATTGGCGCTTTTTCCCTGTTTATCGCGTTTATTGTCGCTAGTATTGTCAATACCCTGGTTCTATCGAAGTATTTCCCGGTGCTTGCAAGTTTAGCAATTGAGCCGTTAGATTTGGATTTTGCCCTGAGTGGCGCGATCGCATCTTTCTCTGGTTTTTTATTTGGCGCTACCTACCGCTATATTATCCGCAAAGACAGCAATCCTCATCTCAAATCTGGTGGTGTGTTGGCTTTTGGCTTGGTGCGGGGGTTAGCACAAATAGAAGCTAGCTGGAATTCTTTGGCTACAGTGCTACCTTCTGTGGTTTTAGCTGGTGAAAGTGTCTTATGGTTTGCGATCGCTGCTAGAGTCATAGATACCGCGATGCAAATTGGTTGGCTCAAACCTTTCCCCTCAATCCCCACAGACTATTGACGGCTAAAACAATTATGTAATATATGTATTACATAGAGAAATATTATTAATCTAACTGCGTTATAACTAGTAACGCAGTTAACTAACTTACTTATATTTACTTATGAATACGACAGCTAAAAATTCCCAATATTATCTCATCATAGATTTAGAGGCCACATGTTGTGATGCTGGCTCAGTTCCTAGACATGAAATGGAAATCATCGAAATTGGTGCAGTTATACTCAATCGCACCACATGGGAAATTGATTCCGAATTTCAACAATTTATCCAGCCTGTAAGACATCCGCAATTAACCAATTTTTGTACAACATTAACTAGCATTCAACAGCAAGACATTGCCCAAGCACCCAAATTTACCGAAGCAATTGAGAAATTACAAGCATGGCTGAAATTATTTCCTGATTATATTTTCTGCTCTTGGGGCAACTATGATAAAAATCAATTTTTGCAAGATTGTAAATATCATAAAATCCCCTACCCCTTTAGTTCAGAGCATATAAATATTAAAGAGAAATTTTCCGAATATCTGGGTGTATCTAAAAGATTTGGCATGGCACAGGCACTAGAACATCTAGGATTAGAATTGCAAGGTACACACCATCGCGGTATTGATGATGCTCGCAATATTGCAGTTATTTATAGATATATGAACCTCAACAAAATTAATAAATAATCCCCTTGAGTAGAGCATAAAAAACTGTTCTAATACCAATTAGATGTCAGCCTACATATTAACGCCCTCACCCTCCAAGGGTGGGGCTAAACCAACAAAGCCTGCCTTCGCAGGCTAATTATATACATCTTCATTAAGAATTGGTATTACCAAATGACTATTGACTATTGACTATTGACTATTGACTATTGACTATTGACACCCATCGCCAATATTTACATTGCAACGCCCCACTGACTTATAGTAATTTTAAATTTTAAATTCGGAGCGAGGCGACGTGACACTGGCACTGGGAATGATTGAGGTTTATGGTATCCCCGCAGCAGTGGAAGCTGGGGATGCTATGTGTAAAGCTGCTCGCATCACTCTGGTAGGGTATGAAAATACTGATTTGGGAAGAATTACCGTGCTGATTCGGGGGGAAGTGGGTGAGGTAAATGTGGCTGTAGTCTCCGGTTTAGCCGCAGTAGGGCGAGTTAATGGGGGTGAAATTCTTTCCCATCATATTATTCCCCGTCCCCATGAAAATTTAGAATATGTGTTACCGATTCATCGCAGTGCCAATGTTGAGCAATTTAGTGCCGATATCCGCTTTCCCCCACCCCTATCAGCGTAAAAATTTAATATGAAATCCCTAATATCTCGTATGCAGGCGGTACAATCGCCGATTATTCCGGTAGTTGGGGAATTAATTAAAAACTCTCCCGGAACAATTTCTTTAGGACAAGGTGTTGTTTCATACAGCCCGCCGCAATCATCTATAGACTTTTTAGCCAAATTTTTATCAGAGCCAACTAATAATTTATACAAAGCTGTTGAGGGAATTCCGCCGTTAATAGCGGCATTAACTGCCAAGTTACAAGCTTTTAATAATATTGAAATTAACTCCGAAAATTGCATAGTTGTGACTGCGGGTAGCAATATGGCGTTTATGAACGCTATTTTGGCAATTACTAGCCCAGGCGATGAGATTATTTTGAATAAGCCATACTATTTCAATCATGAAATGGCGATCGCAATGGCGGGTTGTCGGGCAGTATTAGTAGATACAGATGAAAACTATCAACTGCGTCCGGAAGCGATCGCGCAAGCAATTACACCCAAAACCAAAGCAGTAGTGACAATTTCACCGAATAACCCTACAGGAGTGGTGTATCCAGAAGCAACATTACGGGCAGTTAATCAATTATGTAGCGATCGCGGTATTTATCATATTAGCGATGAAGCCTATGAATACTTTACCTATAAAGGCGTAAAACACGTATCACCAGGAGCTTTTGCTGGTAGTAGCGACTACACCATTTCTCTTTACAGCCTGTCTAAAGCCTACGGTTTTGCTAGCTGGCGTATCGGTTATATGGTAATTCCTCAACACCTACTCGATCCGATTAAAAAAGTCCAAGATACAATTTTGATTTGTCCGCCTGTAATTTCTCAGTATGCCGCATTAGGGGCATTACAAGCCACAGAGGAATATTTTACAGAACATATTGGTGCAATTGCCCAAGTGCGAGAATTAGTAATTGAATATCTCAATCACTTACAAGGTTTATGTACTATTACCCCTGCTGATGGCGCTTTTTATTTTTTCCTCAAAGTTCATACCCAAATCGATGCTTTTGAATTAGTAAAACGACTCATTCAAGAACATCAAATCGCCGTAATTCCTGGTACAACTTTTGGTATGGAAGATGGCTGTTATCTGCGAGTTGCTTACGGTGCGCTACAACAAGAAACAGTCAAAATAGGTATGGAAAGATTAGTACAAGGCTTACAAACAATATTGAAGTAAGCTATTCTGCTTTTAAGTTGCACAATCCATCATGAGGGCTATTGACAGTCAACAGTCAACAGTCAACAGTCAACAGTCAACAGCCCTGATTAGTAGTTATCCAATTTAGACTTGTATTAGCTTAGTAATTGAAGATATGACAATTATTCATCAAATCATAGAAATTAAAACCGAACAGGGAATTAATATCCGTAACATCACCCCCCAAATTCAGGATGTAATTAACTCCACATCAATTCAAAATGGACAAGCGTTAGTATTTTCACGACATACCACAACTGCTTTAACTATCAATGAAAATGAAGAACGTTTATTAGAAGATATCAAAGTCTTCTTGCGGAAATTAGCGCCAGAGTCAGATAAATATTTACATAATGACTTGCATTTAAGGATTGTCCCCGAAGACGAACCGATGAATGCACATTCTCATTTAATGGCAATGATGCTCAGTACTAGCGAAGTTATTCCTATTGTCGATGGCAAATTAGCTTTAGGAACTTGGCAATCAATATTATTTTTTGAATTAGATGGCCCCCGTCAGCGTACAGTATTTGTACAAATATCTGGCGAATAGTTTAAATGATCGTGAGCCATGATAATGTTTATAAATCTGTTCACAATTATTATCTGTATCGCTAGCAGTTCAAGTTATACCAATTTGAAAAAAGAATGCAACAGATGGTAGGGGTATGGCACTGCCCATTGGTATCAACTTAAGCTAAAACGCTTACCCCGCAAGCCTTTAACCCCACCCCTTAATCCCCTCCCCGTAAACGGGGAGGGGAGGTTTTGCGTTAGCAAAGCCGGGGTGGGGTAACGCGGAGCTTGATGGTAGGCGATAGAATTCGCTCATCGAGTCTTGGCAAGGGTTTCACGTTAAGTTAACACCAATGGGCACTGCCATGCCCTTTAGAATATATTGATGTGCCGCAGAATCTATTTAAATTGGTATTGGGTGTTGGTGAGGTTATTGAGTATGGGGAAAATAAGCGATCGCTCCTGTGCATCATGCCGCCATAATGTTGTTGAGATAGAAGAGCGATCGCATTTACAGCTTAATCTAAATTAAATTCCGCAAAATCCGCTTGTGCAAACAACTGATTTTTATCAACTGCTGATAACACCTTATTATTAGCACGCTCCGAGTTAAGAGCGCGGACAACTAACTGCGCCACATCTGCACGATGAATACTACCAACAATACTTATATCTTCAGTTAAAACCGCACTACCCGTTGCAGGTTCCGACTTAAGCCCCCCTGGACGGATGATGGTATAGGTGAGTCCACTATTAATTAAATGTTGTTCAGCCTTGTCTTTTTCAATCAAAACATTTTGCAACACCGCTAACACTTGTGGCGACAAAGCACCAACACTATTACCCGTACCAATCGAAGTCACGAGAATAAACTTTTGTACCCCAGCTTTAACTGCTGCATCAATCAAGTTTTTGTTACCTGGGTAATCAGCCCTGGTTGCCTCATCAGGTACACCACCTATAGTACTAATTACCGTATCGATTGGTTCATCTGTCAGCATGGCACGTTCTACATCGCTGACATTCAGCGCATCGCCAAATACCACCTGAACACCTAATGCTTCTAAATCAGCAGCCGCATCTGGCTTTCTCAGCAATGCTTTAATTTTGATGTGTTGTGCTGTGAGGTAGTTGGCAATTTCTCGCCCCACACCACGACTGGCTCCAGCCAGAAAAATGTAAGATGCCTTTGTCATAGCTGCTGTTATTTATCTCTTGAGACACAAATGTTGACATTTCCCAGATGCTATCAAAGGATGGGCGTTATTTTGCAAACATTACCAGCATAGCTAAAAAAATATCTGCATTGTGAGCTTTGTACTAATGATTTACCTACGAGTTCAATTTACTACTTAGGTAAATTCCACAAATAAATGATTCTGCTTTAAGTTTTTCATAGATGTACTCGCTTGCCGAAGTATTGAATTTTGACTGTTAAGTGCGAATTTGCAGCTATATGCAGAATCCTGTATGCTGACTACAGCCATCTAGGAAAGCTAACTCAAGACTTACCTAACTACGTAATTTCAGACAAAAAACACACTTCGTGTGAAAGTTTGTCAAGTAACCATAACATTTATGTATTAACAATGAAAATTAAATGTATATTTTATTACTAAAATATTTTTGTTTTAATTATACAAAAAAGTCTAACTATAATAAAAAATTATGTTTTCCAGTTAATCTACAGAAAAATACGTATAGGTAAGCACAATTTACTATAATGTTCTTAGATAGAAAGCAAGCTATGCCTAGCTTTACAACCTATACGGACATTTACAGCTATCTTTTATATCAGCATGTATTTTTTTTTACATTGTATTTGAATGTAAAAAAAAAATAAATAGTTGCCGATATTTACTGATACTTTTGTAGCTTAAAAATTAAAAAATAATTAAACAGATTAATTCTTGGACATCTAAATTAGAGATAATACATACTGCTAATAGCAGCATACATAATATTTATGAAGTTGTGTAGAAGTAGTATTAAATTGATTGATGTTTCCAGAAATATTACCAGATAAGAATTCTTTGATGACTTGTTAGTCATTAATTTGTTCTGTGTTGCGGAATGATTATGGTAATCAAGGTGCATTTGAATACCTAATGTAATTAAGGTGAAGAAAAAACAGATTCTCATTAACGAATAAATCGGGTAGTTAAATTTTTGAGAACATAAATGTTGATGTTCTAGCAAGATATGCTTGTTTTTGGGTGCTTCACTTCAGTTTCTAGAACAAAAATCAACATTACTTTTTTCGGCTAGTTATTTTTTGTAGTCATACCAATTTTTTTACACAGGCGATCGCTATTTTATTAACGGTCGTAATAGTTGGTTATGAAGACGATATTACCAAGAAACTTACTATAAAGTATCAGAGTCTACTTTAATCCAACTTTTGAGAGGATTGAACATGAAAGAAGTTCTGGAATTGATTCAACTCAGAAAAGAAGAATTTGCTAAATTGCCATTATTTGAGTACTTACAAAATGAGAATATAGATCCCAGAGAAAGAGTAGCTTGGGCACCTTGTTTTGCTCCATTTGCAATGAATTTTAAAGATTTGAATGCATATGCTTTACGAGAAGAACCAACTACTGACCCTATTCAAGAGATGATTAATACACACACTTATGAAGATGGTCAACACTGGGCTTGGTATTTAACAGATCTAGAAAGATTAAATATCGATCCATCAATGCGATTTACAGAAACGTTAAGATTTCTCTGGGGTGATGAAACCAAGAGAACAAGATATTTATGTTACGAGCTATTTGCTATAACTTTATCTCAAACCGATCCGCTTTTGAAACTGGCAATTATTGAGTCAATAGAAGTAACAGGAACAGTAGCTTTAGCAGCTTTAGCAAAGCTTGGTCAAGATTTAGAGGAAATAACTAACAAACATTATCGTTACTTTAGTGCTCGCCATTTAGATGTAGAAACAGGTCATGTTCAGGGAGGGCTAAGTTATGATGATACAGATAATTTTTTGCAAAAACTCCAATTGACAGAACAGCAAAAAAAACAAGCTATAGAGATAGTTAACCGTGTATTTGACAGCTTTACTAATTGCGTCATAGAGCTTATGGAGTATGGACAAAATCATAGTTTTGCCCAACCTTTCCCCAAAATCCACAAGTCAGAAATACTCGCGTCAGCTATAGCATAAAATGAATAAAAATTTAGATTTATATTATTTAATAATAGGTGCCGGCCCTGCTGGCTTACAGCTAGGTTATTTCTTAGAAAAATCCCAAAGAAAATATTTGATACTAGAATCAGGAGACTCTCCAGGGACTTCTTTTGAAAAGTTTCCCCGACACGGTAAGTTAATTTCGATTAATAAAGTTCACACTGGCTATGATGACAAAGAAATTAATCTGAGGTGGGATTGGAATTCTCTATTGAATGATAGCGATATCATGCTGTTCAAGAATTACAGCAGGAAATATTTTCCCAATGCAAGCGATCTCGTCAGATATCTTCACGATTTTGCTAACCACTTTCATCTCAACGTTAAATACGGCTGCCAAGTTGTCAATATCAAGAAAGATAGTAAATTTGTTGTCACTGACAAAGACAATAACATATATTCTGCATCCCGTCTCATCATCGCTACAGGGTTTGCAAAACCCTACATTCCACAAATACCTGGAATTGAACTAGCAGAAAACTACATTGATGTCAGCATAGATCCAGAAGATTTTGTGAATCAAAAAGTCTTAATAATTGGTAAAGGAAATTCTGGCTTTGAAACAGCTGATAATCTCATCGATACAGCCGCAATAATTCATATAGCTAGTCAAAATCCTATATCTATGGCATGGAAAACCAAATATGTAGGACATCTACGAGCAGTCAATAATAATTTTCTCGATACATACCAGCTAAAATCTCAGAATGCTGTTTTAGATGCAAGTATTACTAAGATAGAGCGTCATGAAGGTAAATTCATTGTATCTTTTGCCTATACACATGCTAATGGAGAAGAAGAAGATCTAGTTTACGATCGCGTTATTGTCTGTACTGGCTTTCGCTTTGATGATTCAATTTTTGATCAATCCTGTAAACCTGAGTTAGTTATCAACAACCGTTTTCCGGCTCAAACTAGTGAATGGGAATCAGTCAATATTAAAGATTTGTATTTTATCGGAGTACTGAGTCATATGCGAGATTTCAAGAAAAAGCAATCCGGCTTTATTCATGGATTCCGTTATAATATTCGTGCAATTAAAAAAATTTTAGATTACAAGTATCATAACCAAGAATTACCCTATCAATTACTCAGTGCTACACCCCAATCTTTGACAGAGGAAATCTTGAAGCGAGTTAATACAAGTTCTGGATTATGGCAGCAAACAGGCTTTCTCTGCGACTTAATAGTTATTTCAGAGCCAGGTAAATCAGCTAAGTATTATCAGGAACTACCTAAAGACTATATCCATGAAAGTGAACTTGGTAAATGTAATCATTACTATACTATTTCCTTAGAATTTGGTTTGGAAGCAGGTGAAATTTCAGATCCTTTCGCACTTGATCGGGTTCATAAAAATGATGCTGGCAATGCTGCACAAAGCGCTTTCATCCATCCTGTTATTAGATGTTTTTGTGGTAGTACATTAATTCAAGAACATCATGTTATTGAGGATTTGGCTGCAGAATGGTTAGAAGATGTGCATATAATACCATTGCTAGAATTCTTCAAAGTTCAACTATCAGAAAATTTAGAATATTCTCTAGTAAATGAAGATAAAGGATATTTAACTTCTGAGATGTTAAGTCTAGCTCTTGTGGAGTAAAATTTAAACCTTTTTAAACTAGTGTGCATCAGATCTGATTCACATCTAGTCTGGGTGTCTACTTTACATTACATTGCTGAGACACCTTATACATAATGCTATGTGTAATGCCTATGACAGAGAAAATCAATGCTGTATCGTAATTTTGGAACACAAGCTGAACTTGATGCTGAGTATAATGCTGCTGAGTTAGGTATTGATATAACCTCGTATATAAATTTTTATGCTACGAGTAGTTTTAAGGTACGTGAAGAACTGACTTGCCATCTCAGTATTCCTTTTGGCCCAACGCTAGCTGAACACTTAGATATATTCCCAGCATCTCGTCCTGGTGCGCCGATTTTGGTATTTATTCACGGCGGATACTGGATTATGCTTAGTAGCAAGGAGTTTAGCTTTGTCGCTAAAGGTATGGTTGCCGCAGATGTCACAGTGATAGTTATCAACTATGCTTTGTGTCCAAAAGTGACGATTGACGAAATTGTCCGCCAAAACCGTGCTGCGATCGCCTGGATTTACAATAATGCTGAAAGCTTTGGTGCTGACCCTAATCGCATCTATGTATCTGGTCACTCAGCAGGCGGTCATCTCACAGCTATGCTGATGGCGACAGACTGGAAAAACGATTATGGTTTACCACAGAACATTATTAAAGGTGGCTGTGCTATTAGTGGTTTGTTTGATTTGATGCCCTTTCCGTATACATGGCTACAACCAAAACTACAATTAACTTGGGGTGAAGTTCTCCGCAATAGTCCTATTCGGCATATTCCTCCACAGGCTGGTTCGCTGATTGTCACTTACGGTGGTGAAGAAACAAAAGAGTTTCAGCGTCAATCACAAGATTTTCTTGCTGCATGGAAAGCTAAAGGACTGGAGGGTGAATATTTACCACAGCCCGCTCAAAATCACTTTACTGCGATTAATGGTTTTCTTGACCGAAATAGCCCACTTTGCCAATCTATTTTGCAACAGATGGGAATTGTAGTCCAAATTTAATTCAAGCTAAATTACATAGGAATTTCAACGAGAAATTCTGTACCTTCACCCAGAGTAGAACTACAGATCAACTGACCTTTATGTTTATCGACGACTACCTGATAGCTAATTGATAAGCCCAAACCTGTACCACTACCTACAGGTTTAGTAGTAAAAAATGGGTCGAAAATTTTCTGTAAAATTAACTCTGGTATACCACAACCATTATCAATAATTCTAATCCTGACGGTATTTAATTCGCCTAATTCTGTGCAAATACGAATTGTTGGTTGGAAATTTTTATTTTTTTTATTTTCTGACTCCTCTAAGGCATCAATTGCATTACTTAAAATATTCATAAATACCTGATTGAGTTGACTGGCATAACAATTGACTTCTGGCAATTGCTGATACTCTTTGATAACCTGAATCTCAGGGCGATCGCTTTTTTTCTGAAGTCTGTGTTGTAAAATCATCAAAGTGTTTTCCAGTCCATCATGAATATTAGCAGGCTTCATGTCAGATTCATCTAATCTAGAGAAGTTACGCAAACCCAAAACAATATTCCGGATTCTGGTACTGCCTGTTTTCATTGAATCTAGTATTTTCAGCAAATCTGACGCAATAAAATCTAAATCAATTTCCGCTGCTTTTTCATTAAAAAAATCAGCAGATGCATATTCTTCTTGGCATATATTAATGAATTCTAATAATTCTTTTATATATTCACCAACGTGATTGATATTACCATGAATAAAATTAATAGGATTATTAATTTCATGAGCTACTCCCGCTACCATTTGCCCCAAACTAGACATTTTTTCTGTTTGAATTAATTGAGTTTGGGTGCGGCGTAGTTCTTGTATTGCTTGCTGTAAATTTTGATTTTTTTCGTTAAGTTCTTGTGTCCTTGCCTCTACTTTGTCTTCTAAAGAATGGTTATATTCTTCTAAATGTTTATTGGCTTGGTTCAAATTATTGTAGAGAATAGAATTTTCCAGAGAAATAGCTGCTTGAGTAGTTAAGAGTTTGATAGTTTCTATCCGCTCTTGCGTAAATGCTCCTGTTGCCAGATTATTTTCTAGGTAAAGAATACCTAGTAATTTACCTTGATTCACAACAGGTATACATAAAATGCTTTTAGGCTTTTGACACAATAAATATCTTTCATCTACTAAAAATTTATCAATTTTAGCATCATCAATTACTAATATTTCTCTTGTTCGTTTGACATAGTTAATGACATTTATAGGTACATCATCAATTGATACTATATGAGTTGATATAATACTTGTAGAAGTATATATTTCACTAGAATTACCATTAGCTGCATTAATTATTAAACTGAAATCATCACCTTGATTTAAGATAAAAGCTGATTTTGATGCTCCGGCATTTTCCATTAAAACTTCCATTAATACAGCAATCAAGCGCTCCGTCTCCATTTCTCCAGATAAAGCTTGCGAGGCTTTAATTACAGCTAACAAATCTAGAGAATCTGAAATACTGGTTTTACCACCAATCATAGTTTGGTGGCTACTATGAGTTGATAAATGTATTTCATTGATTAATGAGTTTTTTCTAACAAAATTTGGGCTAGTTCTTTCTTCTTGAAGAATTGGATTAAGGAATTGAGAGTAACGTTTTTCCAATTCGCTGACTTTGGCTTTAGCTCCCCAGTATATATAGCCATAATATGCATCAATTAAGTGAATTTTAGCAATCTTGTGCTTGCTCCAGTCAAAATATAATTTTGCAGCCAATTCGTTAGCGATCGCTTCTTCATGAATATATCTATTTTCATGGGCTATAGATATAGCATTTTCATACTTATCCATTGCTTCTATATATTTACCAGTAACTCGATATATTTCAGCTTCAACTAAATAAAATTTATGCAAATAGTTCATGGGTGCATAATGTGCCCAATTTTCTAGTTTTGAATTATTTGCTATTACTCTTTCCATGATTTCTTGTTGCTGAGATGCATCAACATCTGAATAGATAGACAGATGAGCTAATGAGTCATAAAAATGAAATTGAACAATTATTAGCATTCCTATGCCAGCATACAAATATTGTTCTGCTTGCTTGGCATTTTCTATTGCTTTTGGGTAATCTGCTAGCAAATAACACAGTTGAAGCTTAACTGTAAATAAGAAAAAAAGAGCAATACCATCATTATATTTAATATGAATAGGCAACATCTTTACTTCATCATATGCTTCGCCAACTAAATAATAAGGAGTCTCTGCTTTTCCTGATAGATTCAAAATCGTTTGTCGATATATTTCATTCCAGTAAAAAGCTCTATCTTGTTTAATTTGATGAATAATTTTGCCGTTATTTGCTACATCTTTTTCAAGTATTAATAACTCTTGTCCAATAAAATATGCACTATAAGAATAAGCATAAATAGCATAAGAAGCAAATTCTAAATCTCCTGTTTCGAGATTGGTAAAATATGCTTCCATTAAAGGCTGTAAAGTATCTTTAACATGTTCTTTCCAAGGTCTAATGAGTTGATTAAATGTTTCTAGAACTTTTAAGTTAACTGCTTTGTTCGGGAATTTATTTAGCATAGTCACAGCTAATTTACCGAATTGATACCCAGACTCGATGTCTCCAATTACTCCACACAGCATTACCCCATATGCAACATAAGAGAAAGCAGACAAAGGGCCATTACCATAGTTGATCGATAGATTGATCTGTTTAAGTACAATTAAGGGAAATAGTGCAGGAATGGCAGTATAAGCAAAAGCAGTTGTATTCGATAAAATACGCATAACCACTAATGCTTGAGTATCTGTCATTTGGGGTAAATTGATTAAGTCTTCAATATTCCTTCCTGCTAGATTTGATGCTGTTTCTGCGATTGCTATTTGAATATCGTATTGACTAGGTTGTTCGGGGAATTCCACTGCTAATAATTTCAAGAAGCTTAATGCAACATTTACGGCTTCTAGTGCCTTACCTTGCGCTCCATAAGCTTGAATTTCGACTTCATAAACTTTAACTTTGTCTAGCAGTACTTTAGCGTTTATCAAGACTACTTCTACTAATTTTTCCATCTCCGCAAATTCGCCAGCTAAATATGCTGCTTCTGCTGCTGTTTCATATAAAGCTAAAGTCAGTTCATATTTGCTATCCCAGCTATCGTCAGCTAGTAATTCAATACCAATCTTTAAATACTTAAGTGCAGATGAATAAGCTGTTGAAGCTAAGGCTTTACGTCCAGCCATTAAATTCATCTCAGCCAAATTATTGCGTTTAGATTGGTGAGTAATAAACTCTAAAGCAATATTGAATTGGTTAACAAGCTCAAAAATCTTTTCTTCTCGTTCAGATAGAGGAATATTACTTAATAACAAAATGCCAATTTTTAAATGAATTGGCTTTTTCTCTTCAACTGGAATTAAAGAATAGGCGGCTTGCTGGATTCTGTCATGAACAAATTTATATTTGGGAAATTGAAAGTTAGATGTTTGTAATGGCTGCTTTTCTTGACGTTCAATACTAATTTCTAGAGCTTGTTCATTCTGAAATAATTTGTAAGCTTCATTCTGAGGTAAAACTAAGCCATCACGTAATGCTGGTAATAAATCTAATGCTGTATCTTGAGCAGATTTCTCATGGACGATCGCTAAAGTTTTTAAGTCAAATTCATTACCAATACATGATGCTAGCATCAATACTTTTTGAGTCGGTACTGGCAACTTTTCTATTTGCATAGCTATGAATTTGACAACATCATCTGTCAGAGATAATGCTTCTATTTCTCTAATATCATATTCCCAAAAGCCAGTATCAAAGTTAATGTTAATTAAATTATCATCATACAAACTTTGGAGGAATTGATTAGCAAAAAATGGATTACCTTTAGTTTTAGCAAATACCATTTGTGTTAATGGTGCTGCTGTTTTCTCTTGACAATAGAGAGTGTCTACAATTAAGTGGTTTAAATCGCTTTGAGTTAAAGGTGCTAAATTAATATTATTAATTGTTGCTCCTATCTTCTCAAGCTCTTGGAGTTTCAAATACAGGGGGTGAGCCTGTGAAACTTCATTATCTCGATAAGCACCAATCAGTAGTAAACCTCTAGTTATTTCTGCTTGATTTTCAATTTCACCAATCATCTGAGAAGATGTATGTTCGCTCATTAAGAGTTGAATAAATTTTAACGAAGTTACATCCGACCATTGCAAGTCATCTAAAAAAATTACTAGAGGATGCTCTTTGCTGCTAAATACCTGAATGAATCTTTGAAATAATAAATTGAAGCGATTTTGCACCGCGCTACCAGAAAGTTCTGCGACTTCAGGCTGCTTACCTAAAATTAGTTCTAGTTCGGGAATCACATCAATAATTAGCTGACTTTGTTCGCCTAAAGCTGACAAAATCTTTGTTTTCCATTGTTGAATTTGGGCGTCAGTTTCGCTTAATAATTGCCCAATTAAATCGCGAAATGCTTGTACTAATCCAGATAAGGGTATGTCACGCTGAAATTGATCGAATTTACCTTTAATGAAGTAACTCCGTTGGCGGACAATTGGTTTATGAACTTCGTTAACTACAGCAGTTTTACCAATTCCCGATGAACCTGTAACTAAAACCATTTCGGTTTTACCACTGGCGACTCTTTCAAAAGCAGCAAGTAGAGTTTCTACTTCTTGTTGACGACCATAGAGTTTTTCTGGGATAAGGAAGCGATCGCAAAAATCACGCAATCCTAACTCAAAGCTGGGAATATCGCCTGTATCTTGCCACAGTTGGCGACACTTTTCTAAGTCATGCTTCAGTCCCTGGCTGCTTTGATAGCGGTCTTCGGCATTTTTCGCCATCAGCTTATCGATAATATCGGATAATATCTGTGGTATATTAGAATTAATTTGGCTGACTTTTGGTGCTTCTTTGGCGATGTGGCAATAAACTAACTCCATTGGATCGGTTGTAGTGAAAGGTAACTGTCCGGTGAGGAGTTCAAAAAGAGTAACACCCAAGGAATAAAAATCGGTACGGTAATCAATACCTCTATTCATTCTTCCCGTTTGTTCGGGAGAAATATAAGCTAATGTTCCTTCTAAGACGTTGGGATTAGTCAGGAATTGAATTTCTCTAGGTAGGAGAGTCGCAAGACTAAAATCAATAATTTTAACTTCACCTGAAATAGGGTGAATTAAAATGTTAGCTGGTTTAATATCCTTATGAATAATGCGATCGCGATGCAGTTCTTCTAATATAGATGTAATTTCGATGGCGATGGGAAAAAACTCATCAAGGGAAATACAATTAGCTTCTATTCTCTGATGAGAGAATTGCCATTCCTTGAGAGAGAGTCCACCAAAATCTTCCATAATTAAGGCGTAGCCATTGCGGCAATTTTCTAAGCTTAAAGGCTGGACTATGCCTTTAATATCCAGGTTTTTGATAATGTTATATTGATTGCGGAATTGAGCAATTTCACTAAATGTAGGGTATTCATTCCGCATCAGTTTAATAATGACAGATTGTTTATCTTGTTCTCGGATACCCCGATAAACAAGGGTTTTAGTACCTGAGTAAATTTTCTCTGTCAGACGATAACCAGTAATAAGATTTATTGTATCGATGGGTACGGACATTGATTTTGAGTTTTATATACTTGCTTGTTAGTTATAATTCCCAGGTAAGTCTGACAAATATCATGAAAATTTAAAAAAATCTTGTAAAAAATCCACTTTCGCTGTTCTTTTATAAGTAGGACAAGCTAGAGTTAGTGAATTCACAAGTATCACTACCCCATAAAATTAATTTATAAATTTAAAATATACTTATTGCAGTTTATCCGTGAGTGCCGTTATCTAATAAAACAACAAGGGACATTCAATTTTTTAAATCCCCAATCAATTTTTAGTGCGAGCATCTTGCTCGCTTTTGAACACCAGCGAGCAAGATGCTCGCACTACGGAATTTGGGTAATTTATTTTTTGTAAGTCCCCAACTGCACTGGATTGTTGATATATGACTCAACATTAAAAAGTTGATATTTCCGGCTTTGACACTGCTTTGAGTAATTTGAATTTTAAATGTTTTCTAAATTACTTAAAATATTTACATTTGAAAATAAATCCATCAGGATGCGATCGCATCTCTAGGGTAAATCAAGTAAATATACTTAACCCAAACGTAGGAAGTATTTTTACGGGTAATTGTGCGAACCTAGAACTACCTCATCTAGGATAAAGTTATGGCTTCCCAATCACAAAACAACCTAGAGTCAGCGCACAATTTCCGAGTTGCAGCTACAGCAAAAATCTGGGGAACTACGGTAGGAATCTTTGCATTATGCATTCCTCTGTCAGCCGTTACAAGAAGCGGAGCGATTTTACCTTTAGCGGCTCTCGGTGGTGCCGCAGTTGGTACAGTGGCTGTATGGCGTGGTGATGACAAAAAATCTCAACCTAATTATCTGGCGCAACAGCAGATACAACTTTTAGAAGCCAGAATTGCCAATTTAGAAACAATTATTAGCAGTAATGATTTGGATTTGCACCTAAAAATTCAACAATTAGGAACGAGCGATCGCCATCCAGATTCACTACCAGAACGTCAAAATTAAAATCAACTGATATTTATCGTTGATGTTGATCTGATTACTGAGGCTTTAGAGTTAGCATAATCAGACTATTTTGATATAGCTATCTATAGTTTAGCATTTCTACTGCCATTACTGTCAGCCTTTAATCAAACTATTCATTGCTGTCAGAACTGTTTCCATCGAAACAATATATTATTCTCTATATTAGTTAGAATGATTTGACATCAATTAACTCTCTATACCTCAGCCATATCAGTTATTGTGTGTTTGAGGGCTATCTAGGTGTATCTTTACCGCGAACATCTGCTTTTGCTTGTGTTCTCTGAGACTGTTAGAATTACGGAATTTTCATCCACAAAGATGATTAACTTGAGTAATTGTATTCGTATAGATTACCTTAAGTATGCAATAGTGTGCGGCTCTAATGCAGATGGATTGGATTAGCTTACTCAAAGCTCAACAAGCTGACTTTCTCCAACGAGTCAAAAAACTTAAAACTTATGACTTGTCTGTACTCAAAAGTCAAATGAAAGGTTGTCATAGTGAAATTATGACTTTTTGGGGTGAGCCATTGGCTCAATTAATCGAATTATCGCGCCAACAAGCGGAAATTTTCGCCAAAAATCCACCACCAACACCACCAGAATATCCTGAACCTCCTGATTGGACGATTCCTTTTCCCCAATACTTTCAACAGCAAGCTCAAGATTATCTTTTGCGCGAACAAATTGTTGATCGCGCGATCGCCGAACGTTTGGGTAAGATAGTGAAAAAGGTATCTCATGATACCATCAACAACATGGTTTTAGATGATGAGGGCAATTTACGCGGTGATAGTAAATTTGCTTATGTACTCTCAGCTAACAAAAAACTCAGTATTCAAGTTTACGCTGCTGATGGCGAAAGTTTTAATAGTCTGAAAAAGAATAAAATTAATTGGACAGTTACCCAAGAGGATTTAAAAAAGCACCAAGTCTTAATTTTTTTGGCTTTATTCTATCCTAATTCTAGTAAAATTGGCTACGAAAAAAAAGTTATAATTGCTGGCTTTTTACCTACTGCCCAACTAGAATTTACTGAACAAAAAACTACCATTAATCCCAGTAATTTATTGTATGCGGGGGGATTGAATTGGTATTTAGAATCACTAGTGAAGAAGCAAGATCTAGCTATAATAGTGAATGAGGTAAGAATAGCCGAAAAAGTTGAGACTGTCGCCGCAGAACATCCCCTGAAAAAAATCATTGGTGACTGGGAATATTGGCAGACTTTAAAAGGACATACTAGAGGCATTAATTGTCTCGCCTATTCTGCGAGAATCCCACAACAGAATGTTTCGGTATGTAGTCTCAGCAAAACACCGCCGATATTAGCTAGCGGGAGTCGAGGTGAAACTAAGTTATGGGATTTATCTAGAGGAGAATTAATCGAAACATTATCAGAGTCGCCTTGGGTTGTCTCTGGATTAGTTGATGAAGTTAATTCCCTGGCTTTTAGTGCTGATGGACAAACTTTAGCCAGCGTCGGCGCAGATTCCACAATTAAAATTTGGCATGTCGGCGCATTAGATTTAATTGATATCTTGCACAAACATAACGGGGTAGTGAGGTGCGTAGCTTTTACCCCTGATGGCAGAATGTTAGCTACTGGTGGAGACGATCGCAAAATTTTGTTTTGGGATTTGATGCAGCGTCAAGTGGCGATCGCACTTTCTCTTGATGATACCGCAGCCCATTCTCTCGCATTAAGTCAAGATGGTCAAACTCTCGTTACCGGTAGTTATCGCAAAATTAAAGTCTGGTGTACTTCTCACCTCGAAGGTGTCAAAGATTTTCAAGATGTGCAACCCCTTTACACCCTCATGGGACATTCTCACATTGTTCGCTCTTTAGCGATTTCTGGGGATGGTAAAATCTTAGTTAGTGGTAGTCGCGATCAAACAATCAAAATTTGGCATTTAGCAACTGGGGAATTAATTCATACCCTCAAAGGACATCAAGATGAAGTCTGTACAATTAGCCTCAGTCCCGATGAGCAAATTATCGCTAGTGGTAGCGCTGATAAAACTATCAAATTGTGGCATTTAGCAACTGGGGAATTACTCGCTACTTTGATCGGACATACGGATACTGTCACAGCAGTCGCCTTTACCGCTTCCGGCGAGATGTTGGTTAGCGGAAGTCTGGATAAAACCATTAAAATTTGGCAACGCAGTTAGACAAGACTGGTAAGTAGTCGTGCAAAATAAATTATACATTTAGACAAGGGAATTCCTTTTCCTTATCCCGAACTCAGGTTAGAGAAAATAGATTTTTATTTATGCAAGAAGTCTAACGATTGTTTGTCCCCCTTGTCCTCCTTGTCCCCCTTGTCTCCCTTCCCTTCCCTTGTCTACCGTCCGTCATCAGGAAAGTACGGATATTGCACTCTTGCGGTGAGCGAGAACCTCACTTGATTTTCTCGGATGTTTGTTAATTTAAAATCAGATGCTATAGAGCTTGAGATTATACCTGGAAACTCACAGAATCTCATATCTTAGAAAAAGCGCAAAGTCTGAGCGCCGGCTTTTGGCTATCAGACGGCAGTTCCTTTACACCGGACTGCCTTAACTTTGTAAGAATAACATAACAGAAATTTCTAGAGGAGGCTGGTAGATGGCTACAACCGACTTTAAAGACTATTACACAATTTTGGGAATTAGTAAGACTGCTAGTCCAGAGGAAATTAAACAAGCTTTTCGTCGGTTAGCCCGTAAATATCATCCTGATGTTAACCCAGGCAATAAACAGGCGGAAGCTAGTTTTAAAGAAGTTAACGAAGCTTATGAGGTATTGTCTGACCCAGATAAGCGCAAAAAGTATGACCAATTTGGTCAATACTGGAAACAAGCAGGTGAAGGCTTCCCTGGTGGTGCTGGGGTTGATATGGGCGGCTTTGACTTCAGCCAATATGGTAGTTTTAATGACTTCCTAAATGAGTTATTTGGTGGTGCTGGGCCTCGCAGTAGCCGAAGCTATTCTTATAAAAGTTCCACAGGTAGACCTGGGGGTTTTGGCGGTCTTAATGATTTTGGTTTCCAAGATGTAGGTGCTGGTGGTTCACAAGATAGTGAAGCAACTATATCTCTAACTTTTAGTGAAGCGTTTGCTGGCGTACAAAAGCGCTTTAGTTTAGGTAGCGAAACCATAGATGTGCGTATCCCGGCTGGTGCTAAATCGGGTACTCGTCTGCGCGTGCGGGGAAAAGGTCAAATTAATCCGATGACGCAGCAACGGGGTGATTTGTACTTAAAGGTAGAATTACAACCCCATTCTTTCTTTCAAATTGAAGGTGATAATTTGGTTTGCGAACTCCCAATTACACCAGATGAAGCTACTTTAGGCGCTTCCATTGATGTACCGACACCTGATGGTTCTGTAAACGTTAAGCTACCTGCGGGTGTACGTTCTGGTCAATCCCTGCGTTTGCGTGGTAAAGGCTGGCCGATAGCTAAGGGCGGACGAGGCGATCAGTTGGTGAAGGTGGCAATTGTACCACCCAAAGAACTTAGCCAACAAGAGCGGGAATATTATGAAAAAATTCGGTCTATACGTACTTATAATCCCCGCAGTCACTTGCAACAGGTCAAGTTATAGGAAATGTTTCGCGCCTCAGAATTATAGAATCTGAGGCGCGAAGCCATTTTTAGGGTTTATTGGTTTAATTGGCTTGTTTTTTCGCCATTAAAGTTTTTATCCGAGACTTAAACGCTGCAATTGTCTCTGGAGTGGGTTGAGTAGTTTGCCAAGATGGGCGTTGCATGATGCGATCGCTCCAATTTTGCAATTTAGAATTAAAACTAACCCCCATTTGCGGTAAAAAAAGAATGCTACTACCTGCAACAATATCAGCTAGAGTTAATTGTTCGCTACCAAAGTAAGAGCGATCGCCTAGCAGTTGCTCAAAAAAATTCAGTACGATAGTTGCTTTCTGTTTAGCTTCCTCAATTTTCTCAGGCTCGGAGTCTAAGCCAATCATTTGCCGCAACAGGGGATTGATAGCTGGTAAAAGTTCATTTACGGTTACCATTTCCACCATGCGCACAATTGCTAAAGCTTTCTCTTCTTTGGGTAATAAACTAGGGTGAGGATACTTAGCTTCTAGATAATCGAGAATTGCTAAAGATTCCACTACCCGAAAGTCATCATCAATTAATACGGGAATATGATGAAAGGGATTTAGCGCCACAAACTCTGGCTGAAACTGATCGCCATTCAGCTGCATTTCGATTAATTCAAAATCCAGTCCCTTTTCTAGTAAAGCAATCCAAGGACGACGGGAGTTAAATGAAATCGGTTGGTGGTAAAGTTTGAGCATCAGCAAATCCCTCAGCTATCATCAGTATTAGCTTAATGCTTCAGCCTGGTTTTTGCTGTGGCATTCTGGTTGCCATTCGTGCTTTGAGCGCTTCTAGAGATGCCTCAGTGGCTTGCCAACTCGGACGCGCCAGCAAGCTGTCTCGCCAAGCACTGAGTTTAGGAAATTCGCTTAAGGATACATCTGCTTTTGCCAACCAGGGTATAACAGTACCAGCCACAGGTTCAGCTAGAGTAATATTTTCACTACCAAAGTAAGGGCGATCGTCCAATACATCGTCGAAGAATTTCAGCACTATTGACACTTTCTGCTTTGCTTGAGCAATTTTTTCTGGATCTCCCCCAGGAAAACCTAGCATCAGGGGAAACAATGGCCCAATACTCGGTAACAACTCATTAATTGTGACCATTTGCACCATCCGCGCGATCGCTAAATCCTTGGCATCTTTCGGTAGCATCGCTGGTGCGGGATATTTAGCTTCCAAATAATCCAGAATTGCTATTGATTCTACTATGTGAAATCCTTCATCTTCTAACACTGGAACATGATGAAACGGATTCATTGCCAAAAATTCAGGTTTAAGCTGTTCTCCATCTAAATTGACCTCTACTAGCTCAAACTCCAGTCCTTTTTCTAACAGCGTAATCCAGACACGGCGGGAGTTAGGAGACATGGGGGCATGATAAAGCTTCAACATAAGTCAAACCTCAATACCTTATAAATATGTAAAGCCACGTCAATTTTATACTTTATAAGGTATTGGGCAAAATTTAACTTATGCATGAAAAATTTGCTAATTTATCTTGTGAGTCTTGCCTAGTAAATCTTATACTTACTCAACTACATGCATCAAATTGTGCTAATAATGTCTCCACACTAGCATTATGATCCAGAAAAGAAAATAAATGATAATAGCGGAGCTTGCCAGATTTATCTAATACAAATTGTGCAGGTAAAGGTGCGCCTAAAGCTTGTCCTACGCGATATCTGCGAAAGACACCACAAGCAGGATCGCTGAGTAAAGGCATTTTTAAACCTAAGTCTCTGACTACTATTTCGCTTTGTCTTTCATCAGTACTAGTAATCAGCAAAATCTCGACATCACGCTCTTGAAATTGCTCGTAGTTTTCATTCAAAGATTTGATGTGCGGATAACAAAATGGGCAATATTGCTTTTCTGTAAATATCCTGGTGAAAGCCAATAATACTGGTCGCTTGCCGCGAAACGCAGACAATTTTACCAAACTATTATTTGTAATATCTGGTAATTGAAAATCTGGCGTTCCCACTTCCAGTCTTAACTCATTTATCGGGGGAATTGGCAGAAAATTCCGAAAGAAACGCTCATTTATTAAGCCGCTAAAATCAGTTGAAGTTAGCATATTTATTATCCTTGATAATTGAAAATCAAGAGTCAATTATCTGTTGACTGTTGACTGTTGACTGTTGACTGTTGACTGTTGACTGTTGACTGTTGACTGTTGACAAATGACAAATGACAAATGACAAATGACAAATGACAAATGACCAATGAAAAAACCACAGATATGCACTGAAGTTAACACTGATTCATCTGTATCTGTGTTCATCGGTGATTATCTGTGGTTATAAATGATACTGCTCTTCAATCCAGTATACTGCGTTGCCAATTTATGGCAAGAGCAATCTAGACTGCGGAGAAGTAAACTTTAGACTTGACGGGGTCGGGATTCATGGTTTTATCCCCTGGTTGCCAACCGGCGGGACAAACTTCGTCAGGGTGAGACTGAACGTACTGAATTGCTTGTAATGTCCGCAGGGTTTCATCAACGCTACGACCAAAAGCGAGGTTGTTAATAGTTGCGTGCTGGATTACACCATCTTTATCGATGATGAACAGACCGCGTAAAGCAATACCTGCTGCTGGATCGAGAACGTTGTAAGCTGCGCTGATTTCTTTCTTAATGTCGGAAACTAAGGGATAATTCAAGTCGCCAACACCACCAGATTTGCGGTCAGTTTGAATCCAAGCTAGGTGAGAAAACTCACTATCTACGGAAACACCAAGAATCTCGGTGTTAATTTTCTTGAATTCTTCGTAGCGATCGCTAAATGCTGTGATCTCAGTGGGACAAACAAAGGTAAAGTCTAGTGGATAAAAGAATAGAACAACATACTTACCGCGATAGTCGGAAAGTTTGATGCTCTTAAATTCTTGATCCACCACAGCTGTTGCTGTAAATTCTGGAGCCTGTTGACCAACGCGGAGGCTTCCTTCTGTTCCGTAAGTGAGGGACATTATCTTAATTCTCCTTCAACTTATATCCATTTACTAGCGTTGGAATTCGGGTCAGTGAAAACTTTCCCTTCCACGCTGTCACAGTTTAATTACGATCTGTTACGACTATATCATAGTCATAACGATTTTGAGTAGCAAATGGTTGATTTAGATCAAAGAGAGTGGTTATTGACCAATGGCTTAGGTAGTTTTGCCAGTGGAACAGTAGCCGATGTCAGAACGCGCACCTACCACGGTTGGCTATTTGCCGCAACAAACCCCCCATCTGGGCGAACTCTGCTGCTGTCGCACTTAGAAGCTAGCCTAGAAGTAGAAAAAAAAGTTGTCACCTTAGGGACAAATTATTGGGGTAGCGGACGAATAGAAGCTACTGGTTACCAACTGCTACGGGATTTTGAGATTCATCCAGTACCAAAATGGATTTGGCGACAGGATAATTGGCAACTGAGTCGGCAATTGGTCATGCCTTATGGTTTGGTAGAAGCTGGGGAAAAGGTAAATTCGCCAAATTCTGCGCCTGAGTTATGCCATCGGCTATTAATTCAGTATCGTTATGAAGGTACAGAAGCCAGTATTTTAAGATTGCGACTGCTAATTGGCGATCGCGATTTTCATCATCAACAAACAGCTTCCCCAGATTTACACTTTTCCCAAGTGCTATTACCCCAGCAAGTTTGTCTCCAAGCAATTATGGATGGAAGTTTTGGCATACCTTGGCATTTACGCTGGACAAAAGGAGATTATAAAGCTGATGGTGTGTGGTATTGGGATTATCAATTAATAGAAGAAACTGAACGGGGATTAGGCGATCGCGAAGATCTTTATAGTCCAGGTTATTTAACAGTACATCTTCAACCAGGTGATGTTGTCACCTTAGAAGCTAGAGTAGGTTTCCCCAATCCACAGCCAGAACTATTAACTTGCGAAACATTTACCGAAGCGATCGCAGCAGAAGAAGAAAGATTAGCCCAGGTTTTTGGTTGGGACAAGGGGGACAAGGGGGACAAGGGGGACAAGGAGGACAAGGAAGCAAGTGCTTTGTTATTTTATGCCCCATGCCCCATGCCCCATGCCCCATGCCCAATATGGCAGAAATTACTTAAAGCCAGCGATCAATTTATTGTTTATCGCGCTTCAATTGCTGGCCCTACTGTGATTGCTGGTTATCATTGGTTTAATGACTGGGGACGCGATACTTTAATTGCGTTACCAGGTTTAGCACTAGTAACGCAACGCTTTGATTTAGCAAAAGGACTGTTGCAAACTTTTGGACATTACTGTCACCAAGGTTTAATTCCTAATGCATTTCCTGATGTTGGTGGTGAGCCTTTTTACAACAGTATTGATGCTGCACTATTGTGGATTGAAACCCTGGGACTTTATTTAGAAGCTACTGAAGATTGGCAGTTTTTAGCCGAACAATTCCCGATAGTGCAGCAAATTTATAAAGCCTTTGTTGGTGCTACCCGCTACAATATCCATGTTGATGCTACTGATTGGCTAGTGAGTTGGGATGCGCCTCATGTAGCCTTGACTTGGATGGATGCTGTAGTGAATGGAGAACCTGTCACACCTCGCTTGGGTAAGCCAGTAGAAATTAATGCTTTGTGGTATTCTGCTTTGTGTTGGCTGAGTCAATGGGCAGAAAAATTAAGCCAAAATCAGGATGCTAATTCAGAACGACTGGCAAAGCAAGCACAGCGTTATGGACAACAAGCAGAACAGGTAAAAGCTTCCCTGCAAAAATTTTGGAATGCAAAACTCGGTTATTTTTATGACACTATCGAGTTAGACGATCGCCGTCACGCGCAAATCCGCCCTAACGCAGTTTTAGCTCTATCCTTATATCATTGCGGATTTCCCGCAGAACAAGGGCGTCAAGTACTTGCAGTTGCGGCTTCTGAGTTACTCACCCCCTATGGACTGCGGAGTTTAGCGCCTACCGATCCCCAGTATATTGGCAAATATCAAGGTAACCCAGAACAGCGCGATCGCGCCTACCATCAAGGTACAGTTTGGAGTTGGCTGATAGGGCCGTTTATTCGTGCTTGGCAACGTTATTATCCCGAACAACCAGTACCTTTTGATTGGCAACCTCTATTAAAGCACTTTTTAGACGATGCTTGTCTTGGCTCAATTTCCGAAATTTTTGATGGCGATCCACCCCATCAACCCAAAGGTGCGATCGCCCAAGCTTGGTCAGTGGCTGAGGTTATTCGTTATCTACCAAAATCTCAGCTTTAGAAGAGTCAACAGTCAACAGTCAACGGTCAACGGTCAACAGTCAACGGTCAACAGATAATTGACTTTGGACAATTGACTTTGGACAATTGACTAAATCTTTGTGCGATCGGTCAAAATTTCATAGCCGGTTTCTGTCACTAATACAGTATGCTCAAACTGGGCTGATAAAGAATTATCTACAGTTACTGCTGTCCAGCGATCGGCTAAAGTTCTGGTATGCTTAGAACCTGCATTTAAAATTGGCTCGATGGCTAAAGTCATTCCCGCACGTAATTTTACATTGGGCATTTCTCTAGTACGGTAGTTAAATACAGAAGGTTCTTCGTGTAAATTGCGTCCTACACCATGTCCTGTGAATTCTTCTACCACTGTAAAACCATTTACTTTGACATGGTCTTCAATGGCTCCAGCTAGATCCATTAAGTATGCACCCGCTTTTACTTGTTCAATACCTTTGTAAAGAGCTTCTTCAGCGACGCGAATCAATTTAGCGGCTTCTGGGGTAACTTCACCGACAGCAATTGTAATGCAAGAATCGCCATGAAAACCTTGAAAATAAGCGCCTGTATCTACTTTTAATACATCCCCAGTCCGAATTACTTTCTTTGGATTTGGGATTCCATGTACAACTTCGTTGTTAATGCTGGCACAAATAGTACCAGTAAATCCGTGATATCCCTTAAAGCTTGGGGTCGCACCCATTTCGCGAATGCGTTTTTCTGCATAAGCATCCAAATCAGCCGTAGTCATTCCTGGTTGGACTAGCTCAGAAATTTCTTTGAGTACGGTAGCGACAATTTTTGCCGATTCTCGCATGATATCAATTTCACGCGGCGATTTAAGTTCGATACCTCGGCGTTGTTTACTGGGAGATGGTGGCTGAGTGGCTTGAGCAAGTAAGTTACTGAGTATGTTCATGAGAGATTAAAGCGATCGGCGCTGTAACGCTGATGGTTAAGTTTTTTCTAGATTAGTTGAGAAATAATATCTATCATAGATGTTGCAAGAGGACTCGCGCTACATCCGTTGTCCCTAGCACTGAAACGGCAGTCGCTAAAAGCCGACGAAGTTGCCCAATATACCACCTCATGAACTGCGATTGATAATAATCTAAACTAGTGTCACAACTGCTGTGATGCCTTAATGAAAGATCTTATTTCTTCTGCGGTGTAAGGAGGTTTACGCATATGAATCATGGCATGACAGTTAGGACATACGGGACACAAGTCTTGGATTGGATCGAGTTCATATTCTTGTTTGATGTCAGATAATGGTATTAAGTGATGTACTTGCATAAAACCTTTACCAATCTCACCATAAACTTTTTCAAAATTAAAATTGCAGATGCAGCAATATAAACCATATGTAGCTAAACATTTCTGACGTGCTTGAGGATTACGTTCATATTTATTAATCGTAATTTGAGTAGTCGCACCTTCATAATATTTATCTGAGCCATTTATTTCCTCAGTAACAGAAAATAATTTTGCTCCAATTAAACCATCTAATAAGCTAAAATTATTGAGATAAAATGATATATATATTTTCGTTTCATTGGTATGTCCATGTAAATATAAATAGAAACCCTGTAAATCTTCTTTGATAGATAGCTTCCAACTACCTCCTTCTTCACTATTATTAGTTTTTTTCTTACTATCTTTTTTTTCATTGGGTAGATAGTTATTCAACCAAACTAACTCTTCATGAGGAAATATAAAAACTTTTTCTAGACTTTCACAAATCAATAAAATAAATAATGGATTTAGATTAAACTTGTCTTTGGTTATACCAAAAAAATATTTTCCATTTTTATAAATTTTAGAATGTCTAACCATAATTAATTTCTGGTTAGATAGCTGAAAAACAGTTTCCTTTGGTTTAAGATTATTTGGGTTAATGTTAGGGTCAATTTTTTTGACAAGTGCCCATTTGTACTTATCTGATTCTTTATCAATCATAAAAAAGTTAAGATTTATTATGTTAACAATAGATTTTGTCAAATTTAAATTACAGCATATTTCGGGTAAATGAAATACACGGGTAGGGGCACAATATATTGTGCCCCTACGATTATAGAAAATAATCGATAGGCACAAAACCCTGTGTCTTCAGACCAGGGATGTAGTGCCAACTTAGAATTTATTCTAAGTGACATTTTCTATTTGTGGTGTGGGTCTTCAATATATTTCTTGATTACTGCCGCGCTAACATTTCCGGCAGTTGAATAAAAATAGCTATTTGTCCACATACTAGGCATCTTTTTTAAATCTGCAAACTCGCTTCTAAGCAGATAAGATGACCTACCCTTAAAGAATTTAACTATTTGATTAATAGCGTAAGTTGGTTGATATTCCACAAATAAATGTATGTGGTCTGGTGCTATTTCCAGTGCCAGAATATCCCAATCTTTTTCTTTTGCTAAATCATAAAATATCTGTCTTACTCGTTTGGCAACTTCACCCACTAATACTTTACGTCTACGTTTAGGAATCCATACCAGATGAACGACAGCGTTACCTACAGAATGGTTGTTGTGCCTGGGTTCTAGCGAATTAGTCATGTTGTTTGCTCAGAACTATTGACATTTAAATAATAACTCGCTACTATATTTACAGTCAAGAAATTAAACCAAGGAGGTGATTAAGTAATGCTGGTTTTAGAGTACAAAGTTAAAGGTAAAAAACATCAATACGATGCAATTAATGAAGCTATCCGTACAACTCAATTCATCAGAAATAAAGCTATTCGCTATTGGATGGATGCACCCAAGGAAGCTAAAGTTAATAAAATTGCTTTAAATAATTACTCAACAGCATTGCGGAAAAAATTTAAATTTGTTGAGGAATTAAACTCAATGGCTTGTCAGTCTGCTACTGAAAGAGCATGGTTAGCCATTGACAGGTTTTACCAGAATTGCAAGAAGAAAGTATCAGGTAAAAAAGGATATCCCAGGTTCCAAAAAGATAACCGTTCGGTTGAGTATAAAACCTCTGGATGGTCATTAAACCAAGTTAAAAGACGCATCACTTTTACTGATAAAAAAGGTATTGGTGAGGTTAAATTACTCGGTAAATGGGATATACAAACTTACCCTGTTAAGCAAATTAAGCGTGTTAGGCTACTTAAAAAAGCTGATGGTTACTATTGTCAATTCTGCATTGATACTGATGTCAAATTTGAATCTAGAATTGATGATGGTGAGATAGGTTTAGATGTCGGCTTAGAGTTTTTCTACTCAGATTCCAACGGTAATCATGAGGAGAATCCTAGATTTTTACGCAAAGCTGAAAAAGCGATTAAACACGCTCAACGCCAAATTTACAAAAAAGAAAAAGGTAAAAATCAACGCCGGAAAGCTAGACAGCGATATGCACGGAAGCATTTAAAAGTAAGTAGGCAACGGAAAGAACACGCCCTTGAATTAGCGCGTAACGTATGCAAAGCTAACGCTTTAGTAGCCTATGAAGATTTAAATGTTAAAGGCATGGTAAAAAATCATTGTCTAGCCAAGAGTATTAATGATGCTTCTTGGTCACTGTTCCGTCGTTGGTTAGAATATTTTGCAGCTAAATTTAATTCTCAAGTTGTTGCCGTCAATCCTAGAATGACATCTCAAAAATGCTCTGATTGCGGAACAATTGTTAAAAAATCTCTTTCAACTCGTAGCCATAAATGTGAATGTGGTTGCGAGCTTCAAAGAGATGTTAATGCTGCAATAAATATTTTAAATCTTGCAAAAGCTAGGGTAGGGCATACCCGAAGTAACTCTTCAGGAGTTGGAATCACTACGCTAGTTGGTGTAAACCTGCTAGAGCAAATTCTAACGGTGAATGAAGAATCCCCCGACTTTACGACTAAGTGAGCGAAGCGATACTTAGTCAGTCGGGGGAGTGTCAACTCTACCTCATTTATTGTTTACCGACATATTGATTGCTGACAGCAATGGAGTCATTTAACAGCATAGAATTTGGGAAATGGCAAACATTGACTGTAACGAGTAAACACAAATCTCTTGGCAATACCTTACCGTCAGCAACCAATCTATTTGAAATTGAGAAATTTTCAATTGGTAACAGTAATCTCTCCAGTCATACCTGCTTCTGTATGTCCTGCTACTGAGCAGCGTAGGGTATATTTTCCTGACTTGAGTGGTACAAATACCCAGTCTGCTGTCGCACCGGGTTTGAGTTCTACTTCATGAATAGCTCCTTTAATTTCTACTTTCCCGGCTTCGACTTTTTGTGTCCAGATACCATCAGCAAAGTCTTTAGCAGTAAAATAATGTTTCATTTGGCTAGGGTTAGTCAGCCGGAGATTATAACGTTTTCCCGCCACAAATTCTAAACTATTTGGCTCAAATTTGAGTTCGTTAGCTGCATTACCCAAACTAACAGAAACTTCAATTGCAGGTTGTTTGAGTAAATCACTAGATACAGTTGCTGCTAATGCCGAATTATGGCTGAAACTCAAACAGAGCATAAATAATGCAAGGATATAAATCCGTTTGATAGTTTTCATCGTCTACAAGAGTATTTAAATTTGTTTTTTCTCATTGACTCACTTAATTACTAATTACAAATTACGAATTAGTCAGGACTTACGCAAAAATTACCAGAAACCTTAATTTATTGAACCGCCAAGACGCCAAGAACGCCAAGAATTCGTAGAGTGTGCAGTAAGTCCTATTAGTAATTATTTCATTTGGGCTAATACAGCCGGGCCTGCTGTTGCTACTACAATCTTATCTGGATGGATTAATTCACGAGCGGCTTGATTAACTTGATTGAGGGTAACTTGCTGAATTTTGTCTGTAAAAGCGCGGAGTTCGACTTTATCAAGTCCATGTACTTGATTCATCAAAATAGTTTTCGTTAATTCTTCTGGATTAGCTAAAGAAACATTGTAGTTGCTAATTAATGTTTGTTTAGCTGCTTCAACTTCTGCGGCTACAACACCTTGTTGATGAATTTGCTTTAAGAGTTTTTGAGTGCTAGCGATCGCTTTTATGGTATCCTCTGGACTAGTTTGCAATTCTATCCAAAATGTGCCTGCATTTTTCCCGACTTGGAAGTAACTATAAATTCCATAGGTTAACCCTTGGCGATCGCGTACTTCTGCCCCTAGTCTACTAGATAGGGTATCGCCTCCCAAAATCTGATTTAAGACTAAAGCTGCATAAAATCGGGGATCTTTACGGTTAATACCCTTATAACCCATATAAGTAATCGCCTGGGCTTTACCCGGTAGGATAGAGTTGACATGTACTTCCTTGTCGGGCATTGATACTTGAGGATATTGTAATTTTGGCGCTTCGCCGCTAACTTTCCAGCCGCCAAATTCTTTTTCTAGTAGCGATCGCACTTTGGCTGGTTCAAAATCTCCTACTATTGTTAGCACCATATTATCAGGACGATAATATTTTTCTTTAAAAGCGATCGCATCTTTGCGCTTAATCTTTTTTAAGCTCTCTGCTGTGGGGAATTTATGTAAAGGGTGTTTTTGCGGATAAACAGACTGTACAAATGTTCTAATCGCTACCTCATCTGGATCGTCTAAATCCAATTTGAGATTAGTTAAAGCTTGCTGGCGCTCTAGTTCCCACTCTTTCACGGGGAAGTTACTATTTTTCACGACATCTGCTAAAGTTTTTAAAATTACAGGTAAGTCGCCAGCTAAACTGTCACCATCAATGCGCACGCCTTCGCGGTAGGCTCTAAACTCTAAATTTGCACCTCTATCTTCTAAAGCTTGGGCAATTTGTAAAAAATCTTGAGTTTTCGTGCCATTCATTAAGTTATCTGCTACTAACGATGCTAATCCTGCTTTATCTTCAGGGTCAAATTCCGTGCCAGCATTAATATGACCGCTAAGAGTGATAGTAGGAATACTGCGATCGGGTAGTAGTAATAATCTTAAACCATTGGCAAGTTGAAATTGTTGTGGTATTTCTCGCTCGCCAACATCTGTGATTTCATCCACTGGAGGTAGATATTTTAAAACTTCAGTGGGTGCTACAGGCGATCCTAAACCGAAATTTTCTTTAGTTTGAGCGGAATTTGGTTTACTTGTACTTTTTAACTCTTTTTGACTGGGTTCAAAGTAGCCAACTGTACGTGCTTCTGGTTTCAGGTATTTTTTGACTACAGCAACAACATCTGCTGGCGTTACCTTGCGGATAGCAGCTAAGTAGCGTTCTGTATGGCGATAGTCACCAGTTGTGGTTTCATCATTACCCAATTGCATTGCTTGATTAGTGAGATCGCGGTTAGCTAAAATTACCGCAGCTTCTAATTGGGTTTTTGCACGATTAACTTCTGCTGCTGTGACTCCTGATTTGACTAAATCCGCGATCGCCCGATTTAAAACCGAGTCAATTTTCTCTAGACTTTGATTATAAGCTGCTGTCACCAACAATTCATACCAACCAAATTCTCGCAAGCTAGCCACAGAAGCGCTGATATCGCTAGCTAACCCAGATTCTATCAATACCCGATCCAAGCGCGAATTTCGCCCTTCTGTCAAAATATAATCCATCACATCCAATGCAGGTACATCTGGATGGTTGATATCAGGTAAGGGGTAAACGACTTGCAACAGTTCCCCCGCACCTGCTTCTCGCAATACAATAGGAGATTCGGATAACTGTTGACTGTTGACCGTTGACTGTTGACTATTGACTATTGACTGTGCCGCACTGAGCTTGTCGAAGTGTTGACTCTTCGGTAATTTCCCAAATATCTCTTTTACTACTTCCAGAGTGGGCGCAGTTTGAAAATCTCCCACAATAACTAAAACAGCATTGTCAGGACTGTAATATTTGTGATAGTACTTTCTCACCTGCTCGACTGTAAATTTTTCCACATCAGCTTTTGTTCCCCCAACAGGTAAACCATAAGCATGGTTGGGAAAAGCTGCACGCATCACAGCCCGATTGAGGCGATATTCTGGGCTATTTTCGTAACCTTGTAACTCAGAAATGACTACTCGTTTTTCACTAGCTAGCTGTTCGGTATCAATTATTGATTTTTGCATCCGATCTGCTTCTAAAATTAGTAGTGCTTTCAGCTTATTGCGTTCTGCAGTACCATAATATGCGGTTTGATCGTAGCTGGTGAAAGCATTGGAATCGCTACCTAAAGCACTGAATAACCTGCCAAATTGAATTGGACGAGTTTCCGTCCCTTTAAACATCATATGTTCCAACTGGTGCGCAATCCCATTCAGCCCTGGTTCTTCATTGCGCGAACCTACCTTATACCATACTTGTACAGTTACTACTGGCGCAGTATGTACTTCTTTTGTCAGTACTGTCAGGCCATTTTCGAGTAATGTCTTGCGGACGTTTTCTGTCACTGTTGGGGGTAGATTTTCCTGTGGATTTACTATTGACTGAGCATGTATTTGCTGCGATCTAACTATATGTTGGCTAACAGCAGATTTACCGCTAAATAACAATACCGCAATCATCCATAAAGTGAACAGCAATAACAAAAAACGATATCGATACAAGGTAGAAAACACTGGCATGGATTTTGCAGATGCTTGTAAACTAAGTTACATAAATTGAGTAATTAATCTAGTTTAATCCCTATAACCAGTCTCTTACCTCAGCACAGTCATAGAGATATGTTATTCTACCAGCCAAGATCGGAGAAATAAAGGCGCAATTAATTTATTTTTGCTAAAATTCGCAAGAATTCCAGAGGTAAGCCATCAGTATCTGCAATGAAAGCCACTTCAAAAATGCGATCGCCTATTTGTTGCTGTGTCGGTTCTAAAAGTATTTTTAGCGGTGGTAAATCTGTTGTTGTCACTCTTTGTTGTAAATTGGTTAACCAACTGGGCAAATCTGGTGTAATTTCTGTTAAATCGAAGGAAAGATGATAATAACCCACATAATGCTCATCCGCAAAAGCATCTGGGGCTGGTTTCGGTTCGGGAATTTGGATGAGTTCAATTCTCCCACCCAATCCTTCCATCCAACAAGCCAGGGTATAGCCTGTAGTGAAGCGTTCGCAAACTGTAAACCCCAATTGTTCGTAAAACGCGATCGCCCGATGAATATTCGCAGTCCGAATTGAAGCGTGGTGCATCATTTTGTTATTTGTCAATGGTCAATGGTCAACGGTCAATCGTCGAGAAATTCCAGACTTTGGACTATTGACTATTGACTATTGACGCTTTACTCAAACAATCGGAAATAGGGATAGCGTACAGGGACACCAGGCTCTTTTTCCAAATCAAAATTAATCACTTCCCAACAAGGTTCATCTGTGGGATCGGGGCTAAACTCTACCGGTAAACCGTATAGCCGCGCTGAGGTATTTTCCGTCGTCTGTTGTTGTCCAGAACGCCAAGTAGTGCTGCGTTCTAAATAACCACTCATTAACTCTTGATAACGACGCGCAATAATTACCCGCGTAGCTCGGAAACCTTGAGTATAAAGTTTATCCAACGCTTCGTGAATTTCAAACCTTATACCATCGGGATGGGTATGTTGTCTATACCATTCGTTATTCCACTTTCGCCAATGGCGTCCCGACTGTAAATGAATTAATTCACCCGTTTTCGGATTAGCTTCAAAAGCCCCATGACGCGGACATAAATAGGTATCCGTAAGCGTCAACGCCTGAATTGTTTGGCGACAGTGGGGACACTGAATTTCGGGGCCAAATATTGGGTACTGCAAGCCTGGATTCATCATGAAGTGCGTAGAAACATAGTTTTGTCTTCACCAGCACCAGTGGGTTTGATTTTACACTTCGGCTCCACCAATTGGGGTTACCACCTCATTGCTACACAGTCTACTGACTCATAGCAAGAACAGTATTCACCAGTGTCTTCCTCAGTATAGAAGGTTGACCAAAGAAGTTTGAAGTTTAAAGGATGAATTCAGAATTTCAGACTTTAGACTTCCGACTTTAGTCTTGAGTTGACCCTGTGATATTCTGGTTTTGCAACCAGCCTGAAATGTTGGAGTTTCTCCAGTGTTCCTGGGTACCATATTTATATTCTATCGTGTCTACAGCTTCTTACTGGCCATCTCCTGATTTTTCTGTTGCTGCTTTTATCGCAGCTAATGCGATCGTTGTCGGTTCAGTAAACATCAAAAGCGGGGTAAGCATTTGGTATGGAGCAGTAGTCAGAGCAGATGTAGAACGCATTGATATTGGTGAATGCACAAATATCCAAGATGGTGCAATCATACACTGCGACTCTGGCTTTCCTACTATCTTAGAAGATCGTGTCACCGTAGGACATCGTGCTGTGATACATTCTGCCTACATTGAGCGAGGAAGTTTGATTGGCATTGGCGCAATCATTTTAGATGGTGTGCGTGTAGGTACTGGTAGCATTATTGGTGCAGGTGCTGTAGTTACTAAGGATGTACCGCCATTTTCCTTAGTTCTGGGCGTTCCTGGCAAAGTTGTCCGCCAAATTACCGACACCGAAGCCGCAGAATTAATCGCACACGCTGAAAAATACCAAAAATTAGCCTTGGTTCACGCTGGTAAGGGAACTGATATTGGCTTTACCAAGCCGGTATGAGGCTGGGGGACAAGGAGGACAAGGGAGACAAGGAGGACAAGGGAGACAAGGAGGACAAGGGAGACAAGGAGGACAAGGGAGACAAGGAGGACAAGGGAGACAAGGAGGACAAGGGAGACAAGGAGGACAAGGGAGATAAGGATAACAAATGTCCCATGCCCCATGCCCCATGCCCCTTAACCAAAATTGTAAACATTCTTTACAATAGGACTGGAAAAATTTTCCACTTCTAGCTAACAATAAAAATGAGAGTGGTTGACAAAAGTTTAATTTATTTAACAGAGGGGTTCTAAATATGGACATTGATTTTCGCGTAGCAGTTGTTTTAGCTCCAATTGCCATTGCTGCTGGTTGGGCTGTATTTAATATTGGCGCTGCTGCATTAAGACAAGTGCAAAACTTTTTAAACAGAGAAGCCTAAACCTACATAAAAATTAACATTTTTTAACCGGCTGTTTCTTTTTCTAGGAACAGTCGGTTAGTTAATGTTAGGGCATTGGGCATTGGGCATTGGGCATTGGGGATTGATTATTTTCCTTTGTTTTCTATGCGCTCTTTGCTACCTCATCCTTATTCATCCTCCTCAAATCTGTGGATATTGATTCTTTACTTCAATCCTTTCAACCTTTTGGTATAAATTTAGGACTTGCACGGATTGTTAAACTCTTGGATAATCTGGGTAATCCTCATCAGCAAGTGCCAGTAATTCATGTTGCAGGTACTAATGGTAAAGGTTCTGTATGTGCCTATCTTTCATCGATTTTGACTGAGGCTGGGTATCGTACAGGACGTTATATTTCTCCCCATTTAGTTGATTGGACTGAACGGATTTGTATTAATGAACAGGCAATTTCCTCAGAAAATTTGTCTGAATTATTACAGAAAGTCCATAGTGCGATTGCAACTGATGATGAATCGCCAACTCAATTTGAAGTGATTACCGCCGCAGCTTGGTTATATTTCGCCCAGCAACAAGTTGATGTAGCAGTGGTAGAAGTGGGATTAGGCGGGCGCTTAGATGCAACTAATGTGTGCGATAACCCGTTAGTAACAGTAATTACTTCCATCAGTCGCGAACATTGGCAACAACTAGGCCCGACTGTAGCCGATATTGCTAGAGAAAAAGCAGGAATTCTCAAACCAGGATGCCCGGTGGTTGTGGGACAATTGCCACAAGATGCCCTAGAAGTTGTGCGATCGCGAATTGGAGAATTACAATGCCCAGTAGTCATCCCCCAGCCTGCACGCTCCATATCCTCCGGCTGGGCTGAATACCAAACTCAGGAAAATTCTAAAATTATTCAATATCCCCTACCTTTACAAGGACAAATTCAATTAACTAATTCCGCCTTAGCTTTAGCTGCTATAGAAATTCTCCAAAAACAGGGATGGCACATTTCCCAAACAGCCATAATTAATGGCATGGGAAAAACTAAATGGCCTGGACGTATTCAATGGGTAACTTGGCAAAAACATACATTATTACTGGATGGTGCCCATAACCCGGCTGGTGCTAAAGTATTACGCGATTATGTAGATAGTCTCAATCATCCTTCTGTGACTTGGGTGATGGGAATGATGGCGAATAAAGACCACGCTGATATTTTTCAAGTACTATTACGCCCAGAAGATAAATTATTTCTCGTACCAGTACCAGATACATCTTCAGCTAGTCCCGATAAATTAGCCAAACTAGCTATTGATATTTGTCCAAACTTAAGTTTTTGCCAATCCTCTCCAGATTTATTATCAGCCCTAGAAGCTGCTTTTACGGCATCAGACAATTTAGTTGTCTTGTGCGGTTCCCTATATTTAATCGGACATTTTCTCGCAAGTAAATAATTTAGGCAATGCAACTTTGAATTGATATATGTATTGTCAAATAAATAGTTTGTTAAAAAAGATTACAAATCGTCATATATTTCTGATAATTTAAACACACTTCCCGGAAAAAGTATGACTTTTGATGAGTGCGATCGCTTGGCTACTCAAGTCTACAAACTTCGCTAGCAAAGACTTTTCCCTAGTTGATTGTTGTGGTTTTACTTAGTTTGAAAGCTGATAGTAAGTATTTAAATTTATTATGTAAATTTAATTTATAGTTGTGGCTACAACAAGATTTTCTGGGCAAAATTAACTGAGAAATTGTCTGGCAGAAACATACCTTAATTGACACTGCTATAGCAATTTCTAGTTAATAGGAGATAAATATGCTAAAAATAGTTGTTGGTCATAGTGACGATCCAGATTCTCAAGGCGCAATTACCGAAGTTTTAGAACAGTGTGTTCAAGATTTAGCAGGAGTTATACCTCAAGCCGGTATTTTATTTACAGCTATTGATTTTGAGCATGAGTTAATTCTCAAAGAAATTAACCAAGTATTTCCCGAACTAGATTTGATAGGTTGCACCACGGATGGTGAAACCTCCTCGGTATTAGGTTTTCAACAAGACTCTGTCACCCTAATGCTGTTTTCTTCTGACACTGTAGAAATCAGTGCTGGTATTGGTTATGGAGCCAAAGAAAACCCCTTTGCTGCTGCTGAACAAGCTGTCAAACAAGCAACAGCAAAAATGACTAATAGCCCAAAATTATGTATTACTCTACCAGCCAGCTATTTAGAAGATGGTTCAACAACAAATGGAGAGTTAATTCTCCAGGGATTGAAACTAGTCTTAGGTGCACAAATGCCAATTGTAGGCGGTGCAGCAGGAGATCAATTTAGATTTCAAAAAACCTACCAATTTTTTCACAATCAAGTACTGACTGATGCTTTACCAGTTCTGATATTAGCCGGAGATATTAATTTTTCTTATGGCATTGCCTGTGGTTGGCAACCGATTGGAAGTAAAAGTATAGTTACCAAAGCTGAAGGAACTGTCCTTTACGAAATTGATGGTAGAACAGCAATGGAATATTATCAGAAATATTTAGGCGATCGCCCACCAACAGCAGAACATCCCTTAGCTGTATATGAAGGAGATAGCGATCGCTATTATATGCGCGTGCCTAATAGACACGATATGGAAACTGGCAGTATCAACTTTCTCGGTAATGTCCCAGAGAATGCCACAATTCAAGTTACAGATAGTCGTAGGGATGAGGTAATTGCAGCAGCAGAAGCTTCATTCCAAACGGCTTTAAAAAATTATCCTGGAACTGAACCAGAAGCGATTTTATTATTTTCTTGTTGCTGTCGCCGTTGGCTTTTAGGCACTAGAGCGAAAGAAGAATATCAACTAGTAAAAAATGCCGTTGCTCAAGCAATACCTATTTGTGGATTCTATACCTATGGTGAATTTGCGCCCCTAGAACCTCATGGTTCTTCTTACTATCATCAAGAAACTTTTGTGACTTTGCTTCTAGGAACAAAATAGGGACTATGGAACCCATTGAATATGAGAAAAAACTCAAAGAATTAGAAAAAAATGTTCGGACATTAAAAAAGAAGCTAGAGCGATCGGAAGCCGATCGCCAACAACTAGAAAACGCCAGCGAAGTCAGAGAAAACATCCTCAAAAATGTCATTTCTGAGTTAGAGGAGTCACAAATAGCTCTGAAAAATCGTGGTGACGAGCTAGAGAATGCGCTCAAAAATCTCAAAACTTTACAAATGAAGTTGGTGGAATCGGAAAAGATGTCCGCTTTAGGAGTTATGGTGGCTGGGATTGCCCATGAAATTAACAACCCAGTCAACTTTATTTATGCTAATTTGAATTATGCTCAACAATATTTTCAAGATTTACTGAGGCTAATTTTACTTTATCAACAATATTATCCTGAACCAGATTTAGCAATTAAAAAAGAAATAGAATTAATTGACCTTGATTTTCTCCAGCAGGATTTGGAAAAAATTTTCCAATCTATGAATGTAGGAGCAGAGAGAATTACAGAGATAGTTAAATCACTCAGGACTTTTTCCCGATTAGATGAAGCTGAATTTAAAGCAGTTGATATTCATCAAGGTATCGACAGTACACTAGTTATTTTAAATAACCGAATCAAAGGAGCAGGCGGTAACATTGCCGAAATTAAAGTCAGTAAAAATTATGGCAATCTACCTTTAATTAATTGTTATGCCGGACACATGAATCAAGTATTTATGAACATTTTAGTTAATGCTATTGATTCTTTGGAAGCAGCAATATTAAATGCAGCTAAAACTGATTCTCAATCAATTATGCAGCAGCCAGAAATTAAAATTCAAACAGCAGTTATACAGAATAATTGGCTAGAAATTCGGATTGCTGATAATGGTATAGGTATGGATGAAAAGGTGCTGACAAAATTATTCGATCCCTTTTTTACAACTAAACAAGTAGGTAAAGGTACAGGTTTAGGTTTAGCAATTAGTTACCAAATTATTATTGATTTACATAATGGGAAATTAGAATGCTATTCAGAACCAGGAAAAGGCGCTGAGTTTGTCATCCAAATTCCCACTAGTTAATTGTAGGGGTAATACCAATTCAATCTGAAGATGCATATAATCTAGCCTGCCTTTGTTGCAGGCTTTGTAATTATAGTCCCAGGCTTATAGGCTGAGGGAGTTAATGTGCAGCCTCACATAAAATGGGAGCATCCCAATTTTGACGCAATACCCTAGAAGGGTATTGCTATACCAACAAAGCCTACCTTGGCAGGCTATCAAACTTTTAGCCTGCCTTGGCAGGCTTCGTATTTCTAGCCCCACCCTTATAGGGTGAGGGCGTTTTTGCACATTTGGGATGCTCCCCATAAAATTGGTATAAGCACATCAATATATTCTAGAGGGCATGGCAGTGCCATGCCCCTACTATCTATCGTATGATTTTTCAAATGGGTATCAGATTTTTTACCAATGCCCAATGCCCAATGCCCAATGTCCTACACCCGATTATTCCATTCTTGCGCAGCATCTTCTACAGCTTTATCTACAGTTTTTTCTCCTAACATAGCTGCTTGCAAGTTTTCATAAATTGTCGTTTGCAATTTTTTAATGTCTTTCAAATTCGGCTTTAATATCTCTGCCTGTTGTAGTTCTTGGGCGCTGACAACCCTAGCTTTTTCTACCGTTGTGGCATTAGCGGGAACATCTTTAAAGTAGCTGTCCGTAAGTGATTTAACTGTAGAGGGCAGAACATTAGCCGCTTTAGCAAAAGCT
The DNA here is from genome assembly GCF_002367995.1 of Calothrix brevissima NIES-22. Classification (GTDB taxonomy): domain Bacteria; phylum Cyanobacteriota; class Cyanobacteriia; order Cyanobacteriales; family Nostocaceae; genus Aulosira; species Aulosira brevissima. Next base: position 2,198,472 of record NZ_AP018207.1, read on the forward strand.
AATTGATTTTGATCGTTAGTGAGAAATAGGGCAAATTTTACCGCCGCATCTGGGTACTTACTATCTTTAGGGATGACTACATTCATTACAGCAACATTTTTTTTCCCAGTATCGCCGGTAATTTGCGGTGCGATCGCGGAAGCTTGAGCAATTTTCGGTGCATTATTGGCGATCGTTTTCAAAAACTCAGGCCCAGAAGCCAAAAAAGCAGTTTCTCCCCCTTGATATAAATCAATAGCATGACGATGACCTTGAGTTAATACCTCTTTCGGCAACAATCCTTTTTTATACAAATCTACCCAATACTGAAAAGCGGCTTTTCCTGGAGGAGAATTAAAAGCTGCTTTCCCTTCGGTATCTACTAAGGTAACTCCCATTTGCACAAAAGATTCTAATACTTCTCCGGAATCTTGCGGTACAAAAGTGACAAAAAAGGCATATTTACCAGTTTTATCTTTAATTTGTTGGGCAACTTGGGCTAATTCTGCGTAAGTACTCGGTGCTTTGTTGATACCTGCCTGTTTTAACAAATCAGTGTTATAAATGGTTAGCCGGGTGGTGAGGTACCAGGGAATACCAAAACTTTTACCATTGATTGTGCTGGCTTTCCAAATATTTGGCAAATAGGAGGAACGTACTTCTTGTGGAACTTTAGTATCTACATCCAACCAAGCATTTCGTCCTGCAAGTTGCGCTGCAAAATCCGGATTGAGGTTGACAACATCAGGTGGCGTTTTCCCTGATACAGCTGTTAAGATTTTGTTCTCCATCGCAGCCCAGGGTATATCAACCCAGTTAATCTTTATACCTTGATTTTGTGACTCAAAACGAGCAATCAAGTTTTGAAAATAGTCCGTAAATTGAGGTTGAAGTTGCATTGTCCAAAACTCAATCTTTGCTCCTTGTGCCACAGACTGTTTGGTTTCTGTAGCAACTTTACCCGTGCTACAACTAACAATCCAGCTAGTTAATAAACCTAGCAGTACAAATACAGATAGACGCTTGAATTTGTGAATTTTAAACATTTTACTAGTATATTTACGCTTGCTTTGAACGAAAAGCTTATGCAGAATTGTCGAGATTATAGGCTAAATCAATTACCTAGTACCAAGATAGTTTTTTAGTATCATTTAACTTTTCAATTTAGCAGTGCGACGGGCAAGAAAGTGGTGAAAAGCTTCAATAGTCTGTTTGGCAAATCGAATAAAGGAGTCGGTATTGAACTAGCACCTGAACGTGTGAATATAGTTCAATTACGCAAACAGCGTCAAGGCTTTAAAATAGAAGCCTTAGTATCGGTAGAAGTTCCTGAAGGACTAATTACCGATGGTCAAATTGTCGATCCGCCAGCAATGGCGCTGTTAATTCAGCAAGCGCTGAATGACAATAAAATCAAAGCTTCTCGGGTTGCGACTGCTGTACCAGGACGAGATTCAATTGTACGTTTAATACCTGTACCAGCTGAGTTAGATGATAAAGAACTGCGGGAAATGGTACTCAACCACGAAGCAGCTTTATATTTACCCTATCCCCGTGAAGAAGCTGATGTAGATTACCAAAAACTCGGCTACTTTGTAGACGAAGATGGGATAGAAAAGGTACAAGTACTATTAGTAGCTACACGTAAGGAGGTCACGGACACATACATAAATACATTTGAGCAAGCTGGATTAGAAATTGATGTATTAGAGATTAACAGTTTTGCGCTCATTCGCACAATTCGCGATCAACTGCGACAATTTGGCCCGCAAGAAGCAGCAGTATTAGTCGATATCGAGTTTGATAGCTCAGAAATCGCCATCATTGTCAATGGTGTACCCCAATTTTCGCGAACTGTACCGATAGGCACTTATCAAATGCAACATGCCTTATCAAAAGCAATGAGTTTACCAACTACACGGGATATGGAATTGTTGCAGGGCATGGCGATTATGGCAACTCCTGTAGAGGCTGGTAAAACTGGTCTGACTGACATCAATCCGGGTATGGCAGCTATATTAAGAGTGTTGGGAGAACTAACTGACGAGCTGCGTCGTTCCATCGATTTTTATCTCAATCAGAGTGAAAACCTAGAGATAGCACAAATTTTCCTGGCTGGCCCTGGTGGTGGTTTGCAACAGCTAGATGAGTTTTTCACCCAAAGATTAAGCCTGCCAACTGCCCAAATCGATCCAATAGCATCTTTATCCTTAGAAATAAACGAAGAAAAGTATCCTGTAGTACAACGCTCTGGGTTAGCGACAGTACTAGGTCTAGGAATGAGGGAGGTTTAACAGAATGTACAGTCTGGATATTAACTTTCTCAAAGACCGCCCAACTTACCAAAAAAAAGCCAGTAAAAAACCTGGAATTAAATTCCCCGTTGGGAATTTAACACCGTTATATCTGGGAGTAGCATTAGGCATTTGCTTCCCTGCGGCGGCGATAGGTAGTTTGTGGTTGTTACAAGCGAAAGTAGTGGAATCAGAGCAAAAAATAGCACAACTAGATGAGGAAAACAAGAAGTTAGACACAGAAATTGGAAATATTAACAAAATTAAAGAAGAGACTAACAAAGTTAAAGGAGAGACACAAGCTTTAGTGTCAGTGTTTGACCAAATTCGCCCTTGGTCAGCCATGTTACAAGATTTGCGCGATCGCATCCCAGCTAAAGTGCAAATTGAAAACATCAAGCAAACAGCACCTACAGCACCAGTAGCAGGTCAATCAGGAGCAAAACCAGCAGCTAATCTAGCTGGCGGCATAGAAATTACAGGAATGGCACGCTCTTTCAATGATGTCAATGATTTCTTGCTCAGTTTGCAACAGTCGAGATTTTTAAAGTCCTCAGAAAGCAAAATTGTCACAGCAGATTTAGTGGATGCACCAATACAACCAGCAGCTGCTAATGCTAAAGAGGGTAAAAAAATTCCGCCGATTCAAGTGGTTAAATACACTATTCAATCAAGTTTGAGTGATGTTCCCGCCTCAGAATTAATCCGAGAACTGGAGCAGAAAGGCACAGTAGGATTGGTGGCACGAATTCGTAGTATGCAACAAACAGGAGTCATTGCCAAATGACGGTGAGTGAAGATTTTAATTTTGCAGAAAATAATGGGGAATTAAGCGAATCTTCAGCTAGTAACAAGCTGTTGGGTATTAGTATCACCCCCCAACTGATTGGTATTGTAGTAGGGGTCTTGGGTATTGCTGGAGCCTTATATGTTGTCTTCAATATGGTAATGCCTGCTTGGGATAGCTATCAACAACAGCAAGGAAAAATTGGTGAACTACAAGGACAAGTCGATCAAAAGAAAGCCAGCCTAAAAAAAATCGATCAGGTGAAAGCTGATCTAGACCAAGCAAAACAGCAACAAGTCCAGGTTTTAAGTTTATTTGCTAGTGAAAAAACCTTAGATACATTGTTACTCGATTTGAATCGCTTAGTGGAAACTACTAATGCTCAAGTTCCTGCCACTGGTGTCAGAGGTGAACTGAAAAAATTTGCACCAGTGTCACAAAAAGCAGAACCGATAGTTGATGGCAGTCTCGGGCTACAAGTTGATGGCAAGCTAAAACGCAGCAGCGTAAATATTCAAATTGTTGGTACTTATGAACAAACGCAATCTATTCTGCGGAATATTGAGCGTTTACAGCCATTGTTGATCGTCAAAGATTATCAATCAACTTTACAAAGAGTACCCATTGAATCGTCGTCAGATCAAGGTGCAAAGAAGCCAACTGCTTTTTTAACCTCAATTAATACGAATTTCCAGTTACAAGCATTAATGCCACTTACTCCAGAGGAAATAGCGGCGGCTGTGGCGGCTGCTACCCCGCCTAAGAAGTAACAGCAATTAGTCAGAAAAAAGCCAGGAAATAACCCTAATCCCCAGCCCGTCAACTCTTTATGGGTAAAACAGGTTGAAACATACCTACTCAAAAATTATTTGTCAACAAGGTTTTATTAGGTGAGGAATGAACTGTGAAACAGCTTCACGGTAATAATTTATTATTGGGCACTGCCGCATTTATCTTCTTGGCAGCTCAACCGGTTTGGGCAGATATTACTCAAATTACTGACGTACAGCTCAATCCAGTTGATGGCGGAATTAATGTCGTTTTAAAAACCTCCTCAGGTTCGCGCCCACAAATTTTCACAACAAAAAGAGGTAAAGCTCTAGTTACAGATATTATTAATACTCAACTACGTTTACCACAAGGCAATAATTTCCGTAAAGATAACCCCACTTCGGGAATTGCCTCCGTCGAAATTATTCAGCTTGATGCTAATAGCATCCGGGTGGTGGTAACTGGAAGCAATAATACCCCTAGCAATCAGCCTGTGGTGCGAAAAGATAATGGTATTACTCTCAGCTTTAGCCCTGCTGCTGGTACTACAGCCTCAACACCACCATCGACTACACCATCTACTACTACCCCATCCCAACCGGGTCAACAGCCAGGTGTTCTAGTTCCCAATCCGGAAGTGACGATTGATGGGAAGCCTGCACAACCAGCTGGACCTGGTCAACCTGTATATCAAGGGCCGCCTTTCTTACCTAGAGCTGTAGCTCCACCAGTAGGAGATATTGCTATCTCTAATACTGATGCTTCTCCTAGTACAATTGATCTAGCTACTCAAGAACGTGTCCCGCGTTTAGTACTCAGAGATGCACCAGTGCGGGAGGTTTTATCGCTACTAGCTCGTGCAGCTGGTTTGAACCTCGCTTATATAGGTGGAGAGGGAGCAGGAGCAGCAGCAGGTGGTGCAAATCCAGGTGGACAACCCAGCTCTCAAACGATTTCTTTAGATATAGAAAATGAACCTGTACAGGATGTTTTTAATTACGTCTTGCGTTTGAGTGGTTTAGAGGCAAACCGTAGTGGGCGGACTATTTTTGTCGGCACAAAACTGCCTACTTCTACCCGTGATACAGTGATGCGTAGCCTGCGTCTAAATCAGGTAACAGTGGGTGTGGCGCTCAACTTTTTAGTCGGTATGGGGGCAGAAAGTGCCATTAGCCGCGAACGATTAGTTACTAGTGTTAGTGCTGTTCCTGTAGGTAATTCAACCGCCGCAGTTACCCAAACTCAGACCACTACAGAAACTAAATTAGAGACTCAAAGAGTTGATTTTCAAGACTCTAATCCATTACTTAGAGGTTTACAAGCACTAGGAGACGAGCGCACTAATTCTATTACCTTGATTGGTTCTCCCCGATTGATTGATATTGCGATGGCGCAATTAACTCAGCTTGATATCCGCCGTCGTCAAGTGGTAGTTAATGTCAAAATTGTGGATGTGAATCTCACAGGAACCCAAGATTACAACACCAGCTTTTCTTTTGCGGCGGGGAATAACTTCTTTGCTGTTGATGGTGGTGCAGCATCTTTCAATTTTGGTGGCTCTAGACCTGCGACTGCTTCTGAAGCCGCAAGTAGTGTAACTGAAACCCCAGTTATTACCAACCCAATTACAGGAACTCCTTTTGTCAATCCCAATAGCACTGTCAGTATTCCGGGAACTACCCCAGGTACTATAGTAGTAAGTCCAAATGGTACAACCACGAGAACCCAAAACGCTGGAACTGGAACATTTTATCAACCTATTCCTCCGAGTAGTACCAATCCATTACAGCCAGGTTTTTCCAATATCACTCCAGCTACCGACACTGTTGTGACCCGCAATGCTGATGGAACATCAACTGTGACACAAGGTACTAATGGTACGGTGACAACAGCTCTTCCCTCTTTATATCAATTCCCCAAACGGTTACTGGCTAGTTTGCAGGCTCAGGTGACAAATGGTAATGCCAAGATTTTGACTGACCCGACTTTAATTGTGCAAGAAGGTCAACAAGCTCTTGTCAATCTGACTCAGGAAGTTGTGGGGAATATTACTATTCAAACAACTGACACTAATGGTGGCTCTAGAACTGAGAGAAAAATAGAAAAACAAAGAGTTGGTCTGACGTTGAATGTAAAAATTGAACGGATTGATGACAATGGTTTTGTTTCTCTGTCGGTTGCTCCCACTGTCAGTGCGCCTACAGCTGCTGAAAACACAGGAAATGGACAAATTGTTTTAGTGTCGGAACGCTCTTTGACTTCTGGGATGATTCGCTTACGAGATGGTCAGACGCTAATTCTCTCAGGTATTATTCAAGACCAAGATAGAACTAGTGTATCGAAGATTCCTATTTTAGGTGACTTACCTTTAATTGGTTCGTTGTTTAGAAAGACTAACAGAAGTAATGAACGCAGAGAGGTGATTGTGATGCTAACACCTCAAATTATGGATGATTCGGAACGTTCATCTTATGGCTATAACTATAATCCCAGTCCAGAGGTGCGGCAAATGTTGGAACGTCGCGGTTGGCAGCCTTCTAATAAGCGATAATAATTCGTAATTCGTAATTCGTAATTACGGAGGCTGGTGAGAATTTGTTGACGAATTTTAGAGATTTTGGGATTAGGGAGATGAGAGATTTATTGGTCTCTCATCTCTATTTGTTTTTTGAATTTTGAGTGAGGAAGGTAATAATAATTTAAGCATTATGGCTGTCAGGCTCTGTGGATGTAATACCTGTAAGTTGTAATGTTTTTTCCATTTCTAGGCGTTGTTCGACGTTGCGGAGGAAATAACCGTCTACCATTGCGGAACCTAAGAGTCTACCTAGTTCTTCGCGATTGGTGGTAATTAAGGACTGATATTTGTCATTGGGTAAGTTACCTAAAATTTCTACAATGGCGCGTTGAATTAAGCGCAGTACTTCGGGTGATGTGGGTTGAGAAAGTTGAGCAACTATTTGGGGATTTAAGGATTGTATGTATTGCAATAAGTTATTGTTTTGGGTTGGCGATTCAATATAATCTGGCTGGCGAGGGGAAAGGTTACTCATGATTTTTACTTCAATTGCGGTTGATTTATTTATTAATTTATCGGGTTGTTGATTTTGGGAGGGTTGGTGAAACCGAACTTTGAAGGCGGGGTTTTTTCTACTGAGGCTTGGAAGGAGGAAATTTATTTTTTTAACGCAAAGGTACGCTGAGGTTGGCGCGAAGGTACGCTGAGGTTTTGTAAAAATCTTCAACTTTCGTTAACTAACGGTTGTTATAAAACAAATGTACAGATAATACTTTGTGAGCAGATAGCGATCGCTCTTTACCACAACAGTTTCTTGAATACGGGAGTCTGCGCTGTGATAGATGAAATCGACCAACTTTTGGCTGATTGGCAGCATAAAATTAATGCGGCTAGCCAAAATCTCCTGGAATTACAAGAACAGCCTACATATCAGAGGCTTTGTGGTTATTCTGGCTATAATAAAGTTATTTTGGCGGGAATTACAGCGATAAGGGTGACTCCGGCACTGGAGGCGATGAATGATTTGTTTCAATATTTCGATTTATTAGTGCAGGTGGTGGAGAAGGCGGGTAAGTTACGTCAGCAATTACCACGATTTTTAGCTAGCGCAGACAAGATTGATGAGATTAAACAACTGTTGACAGGTGCTTCCATTGAGTTACCAGCAGTACATACGCCGCTTGCACAAAGAGAATTGCTGAGTGCTACTCATACGGTAAATGCGATCGCACCTGCGGAGTTATTACAAGTGATGACTCACGCTTTTTCTGTGGCTAGAGATGCTGTTTTAGCTGTGGATGAGGCTTGGAATCATTTAGATAACATTTTGGCAGATGCAGAATTGCAAATCTACTCGCTGCAAAACTCAGCAGAATTCTTAGATAGTCAGGTTATTGATGAATTGGTGCAAATTCAAACTGCGATCGCATCTTTACATAAACGAGTAGAACAAGATCCTCTGGGGGTGAGGGTGGAGGTTGAACAACAAATTCAGCCGATGTTGGTAAAAGTGAAGTCGGTTGTTGAACAAGCACTGAAACAACAACGTCAAATTCGCGATAGATTTGCGATCGCTCGCGATTTGTTAGAAAAATTAACTACAATCCAGGCAAATTCTCTAGTTACTTTTACGGAAACTCAGGAGAAAATCGTGGGGTATTTAATCAAATCGCCTTCATTGACGCCTGAGGAGTTAAATGCCCTGACTCAATGGTTAACTAGGTTAGAAACTAAGCTGGCGGAGGGGTTAGTCAATCCAGTTATCATCGGTTTAGAGAATTGGATCGATAAAGCTCAAGCTTACATAGCATCAGAACAACAAGTATTTACTGCTAATAGCGCCCTTTTAGCCAATCGTCAGGAGTTACGAGGACGCTTAGATGCTCTCCAAGCCAAAGCATTAGCTAAAGGATTAATTGAAGATGGCAAACTATCCGATATAGCTGCACAAGCAAAGCAAATTTTATACACGCGCCCCACGGCTTTAGATAAGGCGGCTGAGTTAGTCTTTCAGTATGAGAAGCGGTTGAATTGGGGCTAGGGGCTAGGAAGGGGGACAAGGAAGACAAGGGGGACAAGGGAGACAAGGGAGACAAGGGGGGTAATGAGTTGATGATGGCTATTTAGGCTTTTATCTCGGAAGTTGAGCCTTTTATCTCGGAAGTTGAGCCTTTTATCTCGGAAGTTGAGCCTTTTATCTCGGAAGTTGAGCCTTTTATCTCGAATGTTGCACCTTTTATCTCGGAAGTTGAGCCTTTTATCTCGAACGTTGCACCTTTTATCTCGAACGTTGCACCTTTTATCTCGAACGTTGCACCTTTTATCTCGAACGTTGCACCTTTTATCTCGGAAGTTGAGCTTTTTATCTCGAAATTTCACCCTTATCTCTTCACAAATGACAAATGACAAATGACAAATGACTAGGAGAACTAAATGAACGGCGATCGCTGTACGAGAAATGCCTGTACTGGCATGATTGAAGATGGTTACTGTAATGTCTGTGGGTTGGCGGCGATAAAATCTGCCAATGTCAGCCAAAAGCAAAGTGTAAATGTGACTGCGCGAAGTTCTCCGGTGACTACGGGTACGGGTTCTTCGCCGTTAACTAACCGTTCTAAGGGTTCGCGGCGTACTAGTGGTACTTCTGCTCGCAGTAGTCGCAGACAATTAGGTGCTGGGTTAATCTCTGTACCAGAATTACCTTCCACCGATCCAGAAAAAGCGCTTCTGCTTAACCCAATGGTGCCGGAGAATAAGCGTTTTTGTAGTAATTGCAATCACCAGTTGCGCCGGGAAAAGGGATTTTGTAGTAAGTGCGGACAGAAATATTCGTTTATTCCTAGTCTGAATCCTGGGGATTTGGTTGTGGGGCAATATGAAGTCAAAGGCGCGATCGCTTATGGTGGTTTAGGCTGGATTTATTTAGGTTTTGATAAAACTCTTTCTCGCTATGTTGTTTTAAAAGGACTGCTAAACACTGAAGATGCAGCTAGTGCAGCCGTAGCGGTAGCCGAAAGACAATTCCTCGCAGCCGTAAAACACGCCAATATCGTGGGAATTTACAATTTTGTGAATCACGGTACTGAGGGTTTTATTGTCATGGAATATGTTGGCGGTAAAACTCTCAAGGAAATTCGTAAAAGTCGGGGGACTTTACCTGTAGCGGAAGCGATCGCTTACATTCACCGCATTCTCAGTGCTTTTGCTTATTTACATTCTTTAGGCATGGTATATTGCGACTTCAAACCAGACAATATTATGGTTGAAGGCGGCGATGTGAAGCTAATTGACTTGGGTGGCGTGCGCCGAATTGAGGATTTAGATGGCGATATTTACGGTACAGTAGGTTATAGCGCCCCAGAAGCAGGTGAAGGGCCGACAGTCGTATCCGATTTGTTTACTGTTGGCAGAACTTTGGCGGTATTGCTGACTAATATTAAAGGCTTTAGTAAAGAACACCTCTATACATTACCCAGTCCCGAAGAAGAACCGTTATTTGGGCAACAAGAATCTCTGTATCGCTTCTTAATTAAAGCCACTGCGGAAAATCCTGACGATCGCTTTCAATCAGCCGATGAAATGGCGGATCAATTATTGGGTGTACTGCGGGAAGTTGTCGCCCTGGAAACAAATATTCCTCGTCCGGCTGCTAGCCATGTATTAGGGGGAGATATGCTAGCGCTGACTTACGGTGGTAGTTTGGAGCCAATTAAACCAGAATATGAACAATTACCGTTACCAATCCTAGATTCTAACGATCCTGGATTTAATGCAGTGCTAAATGCTAGCGCGATCGCCGATCCGATAAAACGGGCGATGAGTTTAGATGAAGTCGTCAAGCAATTTCCTGATTCCCGCGAAGCATTATTGCGGTTAGCCAATAGCTTGATTGAGGGGTTTAATTTTGCCGAAGCAGAGCAAACCTTAGCCAAACTCGAAGCTAAAGATCCTTGGGATTGGCGAATATTTTGGTATCGGGGGCGGGCTTTAATGGCGCACAATCAAGCACAAGCCGCGCAAAAAGCTTTCGATCAAGTGTATTTTGACTTACCGGGAGAGTTAGCACCCAAATTGGCGCTAGGTTTAGCCGCAGAACAGGCGCAAAATTATCAACTAGCAATTAAGATGTACGAGTTAGTTATCCGTACAGATCCCAGCTATGTCACAGCAGCCTTTGGTTTAGCCCGTTGTTTGTCAGCAACAGGCGATCGCCAAGGTGCAGTCGCCGCCTTAGGAAGAGTACCGCCAACCTCTAGTTTATTTATGCGATCGCGAGTCGAAATTGCTCGGACTTTAATCAACCGCGATCGCGATATTCCCAGTTTTCAAGAACTACAAACAGCTTCCTCTGCGATTGAAACCCTGACTTTAGAAGGAATGGATCGCTATCGGCTCATTCAACAAGTTCTAGAAACAGCCTTAAATTTACTTAACTCAAAGCAATTAAAAGTCACTCCTAGTATGAAGATTTTAGGACAACCCATGCAAGAAAAACATCTGCGCCAAGGACTAGAAAAAGCCTTGCGAGACATGGCACACCTAGCCACTGGTAGAGAGAAAATTCACTTAGTTGATGAAGCAAATCGCATACGCCCAAGGACTTTAATTTAAGTCAGCAGACAAGGGGGACAAGGAGGACAAGGAGGACAAGGAAGACAAGGAGGATAAAGACAACTAACAACTGACAACTGACGACTGACAACTGACAACTGACTATTATGCAATGCCCAAAATGTGGTACTTCAGTCCTAGTAGGGGACAAATTTTGTGAGGAATGCGGTACACCTTTAACCGCTAGTAAACCGCCAACAAATACACAAGGCTGTGAAAAATGCGGTGCAGGAATAGAAGCCATTGATACTGATGGTTACTGTAGTAATTGCGGATTTCGCAGAGAAGCGAAAAAGAGCGATCGCATCGAAATAATTATTAATTCACAGTTAGCGGGAATGAGCGATCGCGGTTTGAGGCATCACCGCAATGAAGATTTTTTGGCTCTACACCAGATTAATGACTCCCAGGTAAATATTCTCGTGGTTTGCGATGGTGTTTCTAGTGCGGAGCAACCAGATTTAGCGGCTCGGAATGCTGCGGAAACTGCGGCTGGGAAATTAGCTCATGTTTGGCAAAGTGGAGAAAAACCAGAGTTAGCGATTAAATCCGCCTTTGCTGCGGCGCTCGATTCTGTATGTAATATTCCTTATATATCTGGTGTAAATTCCGATCCACCATCAACTACTATTGTGGCTGCTATTGTGTATAACCGTACCGTTACTATTGGTTGGTTAGGTGACAGCCGCGCTTATTGGATTTCTGGTAAGGCTTCCCAACAATTAACTCGGGATGATTCCTGGTTATATGAGGTGGTAGCCGCAGGAGAAATGAGCGAAGCTGAAGCGAGAAAATCTCCTCAAGCTCATGCAATTACTCGTTGGCTAGGAGCAGATGCAGTGGCTGATGCTACACCTTCAATAGTTAATTTTACGATTCCTGAGTCGGGATATTTGCTTTTATGTAGTGATGGATTATGGAATTATGCTCCAAAAGCTGAGGAATTAGCTCAGTTATTGGCGCGATCGCCTGGTAAGGATGCGATTAGTGTCTCTCGGAGTTTGGTGGAGTTTGCGCGACAAGGTGGCGGACATGACAATATTACGGTGGCTGTTTTGGCGTTATAAGCTCAATGATTGGGGAATAAATCAGTTCGCAAAATCCGAAAATCTTAATTTATGGAACCGCCAAGACGCCAAGGACGCGGAGAGAAGAAGCTACTTAATTGTTAGAGTCATCGCGTTATTTCTGAGGTGTTTGAGGAACGAACCGCAAAGACGCGAAGTACACGAAGAAGAAAATGAAGAAAGAAAAGAAGAAATATTAAGAATGAGTAAACTCATCAAAATTTTGGCGATAAACCACTAGCCCCTAGTCCCTAGTCCCTAGTCCCTAACCCCTAATATGTCAAACCAATTCAAAGCGGAAGTTTTTCAAAACCAATATTTACACGAAGGTGCTAAAGAAGTTCATGCCATTATGACTGTCAGTGTAGAAAAGGGTGATGGTGTACCCGTTTCTAGTAGTAATGACAGACTTTTTGGCATTATCTGTGATGTCTCTGGTTCAATGGGCGGCGGTAAAATTCACGCTGCTAAGGATGCGATGGTAAAAGTTGTGAGTTTGTTACCAGAGGATGCTTACTTTTTTATTGTCACGGGTTCTAGTAAAGCGAGTGTAGTTTTCCCGGTGTCTAAAGCTACACCTGAAAAGAAAGAAGAAGCGATCGCCGCAATTAAAAAAATCCTTGCTAATGGTGGTACGCTGATGTCTAAGTGGTTAACTGAGGCACTGGCACAGTTTAACAAGAAACCCGATGCTGTGCGCCAAGCTTTACTACTTACCGATGGTATGAACGATGATACAGATGAGCAAGCACTGAACAAAATTTTACAGCAGTGTGAGGGTGTGTTTCAGTGTGATTGCCGGGGTGTGGGGACTGATTGGCGGGTTGCCCAACTCCAACAAATCGCTGGTAAACTGCTGGGAACGACTGATATTATTCCCGATGCGGCAATGATTGAAGCTGATTTTCAGGCAATTTTAGCAAAAGCTATGAGTAAGAATGTCAGCGATGTCACTATGCGTTTGTGGACTCCCCAAGGAGCTAAAGTACTATTTTGCAAACAGGTGAGTCCAGATATTGTGGATTTAACACATCGTAGTAAAGCAGTTAAACCACAAATGTTGGAATACCCTACTGGTGCTTGGGGTAGGGATGAGTCCCGCGACTACCACTTTTGCATCGAAGTTAATGCCGGTAATGTGGGTGATGAAATGTTAGCCGGTCGCGCTAGCTTAGTTTACACCGTTAATAGTGTAGAAACTAAAGTTGCAGAAGCTCGAATTTTGGCAACTTGGACAGATGACGAAGCCAAATCTACCAAAATTAATAAGCGAGTTGCTCACTACACCGGACAAGCAGAACTGGCGCAATCAATTCAAGAAGGATTAGAAGCCCGTGCAAAGGGGGATATTGAAGTTGCTACCGCCAAATTAGGTAAAGCTGTGAAATTAGCTCATGAATCTGGGAATGAAGCCACAGCCAAACTGCTCAAAACTGTTGTTGATGTGGAGGATGCACCTACAGGTACAGTGCGGTTGAAACGAGATGTAGCTAAGGAAGATGCGATGGCATTAGAAACTCGTTCTACAAAAACTACTCGCATTCCTAAGTCTTAGTACCGCTTTGTATAAGGTCGTAACTTTTTTAACGCAAAGGAACGCGGAGGTTAGCGCAAAGTTTCGCAGAGTATTTCCCTAGCCAATTCGCTATGAATTAATGAAATGGTGTATTTAGTGAGTGAAGAAAGGCAGAGGATAGGGGGGACAAGGAGGATAAGGGAGACAAATGACAAATGACAAATGACAAATGACAAATGACTATTGACTATTGACTATTGACTATTGACCATGCCTATATATAAATGTCCTAAAGGTCACGAATCCACAGAATCAGATTTTTGTTCGGAGTGTGGTGCCAAAATTCTGGGTATACCTGCACCAAAAATAGCTAAAACGTCGGTAAATAGTGAAATCTGTCCAGCTTGTAGTGCGCCTCACGAGGTTGACAGTGGGGACTATTGCGAGATTTGTGGTTATAACTTTGTTACTCAAGCACATGGAGAATTAGCGATCGCTAAAATTCCCCAAGAACAAAAGGTAACACAAAAACAAGCATCGGTTTCTACTCCCCCATCCCCGATTATCGGTTGGCAATTGGTAGTGACAATCGATCCATCTCTGCGTCATCCCGAAAGCCCAGAACCCCCAACAGCACAAGCGCCGATAGTTTTTCCATTAGAAAAGGAAACTAACCTCATCGGTCGCAATAGTCAAGTTAGGGCTATTCATCCAGAAATTGCTCTAGATTTTGACAGCGCAGTTTCTCACCGCCATGCTTTATTAAACCGTCAAGCAGATGGGACATTCACCCTGCGCGATATTGGTTCTTCTAACGGTACACAATTCAAAGGCGTAGAGTTAAAACCAATGGTAGATATTCCTCTACAAGATGGTGATGAATTCACCTTAGGACATTGGACAAGAATTGCGATCGCAGCAATTCGCTGAATTAGTCAGGAATAGGGAAATAAAAAATGACAACTGACTACTGACAACTGACAACTGACTACTAACCAATATGAGTAAAATTATTGCAGTTTCAAATAAAGCAATTCGCGGACTGACGACACCGCAATTGCTTAAAGGTGGTTTATATCTAACCTGGCTAACCAGTGTCTTACTACTAATTAGTATTATTAGCGGAGTGCAAGCACAGAGACAGGCGATTAAAACTGTCGGACAAGATTCCACCCCCAGTATCGTCACGGCGCAACGCCTAAAAGATGGGCTGGCGGGGATGGATGCTAATGTTGTGAACGAACTCCTAGTACCAACAGGACAAAATCAAGATGCTATTAAAGGTTACGAAGAACGATATTTAAGAGTTACGGAAAGGCTAGTAGCTGCGGCTGAAAGTATCTCATTTGGAGATATAGAACGCAAACAAATTGAAACTATGCAATTGGCGTTAGGTAACTATTTAGCTAAAATCCAGCAAGCGAGAGATTCTCACGCCCGTGGGGATAATAATGCCATGCTGATTGCTTATCGCGCTGCTAGCGAAATCATGGATAAAACCCTTCTCCCCGCAGCCGATGAGTTAGATAAGGTAAATCTGCAAGCTTTAGATGCTACTTATACCCAGAAAAAAGTTGCTACACAAAATTATATATTTTCTATTTTCCTAATTGGTTTAGCACTGATTATTTTGCTGGGTTGGCTACAAATATTTCTCAGCCGACGGATGCGTCGTACTTTTAATCCAGCGCTGTTATTAGCTACCGCGATCGCGCTTGGCTTGTTAAATTATACAGCTGGCGCGTTGTTATCAGCTTCCCAAAACCTGAGAGTAGCGACAGAAGATGCTTTTAGTTCTATGCATACCTTACGCCAAGCTAGAGCGATCGCCTATATTGCCAATACTGCCAAAAGTCGCTATTTACTGGACACAGCTTTTGCTAGCAGCCACGAACAAGCTTTTGTACAAAATATCGCCAAAGTTGCCCAAGTACCGCCAGGAAAGACTATTGAGTCAGTAGTAGAAGCTTATAAATTTGAGTATGCAAAAGTCGATGGATTTACAGGTTACTTAGCTGATGAACTGAAAAATATCGTTTTTCCAGGTGAAAAAGCAGCGACATTAGCAAATCTGGCTAGTTTGGGAACTTATTTGACAATCGATCGCCAAATTCGCGATTTAGAAAAAAGCGGCAAACATCAAGAAGCGATCGCTTTATCCTTAGGTAATAACCCAGGACAGTCAATTTGGGCGTTTGAACAGTTGAAAGCAACTAATCAAAAAGCTTTTGATATTAACCAAGCTGCTTTCGATAAAGCAATTGGGCAAGGCTTTCGCGATCTCGAAGGTTTTGAAATTAAAGCTACAGTAGCGCTGAGTGCGATCGCGCTTTTAACATTATTTGGGCTAACACCACGTATCAAAGAGTACTTTGTTTAATCATGTACAGCAATCCCAAATAGGTCGTGGGGACTTCCAATTCAAAAAATAACCAATCGCTATGCAAGTAGGGAAGGGAAGACAAGGAGGACAAGGGAGATAAATGACTGTTGACTGTTGACTGTTGACTGTTGACTGTTGACCCCAACACACTTATCTATTGACATAAATTATAGGAATTTCAATAATAAATTTTGTTCCTTGTCCTGGTGTAGATTCACACCACAATTTACCGCCATGCTTTTCGGTAATAATTTGATAACTAATAGATAAACCTAAGCCTGTACCTTTACCAACTGGCTTTGTCGTAAAGAAGGGATCGAATAATTTCTGACAAATTTCTGGTTGAATTCCCGGGCCATTGTCAGCGATAGAAATTTGCACCCAGTTGTTATTAATTACTTCTGTGTGAATTGAAATAATACTGGAATTAACAGCAGTTCCTGCTTGCAATTGTTTGTGACTATATTCTTCTAAAGCATCAATCGCATTACTAATAATATTCATAAATACCTGATTTAATTGTCCTGCATGACATTCCACAGGCGGTAAATCACCATATTTTTTAATAACTTGAATTTCTGGACGTTCTGAATGTGCTTTTAAACGATTGTGCAGAATAATAATAGTACTATCAATGCCATTGTGAATATTCACATCTTTAACTTCGGCTTCATCCAAACGCGAGAAATTCCTTAACGAAAGCACAATTTCTCGAATTCTTGTAGTTCCTATGCGCGTGGATTGCAAGGCTTTACTTAAGTCTTCGATGAGAAATTCTATATCGATAGATTCGAGAACATCGGCAATTTCTTCTGGCGGCTGAGGATAATATTGTTGATATAGTGCTACGAGATTTATTAAATCTTGGGTATATTCACTAATATGAGAAAGATTACCATGAATAAAGTTAACAGGGTTATTAATTTCATGAGCTACACCTGCAACCATTTGCCCCAAACTGGACATTTTTTCACTTTGAATCATTTGCAGTTGGGTTTGCTTAAGTTCATACAAGGTGTTTTCTAGTTCTTGGGTTTGTTGTTGGAGTTGAATTTCTGCTTGTTTGCGATCGCTAATATCTCGCAAAATCCCCTGCCATCCAATGACTTGACCATCAGCATCTTTGAGAATTGAGGTATTAGATGTTACCCAACCCCAAGTTCCATCTTTTTTCGGATGGCGAAACTCTATGTCATTACCACTCTCACCTGTCTCAATAATTTGGTTGAGAAATGCCATCACTTGCGGTAAATCTTCAGGGTGAATCAATGGTACAAATGATTGATTTAACCATTCGCAAACTTCGTAGCCGAAAATATCCTGAAATTTTGGCGACACATAAGTGATAGTACTATCTAATAAGGTACTCCATATAACATCATTGGCATTTTCTACAAGGTTGCGGAATTTGGCTTCGCTTTCAGCCAACGCCAGTTCAGAACGCTTGCGTTCACTAATATCTCTAATGACTCCCAAGGCATGGATTTTACCATTGTAAAAAATAGGACTGGCTGATACCTCAACATCGATCAAAGTACCATCTTTGTGTAGATCTAATCCTTGACCGTGAAATTGATTACCAGATCTAATGTCACGGATAAACTCAGCAAATCTTGGTAGGGTATCTTGATGGACAAACTCTGGCGGCTGAAGTTTGACAAATTCCTCTTGAGAATAGCCATGCATCTGACAAATAGCATGATTAGCGACAACAATTTTTCCTGTTTCTACATCAATGATGTTGATACCATCACTAACATTTTCAAAAATGGTACGGTAGAGAATTTCTTGTTGTTCTAGTGCGTTTTGAGCTTGTTTGCGTGCTGTAATATCTGTGGCGGTGACGACAATTTGATGGATGCGCGAACTACTATCTTTTAAAGGTGTGACACTGACAGACCACCAGGTTTCTTGGCCATTAGCACAAAAATGTTCTTCAAAAAAGCTAGTTGTACCGGAATGGACAGCCTCTGCATAATGTTGACGGTAAAGTTTAGCCATATCCTTAGACATTGCTTGCGCTAAAGTTTTACCCAAGATGCTTGGCATATCTACAGTTCTGCTACGAGCGATCGCCGGATTATAATCGACAAAGCGGAACTCTTGACCGTTATCTAAAACATCAAAGACAAAAATGCCGTAGTCTACACCTTCCCAAACACTTTGTAATAGCTGAGTCTGTTCTAAAAGACGCTGTTCAGTGCATTTGCGATCGCGAATATCGCGGCTAATAGTTGCCAAGCCTATAGGCTGATTCGTAACTGGATCTTTCACTAAAAACAGAGTATAGTCAATTAAAATCGCTTCTCCCGTCACAAAATGGCGAAAGCGAAATTCACTTTGCCAATAACCTTCCTGCATCACAGTTGGTAAAATACTTTCCTGAAATAGTTCCATGTCTTCAGGTAAGATAAACTCACTGATATGTTTGGTTTTAGTTTCCTCCATATCCTGCAATCCAACTAACTTCATTCCTGCTGGATTCAGGTAAAAAGGTTCCCCCGTCATTGATGCAATGCCAATAAAATCAGCACTAGCTTCGAGAATTGCCATCAAAAGTTGGTGTTCTTCCCTGGTTTGCGTAAAGAAAATCTTATTTTCTAGTTCTGGTGGCTTTTGCTGCGCTAATTCTTGCTCTAACTGCACTACCCTTTCTCGGAGAATGATTAATTCTTGCTTTAGGCTAGCTGCGCGCTCAGTTTCTATAACTATTGATTCTGGGGATATCTCATCGTGAGTGGAAGAGAACTGAGTCATATCTTTGAATCCGTAGCAGATTAGTTTTCCTAGATGCTCTAGTTGTACTTAATCTAGAGTTCCCTTGTATGAGAGCAAGTAAACAAAAATTACCTAACTTCGTCAAAAGTCAAAAGTCAATGGTCAAAATTCAAGTTTTTGGACTATGGACTATTGACAATTGACAAAAAGCATGAAAAATATCTGACACTGCGTAAGTGCTAATCTTTTTCAAGATGCGATCGCCAAAAAACTGATAAATGACTGGGGAGCATCCCAATTTTGACGCAATACCCTAGAAGGGTATTGCTATACCAACAAAGCCTGCCTACCCTTCGGGAACGTCTTCGACGAACGCAGGCTATCAAACTTTTAGCAAAAGAAGGCAGGCTTCGTATTTCTAGCCCCACCCTTATAGGGTGAGGGCGTTTTTGCACATTTGGGATGCTCCCAACTAATATTTTCGTTCCTGTGGCTGAAACATAGTAATGGCTACCGAACGATATTGAATATCAATCCCTGCTGGTGAATAATAGGCCATTGTATGCTTGAGGAATTTATCATCATCTCTTTGGGGATAGTCTTCACGGAAGTGTGCGCCGCGACTTTCTTGACGATTTAAGGCGGAAGCTAAAATCGTCTGTCCTACTACCATTAAACTTCGCAATTCCAAAGCTTCAACAATTTCTGTATTCCAAGAATTACCTTTGTCATCTAAATATATTTGTGGATATTGCTGTTGTATTTGGGTAAGTTTTTCCAACCCTTCCTGCATAACTGCTTCGGTGCGAAAAACGCCACAATATTGAGTCATGCAATCTTGAAAGGCTTGGCGAATTTCATTAATTCGGTATGTTCCTGGCTGTTCTAGTAAAGCTTGAATTTGCTCTTTTGCTTCCTTGATGTAACGTTGTTCATCCACCGTCGGTAATTTGCGGTTTTGCACAAATTGAGCGATCGCGGCTCCGGTACGCTTGCCATAAACTACACATTCCAATAGGGAATTACTACCTAAGCGATTGGCACCATGTACAGACACACAAGAAGTTTCCCCAGCTGCAAAAAAGCCTTCAACAAATTCATCGCCACCACTACGGACTTTGCCGTCAATGTTCACTGGGATACCGCCCATACAATAATGAATTGTCGGACGGACTGGCATAGGTTGAGTCACCGCATCAACACCAACTAAGCGATGGGCTTCTTCCCAACAGAAGGGAACCCGACTCATGATTTTTTCTTCACCCATGTGGCGCAAATCCAGGTAGACAAACGGCCCCCCAGCGCTACCATCGGCATGTATACCTCGTCCAGCACGAATTTCATAAGCGATCGCTCTGGATGTAATATCGCGGGGTGCTAGTTCCATGCGACTGGGGGCGTAGGTTGCCATAAAGCGATCGCCTTCGGAGTTAATTAAATAAGCGCCTTCGCCCCGCACAGCTTCAGAAATTAGCACGCCTACAGGGTACAATCCTGTGGGGTGAAATTGCACAAATTCCATGTCTTCGAGAGGCAAACCTGCGATCGCTGTCATTGCTAAACCATCACCGGTGGAAGCGTAATCATTTGAGGTAGTGTTATATACGCGACCATATCCCCCAGTAGCAAACATCACAGCTTTTGCGCGTAATACTTCTATATGCCCGTCTAGCAGGTGATACATCACCACACCTTTCGCCTGTCCCTCTTCCAAAATCAGGCGCATTACGTACCATTCTTGGTAAACTTGCACACCATAGCGCCGTAAATTATTCACCAATTCATGTAAAATTGCATGACCGGTTTTATCAGCAGCGTAGCAAGTACGATTGTGAGAATGTCCGCCAAAAGCACGCTGGGCAATCCTTCCGTCTGGTAAGCGCGAGAACAACACGCCCATGTGTTCCAAATCAATCACCACATCTGGCGCTTCTTGGGCGAGAATAGCCACAGCATCTTGGTCTGCTAAATAATCCGAACCCTTAACAGTATCAAAGGCGTGGGCTTCCCAACTATCTTCAGAATCGACATTTTTTAACGATGCTGCCATGCCACCTTGCGCCGCTACCGAGTGAGAACGAATCGGGTGAGTTTTTGCCACGACAGCTACATTTAAACTGGGGTTAATCCGGGCAATTTCCACCGCCGCACGACATCCCGCCAAGCCACCACCAACAATAATTACATCATGTTCCAGCATAATTAATTTTTATGAATTTTTAATAGTGTAGACAAAGAAATTCCCTGCCACAGGACAGGGAGATAGTTGCGATTTTGGATTGTATTTTGAGATTTTGCATAATTTAGGTAACTTATCGCTGAGATATTTATATTTCTTAAGCCAGACGATATCAATCCCTAACAGCAAATCTCAACTTTCAAGGAAACTACAAAAAATAAATTATTCCGTTCAAGTTATTAACAGTCAACGGTCAATAGTCAACAGTCAACAGTCAACTATCACTTCCGGAATATTTTTTAGCTAGTCCTTCATGGGAAAAACCCACAACCAAATATAAAAATCTCTAGCCCCTAGCCCCTAGCTAGAAGTCCCTAACTGTTCAGCTAGTTGCTTGTACAGGTTTTTGTTGAGAAACATTACCGGGAATTGGTTCAGTTTTTGTTCCTGGCTCGACAGCAGTTAGTTCAATATGATTTAACAATGTAGTTACAAATGCAAATAACAAGAAAGGCAGAGATAACAAAACGACAAGACCGACAGTAGCTAAAGCATACACCGGTCTTCTCGCACCCATCAGTGCCAATGCCGATGCCAAACTTATAGTAATTGTAATTAACCAAACAATTATTTGACCGTAGATATCACCAAAGGTTAAAGTACAGACAAATCGATAGTTTTGAATATTATTCATGTTCATCACATTCGCCTCAAGTCTATCTTATAGGTTCTACCTTAGAACCAGGTTTGACGATGCGTCAATTTCTCAATATTTTTCCAAGATTTGTAACATTACTTTATAAAATATTTTTTTTGAAACCGCGATTTCATCAGTAACCCGATAGCCCCAGCTACTACTGTAGCGCCCAAAGTTAGGGGTTCAGGAACTGGTTCAAATTTGACATCATCCAAAAGTAAGAAATCAAGATCGCTTTGGAAACCAAATTTTAACTCTGTAGATGCTGTTTTTGCTACAAATTTATTTACGTAGTGAGTATAATCTAAATTTTCAATCTCATCTTGTGCGAGGAGTATATTGCCATTAACTATCAATTGAAAGCGGTGAGGTAAGTCTCCATAAAAACTCTTGAGAAAATAACTCAGTTGATAAGTCTGACCAATATTTGTGGAAATAAACTGTGATAAAAAACCAAGAGATTCAGCATTGCCGAAAAAGGCAAAGTGATTACCGCTATGAGCAAATATACTATTTTCTGCAACCCCAGTAAACTCAGTGTTACCAGCTTGAGTCCAGCCACTAAAATCTCCTGTCTCAAAATCACCATTAATAACTGCTGCTGGGGTAATAGAGGCGGATAAAGTTATGATTGCAGCTGTGAGGCTAAATAGGGAAATCAGTCTCATATAATTTGTTGCTCAAAAATTTAGATACTTGGGAAAAATGGGACATGACAAATTTGCGTGCGATCGCATAAACTATGCAAATCAACGCTGTAAACTATGAGTACCAAGAAATTACAGTATTCCTTAATACTAAAGTATGATTTAATACTAAAGTTTTATCGATTGTGATTTACTAGAAAAACTAAATTTTCAAAGCATCTTCAGCCTTGAGCTATCTGAACCACAAGCGAGTATAAATTAAAAATATGTAATTTATTGACAAATAAATACAGTATATTTACGTAAAAAAATTGAGCTATTTAACCTGAGTTCGAGATCGGGAAAAGGACAGGTAGCAAGCTGACAATAACAACAAATCCAGCAACCTGTCCTATGTTTGGTTGTGGGCTTTTCCCATGAGGGACTAGCTTGAAAGAGTTATTTCTTCCTTATCTTCCTTCCCTTGTCTCCCTTCTGTTTGCTACATGGCGATCGCAATTGTTTCATCGAGACTGCCTTTTATTTGCATAGCTACTAGGTCATTCGCTAGGCTATTGATTAATATTCTAGTGACTCTCAGGCTTGCTATGTATGGATTTTGAAGGTAAAAATACTGCTACCACTGCTACAGATAACATGGAATTGCCATCTACTGATGCTCGCAAGCCTTTGGAACTGCTGCGAGATACAGAGGCTTTACTACGCCGTCCCACAGTAGCAAAACTCTCGCCAATTTTACCACCAAAGTTAAGTAACAAATTACAAACAGCCTCATCTTTAGCTGATGAATCTTTAAAAGAGTTAGCAGAAATTAACCTAGAGGAAATCGGTGATTTTGATTTACGTCCTGCCAGGATGCGTGTAGGTTTAAGCTTTGTCGGTTTTGGTGCGTTGATGTTAGTTATATTATTACTGCATTTGAAAACCTTAAATTTTCAAGTAAATTCAATTGAACAAATGCAGAAATTTTGGTATCAATATGTGTGGTTTGTTTGCTTAGGTGTAGCGGGACTATTTATATTAGGTAGAGAAACCATGCGTCCTATTCGCAAAATCCGCAAATTTCCCAAACGCTAATATTCTCGGCAATGATGATTGCTCGTTTTCATAATTGAATAATGCCAAATTTGGCTGGGTAAATGCACCTTGAGGAGCCATTTTTTATGAATCATGATGCTTTTATTGTTAAACCCGGAGCGAAGATTTCTTTACAAAAGCAATACGATCCAGCTTATAAGGCTGATTATCAGCAAAAAAGTGATGCTGAAGGTAAACTTCAGGCAGATATTCAAAAATTAGCTTATTACCAAGATATTCTTTACGCTCAAAATACCTATGCATTGCTAATTATTTTTCAAGCAATGGATGCTGCGGGTAAAGATAGCACAATTAAACATGTGATGTCTGGTGTGAATCCTCAAGGTTGTCAAGTATTTAGTTTTAAATCGCCCAGCGCCGAAGACTTAGATCATGATTACCTTTGGCGTTCCATGAAAGCTTTACCAGAACGCGGTCGTATTGGTATATTTAATCGCTCATACTATGAAGAAGTATTAGTAGTGCGCGTACATCCAGGAATTCTCCAAAATCAGCAACTTCCTAAATTTCCTAAAAGAAATCATATTTGGCAACAACGTTTTGAGGAAATCAATAATTTTGAAAAGTATTTAGTCAATAATGGAATTATTATCCTGAAATTTTTCCTCAACGTATCTAAAGCCGAACAAAAAAAGCGCTTTTTAGAACGCATTGAATCACCAGAAAAACATTGGAAATTTTCTGCTAATGATGTCCGCGAACGCGCTTTTTGGGATGATTATATGAGTGCTTATGAAGATACTTTTCGCCACACTAGCACAGAATGGGCACCTTGGTATATTATTCCCGCCGATCGCAAATGGTTCACACGCCTTGTAGTTGCAGATATTATCTGCACAAAGTTGCAACAATTAAATTTGCAATACCCAACAGTAAGTGAAGAACATCAGCAGAAATTGTTTCAAGCCAAGCAATTATTAGAAAGCGAAGATTAAGTCAATAGTCAATAGTCAATGGTTAAGAGTTATCAATTTTTACTTATCAACTATTGACATCGGAATTCAGCCATTCACGAGAAAATCTCTAGCCCCTAGCCCCTAGCCCAGATACTCCCATCGGCCCGCGAGTTACACCTAGCTGATTTTGCAACTTTAATTCTCGCCAGAGTTGAGAACCTGTAATTTCACCTTGCAGTAGTTGTTGGTAGCAATGTATGGTTTTACTCACTTGCTCTGGTGTTTCGTTGACAAACTCGATGCGAAATTGACGTACACCTAAGCTTATAAGGCGCTGTACGTATTCTGCTCCGGTTTGGGCTGTGCCGTTGAATACAGTATTGCGGCAACCGACATCTGCTTTCAGGACATGTTCGCTACCAACACGGTCTTTCAATTTTACTTCCTGTTTTTCACAGGGTCTGCCACAGTTAGTATAATCTGTCCCGTTAGAAAGGAAAGCACAAAATACACAATGCTCCATGTGAAACATCGGCATGTGTTGGTGGATTGTCACTTCAAACCACTGGGGCGGACAACTAGTCAGCAAATCTTCGAGTTGACTAATATTTAAATCGTAGGATGCGGTTAATCGTTCTAAACTATAGCGCCCCTGAAAGTAGTCTGCGGTTAAAGCATTAGCAACATTCAGGGAAAAATCACCAATACACCGTTCTGCTGCAAAAAATTGTAGCTGATCGTAATTCCGCACCAAATAGCCATCTGCATTACAATCACGCACCTGTTGCAGAATCCAATTTTCCCCAGGCTTTGTAATTCGCGGAGGTGCAACCCAAATAGAGGGGACGGTTGACTGCGCCGCACTGAGCCTGTCGAAGTGTTGACTGTTGACTGTTGACTGTTGATTTACTGGTTCTTTTTCTTGTCCTCCTTGTCCCCCTTGTCCCCCTTGTCCTCCTTGTCCCCCTTGTCCCCCTTGTCGTACCATCTGCACTGCTTCTCGATAAAAACGGGGATCTTCAAATTCACAGTACAGCGTGGGGATTCCAGCTTTAAGTGCGGCTTGGAGTTGCTTGATGTTGCGGACTAAAACGATGAGTGAGGGGGAGGAAGATGGAGAGATACGGGGGAATGGGGGGAGTAAATCTTTGAAAGAAACATCAGAACTTAATTCCCAGCGTTGCGGTTGACTGCGTAACTCTGATAATTGAGAGACGATATCGCGCCGCATTCTGTTTAATTCACTCACTGGTATCATTACCGCACCACTAAGGTGATTGGTGAGGTTCCCTAAACAGAAGGGAGTATTACCCAGACGACCAAATTGTTCTTGTAAGCGTTCTGTAGTTAGGGGTTTGGTATGTGCATCTACCAGAGATATTGTAGAGTCTACCTGGACAACATGACCTTGTTTATCGCGGGCGATCGCAGTTAGTAATCCATCGACTTCGCCATAAATTTCTAAATCAATGGGGCGCTGAAATTGGGGATTGTCACCCGCAAAACTTTGCCGCAGTTGCTTATCAAGTTCTGGATCGCTAGTTTTCCAAACGCGATCGCCTACATGCACCCGCCGGAAATTTAAGTCACTGCGACCAAATGTCAGCAATGTTTCCCTTCCTTTCTGGGTAACTGCGTAAACCCGTCCGCCTTCTTCCTTCGCCTCTGGATGACCACAATCAAAGACAATTCCATCCCCTGGTTTCACAGGCGCTTCTAATCTAATAGCTACCTGTTCGTTACTAATGCGAATCACTTCCCCCAAGTACACCCCGCGCTTCTTCCCAAACCGCCCATGTACCAATTCTTGATTATTAATTCCCCCAAACCACCCCGTGTAAATCCCGCGAGAAAACGCCATTTCCAAGTTATAACGTTCCTGATTATACTCCGCGTCTTTGCGTCCCCGCGTCCCCGTGTCCCTTTCTTCCATCACCCGATCCAAAGCTTCTCGATAAACGCGAGTAACATTAGCAACATACTCTGGTGTTTTCAGCCGACCTTCAATTTTGAGAGAAGTTACCCCTGACTTCACCAACTTAGGGAGAACATCTAGCCCTGCTAAATCTTGGGGACTGAGAAGATATTTGCGATCGCCTAAATTAACACTTTCCCCATCAGCAATTAACTCGTAGGGCATTCTGCAAGCTTGGGCACATTCACCCCGATTCGCAGAACGTCCACCTAAAGCTTCACTCGTCAAGCACTGACCGGAATAAGCGACGCACAAAGCACCGTGAACAAAGACTTCTAAAGGCAATGAAGCCTGATTTTGCTGGATTTGCTGCTGAATTTTGTTGATTTCCTTCAGCGAACATTCACGGGCTAGCACCACCAACTGACAGCCGAGAGATTTAGCAAAATCCACCCCAGCCGCGCTAGTGATAGTCATTTGCGTAGAAGCATGGATAGGAAAATCAGGCGATAGGTGACGAATCAGACGACACAAGCCGACATCTTGCACAATGACCGCATCCACACCAGCAGCAATAATTGACCGTAAATATTGCTCTATTTCTACTAGTTCTTGGGGAAAAATTAATGTATTAACTGTGACATATCCCTTCACACCCCGCAGGTGAAGAAAAGCCATTAATTGAGGTAAATCCGCCTCAGTAAAATTTTCCGCCCGCATTCTGGCGTTGAACCTATCCAAGCCAAAGTAAATAGCATCTGCTCCATTTTCCACAGCAGCTTTGGCGCATTCCCAGTTACCTGCTGGTGCGAGTAGTTCCGGACGTTGAAGGGTGAGTGAGTTGGGTTGAGGAGTGAGAGGGCGATCGCTTTTCATCAGGCTAGGAAAGGTTTAAGTAGCACCATAGTGATTTTATCGAAGTTAGTTAGGGATTGTCGGGTAAAAAGTGCGATCGTTATCTCTCATTGATGCTAAAACCTTAAGATTCTTAATCCAACATTATTGTGTGTACATTTACCGCCACTATTAGCTATCCTAGAAATAAAGATTCTCCTAAACGGAGGAAATAGTCATGTCAGAACCATCATCTGCAAAAGATTGTCGCATCGATTTACGAGTTACCCAAGAACAAAAAGAAATATTAGAACGTGCTGCAAGTTTGAAAGGAATTTCTTTGAGTGCTTATACATTGATTCATGTGTTACCTGCGGCTAAACAAGATATATCTACTCATGAAAGGTTAATACTATCTAATCGCGATCGCGATTTGTTTATGTCCGTGATGGAAAATCCACCGGAATTGAAGGGAAAACTCAAATCCGCTATTCACAACTACAGAGATAAATATGGTAAGTGATAGCGCAAATAGATGGAATTTTGTACCGCTTGATAAGCAGTATCAAAGAGATAATTTTAATTGCGGCAATGTAATTTTGAATGATTATCTCAAAAAATATGCGCGGCAAAACCATAATAAGGGAATTGCAAAAACATTTGTGGCAATTCCCTCATTGGGAAACTTAAAAATTGATGGATATTATACTGTAAGTGCAAGTGTTATAGAATATGAATCATTACCGGAATCTTATCAAAGAGGAATTCCTACCTATCCAATTCCTGCAATGCTGATTGGTAAATTAGCAGTAGATAATTCAGTGAAAGGGCAAGGTTTGGGAAGTGAATTATTAGTTGATGCTCTTTATCGTGCTGTTCGCGCTGCTCAAGAAATTGGTATATTTGCTGTCAGAGTGGATGCTATAAATTTGCAAGCAAAAAATTTTTATCTCAAGTATGAGTTTATTCCTTTTCAAGACAGTGAACTCTCGCTTTTTCTACCTATAGCAACCATAATAAGAGAGTTTAGTTAACTTAATAGATCAATCGCAAAGTTTACCATCACTAGAGCGTAGACCCGCGCGGCTTTTCATCAGGCTGGAGTAAGTTTAAGTAACATCATAGTGATTTTATCGAAAATAGTTGAGGATTGTGGGTGAAAAAGTGCGATCGCTCTTTCCCAGGTGAAGATAAAAACTAGAGATTCTTATCAAATTATTGTGCGTACATTCTCCATCACGATTAGCTATGCTGTGAATCAAGACTCAGCTAAAAGTACTAACAGCCATATCAGTCAGATCATCTGCAAAAAATTGCCGCATCGAACTACGAGTTACTCAAGAACAAAAAGTAATATTAGGAGGCTGGTCATGTAAAATTCTGGTTATCAATTTTTACTTTGTCCAACGTTGATGTACACGTTCTCGCAATTTTCTTTGACTATCATATGTTTGTTTTTTAGGTAGAGCAATATATAAACTATCTTGTTGAAGGCAATACTCAACAAATAATTTGATAATTATTTGCCAATCTTGTTTTGTTCTTTTCTTTTTCAGAAAATTCCGTACACGTCCAAGATAATTTTGACTAGTAACAGGAGTATTTAAGGCCATTTCACCTATATAAATACCTTCTGTTTCTTCCACAGCAAATTCGTAATGTATACGACCACAAGGAGTAATCTTAACTCTTTGTGTTTCGTCAATACATGTATCAGTTGGATCATATGTTTCAATAAGTCGATAATCAAGAAGAGCCTTGAGATGATCCTTAACTAAAATTCTTTTCACTGTTGCAGGCTCAAAATAATTTAAAATATCATCTACAGATAAATAATTTTTGTCTGCTTCTGAGTTTTCAGAATATTTGTCTGATAATAAACGCAATATAGATAATCTCAGTAATGGACTTGTAATACCACTTGATTGAACTTCAAAAAGATTTAAAATAAAATTACTTTCTTTTTGAGAAAAATGGTTATAGTCTCCTACTAATAGTGCTTTTTTAATTTGCCAATAACTAATATGAGATTTTTCACCAACTACATAAGCATTCACAATTACGGATATATCGATAATAGGCGAAGTTATAATTTGTCGAGCAATTTGTAGACTTCTTCTGATGTCATGGTTAGAAAGCCACCCTACTACACGTCCTATATAATTCTCATTAATAAATATATCTTCGACAGCAAAAGCAAAAGCACTAATATTAGGAATTGATAAACGTATACCTTTTTTAGTAAAATATTTTTTGTTTTCTTCTGAATCTTCTATAGCTTTCTCTTTGATAAACTCTATACGTTTAGCTAGAACGTCTTTGGTAGAGGGAACTGGTAGATAAAAAGCTTGATTTTCATACGATTGTAGTGGACCTGACTTCGATAATTGCCAAATTGTTCTATCTGTTATAGGACAAATAATAAATGAAAATACTTTTCTATAAATCGATTGAGCATACTGAAACACTGCTTCTTGAAAACTCTGTGGAAAATGATCGGTGTTATCAAAAACTATGCATGGCATTAATCTTCTTGCATTAGTGGCATTTTTAATTAACTTCATTACATAATCATGTGGCTGCTTTTCAATGAATTCGGCTATATGTTCTCCAAATCTTTCTTTAAACTCATTTTTATCTCTTTCATATAAGTGCTTGCGTTCACCACGCCTCCATCTTTCATATTCTTGAAAAAATACTCCTTGCAACTCTTCATATGTAGGATATCTACTCTTAAATAGACTCTTCTCTAACTCAACCTTTAATCTATCTGTCAGCCAACTAGTAATAGTATTTTGTTCGCCATTAGAATCAGCCAAGTCAACTCTAATAAGCAAACAGTGCTCTCTAAGATTTTTATCTAAAATTAACCTAAAAAATCTATCAATAAATGTAGTTTTACCTGCTCCTTTATTACCTATGATTAAAACAAATTCTCCTTTCTGTAATTCCACAGCATTACGGATTTGATTCTCTAATTCAATACCCTTAGCAGAATTGACAATATCAATTCTATTTAAGAGATTTCTTGTTATCTTATGTAAATTTTCATCAGCTTCTCTACTTTCTTTTGATTCTACAAAACATTTTGCAAGCATATCGGGATCATCTTCTCCTGACATACTACTGAAGAAGCTACGATAAACATTTTCAATATCTTTGAATAAAGCAGACTTTGTAAGTAAATATCTATCAGAATTCTCAAGTACAGAATACAAAAATTCACTATGATTAATTTCTAAGCCTTCCGCTTCATGTGTGTATACTTGGTATAAGTTAGCCAAGACTCCTTGTCGGGAAAATAGGTCATAGAAGGTAGCAAAATTCGTTTGAATAGATTGCAGGTTTGGAAATACAACTGCTTTGCCTTCACTTGGAGGTGTACCGTCAGTACGAACCGCCCAAAAACCAATCCACTCAACACCTGTTGTCAAAGCACAAAACAAAACAGCTTTATCAGTACAGTAGCGCTGGGCTTGATTTAGTCCATCGGTTGCTGATTGAAGAGCAGGACCATTAACTTTGTACCAAGCCATACGCGGTTGATGAGTATCAATCAGTCGCTTTGATATACGCTTCGCCTCGACTACAAGTCTGTTACGTCCTCCAGAAGCTAATAAGTAATCAATATAGCCAGACTCAGTATGAGGCTCGGTAAGAATTTCATATCTCTCCCA
Organism: Calothrix brevissima NIES-22; assembly: GCF_002367995.1. Taxonomy (GTDB): domain Bacteria; phylum Cyanobacteriota; class Cyanobacteriia; order Cyanobacteriales; family Nostocaceae; genus Aulosira; species Aulosira brevissima. The sequence goes on from NZ_AP018207.1 coordinate 2,229,059, forward strand.
TCCTAAAACTTCAGTCAAAATACGATCAATAATTTGAAATCTTGTATCCTGTTCCGTCTCAATTTTTATATGACTTTGTAATAATTCTGTATAAAGTAAATCAAAATTTATTTTTGCTTGATCGATATTCATCAGTGTCTAATCCTTTGCAGAGACTATACAATTTGATTATTGAAGAAATCTAAATATTTGTAGGGTAGATATCGCCTACCAAAACCTTATCTGGTGGGCAGTGACCATCCTACGAATATTTTAAAAATCAAGTATGAATCTTATAGATTAGCAAATTTAGGCTCTCAATAGTAGATTTATACTACTATATATTACTTGTAAACAAGGAGACGATGCTCCGTGATTCTTGAAAAAACAGGAAAAAGTCAATGTATGATAAATGCTTTACTCAAATTAAGCGATCGCTTTTACCTCATCCCTCTATATCAGTGCTTTCAGCTTCTGACTCTCCAAGCTCAAACTGCACTTTGTTATATAAATCTTGCAAGGAAATTTCAAACGGTACGGTTACAAGTGATATTGCTTCATCTTCTTCATCATATTCACGCAGCGCCCATTGTTTCTTACCTGTCTTAGAAAATTGTTCTACATAAATCCGATTTTGGTCGATTAATAAATATTCTTTAAAACTTGGAATTGTTCGGTAAGCCTCAAATTTATCGTGGCTGTCATAGGTTTTGGTAGATTTAGATGATACTTCAATAATTACCTGTGGATTGACGATTACATCTGTACGGTTTTTGTAGAACTCTATTTCACCTGCCACAATCATCACATCTGGATATGTATAGATCCGCTTATTAGGTATCCACAACCGCAACTGGAAAAAGAAAACTTCGTAATCTAGTTTCTTAAATGCAAAATTTAGCGCAGCCGCAAAATTTCCACCAATCATATTATGGTTAACGGATTCATGCGCCATTGAAATTATTTGCCCATCAATATATTCGCTTTTGTAGTCAGCAGCTTCCTCTAGTTCTAAATATTCCTCTGGGGTGTAGTATCGCTGTTGTGTGACTTGCATAATTTTTGGGAATAGCGATCGCATTTAACATTGCATGTAACGAACAGTCTAACGCGCTTAACCCCACAATCTCCTACCAGCTTTGCCATTTAATCTCTCATGGCTATCTTCTAATAAAGCTGGAATATTTAACTCTTCAGGACATCTGGGTAAACAATCTCCACATTCTGTACAACGGTTCCCTTTCATTCCGGGGAACCAATGACCGGCATTTTCAAACATGCCATAGCGATATTTAGCATAGTCTGTCATGTCGTAGGCTACTGCTAAATTTCGTAACCGCAATACTTCAGGAATATTAATATTTTCTGGGCAAGGTAAACAAGCATAGCACTGGCTACATTTCTCGGTTCCTAAAGCAATTTGCTGTTGATTTGCTAACCGTTCAAAAGCCGCTATTTCTGCTGCTGTTAATTGATCAACATTGTCAGCAACTTGCAAAGGTGCAATTAATTCTTCTGGGTTGGCTGGCCCTACACTTAAAGTAGTAATGCGGCGATCGCTCAATAAAAACCGATAATTTAACTCTAAGGGTGAAAATGGTGCGCACAAATCTTTTAAGGTTTGGGGTGGTGTGTACAGTCTTCCCCCTTTATCTGCTGGAGAAATGATAAAAATCCCCATATCTTTCTTTGCAGCTAATTGAATAGCTAGTGCATGGCGTTGAAAAAAATAGTAATAATGCAGATTGACAAATTCAAATAAATCTGTATTAATTGCCGCTTGAATTAAATCTAACGATCCGTGAGTAGAAAACCCCACATGTCGCACCTTACCATCCGCGATCGCTTCTTGTACAGCTTGGATACAACCAGCTTGCACTAATTCGAGATGTTCCCAAGTATTTAAACCATGAATTCCCAAACAATCGAGATAATCTAGCTGCAATTTTTCTAGAGATTCATCAATATAGCGACGCATCGTATCAGCATCGACTGTCGGCGGAATTTTGGTAGTGATATAAAGTTGGGAACGGGGTACAGATAACCCAGCTTGGAGTGCTTTACCAAAAAACTCCTCACTTTTGCCGTAACCTCTAGCCGTTTCAATATGATTAATACCTAACGCCAAGGCTTTTTCAATGGTTTGATATGCATTTTCAGCATCAGCTAAATAGCGCATTGTTCCCAAAGAAAAAACAGACAAATTTAAATTAGTTTTGCCAAAGCGTCGATATTGCATAAATGTCAGTTGTCAGTTGTCAGTTGTCAGTTGTTAGTTATGTTAGTTAATTATTGACCATTGACCATTGACTATTGACCATTGACTCATAAGAAGAAAAAATAAAGAAATTGTGTGCTTTTCTTTACTTCTTCTTCCTAGTTGTTTATTGTTGAGTTTGTTTATTGATTTTGATTGAGCAATTAACACTGAACTTTCTAACTTTCACCGTTACCAAAGCGTTTGATCAAATCTTCAGGACGGAGATTTGAGACAAATTCGCGGAAGGCTTGTTGTTCTGCTTCATCGGCGTCGCGATCTACGGGGATAGAAGCATCTGCAATTACTTCTTCCATTACCCAAATGGGGGTATTTGTACGCAAAGCAATGGCGATCGCATCGCTAGGACGGGAGTCAATTTCTTTTGTAGTCTCCCCTTGCTTGACTATTAATGCAGCATAAAATGTATCCTTTTGCAAGGAGTGAATAATTACTTTTTCTAGAGTCAAATTCCAGGTTTCGAGAATATTTACAATTAAATCGTGAGTTAAAGGCCGTGGAGGCTTTTGGCTCTCAATTGCTCCCGCGATCGCTCTAGCCTGTTCTTGACCGATATAAATTGGTAAAGCACGGCGATCGGATGAATCTTTGAGAAGTACAATTGGGCTGCGGGTTATGGCATCTAATGCTATGCCAGCGACTCTCATTTCAATCATTGGCGCTTGCCTCTAAGCTCCTTGGAGTACTTGGTTAGGAAGTAACAAATAATACCCTTTATGGGTTAAGTCCGGCACAGAAATAAACATAGGCATTTGTTCTCTATAATTGCTGATATTGAACTTGAACTTGATGTGAACACCAGATTAAGTCAAAGTGGTCTACTTAGACAATATGCTGATTACCCAAGTATGCCTTGTTCAGGATGTTAATGTGATAATATCCCTATCTTAAATAAAGTCAGAAAATATACTTTGATTTTGCAACATTTATGGAGGGAATTACGAGGAGATTTTAGGCAAAATTAGGCAATAAATAGATTTACTTTGGCGAACAAGCTGTGTTTACAGGACTAATCCAAGCTTTAGGAACCATGAAACCCTTAGGGGGAGATTCTTGGCAAATCACTTGTGTAAGTCAGTCATCTGATTTAATTATGCAGGATCTGGCTTATGGCGATAGTATTGCTGTTGATGGTGTTTGTCTAACCGTAGAAGAAGTTTTAAAGGACGGTTTTATTGCCACTGCATCACCAGAAACTTTACGCCGCACCACATTAGGACAAGAGGACACACCACAAAAATATGTTAACCTCGAAGCTTCGTTACGGGTAGGGAGTAAAGTTGGCGGTCATTTTGTTATGGGTCATGTAGATGGCGTAGGTTGGTTAATATCAGCAGAACAAACAGCTACTTCTTGGGAAATGACCTTTAAAGCATCTGAGGCGATCGCTCGGTACATTGTGCCCAAAGGTAGTATTGCTGTCAATGGCATTAGCCTCACTGTAGCCGCCTACGAAACCGAACTCAGCCAATTTACAGTAGCGGTAATTCCCCTCACCTACGCCGACACCAATCTTCGTTATTTAGTATCTGGGAGTTTGGTAAATCTCGAAGGAGATATTCTCGGCAAATATGTCGAGAAATTCCTTTATTCCGGCAAACCAAACCCTAATTCTCAGGAAGATACCAATTATGACGGAATTACACCAGGATTCCTAGCAGAACATGGATATATTTAGGGGGGCATAGGGCATGGGGCATGGGGCATGGGGCATGGGGCATCCCTTCGGCTTCGCTCAGGGCGAGTGGGCGTTGGGCATTGGGCAAAGACGCGATGAATCGCGTCTCTACAATTGTCATTCGTCCCCCTTGTCCTCCTTGTCCTCCTTGTCCCCCTATTCCCTAGCCCCTAGCCCCTGCGCCTCTACGAACCAGGCTGCTTATCCAACTGTGCTGTCTGCCGACTGCGGAGCAAGTTGCTCAAGCCGACTTCTAATTCCACGCCTGGATCTGCTGCTACCCAACCGCTTGGTGTGAGGTGGCGGACTTCAAAGTGCAGGTGGGGGCCTGTAGAGTTACCAGTGGTACCAACTTGACCAATCACAGTTCCCGCCTCAACAAACTGACCGGGGCGGACAAAGATTTGTGACATGTGTCCGTAGAGAGTTTGCTGGGCTGAGTTGTGGTTGATGGTGACGGCTAAACCATAGCCACCCATCCAGTCAGCAGATTCTACTTGACCGCTAGCAGCAGCTAAGATCGGCGTCCCCATAGGCGCACCTAAATCTGTACCAGCGTGGAAACGGCGATCGCCTGTGATCGGGTGAATCCGCCAGCCAAATAATGAGGTAATTGGTGCTGGAATAGATAAGGGGAACATCATTCCCTGACCGCTATAAGCAACTCTACCTGCATAAGGAATTTGCGGTAAGGTGGATGCTAATGGAAAGTCATAAGCAACGGTGCTAGGCCGGGGTGCAAAGTTACCGTCAGCCATTGGTGCTGGTAAACTACCAGCACTGGGGGCGATTGGCGTTGCGCTGACTGTTGTTGTATTCGCAAAATAACCAGGGCTAGGAATAAAGCGATTGGGGTTATAGTCGCTCTTACTTACACTAGAAGCAATGCGATTAGCAACATTATTTTCAGGAGTTGGTAAATTACGCCATCTGCGGCTGCTACCAGTAGCGGCGATTGGTCTAACAACGTTGTTGTTGGCTAAATTCGCAGTTTGGCTTCTTCGCAACCAACTGGGTGCGGTTTTGCTATTACCATCAGCTACAGTCTGGCTACTGGGTGCTTTGCCACAAAGACTATCTGATATAGCTTGTCCTGTGGGTAAAGTCGCTTTACAACCGCTAGAGCGTTCGGTAATGATGACAGAATTAGGTGCTTGATAAGTGCCGCCAACTTTGTAATCAGTGGGGTCAATATAAGCGTTGTTGTAATCTTCCTTGGGTTTTACTTCCGTGCTACCCACTGGGCTTTTGGTAGTTTGGGGTGGTTGGGCAACTTCGGGAAGTTTCTCAGGTACAGTGCGTGGCGTTGGTGCAGGTTTTTCCTGATTGACTCTGGCTGGCGCTACCTGAGAAGTTTCTGCTTGTGGTTTAGCCTGTCTGATCACAACAGGTTCAGTCGCTTCTGTTTTCGTTGGTTGCGCCTGTCTAACTGGTTGTGTAGATTGAGATACATTCTCTCTATGTAATCTCTTTTTTAGTCTGGCTCGCCGTTCTGAAAATTCTACTTGGGGACGAGTTACCTCTGAATTTACAGTATCTTTTTTAACTGGAATTTTAACTGGGGTAGTCGGTTGAGAATTTTCAATAGTAGGAACGATGTTGTCTATAGAAGTTTCCGTTTGCGCTAGCACCAAACTATTACCCAGAAGGCTAAAGCTACTCAGCCAGCAGAGGCCCTGTGCTGGTAGCGTGGAAGCAAAGCGTTTTGTTGTCACTAGCAAACGTTTATGGGCAGAGTTATGTGGCTGCGTCATTTGTTCTCTCAAATTTTTGCTAAATAATCTAAACAGAATGATGCCGGTGGTTTGTCTTGCCCAAAGAGCGGAATTTTAAACAAACCTTAAATTAAACCGAAGATTTTTGGTAACCCAAACTGATTGTACCGGGTTGAATGTAAATTTCTGGTAGAATTGTTTCCTTTGTATTATAAGTTTCTAGATTAACTCGTAAATTACCCTGAGGTGTCACCCCAACTATTGTGCCTACGCGATTATTAACTTGTATGCGATCGCCCATATTCGTCAGTAAATCTAGATAGCGAGATAAGAGTACGTTTACTCCTTCTTCAAAAAGACACTGAATACCGGATTCTATCCCTAATAAAACCTGAGCAGTTAACATTTCTAGACAAGCAATGAGTTTGACAGGCTGGGAAGCTTGCCATAATTCTAAGTTGATTCCGGTGTCTGGCACTGGATTTGCCCAGTTAATTCCTACACCGATGACTGCTTGGGTGATTTTTCCCTGATTAACTTTGGTCTCCGTTAAAATACCACCTAGTTTCCGACTGTCTAAAACTAAATCGTTAGGCCATTTAATTCCGACGCCGATACCGCAGTTACGCAATTGGGCTGCAATCCCCCAAGCAGTAGCAAAGGTGAGTTGGTAACTGTCTGTCGCTGCTATTTTGGGGTGAATTGCTACGGAAATATATAATCCCCCATCTGCTGAAATCCACTGGCGACCCCATTGTCCGCGCCCAGCCGTTTGCTGAGTCGCAATTACTACGCATCCTGGTTCCGCCCCCTGTGCTAGCAAATTCCAGAGGGTTTGATTCGTTGAAGCTACACTATCAAAAATATGCAAAGAAAATGGTAAATATGAATACTGCCGCCCTGAATCCAAGGCTGCTGTCAAAGTTTGCAAATCAAATCCCACGCAGTTAACCTAAATCCCGTTCTACAAGTTAGCATTAATTGGCTGATGTTTTTCTGTTTAGGTTTGGTTTAAGATGCACGCTTGGCACTGGCGCAATTGGCAAGGAATGCCCTACCTTACTTGTAGTCTCCTGGAACCTTGGTCACACGGTTTCTTTACTCATCCGTTTTGGCCGCGATCGCCCCAAGAGTTAACACAGGTGCTACAACCAGAGGCATCAGTTTATCGCTTGAAACAGGTTCATGGCAATACTGTACTCACCCCGCAGGAAGTTGAAACGAAGTTAGGTAAAGGATCTGATGATGATTCTGCCTTAGCTTCAGCAGATGGTTTAATTAGCGAGAAAGCTTTACAAGCTGTATGGGTAGCCAGCGCTGATTGTACGCCTGTGTTGATTGGCGATCTCAAAACCGGACAGGTAGCTGCAATTCATGCAGGTTGGCGGGGAACGGCGAAAAAAATTGTCCCGCAAGCGATCGCCCGTTTACAAGCCCAAGGTAGTCAGTTAGAAGATTTGCGGATTGCAATGGGGCCTGCGATCGCTGGTGAGGTTTATCAAGTCTCTGTGGAAGTAGCGGCGGAAGTTGGGGGTAGTATTATATCACATGAGGACGCAAATGCAATAGTTGATGCTTTGCACGAACTGTCTAATTCTCCTTTAATTGCTGATGATGAGGCTGGTAAAGTTAAATTAGATGTGCGGCGGGTAAATACTTTACAAATAGAAGCTTTGGGAATTAGTGGCGAACAAATTGCGATCGCACCTTATTGTACCTACCAAACACCAGAGCATTTCTTCTCTTACCGCCGAGAACAACAGAAAAAAGTTCAGTGGTCGGGAATTGTGAGTTTTGGTAGTTAATTTAGCATTCAAAATGCGATCGCGTGAGTGATTCGCTTGAGAATTTGGAGAATTGCATACAGTTCTCTATTAGAAGTAAATAAAGCAAATACCCGCGATAAATCATATTGTGGTGTAGGGTTTTGCGTTAATTTAATAAATAAAACATCATCTCCATTAGTCACCATTCCAAACACAGGTTTATTGGGGTGGGGATTAGCCATGAGATAAGCTAGTGCTTGCGGTATAGCAGACCAAACTGAAAGGGTAGTTTTTTTGGACTCTAATACCACTACCCAAAACTGATTTTGCAGCACTAAAACATCAATTCTTCCCCGCAATATTTCCTCCCCATCATTCAGCACCAATTCTACAGATGCTTCAGCCTGAATCTTAAAAGGTGGGTCGTAAAAACCTGCTAATGCTAATAAGGGGGACACTACCAATAACATGACTGTCCCTTCTAATAAATCGCCTTCACCACGATGATAAAGATATCTGCGGCGCAACACATCCAGAGAAGCTTTTTCAGATTCAGTAATTTCTGGTAATTCTGTAACCCATTCCGGAAAAAATTCCTCAGATTCATTCCGAGTTAAATTAAATCGAGTTTCTGCATCTTTTAGGGTGGTAATTGCTTCTGTAATTGCTGTTGTTTGCGGCATAAATTTTTACATAAATAACGTGCTAACGATGAAATTTTAAATTTAAATTATGGAAGAAATAATTCTGAAAATGGTATGGTAATTTCGCCAAAAGCCAATGGTGCTATAACTGCATCTTCAGATAAAACAACTATATCTTGATAGCCTGATTCTGTTGGCTGACGTAAAATATAAACTTGGCGTTCAATAACATCTAAAATCCAGTAATCTGCGATATTGGCTTTAGCATAAATCAGAGATTTTTCATTAAAATCGATGTCAAAAGTACTATAAGAAACTTCAATTAACAGTAATATTTCTGAGGATGTCGGGTGATGATCGCCATAGGCTGCTGGATCGATAGAGACTACGGCGATATCTGGTTCTGGTTCGGAAGTAGACAGCGTAATAGGTAGCTGTACGCGAATTTCTGCCCTATTTCTCAGTAAATCTTGAAGATATCGGTCAACGCGCTGGGTTGTACCCGCATGGGGTGGTTTTTGTGGACTCATTTGAATTATCCGACCATCTAAGAGTTCAACGCGATCGTTAGCATTCAGAATACCAGCATCAATCATCCGATGATACTCTTCCACCGTCCACAGGCGATTTTGAGTAGCGGTCATGGTTATGAATCCCTATATTCAAGACTACTGTTTTCTATTGTCTCTTATTTGTTATTAGTCAACAGTCAATAGTCAATAGTCAATAGTCAACAGTCAATAGTCAATAGTCAATAGTCAAAAATCCTAAACAGGACTTACGCAAAATACCTTTGAAACTCTTATTTCTTCGTGTCCTTCGTGTCTTCTCTGCGAGACGCTACGCGAACGCGGTTCGATTCTTCTGTAGTTTGTGCGTAAGTCCTACTAAATTTTGAATTTTGAATTTTGAATTTTGAATTGGTTCATTCTCCCTTAATCTGCTGATAATTCTGTTGATAAGTAGCTAACTTATCTTGAACTTGTGGCGATACAAATGTCCCTGCAGGAATCGCTTTTAGTAAATTTATTGCTTCCTGTAATTTCTCCTTAGCTTGCGTCATAATTACTGCTTCTTTAGGCGCATTTTTGATGATAAAAGCTGCTTCTTGAGCTAATTTATCGGCAGTTTCTAATTTTGAGGCTGCATTTTTCTCTAGGTTTACTCTTTTGCTAATAGTCGTATAGTTACCTCGATATGTAGCTAATTGACTTTGAACTTTATTAGAAACAGATGTACCTTGAGGCGAAGATTCTAGCAATTTGACGGCTTGTTCCCATTTATCTTGTGCTTGTTGCCAATCTTTGAGCGGTAAGGGAGTTTTTTGCACTAAAACTGCTGCTTCCATACCCAGCTTTTGAGCAGATTTTAAATTAGATACAGAAGTTTTTTCCTGTTTAACTTTTTGCTCTTGTTGGATATGCATAATGTAATTTGTTGCTTTCCAAGTGCTAAAGCCTAATACCAATGCACTTACACCCACCGCGAAAAATTTCTGTGTTTTTTTGTCAACAATTAATTGTCTTAATCCTGCTATTGTTGGATGTTTTGGTAGATTGTTTAAGGCTATTTCTGCCTGTTCTAATAAAATCTTTGTATCTACAATTAAATTGTGAATTTTTTCTTGAAATAATTCACACTCATAAATAATATCAGCTAATGCTTGGCAGTTACCACCGCTAGAGATGATGAATCCATATTCATCATCAAACCACTCTAGTTCTAAACCCGAATTACCGCAGAAGGCTGATAAATTGAGTAGTATTAATAAAATATTTTGTGTATTCTTAATATTTTCAAATACTTCTGTGGATTTTTGCTGTAGTTGCAATAATTCTTCTTGAGAATTAACAATTTGCTGATGTTGCTGCTGTAAAACTCTAGATTTACCATAAGCTAAGTCGATTTGCAGCTTGGTTTCGAGTTTTTGGAATTGGCTGGATAAGCTAGGATAGTTAATATTACTACTAAGTTGGTTAATAAATTGGGCATTACTTAAAATATCTTCAGAAATTGTCTGTAGTAATTCTCCCCATTCTAACCAACCGCTAATTTTCGCTTCTAAATCGTTGAAAGATAGCTTATTAGCACCATTACCAAATTTTTCGGCGATGAATTTTTCGCCAGTTGTCAGTAAAGGTGCAACGAAACAACTATCAGAACTTAATAGAGAATTTTCTGTACTTCCAGCAGCTGCGCTACCTACTGAACTATTAATTTTTGCAACAGCTAATTCTTCTGCGATCGCACTTTGTAAATTGCGGAGTTTTTCTTGAATAAAATTTAGCCGGATAATTTCTTGCTTAATCGCATGAGAATCACCAATAGTGAGCTTAAGACTCTCAACAAGTTTTGTCAATTCATGTAGCAGCTTTTCCAGATTCGCCATAAATACCCCTTGGGGATGGGTTGAAAGATTATGCCAAACAATTAAAATGACTGTGCGGCTTGGCGATCGCAATTTTGGATTTGAGATTTGAGATTTTAGATGGGGGATTTGAGAGATGTGGGATGTAAAATCTCTGGATTACCAAAATCTCAAACCAGGCTATTTCCGCATGTGGTATTACAAAAAAACCACGCCTGTTGCAGCTGAGTATCCTCGTTGATGAAAAAATCTCAGGAACTGTAAAGATATAGTTCCCAAAAATCCTGTTAAAGTAACAACTTAAGTTAAAATTTTGCAGAAATTTTGCAACTACCCCGTAGTTAACGCATGAATGAAACTGATTTAGCTTTTACTCCCGCATTAGATTTGGCGCAATTAATCCGTCGCCGGGAAATTTCGCCTGTAGAATTGGTAAATATTTATTTAGGAAGAATTGAGCGATTAAATCCGCAATTAGGAAGTTATTTTACAGTGACGGCGGAATTGGCGATCGCAGATGCAAAAGCCAAAACGGAATTTCTCGCCACTAATTCCCAACTCCCGCCTTTTTTTGGCGTACCGATTTCCATCAAAGATTTAAACGCTGTCGCAGGTGTCCCCTGTACTTACGGCAATCCGGCATTAATTAACAATATCCTCAACTATGATGATGGGGTAGTAACACGAATTAAACAAGCTGGGTTTGTGATTCTAGGTAAAACCGCCACCTCGGAGTTAGGTTCTTTTCCTTACAGTGAACCTGCGGGTTTTCCTCCGGCGAGAAATCCTTGGAATTTAGATTACACCCCTGGCGGTTCTAGTGGTGGTGCTGCCGCAGCCGTCGCCGCAGGGTTGTGCGCGATCGCTCAAGGTTCCGATGGCGGTGGTTCCATTCGGGGGCCTGCGGCTTGTTGTGGTGTGGTAGGTATCAAACCATCACGGGGAAGAGTGACAAACGCGCCTGTAGGCGATCGCTTGGCGGGAATTGCCACTAACGGCCCCCTTGCCCGTACTGTTGCGGATGCAGCAGCACTTTTAGATACTATATCAGGTTATTTCCTGGGCGATCCTTATTGGTTACCACAACCACAGTCATCTTTTTTCGCCGCTACAGAAAAACCACCAGGGGAATTACAGATTGCTTACACTACTATCATTCCGCCTCTAGGTACAGCAGATGCTAACTGCGAGCAAGGCGTATTACAAACAGTTAAGTTATTAGAACAGCTGGGGCATAAAATAGAACAAAAATCCCCAGATTTTAGCGGCTTAATCGAACCATTTCAAACTGTGTGGCAAGCTGGAGTCGGTGCGGCGGGAATTCCTGCACCAGCATTACAACCATTCAATCAATTTTTGTTAGCGCGATCGGGTTCGGCGGCAGAATATTTAAAAGCTGTGGCGCAAATGCAAATCGTATCGCGGCAAATCATTGGCTTTTTCCATAACGTGGATGTCTTGGTATTGCCAGTATATTTACATACACCGATTAAAGTGGGAGAATGGGCAGATTTAAGTCCAGAAGAGACATTCCAAAATATTATTAACTGGATTGCACCATGTCCGGTAGCAAATGCAACAGGACAACCCGCGATCGCAATTCCTGTCGGCTTTGATAGTAACGGCGTACCCATCAGCGTCCAATTAATTGGTAAACCGGGTGGTGAAGAAACACTCATCAGCCTAGCCGCACAATTAGAAGCTGCTAACCCTTGGTTACAGCATCATCCAGCGATGGCGGCGTAATTTTATGATAGACAGCAATTAAATGCGATCGCCACCGCCTATCATATCCCCGACTTCTTGAAGAAGTCGGGGATATAGCAACTCAGCAAAATAAAAATTTCTCTCCCTTATCCCGTTTTTCTCATCCCCAATGATATCAGCATAGACGAGCCAGGGAATACTCTACTTATCATCTCAAATTCAGTAGAGTAGTACTGATGAAAATTGTTGAAGAAACCCGTACCAGATTGCAGATCAAGCACCGACCAATAGCAAATTGGTTCAGTGGTGGGATAATTCTAATTGCTAGTTTCAGTTTTTTAATTTATTGCATCTTTTTTGAATCTGCTTCCGCGAGTCTAACTTGTAAACGTCCCCAAGCCAACCAAATAAACTGTGATTTAAAGCGGTTTAATTTGTTAGGGTTTACAGATAAGCGAAAAATTTTCGATCCCCAAGAAGCATATATCCAGCAACATAGAGGTAGTAAAGGGGGAACCACTTATAAAGTTATCATTGTCACACCACTAGATGAATATCCTTTTTTATCAAATCTAAGTTATGAAAAAAATCAAGAATTAGCTGAAAAAATCAATAATTTTATTCATTCTCAAGAGACTTACCTCTCTGTGCAAGCAAACCAGAGAAGTTATGTATTTTTATTCATTATATTTGTGTTAACTACTACAGGTATTGGCGCTTTTTTAGTAACAACGCCTGTAAGCAACTTTACTTTTTATAAAAGTTTGAATAAGGTATTAATAGAACGCAAAGGCTTACGCGCTCAAGAAAGTATTGAATATCCTTTAGCATCTATTTCGCGTTTTGATATTCAAGACAAGCAATTTAAAAACTCTAAACTTTATCGTGCTGTGATGATTGTAAATTTAATTCAGGAAATCCCGATTAATCCCCAATATACAGATGAAAAGAGCGTCAGATATGTAATTTCGAGAATAAACTATTTCTTGAATGTGGATAATTGATATTTATAATAAAAAACCCCACTTTTTTATCACAGGTGGAGTTTTTTAGAACTTGACTGCATAAATGATTAGTAAGAAAGCTAACCATTAATTTAATAACTGCTACGACCAGTTACTAAACCCCATAAGAAAATAGCAATTATTGCACCAATCACAGCAATAATTAAGCTAGGAATACTCAGAGTTCCCACAGCGTATGCTGCTCCACCCCTACCTAAAAGAGAAACTAAACTACCTCCAATTAAAGCACCAACAATTCCTAAAACCATTGTGGCGAGAATACCACCACCCTGACGACCAGGGTAAATAGCTTTAGCAATAGCTCCGGCAATAATTCCTAGAACAATCCAAGCAAGAAGGTTCATAATTATTATTTAAAGGCTTAGATTCTTATTTTATTTATTTTCGATGATATTGGCTTCTACCATAAGAAATAGCTATAAAAATTTAATATTTTTCTGCTTACCATAGAAACCAATTTAGTGGGCAGTACCTAACCTCTAATTTTCACAAAATGTAAATTAAAGTTAAGTTTTTTGGCTATTTAAAACTTAGTTGGTGATATGATTTTTGTCTCACGCAGAGGAGGCAGTGCGTTGCGGGGTTCCGCCCGTTGTAGTGACTGCCTGCACGCACCAGGCGCAGAGAGTAAGAGTTTACTCGCTAATTCTAATTGGTTTACAACCAAGTTGCTGCAAAACTTCCTCGTCTATTTCTTTCGCCTCACCTGCTGCGGTATTTTGAAAAAGTACGGTAAATGCACCAGCGCCTAATCTATCTTGAGGGAATAGTCGGTAACAAGGTATATCTGTAAGGTGTGATTGATACGCTTGTAAATGACTAATAGTTAATGCTTGAAACTGGGGAAAGCGTTCTAAAAACCATTGACAAACTTCTTCATTTTCTTCAGGTGAGTAAGTACAAGTCATATAAGCTAGATAACCTTGAGGCGCAACAATTTGGGCAGAGTTAGCAATAATGCGTTTTTGGCGATTGGCACATTTATTAATATTAGTCGGGTGAAAACATCCGGGTGCAGTTTCACCTTTAGCTAATAAAGATTGTCCTGTACAAGGAGCATCTACTAAAACTAAGTTAGCTGATAAGGGGATAGCTTCTGCAAAAATACTCGAATCTCTATTTGCTACTAAACTGGGGTGAATTTGGCAACGTTTTAAATTAGAAATTAGCATTCCTAGCCGTTTACCAATTACTTCATTGCTAATAAGTAAATCGGGTTGCAAAGCTTTCCAGGCAAAGATACTCTTTCCCCCTGGCGCAGCGCACATATCAAAAATTAACCCCCCAGATGGCTTAATTGCTAATAAGCTAGTGGCTGCAAATACAGAAGAAAAATCTAGACAGTAAAAATCACCTTGGTCATGTAGCGGATGTTTACCAGGCTTTTCTCCTAATTGTAAACGGTCTACAAATTGCGGTTGCCAATTTGTTGGGGGTTCTACTGTAAAAGGAGAAGATTCGGGTCTTGGTTGACACCAAAGAATGCAAGGTGAAAAAGGTTGGGGATTAATTAACGCCTGAATAAACTTTTCTTGAATATCAAGGTTTGCAAACAAACGGCGCGAGAGTTTAAGTAAGAGATTTGAAGGTTTTTCCATTGAGAAATGAAACTGTTATAGAAGAACAATGCCATGCCAGGGTTTGGCTGCATACTGAGAATTAATGACCGCCATTTTCATCATCGCCAAAAGTGCGGACTGCATAAGCTTCCAGTTCAAAGCTGGAAGCTGTTGCCTTTAGAAATGCACTCAAGCGCGTTAAACTAACCACTTCACTGGAGATGGTCATGTTCTCAGATAATTTTCAGCGAAAAATACGCAAAGAAGCACAACTATGGAGAGACGAAGGGATAATTAGTGCTTCGCAGTACCAACAGTTAGCAGACCGTTATCAATTTAACAATCTAGAAGCTGCGGCGCGCGATCGCTCGCGGATGATTGCGATCGCGATCGGTGGTATCCTCTTAATATTAGGTGCAATCATCTTTATTGCTGCTAGCTGGCAAGAATGGTCACGGGATGTCAAGTTTATCTTGATGATCAGTTTGTTTTTCTCCGTTACCATCATTGGTTTTTACACCTGGCGCGAACCCGCACTCAAAAAAGCTGAAGGTAAAAAACCCGAAAAAAGCAAGCGGCTTTTAGGAGAAGCATTACTGATATTAGGCGCTTTTATTTTAGGTGTAACCATTTTGTTAATGGCGCAAGCCTTTAATATTTCTGGTTCTGCTTCCGAATGGCTGCTTGCTTGGGGTTTTGGTGTATTGGTGATGGCTTATAGCCTCTCCTTAAATTCCTTGGGTATATTAGCCATTGTCTTAATCCAAATTGGCTATTGGACTGGACTCGGAGACTGGTGGTACACTCCTAACGAATGGAGTTGGGCGCGGTTAATCGTTCGCCACATGCCTTTGGTATCATGGTTGCTATTCATCCCTTTAGCTTACATCTGTCGCTCTCGCTGGATTTTTGGATTAGCAATTTTCGCCTTTGCTAGTTCCTTGCAATTCAACCTCAACCCATTGCAAATATTAACCTATGCGGATATTGCACCTTGGGTAGCTTCCTTTGCCTTTGCACTTCCCCCAGCTTTACTGTGGAGTTACGATGACCTATTATTTCCCACAGTTAATTATAGGTTATTTCAACCCCTAGCCAGAACATTAGCCTTTTTCTGTTTTGGCTTTGCCTTTTATATGTTGTCCTTCCGTTGGCAATGGCAATTTCCCGATTACGGTTATTCGCCACCAACCACTAACAGCAACATCTTGAGAACTCTGCCGATTATTGATGTGGGAATTCTGAGCGGTTTAGCTGTTTTACAATGGTTATTTTTACTGCGTCAACGCAACAATCCCGCACGCCGAGAAATGGTGTTTACTCTAGTTTTAATCGGCACATTTATTGGCTTAATTCTATTAATACCTTTTTGGCATCAAGGTATTACAAGAATTCCTGCTTTAGGAATTTTTGCCTTTAACGTTCTCCTCGCCACCTTAGCTTGGGGACTAATTCAAGAGGGATTGAAATTAAACGATAGACGCAGTTTTTGGGGAGGTATGCTATTGTTAACTTTACAGGTTCTCAGCCGGGTGTGGGAGTACAATTCAGACTTACCATTGAAGTCTCTGGTATTTGTGATGTGCGGTTCGGCTTTAATTAGCGCTGGACTTTGGTTTGAACGCCGTCTATCGGAATCAAAAAGTAAAAAAAGCAATAGTAATTCGTAATTCGTAATGGGTAATTCGTAATTACGAAGTTTAGTTACTCATAAATATCTCTGCGTATTTCTATATTTAATATTTAGTCAGTACGCCGGAAATCAAGATTTCATTGTACAAAGTTCAATAGCTAATAAAAAAGCCATTTTGAATTTTGAATGCATGAATTTTGAATTCCGCGTAGCGGTAGTCTCTCTGCGTCAGTCCTAAACCTGGGTATTTCACCAGACTTTTACCTATTGCCACCTTCTTTAGGACTACGCCCATGAAAAGTAATTCCTCTGAATCGTCGAATAAATCGAGTACATCTGAATCAAGTAAATCCAATAAAAACTTATCTCCTGAAGCTGAATTTTCTGGAAAGTTGACTTTTAGAGATTATCTAATTGCGACTGAACAGAATGCAAATAAACCTTTACCTTTTTGGCGATTACTAGTTCCTTTAGCGCTGCAAACCGGGTTAATTCTGGCTGTACCTACCCAGGCTTTATATACAGATGTGGCGGGGAAAACGGTAATTTTGCAAAGTGCGGCTGTAGATGCTGATGATGTGCGGCAAAACTACGCGCTCAATTTGGACTATAACATATCTCGCGTTTCCACGTTGAGACAGATCCCTGGCTGGGAGGAGTTACTGCGGCAAAATCGCGGCAGAAATAGACAATTGGCGCAAGGAACTAATTTGTATGTGACTTTGCAAGAGAGAGAATCTTTTGAAAGTCGGGTTCCTCGCGCTTGGCGGTTAGTCAGGGTAAGCGGTAAACGTCCGACAAACTTGCCTAACGATCAAGTAGCCTTAAAAGGTGTATACCGGGACGGTTTTGTCAACTATGGTGTGGAAACCTATTACATCCCCGAAGAACAAAGAGAACGCATTAGTAGAGATATCTCCCGCACCCTAGAAAGCCGAGAAGGAAGACGACGCCCAATAGCAGTTAAAGTCAAAGTCGATCCCCAAGGTAACGCCGTACCTATTAGTTTATGGGTAGGCGATCGCAATTACCGCTTTTAGGGGCTAGGGGCTAGGGGCTAGAGGCTAGGGACTATTAACCAATGCCCAATGCCCCATGCCCAATTTTAATCCTGCTGCCGTAACTGCCAAGCTACGCCACAAGCTGCTCCAGCACCGGCTACCAAGCCGGTACTCATTCCTTGTATAGTTTTTTGTATGGGGTCTTGAGTCAAGCAATCGCTGGTAACTGTCTTGGCTTCCAAGCACATATTGCTTTCTGCCCAGCTGGCAGTTCCGCCTAAAATTACACCTGTCAAACTACAGAAAACAACAAGCAGCAAGAGGCGTTTGGTTTTTCTATCCATATCAGGATTGGTTAAATAATTGCAGTTACAAAATAATCCTCAACTACTGTACACACCAAAAGACAGATTGTCAGCTGAGTCGAGTTGTGATAGTTTTTCAGCCACAAAAAACCTCAGCAATGTTAGCTGAGGCAAAAAGGAGAAGTCCAATAATGGTGATGGGAGTTTGATACCGATGAACAAATTCTAAAAAAGTCTATATATTTTTTATGCTGATCTAGCAAAGGCTAAATCGCGTATCAGTTGAGTTCTAGAGAATAGGTAAGCGTTAACAGAATTCATTTCTTCACTGCTGAGTGCTTGTTTGCTATCCAGCTGTCCCACCAATTGCTTGACTAAATCAGGATCGCTGAGTCCCACAAGAGTACTAGTCTGAGTTTGCTCAACTTCTGACCACAGTTGACGCAATATTTTTGAGTTTATCAGGCATATATTCATGACCACCGCTCCAACTCTTGTGAATCCAACACAGTGTTGTGAAGAATCTAAAGAAAATATTAAATCTAAAATCTAAAGAAAATATTAAATTTTTACGAAACTTAACTATTTAGAGCGGTATCTAAATTTATGCAATGTGGGGCATGGGGCATGGGGTTAGTTAGAAAGAATTATTTCCCCCTTGTCCCCCTTGTCCCCCTTGTCTCCCTTGTCCCCCTTGTCCCCCTTGTCTCCCTTGTCTCCCTTGTCCCCCTTTTCCCCCTGCCCCATGCCCAATGCCCAATGCCCAATTAATCAAAACTACCTGGTGGTGAAACAATGGGTTCTGCGGCTACGTCTGGTAAACCGATGCTGGTAATTAAATTGCGCCATGCTGTTTGCAGCTGGCTATCTTCAGGATTGTTGAGACGCAGTTTGGCTAAGGTTGTGAGTGTTTCGTACCAAATGCCATTTTGGGCATAGATGGCGGATTTTTGGCGAGGTTTGGCAATTTCGATTTGTTGGGCGATCGCGTTATTTAAATTTACTCGTTGGATGACGCCTTCTACATATATAGGTGGTGAAGATTGTTGCGGATCGCAGAAGATGCTGAAAAACCAGCGATAGCGTTTATTTGGTGTCAGTGGCTTGAGATTCTTGGGTAAAGAAATGCCGATGACTCCGGGTTTTTCTGGGAACGCGATCGCAGTTTTGTAAATCTCGTTTCCTGTATCATCTTGCAGTACAAATTCATTCGTTAATCTGGAACTTTCAGTTATGGGCACAAAAAACCAAAAGGTGGGATGAGTGGTTGCTGTTAATGCCCAAACATCTACGCTGGAATTAGGTTTTTGCGTAAAAGGCACTAACGCTGTCAGTTGCGGTTGCACAGCTGGACAAGTACCCCGTTTAGCTCCTCCTAAAACTCTCCCTCCTGGAGGTGGTTCTGGTGGTGGCGCTGGTGGATTATATTGTATGGTGGTGTCTAAATTTACCGTAGCCTTCATCTGTGCGGTGACTGGTTCTGCCCAGTGCGGTATCTGAATAGCTACTACACTCACGCATCCCACAGCTAGAATTACAGACAGCTTTACCGACTTGGAGATAGATTTCATCATATTTTTCGGGAATAAGTAGATGCAATCTCGGCAAAATTTTGATGATGCCTTAAATATTTTCCCGGATTAATCTAGAGTTGTGAATTTTAAATGTGTGATTCTGAAATGACAAGGCACCAACTGTACCAATCAAAGCTAGAGCGGCAGGTATAAAAGGTACCCAAATACCCCCAATTAACAACCCTAAGCTGGAGATATATAAAACACCGCTACTAATAGTTACTGCGATCGCTAAAGTTTTGACTGAGGGTAGACACCAAACCAAAACGCCGCCAAATATAGCCCAACTCCACATCCAAATTAATTCCAGTTCGCCAGACCAAACCCTAATTAATGGACGCCCATCTAAAGCTGCACTGAGGATTTGGCTAACCATGTGAGCTTGAACTGTTACACCAGCCATCTGCGCATCTAAGTAATTACCGTATGGTGTCGCCCAGTAATCGGGGAAATCGCCTTTGGCAGATACCCCAATGATGACAATTTTGCCTTTGATGGCGTCGGGGTTGACTTGGTCAGATAATAATTGTGTGAGGGTGACCTGTTCGGCTATCTTTTTCGTGGAACGGTAATTGAGTAAAACTTGACCGCCTTTAGCGTCAATACTTTGATAGCCGCTAGCACGAGGTGATAGGCGGGGAACAATCAACTTACCGAGTTGTAATTCATTATTAGCTGTGTATGTGGGGTGAATTCCACGGGGTACAAGATAGCGAAATGCTAGTTGGGTACTGAGTGCATAAGAGGCCGGACATAATGATGCGGCTTCTTGAGTCATGAATAACAGATGACGACGTACTACCCCATCGCGATCGTGAATGAAGTCGCTGAACCCTAGACGATTTTTCGGTATTTCCTTGGGTGAAGCAATCCCTTTGGTTTGTTCTGTGGTATCGCTTCCCTTACAGACGCCAATTAAGTTATCGGTATTTTGCAGCAAGGGGATTAAAGCTGGATTTTTGGCGGGAAAATCGCGGTAAATATCTAAACCAATGGCTAAGGGTTGATGCTGTTGCAGTTTGACTATGAGTTGAGTTAGGGATTCATCGGAAAGTGAGGTTCCTTTTAATTCTTCGCCTTTGTGGCGTTGTACTGCCAAATCAGCATCGTCTATGGTGACTAAGAGTAAGCGGGAATCTTGACCTTCATCAGGACGCGATCGCATCATTTGGTCATAGGCAATAAATTCCACATTTTGTAACATACCCACATACCTGATACCCCAAACCACAGCTGTCATCAGCAGACTGGAAACGAGAACGCTTTGCAATCTCCGTTTGTTAATTATGGGAGCAATGGTACTGAATTGTTTTTTGACACTAGTTAATCCCTGCCAACTCACCGGGTGTTGAGCAGGATTTTGACAAATTACTGGTAACCAAGTCGCACAGGGAAATTTATTTTCTAATCCTTGCAGCCGTTCCCTTGCTTGGCGTACCGATTGGTATAAAGATTCACCACTAGCAAAACTACTGAGAAAATACTTTAAAAACTCTTGCGCGACGCGATCGGGTACAGGTTCCCGCATGATAATCATTTGGGGAATTTGCAAATCAGCCAGTTCTTGCGCCAATCCCAAGCCATCACAAGAGTTAAAAATTGCTAATTGTAAACCCCGTTCAATGGCTTTTTTTAAGGCATATTTTAATTCGCCAATCGTTAAACTATCAGTTTGATTTAAATAAATGCGTCCGCTACCGTCTCTTCCCTGACTGGAACTATGACCGGCAAAGAAGAGAATATCCCAGTTTTTTTCCCAGAGACGATCAGTTAATTCCTGGCGTTCTGGTTCTACTAACAAACAAACATTAGCAGGACGATAACTTTGCAATAAATCTTGGTCAGCCTTGGTGTCAATTCCCTGACTATTACCCACAATTGCCAAAATATTCACCAATTTATTGGGAGTGCGTGGCTTGTGAATGCGTTCGTAACTGGGTGATGCTAGGGCAATTTCTGCCTTGGGGTAGCGTTCGAGTAAGTCCCAAAGATGCCAAGGTAAGCGTTGCAATTGCCGATTTTCGGCTTGTAAAATTACCCGGACTTCATCAGCAGGCATTAATCTTTCTAACCATTTCTCCCTAATGGGACGAAATTCTTCTGTTTTTAACCAGGCATTAAAACGTGCGCGTAAAATATGGGATGTGTTAATACAGTCCTGTGTCATGGACACATTGGTGATTTGGGCTTTATCTGCATCTAGACGATAACCGTTACCCAAACGCCGATAACTCGATTGCCAATGACTGTAGTATAGGGGTATCTCCGGGCATGGAGGCAGTTTACCGATGATTTCTGTGGTAGGGCGATCGCACTCTTCACCAATTTGCAGGGTAACAGCAAACCCTTGCTCAAAACTACCGTCTGCAAATTTCAGAATCACTAACTTGCTCATGACCTTGGTTACGCTCCTACTGAAAATTCAAAACCAAAATTCGCTATAGTCAGCCAGGAATTTTGCTTTTTGAATTTTTAAACTCTTTACTAGTATTCTGCCAGACAAATTTTGCGTAGTGTGTAGTCAGTCGAGAGCGTTTTTTTCAGCTTTCTTGACAATCACTACCTTTCAGCAAAGTTTCTTAATTTGACTACCAGGTATTTGATGATAATTACGGACGGTAGAGAAAGTAGCTGCACCTTTAGATCGTAAACTGTTCTGTAATACTGATATCATTCAATGCCACCCTGATGCTAAATGTTTCTCCTGTATCGCCCCGTAGTTGTAATTGAATGTAATTATCGGCACTGCGTGCTTGAGCTGCCAGAAACACAGCACCAGATTCATCTAAAACAGTAAGTTGGACTCCTTCAGGTAAATAAATTTCATTACCTGTAGGGTGTAACTGCAGACGAATGCTAGTTTTTTCCTCAGAGAGAGGGCTGATTTCCACAATCAACATCAGGGGTTTGTCAGCGACTTGGATACCCAAATCGAGCAGTTTTGCCCTTCTGGTGACTGGTTGTGAATGGTCAGGTGTTTGCGGCTCAAACACTTCTGCACTGCGAAACGAGAAGGCTAAGGTGGGTGCTTGGGAATTCCATAAGGCCTCCAGACTTTGCCAACCTGATTCAAATATACCAGCAAACCACTGACGTAAATTGACTACACTGGCTTCTGCTTGTTTGAGTTGTTCCAGATGCTCGATCAAAGCTTCGGGAGGTTGGAGTTGGGTTAAAGGTAAGTCTTCCGTAAATACACTAGGCACAAAACCCAATAACTTTGCTTCTCGTAAAGAATCATCAATTTGCACCACTACATAACCGATTCGTTCTTCCCATGTTTCCGGGGGAACAAAGCATGTATGGGCATGACTTTTTACAGGGCGACATTCCAAACTACCCAAGGATGGTAGAGCTAAATCTGCGACATCTGCAAATAAGCGCATGAGAGAATTCCAACTATCACTAGCGGTGAGATTGGTAGGAATATCCATGAATTGCAAATATTCCTGCACCACCAAGATAGCTAAGGTATTGAGTTTGACTTGGGCTGCTTTTTCTGGAGTTGGTTGTTGGCTGGCAAAGTTTTGGGCTATTCTGCGGGCTGCTTGCGTAATCGGCAAAGGTACAGCGAAATTGTCTTGCTGATATATAGCGTGAGTCATAAATTTAGTTCCCAGTTTTCGATGCTGCCATACACATATCGGCCTGATTTGCGAGATTTATGCCATTAATGTTGAATTATTAAATTTTTGTGATCTTTGGGCAGGGAAGGGAAGGGGACAAGGGGGACAAGGAGGACAAGGGGGACAAGGGGGACAAGGGGGACAAGGAGGACAAGGAGGACAAGGGGGACAAGGGGGACAAGGAGGACAAATGACCATTGACCATTGACCATTGACCATTGACCATTGACCATTGACAATTGACCATTGACAATTGACCATTGACCATTGACCATCAAAGCCAATTCCCAATCAAAACATAGGCAGACCAAAAACTAGGGGTGTTGTAGTTGGGATGTTGCAGTAGTTGTAGTTGGGCGTTGCGTAAGGCTTGGGCTTTGGTGACTTTACCTTCTTTGAGTTGTTTGTAGAAAGCACCGACAAAAAAAGCTGTTGATTGATCGTCAATTTGCCACAAAGATGCTATTGTACTGCGTGCGCCGGCTCTAACTGCGGTACCGGCTAAACCCAAGGCGGCGCGGTTGTCTCCGGCTGCTGTTTGACAAGCACTTAATACTAATAGTTCTACGGGTTGGGGTTTGCTTTCATCGCGGTTACGCAGCAAACTATCAAATTGGGTAACGTTAATTGGCCCGTCAGCAGCCAAGATAAATGTGTCTTCGGCACGGGAACTAAATTGACCGTGGGTCGCTAGATGCACTACGTTGAAGGGAAAGGTATTCACTTCTTTTTCTAGGGCTGGACGGGTAAATTGAGCATCAATGATGCTGGTGGTGGTGACTCCAGATTGAGCTATTGACTCAAATTCCGATTTGATGCCTGGAAGACTAGGAAAATAATTGTACCCTGGTGGCGGGTCTGTAAGTCCGGCGGTGAGGGCGCGGATTTGCTGTGTTAATAATGGTTTGGGGTCGAGAAGTTGCAAGCCGACGCTGAGAGCGATCGCATATTTCTCAATTAAATATTGTTTACCATCATACAGCGATGCCATTGGGATGTTGCGTAAAGCTCCATCTAAGACAAACACTAAGGTGTTTACTTGTTTGGCTGGTAATTCCGATTCAATGGGTGCAATCAGCCAGTTGTAAACCTGTTGCGATCGCTTTTTCACTGTATTAGTAGCAGCCGGATTAACCAAGCTTCTCCGCATTTCTGCTATAACTTGGTTGACTTCTGTTTCGCTAATTGCTGTACTGTAATGCTTTAGCGGTGTTTTGGGAATTTTGGCAATTACTTGAATTTGATTTTTAAGTATGATGGGATACAAGATAGCTGTATGAGGATTATCTTGGTCTACAATTTTATCTAAAGGTACATTCTGACCGGAAATACAGGCTTCACGAAAGAAATTATCTAATTCTGCTAACTGTAACGCTTCAATGCGCTGGCGGGCTTTATCTAATGTGGTTTCATCGGGTTCTTTGCTTTGGGATTGCAGTAATAACTCTACAGATTCGCGATACACTGGTTCAACGCTGTCACGAAAGTTAAATTGCACGTTCTGATTAACTGTAACCAAATCACGGCGTAGTAGTTGCAGAGTATCTACAGCTGCATCATAAGCAGCGATCGCATTTTTAATCTCATTTTTTGCCCAAAGTAATCTCCCTAGTTGCCAATCTACCCGATAAACAATTTCTGGTGCATTGCTGGTTTGGGCTAAAACTAAGGCTTGTTGCGTCAGCTTGAGTGCTTCTTGAGTTTGTTGCGTCTGCTCGTACAAATTACCTAAACTCAAAACTGCATAGGCTTCCGTTTGTCCATCGCCTAAACTGCGAGATTGGGCGATCGCTTTAACTAGTAGGGGGGCGATATCTTGATAACTGATACTAGGGTAAGCATCAGCATTTTTCACTAACTTATTAAGACTTTGCGCCAGATTAATAGTAGCGTAGATACTACCACGACTGTTAGGCAGTTGCGCCAGTCGAGATTGAATACCTGGTACTAGAGTTGTCGCTGCTGTCAATTCACCATTTTCAATTAACAGACTGAGGTGATTTAGCTGCGCTTGCACTTTAGTTAAGGGAAAAGGGGATATTTCCACAGCATTTTGATAATTAGCGATCGCCTCTGCTTTGTTTCGCTGCGTCCGGTAGTTATTGCCTAAACTCAAATAACTAGCGCCAATATCTGCACTCGATTGCAGATTTTTGGCGATGTTCAGACTTTGCTGTAACAGAGTTTGCGACTTTTCCCCATCACCCATTGCTAACAGAATATCGCCGAGCGATCGCAATTGCACTGCTTTCGCGATTGAATCAGGCTGTAATTGTATTTTTTTATCTACTTCTTTCAGTATTTCTGCGGCTCGTCTATACGCCCCTTGACTGCGCCAAGCTTGTGATTGATTAATTAGAGACTTGACTACACCATTTTGGTTATTTAATTGTGTATAAATTTTTTCCGCTTGTTGCCAAGTAATTAAAGCCGCCTCAGCTTGTCCTGTGGAAATTTGCCAGCGTCCTTGAATATCCAGCATTTGCGCAAATATTAATGAATTTTGCTTATTTGCAGATTTTTTGAGTAAATTTAAGCTTTGGCTAATTACTTGCTGCGCCTGCGTCCAATTACCAACTTGCTGATAAGCTAGAGAAAGATTTCCCAAAGTTGCCGCCAGAGCTAAATTATCACCTTGATTTTGGTAAGCCTTCACCGCTTGCTGTAATACCTCTACCGCCTCAGCAAACCTCCCTGCATCGTAAAGCAATTTACCTTGTTGCAGTAAAGCATCAGGGCTGGCGACTTGGTTAATAATAGATTGAGAAGAAGAGTTAACTCCCGGAACCGCCGCCATAATAGGAGTATTCAAGCTGCACAGCAACGCCAACAGAAAGTAAAACAGCAGACGTAAAACTTGATAATTTTGCCTGTAAAGTTTGCGCAAATTGAGCAGAGAAAATTGAATTACTTTCCTCATGGGATAAATGTCAGCCTAGTTCAGAGAAGTCTGCATTCAAATAGTACCGGAGATTGGGCGCTCTTGTAGAAACGCGATTCATCGCGTCTGTTTTGGGAGCATCCCAATTTTGACGCAATACCCTTCTAGGGTATTGCTATACCAACAAAGCCTGCCTTCTTTTGCTAAAAGTTTGATAGCCTGCGTTCGTCGAAGACGTTCCCGAAGGGTAGGCAGGCTTTGTATTTCTAGCCCCACCCTTATAGGGTGAGGGCGTTTTTGCACATTTGGGATGCTCCCTCTGTTTTGAATCATTGCGTCTGTTTTGAATCATCGCGTCTCCTGTGTAAAAGTAAACTAAAGTCTAAAACAGTTACACAGAAAGCAGTGACATAATATAGTTAACTAACCAATGTCAAGATGTGAGATGGGCGATGAAAGAACGACTGCAAATCCACAAAAAAGCTGACTCATCAAACTCTCAGTTAGAGTCTAGTCTATTCCCATCGCCACAATCCCCTGACAAAACTAAACAAAGTTCTCCCAAACCGCTTACCCAGCTAGAAATTGCTAACCAACAATTTCAACAACATAAAATAGAAGCGACAAAGTTAGCTATTCAAGCCAAGTATGGTAGCTTAACTCCAGAAGCACAAGAGCGATTGACTGTATTACAAGCCAAGATGGATAGCTTTTGGGAAAATACAGGCGAACAAGGTTATGGTGTTGGGCATAACTTTGATAACATAGCCACAAATCGTCCTCAAGATTCAATTATCCAAGCGCAACTGACTATCGGCAAACCTGGAGACAAATACGAACAAGAAGCTGATAATGTGGCTGCTAAGGTAGTTAATCAAATAAATACAGCGAATGGAGAAAACCAAATATTACCAGCCAAAGAAGAAGGACAAGCTACTGCTGAAGCCGCAGGAGGAGAAACTTCTGTCTCTCCCCAAAAACAAAGATTTCTCCAAGATTATTTAGTAGCTAAAGAACTCGTACATGGTATAGATGAAACCTTACCCACAGATAAAATTTTAGAAGGGCTATTTAACAACTTTAAAAATATCGGCTTTAAATACACAATGGTGAGTAAAAGCGCAGAAAAGTTGTTAACAGGAACCAGAGAAGGTGATTGTCAAACTTTAGCTGAAGCGTTTAAACGAGTAGCAGAAGGGTATTTTGGGATTCCTAATATCAATATTGAAAAAATTCCCAAACCCTTTTTAAGTGAAGCAGGAAAAACGCCTTATAGAGGCAGAGAACCGAATTGTGATGATGGTAAACGTTGGTTCTTTCAAAATCATTATTGGGTAACATGGAATAATAAAGTATATGATGTTTTATTCCTCAGTCATAAGAAAGTAGAAACAGATTTAGCCAGACAAACAGATCCACTAAAATCAATGTTAATGCCAGAGGAAGAATACTTTGAAACCGAGAAAGGCAAAGTAGTATATCCATATAAAAATCAATACTCTACCGCAGAACTCAGCATGTTTGAAAAGCTGAAAAACTTTATCAAAAATATGGGTAGATGGTTAGCTAACGATATGGATAATATTACCGCTAAAATTCACGGTTTATTAATTAGAAAAGCTGGTGCTAGCGAATTTGATGCATTGATGCAAGAATTACAAAATAATCAAATTAATCAAGCTGCTTCTAGAGATGGGGAATAGTTTAGTGGTCAATAGTCAATGGTCAATGGTCAATGGTCAATAATTGTGTACATTTAAAGGTATAATACCAATTTAATCAGGACTTACGCAAAAATTACCAGAAAGCTTAATTGATTGAACCGCCAAGACGCCAAGAACGCCAAGAAGTCGTAGAGTGTGCGTAAGTCCTATTAATATAAAGATGCACATAATTCTCCTCAAAGATATAGAACAGAAAAAAACTCTGCGTACCTTAGCGTAAACCTTAGCGTACCTTTGCGTTTAAAAAAATCTACCCTGTACAACTTCACAAATAAATTTTAAATTATTAATTATTTCCCTTACCCGCCAAATCCTCAGCTTTAGATTTCGCATCAAATTTTAAATTTTCATCCCATTGCTGGGCTTGGCGGAATTTCGTAACAGCACCATTAATATCCCCCATTGGTGCTAACTTCTCACCTTGGTTAACTAATACTGTAGCTGCTTGGACTCGCAAGAATTGAGTTTGACATAATTCTAATTCTGCTAGGGTTTCGGGATGGAGAATTAAATAATTATCGATTAAATTACAGCCATCTTTGACTAACTCATCTAAGTTGAAATTCCAGATAATGATTTTGTTATCGCTACTAGCAGAAGCTATGTGTTTACCATCTGGGCTAAAGCTGACGCTATTGAGTGAATCGCTGTAACCACTAGTTAGGGTTTTAAGAAGTTGACCTGTGGCTACATCCCAGATTTTAATTGTGCTGTCATCGCTCCCAGATACTAGCTGTTTACCATCAAAGCTAAAGGCGACGCTTCTCACCCAATTAGTATGACCTATTAGGGTTTGCAAAACTTGACCAGTAGCGATATCCCAGATTTTAATGGTGTTGTTGCTGCTTCCAGAAGCTAATTGTTTACCATCAGGACTGAAGCTAACGCTATTAATAGAATCGCTATTAATAGTGTTAGCGTTGGTTGGTAAATTCAGGGTTTGCAAAACTTGACCGGTGGAGATATCCCAAAGTTTAATGGTGTTATCGCTGCTTCCAGAGGCTAATTGTTTACCATCGGGACTAAAGCTAACGCTATTGACTGCATCGCGATGACCGCTTCTTAAATATACAAAGAAACCTTGGAAGGTACGCAGCAGTTTTCCGGTGGAAACATCCCAAATTTTGATGGTGTGGTTACTACTCCCGGAAGCTAATAGTTTACCATCGGGGCTAAAGGCGACGCTGTTAATTTGATTTTTTTGATTTTTGTTGTTATCTGCTGGGGTGACTAGGGTGTGTAGCAGTTTCCCGGTGGTGACATCCCAAATTTTCACGGTGTTATCGTCACTCCCAGAAGCGGATTTTGTCCCATCGGGGCTAAATGTGACGCTATTGACTAATTCACTATGACCGATGAGGGTTTGTAATACTTTACCAGTGGTGACATCCCAAATTTTTACCGTTTTGTCCCAACTTCCAGAGACTATTTGTTTACCATCACGGCTAAAAGCGATCGCATTTACCCAAATACTATGACCATTTTCAGGATAAGCTGCACTGGGAAGGGTATCTATAACTTTACCAACGGTGAGATCCCAGAGTTTAATGTTACTATCATCGCTGGCAGAAGCTAACTTTTTACCATCACGGCTCAAAGCGACGCTATTAACGGAACTGCGATGACCGCCAAGGGTTTGCAACACTTTACCATTGGTGACATCCCAAATTTTCACGGTTTTGTCTTCACTCCCAGAGACTATTTGTTGATTGTCACTGCTAAACGCGATCGCATTTACTTGATCGCTATGGCTGCTAAAATTTTGGATAACTTTGCCTGTAGTAAGATTCCAAAGTTTAACAGTGCGATCGCTACTCCCGGAAACTAGCTTTTGACTATCGCTACTAAAAGCAACGCTGGTGACGGAATCGCGATGACTGCTAAGGGTTTGCAAAACTTTACCGCTATTCACTTCCCAAATTTTGATGCTTTTGTCATTACTCCCAGAAGCCAAAAGTTTACCATCACTGCTAAAGGTAACACTTAGCACCCAATTTTGATGTCCGGTAAGGGTTCGTAGCAATTTACCAGAGGTGACATCCCAAATTTTAATGCTGTTGTCATCGCTTGCAGAAGCTAATTGTTGACCGTCAGGGCTAAAGCTGACGCTGTTAACCAATTTGCTATGACCGTTGAAAGTTTTTAGTAATTTACCAGAGGTAACATCCCAAATTTTGATGCTGTTGTCATTTGAGCCAGCAGCTAAGAGTTTACCATCATTGCTAAAGGTAACAGTATTCACCTCATCGCTTTGACTGATGCTTTGCAATAATTTAGCGGTAGTGACAGCCCAAATTTTAATGCTGTTATCATTTCCACCAGAAGCCAAAAGTTTACCATCACTGCTAAAAGCAACGCTTCTCACTGCTTGATGATGACCGTTGAGGGTTTGTAGTTCTTGGAATTTATTCTGCGGTTGTAAATATACCGCTTCTCGCAATCTACCAATAACGCGCATTTGGGTAGTCGCTGGTGGTTGGTTTAATTTGTGCAATCTTGTGACAGCTTTTAAGGCTTCAAGAATTGCATCTCTAGTTTGTCCAGAAGCGGAAAAAGCGCTAGAAGAGTTAGTTAAGGAACTAATTTCATTAATTTCCGCCTGTCTTCTTTGGGCTTCGGCTTCTATCGCCCAACGCCAGATTCCCGCAGCTAAACCAGCAAAGACTAATCCTGTGAATACCGAACCGATTAAGGCGCGTTTGAGTAAGCGATTGAGTTTTTCTTCTCCTAATTGGCGTTGAGTTCTTTCTTTATCCAATTCCGCCATTAATTCTTTCAGCTTCGGTTCTTGTTGCTGACGGATAAAGCCGGCTAAATAGTCATGTACCAGCTGATAGCGATCGCCTGGATTTTCTTTTAACAAAACTACCAAGCCAGATTTGACAAAAATCGCCAAAACTAACTCTAATTTTTCACTCAAAGGTAATTCAGGTTTTAACAAAGTAGTTTCTTGGCTAATTTTTTTCCTTCCCCTGAATCTCAGCCGGCGATTTTTTGGCTTATGAATCTGCCGATTTTCCTTAACTAAAACTTTTAAGTCGCGTTCTAATTCAATTAAAGTTCTCAGAGGGCGAGTACCTTTTTCATCGGTGAGTAAATACAGTAATAAATCTGCTAATTGCTGATTTTCTCCACCGCAATCGCGAACAACTTCATCTAAATAATGTTCTACCAGTTGTTCTTTAGTACCCCGACGGCGATATTCTGCCAAAGTTGTAATATTCTCGGTTTGCAATTGTGCGCCGACTACTTGTAATTCTATAGGGCGCACCTCCCCGATTTCCCTAGCTAAATCTTTAACTAATTGGTCAACTAATTTAGGTTCTAAGCGAAAGCTACTATTCTCAGTTAAGCGCTGAATAATAGATTTTGCATCGGTGGGTGAGAAATTACCCAACTTATACAAAACATTTTTGCTGAGAATATCATTACTAATTATCTGCATATTTGGCAGATCGTTGCACTCTAGTAAATAATGTAGGTAATCTATCCGCAAGGAGAGAATAACTTTCACAGAGAGGACGTTAAAACATTCACCCAAGAACTCAAAAAATTCTCGTCTCTGTGCTGGTTCTGGGTAAGTGAAGAAAAATTCTTCAAACTGGTCAAAAATTAAGACAGTGCGAATGTTTTTAGCTTCATTGTCCCGCAATTGAGCCAGAAGCTTGAGGGAGGAGGGGGAAGAGGGGGACAAGGAAGACAAGGGGGACAGGGGAGAGTGGGGATTGTTGAGTAAAAAGCTGGAATTGTCTTGTTCTGAAGTCGAAGTATCGAGTAAAAAGCTCGAATTATCATGTTCCGAACTCGAAGTATTGAGTAAAAAGCTCGAATTTCCGTGTTCCGAACTCGAAGTATCGAGTAAAAAGCTCGAATTGTCGTGTTCCGAACTCGAAGTATCGAGTAAAAAACTCGAATTGTCGTGTTCTAAACTCGAACTATCATGTTCCGAACTCGAAGTATCAAGTAAAAAGCTGGAATTGTCATGTTCCAAACTCGAAGTATCGCCTAAAAAACTCAAACCCCCACCCCGTAATTCCCCCTTCCCTTGTCCCCCTTGTCCTCCTTGTCCTCCTTGTCCCCCTTGTCCCCCTTGTCCCCCTTGTCCTCCTTGTCCTCCTTGTCCCCCTTGTCCTCCTTGTCCCCCCCATCCCCCATCCCCCAACAATCTCCCCAACTCCTCCTCCCAGTTGGTGTAAAAGCGCATAACAACAGGTAAGTTATCTTGAATACCAATGGCTTTCTGTTTCAAAGCTGGGACTAATCCCGCATGAATTAAGGAACTTTTCCCCACACCCGATTGCCCATAAATAACTATTAATTTATAATCGGGGCGACCGATGCGTTCTAATAAGCGTTCTACATCAAGTTGACGCCCAGACGCAGCGATTTCTGGCGCAATATTTTCTTGTAAACTAGATGCTTGGACAGTTTCCCCAATTACTTGCTTAGTTGAAGCTAAACGTCCCGCACCAATAAACGCCCGCAAGCCAAATTGTTGTTCAACGGAACGCTGTTGCTGTTTAACTTCGTAAGCTTTTAAGTATTCTTTCTGCTCAAAATAAAATTGCTGCAAATAATTAAGTATCTGGAGATAAAGCTTGAGGTCTTTTAAAGGATTAAGTTGTTTCTTAGCAACTTCTAAGCTACTAATTGCGTCTAGAATTTGCCCCAAGTGGTATTGAGAAAGCGCCAAAATAAATTGATAAAGACTAAAATCATTAGCATTAACTAAATTTTCTAGTTTCTCAGATAATAAACCAGATTCCAGACTAGGAATATGTGCCCAAATTATCAGCGCTTGCTGAATAAAATCATTTGCTTCTTGCCAAGATTTTTGCACGAGAGCAACTTCCGCTAACAGTGCATAATCTTTAGCTAATTCTCGGGGTTGATTATTCGCCTCATGTATGCTTAAAGCTTGTTTGGCAAAGGTTTTTAACTGTTCTGCTAAGTTGTGGAACTGTTGCCAAATGCCCACATCACGGAGAATATTACTCAATTGTTCTATAGATTCGGCAATGATATTTTGATTTTGCGTTTGCGTGAGTAAGTTTATATATTGTTCTAAATAATGTCCTACATTTCGCCAATCGGACTGATTAATATCCAGACATTTAGCAGCTTTGAGGTAATAGCACAAAGCTAAATTACCAATTATCTTGATTCGTCGCTCTAAATTATTAGCTCGTTGCCAAAGTATAATAGCTTTTTGATAATGTTCTATGGCTAAATCTATTTGTTGATTTACCTGTTTAATCCAGCCCAGCAATGAGGCGATATCAGCCTGAATTTCTAAATTATTAAATTGAGCATCTGCAAATAAATCTCTTTGGGCGGCTGTAAGTTCCGCTTCTAATTTCAGATATCCAGCCAAATTCAAGTTCAAGCGATTATCAAACCATTGATTAGCCGTTACTTGGACAAAATTAACTAAATCTTGTTTAGAGATAGTAAAGTTTCTGGTAATCGCCCAACTTTCTAAATCAGGTGCAATTTGCATTAATTGCTTGTGAACTTCATCGTTAATCCACAGCACCAAAGGAAAAGGAAAATGCTTGCGAAATTCTTCCCGCACTTGATTAGCAGAAGTTAACATCTGCGGTAAATCCCGCACTGAATCTAAACCCACAACCATTAAACAAGCCGGTAATTGTGCGCTAAACTCCTCACGAATGGCGCTGTAAAGGGTTCTGTTGGTTTCTTGAACTACCAGAATGCTAATTTCGACGCGAGAGATGGCTTTTAATTGGTCGATCAGGCGATCGCGTAAATTACTATAATTGCACCGTGCCAAAATTAGCTTAAACTGCCCTACAGAAGCTTCTATCGCCCAAGCTAGTTGTTGCAAAGTGCGATCGCTATTATCATGCATCTTTTCTGGTATCTGTTGATCGCTCATATATTAGGGACAAGGAGGACAAGGGAGACAAGGAGGACAAGGAGGATTATTATTGTACAGACAAGGGTTCATCGCGTTTCTGTCTCTGACAAACGACCAAATTAATAATTATTTACCCTTAATATATATCTTTAGATATATTGTAAAAAATCAATTTCTTTATATCATAAATAATTGCGATCGCTCTGAAGATACAGAATCAGTTATAATCAAACTCTCTTAAATTTAACCAGAGGATAATAAATAAGTTATAAATAGTAAGAGTGTTATCTTCAAAGCCAGGTCATTTACTCAATTTTTGAGGAAAAATCTATGACTGCAACGCTCTTAGCAGGTGGTTCCATTGAGTCTTATTTAGGTGCAGAAGCAGAAGACCTGCTGACATACAAAGCCAAAGTGACTCAAGATTTGTTACATTTACCTGGGCGAGATTTTATTGATAGAGTTTGGTTAAATAGCGATCGCAATCCCCAAGTGTTGCGCAATCTCCAACAAATTCATGCTACTGGTCGTTTAGCATATACTGGTTATCTCTCCATTCTCCCCGTAGACCAAGGAATTGAGCATTCCGCCGGTGCATCTTTCGCCCCAAATCCGATTTATTTTGACCCAGAAAATATTGTACGGTTAGCAATCGCTGGTGGTTGTAATGCAGTGGCGACAACTTTGGGAGTATTGGGCAGTGTTTCCCGCAAATATGCTCACAAAATCCCCTTTATCGTCAAATTAAATCACAACGAATTGTTAACTTTTCCCAATCAATTTGACCAAATATTATTTGCTGATGTCGAACAAGCTTGGAATTTGGGTGCAGCAGCAGTAGGCGCGACAATTTATTTTGGTTCCGAACAGTCTACCAGACAAATTCAAGAAATTAGCCAAGCTTTTAAATATGCCCATGAATTAGGTTTGGTAACTATTCTTTGGTGCTATCTCAGAAATAGTGCTTTTAAACAAGATAAAGACTATCATCTTGCAGCCGACCTTACAGGACAAGCTAATCATTTAGGTGTTACCATCGAAGCCGACATTATTAAACAGAAGTTACCGGAAAATAATAATGGTTACGGTGCTATAAACAAAGCCACTGGCGAATCTTACGGTAAAACTAACGAACGAATTTACACCGATTTAACTACAGATCATCCCATTGATTTAACTCGTTATCAAGTACTAAATTGCTATTGCGGACGCGCCGGATTAATTAATTCTGGTGGCGCTTCTGGTAAAAATGATTTTGCAGAAGCAGTGCGTACAGCCGTAATTAATAAACGCGCTGGCGGTACGGGATTAATTTCTGGGCGCAAGGCGTTTCAGCGTCCTTTTGAAGAAGGGGTGAAACTTTTCCATGCGATTCAGGATGTTTATTTATCGCCAGATGTTACTATAGCTTGATTGTTAGTCAGTTGTCAGTTGTCAGTTGTCAGTTGTCAGTTGTCAGTTGTCAGTTGTCATTGTTCAGGGTTTTAAATAATAAGGTGGGCGATTCG
This sequence comes from Calothrix brevissima NIES-22, assembly GCF_002367995.1. Lineage (GTDB taxonomy): Bacteria > Cyanobacteriota > Cyanobacteriia > Cyanobacteriales > Nostocaceae > Aulosira > Aulosira brevissima. The sequence continues at coordinate 2,263,911 of NZ_AP018207.1, forward strand.
TCCACCTTTATTGTATTAACTGATTTTTAGCAAATGATTAGCCATTTAACTTAATTACACCTTGATTCACTAAATTTTCCAGTTGAGAATTATCCTGTATTTGGGCGCGGATTAATCTTATCTGCTCGTGGCTGAGAATATGTAGCCCTGGGCGGATAATATAACCTTTGAGGGTGACACTTGGCGGCTGCTGGCTGTCTGTGCGATTGTAAGTAATGGAAGGCATATTTGCACTAAGTAGTAGAGAACTAAGGCAATTGGAATATTTCACTGTTACCCCTACAGCTTGACACAGCTTCTCAAACCAGAGGAATTTTTAAGACTAATTACTGGTAAAGTGTTCAACGAGCAACAAATTAGCTGCTAGTCATTGATTGGTAGCGGTGGACAGGTTTATTGGTAAGCTGAGATTGTGTTGATATCCGAAAATCTCGAAGCAATTGCGATCGCTACCATAATAAATGAACAGGCAGAGTATTAGCGCAACAATGCAAAAAATCCTTTTTAATGAAAGAGGTAGCTTGAAAGCGCAAGCTTTATTCCTTGGTAAGAAAATTAACTTACAATCATTGGAGAATTACGTTTCCTTGGCGACTATGCCATTAATGGTTTCAGTAGGTGAACATGGCTGTGCGGTACTGTTGAGCTATGGTGCAGTTGTCTTGTTTAACCTTGAGCCTGTAGAAAAGATAGACTTCTTGACTAAACTCTCCCCTCAAGTTATTGACGCTTTTGCTAGCCCAGAAACAGAAGAGGTAGAAATTCAACTCAAACTAGCTGAAAGTGAGAGAGTTAAGGAAGGAAAAATTTTACTCCATGATTTTAATGTAGAACGCTTGCAAATCGTGGCTGATATTCTCGCTAAAAGTGTTGTACTCTCTCATTATGAAACTAGCCTAGCTACTGTATTCGATCAAATTGAACCGTTTGCAGCTAGTCTTCAAAGCGAACATAGAAGTAAACGCCAAAGTCGGGAATTATTGCGTCAACTCGGTACTACGTTGTTAGTTCAACATAAAATTGTGGGACGAGTAGAGATAATTGATAAGCCAGAGTTGTTGTGGGAATCTCCACAACTAGAAAATTTATATTTACGCTTGGAAGATGAATACGAAATTCGTGAGCGTCACAATGCTTTAGAACGTAAATTAGAGCTAATTTCCCAAACTGCACAAACAGTTCTGGAGTTCATGCAACATAGCAGTAGTCAACGAGTAGAGTGGTATGTGGTAATTCTCATTGTGGTGGAGATTTTGCTGTCACTGTACGATATCTTTTTTAAAGGCTAAGGTATCCAGTAAAAATAAGTAGTGCGAGCATCTTGCTCGCGCGGGCAAGACTTCGGCGTGAGCGCTCAGTCGAACGCTGCCCGCACTACAAATATTAAATTGTTCAACTTATTTTTATACGACTCCTAACGTACCACCTAAAGGTTGTGGGGCGCTAAGGTTTGGTTCGATTCAAAATTGTTTGTGATATGTGAATTGTCGCGAGGAAGGGCGGGGTTTCCCATTGGTGTCAACTTAACGTGAAACCCGCTTGGTGGCAAGGTTTTGCCCTCACCCCCAGCCCCTCTCCCAGAGGGAGAGGGGAGCCTTTTATTAAATTCCCCTTCTCCCTTGGGAGAAGGGGTTAGGGGATGAGGGCGAGGGTTTTTGTACAACGCCTGCCCTATATAGCTTTTAGCTTAAGTTGACACCAATGGGGGTTTCCCCGCCCCTACGGGTTTGCATTTAACCGCCGAAAACTTTTTTTTCAAAACCTACCCATTCTTTTTCACGTAATAAATATTTTTGAATTTTACCTGTGCTGGTTTTGGGTAAATTTGTAAATTCAATCTTTGTCGGACATTTAAATGCTGCTATGTGCTGGCGACAAAATTGGATTAATTCTTGTTCTGTAATTTCCACTCCCTCCTTCAGGGTGACAAACGCTTTGGGGACTTCGCCGCGTTTGGGATGGGGTATGGCAATTACTGCACACTCTAACACGGCTTCATGGCGATAAAGGCATTGTTCAACTTCAATACTAGAGACATTTTCGCCGCTAGTAATGATGATATCTTTCATGCGATCGCGAATTTCAATATAACCATCAGGATGCATCACCGCTAAATCCCCGCTATGAAACCATCCGCCTCTAAATGCCCTTTCTGTGGCTTCTGCATCGTTATAATAGCCTGTCATCACCATATTTCCTTGCATCACCACCTCCCCCATTGTTTGTCCATCTGCGGGGACATCATGCATATTTGCATCGACTACTCGCAAGCCATCTGCACCTATATAAGGTACGCCTTGACGCGCTAAAAGTTTGGCTTTTTCTGCAATATCTAAATCTTGCCAATCTGCTTGATATTCGCCCACGGTATAAGGGCCATAAACTTCTGTTAAACCGTAAACATGGATAATCTTCGCACCAATTTCGCTAATTTTGGCAATTAATGTAGGCGAAGGTGGTGCGCCGGCTGTGGTGATGGTGAGAGGTGTTTTTAATAATGATGGACAGTCGCGATTATTTAATAGCGAAATTAAAATTACAGGTGCAGCATTTAAATGTGTGACCCTCTCTTGTTGAATTAATTCCCAGACATGGCTAGGGTTAAATTTCCGCAAACAAATATGAGTCCCACCAATAGCAGTTACCGCCCAAGTAAAACACCAGCCATTGCAGTGAAACATCGGCAAAGTCCAGAGATAAACTGAGTCTGGTATTAATGTAGTTTCAATGATTTCGCCTAAAGAATTAATATATGCGCCTCGGTGAGAATACATGACACCTTTGGGCTGACCGGAAGTACCGCTAGTATAATTGATTGAAATTGTTTCCATTTCATCAGTAATTACCCAAGGTACAGGCTCAGGATTACCAGTTTGTAGAAATGCTTCATAATCTTCACCAACCAAAGGTGTGAATTCGGCTACATCGCTGATATTAATAATATGTTTTACCGTCTCTAAACTATCTTGAATTGGTCGAATAATATTAGCTAACTCTGTATCGACAAACAAAAATTTAGCCCCGCAATCATTCAAAATATAGGCAACTTCTTGAGGCGCTAATCGAGTATTAATAGCTACTAAAATACCACCCGCCAAAGGTACGGCAAAATGAGCTTCTAGCATGGGGGGAGTATTAAAACAAAAAAAGGCGACGCGATCGCCTTTTTCTAATCCACTATGACGCAATGCTGAGGCTAGACAATTTATCCTGGCTGCAAATTCGCCGTAAGTGAAGCGTTTTTGTTGATATATAATCGCAACTTTATGACTATATACTTTAGCATTGCGTTGAATAAAGGTTAACGGAGTAAGAAGGCTGCGATAAACTAATTCAGGGTTCATGGCTAATGCTAATTGTGAGGATTCACAAGCAGCATATCATTTGTTAGGAGTCAAGAGTCCAGGGTCAATAGTCAAGAGTCAATAGTCCAAAGTCAATCGTTCAAATTATAAATTTTATTGACAACTAACAACTGACAACTGACAACTGACAACTGACTATCTAACATTTCTTACCAGAAAATCTGCTTGTCCGCAGCTTTTTTTAGATCTGTTGAGAATTTCTTCGCTGCAAATACCTGGTTTACCGTCTTTAGAGTAGCAGAAGAAAACTTCTTGTAAAAATCTACCAGAACCAGAACAGTAAGGAGAAATGCTATTAGTATTTAATGCTGGATTAGCGTTGACAAACGTATTTTTTAGTCCTTGAATTGTAGTGCGAAAAGGTTTAACAGGACGGTTATAAGCTGGGGGAATAGCCACAGAATCTTTTAACTGTTTAGATAATGCTAAATATTCTGCAGGCGTTTTCCCAGAACAGGTACCATGTTTTTCCCATTCATGGCTGTAAAGCTTATCGCTAGGGAATAAACCTGGAAATTTCTGTTTTACTGTGGCAGGTAATTTTTCTACTGTACAATTAGCTGGATAACCTTTTTGATACTGAGGCCAAAGTCCGTGTAAGACAAAACTAAGTTTCTTGCCGGCTTTGCATTGCTGTGGATCGCGATTATTATTTTTGGCACAATAATCAGGCGACCAAGATAAAGTTAATACGTAAAAGTCAAACTGTCCAGGAGTTCCGCGATTTTGGGCGCTAACGGCGTTAGGTATCGCCAAGCTGGTAATTACTAGAGAAGATGCAACCAGGATTTTCTTCAACTGCATATCAGGCGTCAGTATTTGGTGTAATTTAATTTACGCCATCTACCTTAACTCAGTTGCCTCAAAATGGGAAAAATATGAAAATATTGCAAAATTCTCCTTGCCAGTATTCATAAAGACTACTTTTCTGGGAAAATGCATAGAATACATTGGTTATGAATATTGCTCAGGGTTTGCGAAGTTGAACCGCACACAACTGTAGCATCTACTAAATTGTCTGTGCATCCCTAAGCCTTGGATAACTACAATGAGGACAGAAAGCAAAGTTAATATTTGGTGGCGATACGTTCTCTTATTTACGGCGCTTTTAATTTATAGCCCGACTTTTCATTTTGTTAACCAGGCTTTACGAGGACATCCACTCGATGTTAACTATTTTGCTAGCGAACTTTCTCCCAAGAAAATTTTTTCTGGTGGTTTGGATAATGGCGATGGTGGTGCAGACTGGAAAATAGGCAAACCAAAAGCTACAATCTGGAATGCAGAACAGTTGCGTTCTCTAGCAGAAATCAGAACGTTTGCTTTAGTTTTAGTAAACCGCGATCGCAATTTAAATAGTTTGTCAGCTTTACAGGAAGATCCTCTACTTTCTTTAGCCGCCCAACTTCATGCAATAGATATGCTCAAGCGCAATTATTTCGATCATACCTCTCCTGAAGGTATGCGTCCGCGCGATCGCTATCTTGCATTAGGTGGTAATCACCGGGTTGCGGTTGGCGAAAATATTGTCAAGGGAAAAACCCAAGGTTTTGGTTTAACCTACGGAGAAGCAGAAAAGTTTCAACGGGGTTGGATGTATAGTAATGGACACCGGGAAAACCTTCTGACAGTGGAATACAGCAAATTTGGTTATGGAATTGCCACTGGCTTAGATGGCAGAATTTATGCAGTGCAAATGTTTGCTGAGTAGTGAGGACTAAAGTACTCACTACAAACCTTTAATTATTTATCTTAGCTATAAACCTCTATCTGCTGCTAGCTGACGCAGTTTTTGCACTAATTCTCTACCGTTATCTAACTTACGTTTAGTCCCTAAATCGATCAATTCACGTTCAATTTGCTGCCTATCGATAGCGTCTCCATCGAGGTAAAATCCACGCACTATATCTACCATAGCATCTGTATTTTGGTTAGTTAAGCGTATCAAACTTTCTATCATGCCTAATCTCCAGAATTACTTGTAGTTAGCCTGGAGTAGGTAACAAAACATAGTATAATCATCGGTCTACCTGCCCAGACTTTTATTATCTTTCCCGTGATTGTACTGAAACTAACAAATTCCTGTGTTAAGAAATGTTCTAGCGATCGTTAAAATCACTCACACCCCGAGAAAATATTTAGTTAGATTGTGTAATATTTCTTTACGCTTACACAAATCTTGGTAGAAAGCATCCGATTACTTTTAGGTAATATAAAACCCTGAGTCACCCCAGGGTAGGCTAAAAAGTAATATACCAGCAATCTAAATTATCGAACTGCTGACCGTAAAATCTTCTCGTCCGTTTGGTATATTTAACTATCTATCTAAAGGCTTAAATAGTCCGTATCAAATATATGTAACAAATATCACATATAAAGATAAATTTTGAGATACAACAGATTAAGCTGCTGTGCAGCTAAATTATATAAGTCAAAAACGCAAAATAATTGTAGTGCGGGCATCTTGCCCGCGTCTTATATACAAATTAGATGCGTCGCAGCTTATCAGTTGGTGAGGTACAGATGATTGTTGATTGTAGGGGCACTGGCACTGCCATGCCCCGAAGCGCTTCATTAAATAACCAACATCGCGAGCAAATCCCATCTCTCAACTTTTTTTAATTAATGCTTTAGGTAGATATTGGATTGTCTAGCTAATTCTAAACTCATGTTTGGTAGGACACTTATGTAACGACTCACACGTATTTCCTCACATTAATTATGTGGGGATTTTATTTTGTCTAATAATTTGATGTGATGATTAGAACTATTTTTAATATTTGTAGTTTGGGCATCTTGCCCGCGCGAGCAAGATGCTCGCACTACTTATTTTTACTTGATGCTTAACTACAAACTCTAAGTCACAATTTCCGCATGGGGTGATTATATCGCAATATCATTGCAATACATAAGGGTGAATATAGCTATCAAAAGAATAAAATAGAAAAATATTAAGCTTCCCATAGTATTAAACTATAGGAAGCTTGTGTTCTGTTAAAGACTAAAACAGAGGCAAAAGGTTAATTTTTAAAGTCCCGCACCGGCTTTTGCTTCAGCACCCATTGGTGCAACATAATCGCGGAACAAGGTAATTTGTTGCTCAAAAGCTAGATTTTTAATTCTATCTAACAAAGCTTGAGCTTGGGAGGGAAGTTGATAATCTCCAGGTACAGGAATGATAGTACCGTTATCCATACCTTGAGATAAGCGATACCAAAATAGTAGCTTAGTTGTTTCGCCTAAAGAACCATATTGGCGAGAAATTTGGGTATCAACTTTGTTAATTAAATCCCGTTGAATTTGTAATTGTTCTTCGTGGGATAGTTCTTGAACTTGGTTGAACAAACCTTCAGCAATTTCTGGGGAAACGGTGCTAGCGCCGGGTGCTGCTGGTGTAATTGCTTTACCCATTTCTTTGTAGATGAACCAAAACAAAGCGAGTTGTTGATCTACATCTAATTGTCGCCAAGCTTGAACATGTTCTCTGATAGTTGGATCGCCAGTTTGGGTGTATGTCATTACAAACTCCGCTTGTGATTTCTCTTTGTTTTATGTCACAAATAACGGTAACAAAGTTACATCTGTGCTTTAACCCTACTGAAGATAGAACATTAGGTATTAGTCATTAGTCATTTGTCTTTATTCATTGGACTTTTGACGGTTGACTTTTGATCTGGCAAAGATATAAGAAGATTCAATTTACCCTCTATGCTGAGAATTAAGCATTACAGAGGGTTTATGAGCATCACTGAAGATATTCTTTCCCAATTACCAGGGGATGTGATGGCTGGTTTACGTAAAAGCGATCGCATTTTAGCATCCCTGCGAGCCGATCAAGCACCAATCCCATCGGTAGTGAAGGAGAACAATCAACTTTTAGATACCGTAGACTGGGATGTAATTGTTTGCGGTGGAACCTTAGGGATTTTAATTGGCTGTGCTTTGGCTGTTAGGGGTGTGAAAGTCGGGTTAATTGAACGGGGGATTCTCCGAGGTAGAGAACAGGAGTGGAATATCTCCCGTAAAGAGTTAGAGGTGTTTGTCGAATTAAATCTGCTAACTCATGCAGAATTAGAAACAGCGATCGCTACTGAATATAACCCAGCGAGAGTCAGTTTTTCTGGTGGTACGGAAGTTTGGGTAGAAGATGTTCTCAATATTGGTATCGATCCTGTATATCTATTAGACACATTAAAAAGCAAATTTGTAGCTGCTGGGGGTGAATTATGGGAAAACACCCCGTTAACGGAAGCTGTGGTTCATCCTAATGGGGTGGTGGTAAATAATCAACTCAAAACTCGGTTATTAATCGATGCGATGGGACATTTTTCGCCAATTGCCCAGCAAGCCCGTCAAGGAGAAAAACCCGATGCTTTATGCTTAGTTGTGGGAAGTTGCGCTCAAGGTTTTCCGGAAAATAACACTGGTGACTTGTTGTTATCATTTACATCCTTGCACAATCAGTGCCAGTACTTCTGGGAAGCTTTTCCCGCTAGGGATGGAAGAACCACCTACTTGTTTACCTACATGGATGCGCACCCACAACGTATAGGTTTAGAAGATTTATTTGCCGAATATCTCCGCCTTTTACCAGAATATCAGGGTGTGGAATTACATCAGTTAAAGTTTCAACGGGTACTTTATGGCTTCTTTCCTACATATCGCCAAAGTCCCCTAAAAACTCCGTGGAATCGCATTCTCCCAGTAGGGGATAGTAGCGGTAGTCAATCACCTTTAAGTTTTGGTGGTTTTGGCGCGATGGTGCGTCACCTCAAACGCTTAACTTTGGGGATTGAAGAAGCATTACAAACGAATCAATTATCTGCAAAGGCGTTGAGTTTACTGCAACCTTATCAACCTAGTTTAGCCGTAACTTGGCTATTTCAAAAAGCCATGAGTGTGGGGATAAATCAAAATATTTCCCCAGAGCAAATTAACCAACTACTTGCAGTTGTGTTTGCACAAATGCAAAAACTAGGAACAACAGTACTCAAGCCTTTTTTGCAAGATATCGTGCAGTTTCCAGCTTTAACTAAAACCCTTGTAACAACAGCTTTGGCAAATCCCGGATTAATTGTCAAAATAATTCCCCAAGTTGGTTTGCTGAATTTATTAGATTGGGTGGTGCATTACATTAATTTAAGTGTTTATACTGCCTTATTTTCCTTGAGTACAATGTTAGAAACATGGATGAAGTATCTACCACAGCAACAACAATATTATTGGCATCGTTTGGTTGATAGCTGGAAATATGGCTCTGGTAGTGACTATCAAGACGGGTAACTTAACAGCTAAGTTAACAGCTAATTTAACAAAACTCAAGACGCGACGATCTGATTAGCGATCGCTCGCGTTTTTCTCAAAAACCTGGTGTGAGGATTAAGATGATTGAACGGCAATCTTCCGGTATAAAATACTTTACAGTCTTGATTGGCTTATTGCGCGATCGCCAAAATTTTTTAGAAGAAATTACCCAAGGGATTAGATTACCCAATAAAATCATTTCCCTATTGGTTTGCAGTTCCTTATTTCTCGCTATCTATGGCGGTATTATTGGTGCGTATCATAGCTGGATGCAAGCTTTATCATCAGCAGTAAAACTCCCAGCACTTTATTTAATTACTCTGCTGATTTGTTTACCAACGCTGTACTTTTCTAATATTATTTTCGGTTCTAAGCGCACTTTTGGACAGCATTTCGCCCTAGTATTAACAGCAGTATCAGTCACTAGTGTATTATTATTTAGCTTTGCACCAATTACGCTGTTTTTCTTAATTACCACCAATAATTATCAATTTTTAATTTTGCTCAATGTTGTGATATTTTCCTTTACCGGATTTATCGGCATTTCTTCCTTATATCAAGCTACAAGCGTGGTATTAGAACAAAATGATGATGAAAGTACTAAAACACGCCGGAAAATTATATTTTCCTGGCTATTTTTATATGCTTTCGTTGGTAGTCAATTAGGATGGACTCTCAGGCCTTTTTTTGGTACACCCGGTTCTGTATTTCAACTATTTAGAGATAGAGAAGGTAGTTTTTACCTCAGCGTTTTACAAGCTATCGGCTATCTTTTAGGAATTCGTTAGGGGCTAGGGGCATTGAAACAATTTTGGATTTTGGATTTTAGATTTTAGATTGAAATCCAAAATCGCAAATCTAAAATTCCTTGTCACCCTTGTCTTCCTTGTCCTCTTTATCCTCTTCTCTGCCTTCTTTTCAAGACACATTTTAACAACAACGTACTTAATAAATTTATCCACATGCTTGACAAGCCATCTTACAAAAATCAACAGTTTGCCATCCTCATCAGTTTACTGCGCGATCGCCAAGGTTTCTTAGAGGAAATTAGCCAGGGAATAAGATTACAAAGTAAAATCAGCGCTTTATTTGTTTCTAGTTCCGTATGCTTTGCAATTTACGGTGCTATTATCGGCGCATCTCACAGTTGGGGACAAGCAATATCTAGTGCAATCAAGCTTCCCGCATTTTATTTATTAACATTAATAATTTGTTTTCCTACTCTCTTCTTTTTTAACGTTCTCTTTGGTTCTCGCAGCAGTTTTCAACAGCATTTCGTCGTATTGCTCACGGCTGTATCAGTAATTAGCGTGCTGTTATTTAGCTTGGCTCCCGTGACGCTATTTTTTATGATTACTGCACCCAATTCTTACCAATTTTTCAAACTATTAAACGTGTTAATTTTTGGTATCACGGGTATTTTTGGTATCAAGTTTTTGTATGAAGGAATGCAATTACTTTCTAAACAAGATGAAGTAGGAAAGAAAACCCGCACGACTATTTTAAGATCCTGGTTATTTTTATATGCTTTTGTTGGGATGCAATTGGGATGGTTTTTAAGACCATTTTTTGGTGCGCCTGGTTCTAAATTTGAGCTATTCCGCGCTGTCAGTGGTAATTTTTATCTAGATATTGTTGCCGCAATTTCCGAAATTTTAGGAGCACGTTAAACAATTGTCATGATGCTCTTTACTGACTAGCAATGCAATAACACAATACATAATTCAGAAAACCAGTAATTGTAGAGTGGGTAATGCCGAGTATACCTATGTTTAGGTGGCATTACCCACTTTAGTTATTTATTCAAAAATCATATAGTAATCTATTAACATTTCTCTCTCATGCCTATATAGGATACTAGTAATTCACTTAGCAAAATAAATTCAAATAGAGAGAGTTTGAATTAATGAATTTTGAAATGCTTTCTTTACAGATGCAAGTACGCCCAAATGATTTAGATAGTTTTGGGCATGTTAATAATGCTACTGTTTTAGAGTATTTAGAAACTGGACGTTGGGATTGGCTCAAGCAGAGCAACTTACATAAAAAGCAGCAAATTTTTCCAGTTGTTGCTCGGATTGAAGTTAATTATCGTAAAGAAATTATCCAAGAAAATGTGGTAATTAATACCAGGTTGGAACAAGCCGATAAAGCATCTCAATACCAAGCAAATTTTTGGCAATCAATTGAGATTATCAAAGCAGGAAATCCCTTAGTTGCTGTTGAGGCTCGCATCAAAATAGTATTCATTGATTCAATTGAACGTACTTTACGCACATTAGAAGATTTTTTAGCAGGCGCAAATCAGCAAGAATCAATCAATTAATTGTGCTAATACCAATTTTATGTGAGGCTGCACATTAAAACCTCAGGTATCAGTAGCCACTGGTTATAATGACTGAGATGCGTAGCTGTTTTCCCCAGGGTAGCCTGCCTACTCAGGTAAATTATATGCATCTTCATATTAAATTGGTATTAACTCTGTTCTTTATGTTGTAAATATTGATTGAAAATATACCCGTATATACCCAATTGATGTAATATGGGTGCATGAAATTATCAGAATATGCAAAAAAAGCAGGAGTAAGTTATAAAACAGCACATCGTTGGTGGAAAGCAGGTCAGTTAAAGGGTTATCAGATCCAGGCAACTGGCACAATCATTGTAGACACTGACGAGCCAGTAGAATCAGAACCAGTGGCATTGATTTATGCAAGAGTTTCGTCTGCTGAGGCAAAACCAAACTTGGAAAGACAAGCCACAAGATTGTCCGACTATGCAACAGCTAGAGGATATCGAATCTATAAGGTTGTATAGCAATCCTAAATCATTTATGAAATTTGCTAACTCTCAGTTTTTTCTCTGAACTTGGCGTACTTGGCGTCTTGGCGGTTCATCAAAAAAAATATTTTCACAACTCAGATAGGATTGCTATAAAAGAAGTTGGCAGTGGTCTTAATGATAATAGAAAATTACTAACCAATGCCTTGCAAGATAAAGATTACAATATCTTGATTGCAGAGCATCGAGATAGAGTAACAAGGTTTGGACTAAATTACATCAAGCTTCTGTTATCGGCGACAGGTAAACGATTAGAGATTGTAAACGACGCTGACAACGGAAAAGATGAGTTGATGCAAGACTTGGTATCTGTAATTACTTCATTTGTGCAGCGAATTTATGGATTAAGGAGACTTGAAGAAAGACAGAGAAAATTATCGCAGAATTACACAACAATAGGGGAGAAGAATGAGATTAGTAGAGCGTCATGTCATAAAAATAGGTCATCAATTCTATAAAGAAATTGATGACCTAGCATGGCGTTCCAAAAATCTCTACAACTACGCCAATTATTTAGTAAGACAGTCATTTATTTTTGAAGATAAATACCTGAATAATGCTGCTATTTTCCACTTGGTAAAACATCATGAGTCATACAGTGCTTTGCCAAGAAAAGTTAGTAATCAGGTATTGATGGTTTTGCATCGAAACTGGAAGTCGTTCTTTGAGGCACAAAAGTCTTACAAACAAAACCCATCAAAGTTCAAAGGTCGTCCGAAGTTACCCAAATACAAGGATAAAGATAAAGGACGAAATATTGTAATCTATGAACTTGGCGCAATCTCTAAACCATTGCTAACAAAAGGAGTGATTAAATTATCACAAACCGAAATTACTTTTCCTACAAAAGCAAGTGATGTCAAGGAAGTACGTTTAATTCCCCAGTGTGGGCAGTATGTAATTGAGGTGGTATATTCTCAAGATGTAAAACCACAGCAATTAAATCAGAACTGGATAGCGGGTATTGATATTGGATTAGATAATTTAGCAGCGTTAACTTCAAACAAGTCGGGATTTAAACCAGTTCTTGTTAACGGACGACCACTAAAATCTATTAACCAACAATACAACAAAACCAAATCTCATTTGCAATCTCAACTCAAAGGTAACACTAAAATATCAAAACGTATTCAGGCATTAACTTGTAAGCGCAACAACCGAGTAGATAACTATCTACACAATGCTAGTAGATGGATTATCAATCATTTGGTTAATGAAGGGATTAGTACATTGGTAATTGGCAAAAACGACCAATGGAAGCAAGAAATTAATCTAGGTACAATAACTAATCAGAACTTCGTGAGTATTCCTCATGCACGATTTATCGAGCAGTTGAAATACAAAGCTGAATTAGTTGGTATGACTGTTTTGATTAATGAAGAGAGCTATACATCAGCTTCATCGTTCTTAGACTTAGACCCAATCCCAGTTTACAAAGAAGGCGTAAAACATAGCTTTAGTGGTAAACGCATTAAAAGGGCTTGGTATAAATCGAAGAATGGAAAGCTTATTCATGCAGATATCAATGCAAGTCTAAATATAACAAGAAAGGTAGTCCCTGCGGCTTTTAGCTTAGGGATAGTGGGTATTGCAGTTTGCCCTTCTCGGATTACTCCGGGTCAAGTAGTTTAGGATATTTGTCCATAAAACTATTAACTGTCCTCTGCTGTGAAAAAATTATTTTTGGCAGAATTTGCGCGGCTGGGTAGGTGTTAAAAAAGGAGTTTTCTCAAAAATGCCTGGAACTCCTTTAGTATAAGGTTTTTAAATGTTAATCCCTATTCAAGCACTCGCGCACCTTACACAGCCTAGTTTTCAGCGATTTCAGTTTTGCTTTTTCACTCTAGCTTGTGCTATTATTTTCTTATTCGCGCACCAGAACCTTGAAAACCTTATATCACTTGGCTTTGAAACTGTTGCTATTGCAATTTCTCTTAATCCCTATGAGGGATTGAAACTAGGGCTGAGATTTCCTAAATCAAGCTAGGCTTGGGCATTGCAATTTCTCTTAATCCCTATGAGGGATTGAAACCCAGCTGTGCCAAAACCTACTTGTAAAGGTGGCATTGCAATTTCTCTTAATCCCTATGAGGGATTGAAACTCACCTATTTCTGACGTATGAGCATAAATTTGTAAAATTGCAATTTCTCTTAATCCCTATGAGGGATTGAAACCGTTTTTGCGATCGCCATAACTATCGAGTGAGCAATTGCAATTTCTCTTAATCCCTATGAGGGATTGAAACGTCGTCCCACGTTACGCTGATAGTGCCGCCTAATACTTCAAATTGCAATTTCTCTTAATCCCTATGAGGGATTGAAACTGGTGTGTACATATTACTTACCCCCTGTGTACTTGATTGCAATTTCTCTTAATCCCTATGAGGGATTGAAACTTCCAGCGCTGTGGTTAATTCCTGCTTGATTTCCATTGCAATTTCTCTTAATCCCTATGAGGGATTGAAACCTTGTGGCATTTCTGATGGCAGTAGATTTTCATCATATTGCAATTTCTCTTAATCCCTATGAGGGATTGAAACAGCGTCTTCCTCTATCTTTTTAGCTTCATTTCTTAATTGCAATTTCTCTTAATCCCTATGAGGGATTGAAACGGGAATAAGATTAACACTTAAGCAGAGCGAAAAGCCTTATTGCAATTTCTCTTAATCCCTATGAGGGATTGAAACGCAGCAAATTTTGGATGAAGGTGAGGCGAATGGGATTGCAATTTCTCTTAATCCCTATGAGGGATTGAAACTCGTCGGACTCTCAATCAACCTTGGCGACATTTAATCATTGCAATTTCTCTTAATCCCTATGAGGGATTGAAACCATATACTGATAGCTATTGGCAGCATGAAGATGCATTGCAATTTCTCTTAATCCCTATGAGGGATTGAAACAAACAGAAAACCCGATGCATCGCAATGCACCGGGTTCAAAATTGCAATTTCTCTTAATCCCTATGAGGGATTGAAACTCCAGGTGTAAGCTCCATAAGCTATTAATTCATCTAAAATTGCAATTTCTCTTAATCCCTATGAGGGATTGAAACCATAGTCCCTTTCTCAATGGACAAATGATATGCAAATTGCAATTTCTCTTAATCCCTATGAGGGATTGAAACATAGACTGCCTCGCACTCTTCTTTTGTGCCGACGCAGATATGATTGCAATTTCTCTTAATCCCTATGAGGGATTGAAACGGGTATTATTTTTACTTATCAATAAGGCAAATCAGATTGCAATTTCTCTTAATCCCTATGAGGGATTGAAACTGACCAGAAGTATTAGAAACAATACTACCCCCAGATTGCAATTTCTCTTAATCCCTATGAGGGATTGAAACTGAAAAACAAATAGATTCAGCTATTAAAGTTTTGGATTGCAATTTCTCTTAATCCCTATGAGGGATTGAAACGTGGGTGTGGGTTGCTCCCATGCAGGATTGCGATCGGATTGCAATTTCTCTTAATCCCTATGAGGGATTGAAACATTGAGTACACTAGCGTGTCCGGGTTTAGCCCATAATTGCAATTTCTCTTAATCCCTATGAGGGATTGAAACGTTGGCTATCTAAGTATTTAGCAGCTTCTACTGTATTGCAATTTCTCTTAATCCCTATGAGGGATTGAAACATCTTCCCGGCTTTTGACTTAGTTTTACCGTTCGATTGCAATTTCTCTTAATCCCTATGAGGGATTGAAACTGCTGAGTGGTGAAAGTTCCCGCCGGAGATGATGATTGCAATTTCTCTTAATCCCTATGAGGGATTGAAACTTAGCTTCGATTAGTTCTTGTTCGCGCACTTTTAGATTGCAATTTCTCTTAATCCCTATGAGGGATTGAAACTTAAAAACTCATTATCAGAATTCAGTTCTCAAACAGGGGTTTGAGTTCTCAAACTGAAAATTGAGTTCTCAAACTGGGGTTTAAGAACTCATTTCAGTATATTCAGCAGGCAAAAGTTAATATTGCCTTCTCAAACTGGGATTTGAGAACTCATTTGAGTATATTCCGCAGGCAAAAGTTAATATTGCCTTCTCAAACTGGGGTTTGAGAACTCATTTGAGTATATTCCGCAGGCAAAAGTTAATATTGCTTTCTCAAACTGGGGTTTGAGAACTCATTTGAGTATATTCCGCAGGCAATCGTCAATTGTCAACCGTCAACAGTCAACCATCAACCATCAACCGTCAATCTCCCATCCAAAAACTTGAGTTGCTGATATAAACAGTTAATCTGCGGTAAATATACACCCGCAGCTTGGGCTTTGCGTAATGGAGTACCAAAAATTGCTTCTACTTCTAAAGGACGCCCTTCATCAGCGTCAATTTTCATGCTGGTACGATAAGGCTTCATCTTCACAGTATAGTCGAGCATCAGTTGAATAAAGCTTTCGGGAATTATGCGATCGCAACTTTTCGCCCCAGCAGCAACTTCATACATCAACTGTTCCGCTAATTTGCGCGTATGTTCATAAGCCATTAATTCATCGGTTCTGGCGTTAAGAATCACAGATAGCCCATTATAAGGGATATTCCATACCAGCTTTTTCCATCGCCCCAATAATAAATCTTCAGTTAATTCGATGGAAATACCCGCATGAATCAAATCATCAGCTACTTGCTGCATCTTCTCGGTAATTCCGCAAGCCTGATAACCTGAGGTATATTCCCCTAAGGTAATTTGTCCATAATCTAGGTGACGAATATGTCCAGCACCGACTTTATTAGAACAAAGGAAACACAACCCACCGATAATGGTAACATTGCTAACTATCGCTGCAACTTCTTCTTCCACAGCTAACCCGTTTTGCAATATCAACACCACCCCACCCGCTTTGACAATCGAGGGTAACATCTGTGGTAATAAATGATTTTGTGTCGTTTTCAATGCCACAACTACCACATCGCACTTGGGCATTTTTGCGACATCATTATAAGCATTAACTTGGGGTAGGGTAAAATCGCCATCTACAGATTCCACCACTAAACCAAAGTCTCTTACATATTCATAATCACTCTTAAGCAAAAAGTGGACATCTAAACCAGCTTTTTGCAATTTCGCACCATAAAAGCCACCTAATGCACCAGTTCCTAGAATGGCGTAACTACGCTCGGACATTTTGCTTACACAGAGATTCATCTATGACAATCATAGGGCGATCGCGCTATATACTTGCAGCCCTATTTACCGCTAAATTTATTTAATATAGCTTAAAAATAGTTTACTATCCTTTAAGATAACATACATAGATTCAGGTGAAAAATATGCCCGATATTGTTGATATTGCTGTTTCGGCTGACTCTTTTAAAACCCTAGTAACTGCCGTCCAAGTTGCAGGTTTAGTAGAAACATTAAAAAGTCCTGGCCCCTTCACAGTTTTTGCACCAAATGATGATGCTTTTGCTAAGTTACCACCAGGAACTATTCAAACTCTTGTGCAGAACATTCCTCAATTAGCACGGATTTTAACATTTCATGTAGTGCCTGGAAAGCTTTTCAAGGCTGACTTAGAGAAACTGGGAACAGTGACTTCCGTCGAAGGTTCACCAATTAAAATTGACTGTTCTGAGGGTTTTGAAGTGAAAAACGCCACCGTCTTAGCAGCCGATATCGAAGCAGATAATGGCGTAATTCATGTCATTGATACAGTGATTTTAATGGGTTAGTTTCACGATGCTGGGCATTACCCAGCATACCCACTATTAAATATTCACAATTGCAGAGATAAATTTAAATTATGTAACATATTTGATGCGCTCACTGCAATCTGATGCTAAGGTAAGTTCAATTATTTATAAATATATTAAATTTAAATATATTAAATTTGTTAGTATATGCGAACATTATCCCCACACATTGATGCTCGATTTCCATACCTTAGCTGAGTTCTCCCGCACCAACTGCGTAAGTATTTGCGCATTTTTAGTGCCAGCCAATTTACTAACCACAATCCTGACAATGTTTCTGGTTGCATTCCGTCGCCCATCACATCATGTATGGCTATCGGCGGGAATTGCCAGTATTTTTGCCTCGATCATGGTAATGCATGTCTATAGCTGGTTTCTCGTCGGCGTAGTCATGTTACCGACTTATATCTTGTTAGCTTTAGCAATTACTTGCTTATTAATAAATTCCGCAGCAATTATATGGCTGAGACTAACCCCTAATTTTACTGTCGCCATTAATACCGCCTCTAAGTAAAAATAGTAGTCAACTAGAATTGTTGATGGTTGACCTTTGAGGCGCAATCCTATCCTTTTTGGGAGCATCCCAAATGTGCAAAAACGCCCTCACCTTATAAGGGTGGGGCTAGAAATACGAAGCCTGCCAAGGCAGGCTAAAAGTTTGATAGCCTGCCAAGGCAGGCTTTGTTGGTATAGCAATACCCTTCTAGGGTATTGCGTCAAAATTGGGATGCTCCCTCCTTTTTTAGGGTGGGCTTGTTTTAGGTTTGGATTTCCATTACTGAAATTCTGGTTAAAAATACTACTTAATAATGGCGATCGCTAAAGTGAGTGCAAACCTGAATTTTAACAATCAAGTTAATCACAAAGCCAATCATGTATTTGTATTTTTAGAAATTTTTGTACATGAGGGTGGTATTCAGTCCTACGTTAAAGATATTTTCCGTGCCTATCAAAAATTAAATCCCCGGTATCAAGCAGAGGTATTCGTGCTGCGCGATCGCCCCAATTCTACACCTAACTGGGATGAAAAACTGCGATTTTATGGCTTTCAAAACCAATCGTCCCTTCTGGGTAGATTAAAAATGACATTGGCGCTATTGAAGTGTCTGCTGCTACAACGTCCCCAACATGTTTTTTGCGGTCACATTTACTTAGCCAAACTGGTGCAAACTCTTTGTCAACCTTTAGGAATTCCTTACACAGTCTTAACTTACGGCAAAGAAGTTTGGGAACCGCTACCTAATAGAGAACGTCAGGCACTTAGATCGGCATCAGGGATTTGGACAATTAGCCGTTACAGTCGCGATCGCTGCTGTGCGGCTAATTTTATCAATCCAAGCCAAGTAAAGATACTGCCATGCGCTATTGATGGCAATAAATTTACACCAGGAATTAAACAGCCAGAATTGATAGCTAAGTATGGTTTAGATAATACCAGAGTTTTGCTCACAGTCGCTAGGCTATGGTCGGGAGATATATATAAAGGTGTTGATGTGACAATTCGGGCATTACCGCAAATTCTGCAAGTTTTCCCCGATGTCAAATACTTAGTCATTGGTCGTGGCGATGACCAACCAAGATTAGCCCAACTGGCTCAAGATTTAGCTGTAAGCGATCGCGTTATCTTTGCCGGCTTCGTCCCCACAGAGGAATTAATGGCACATTACCGCCTAGCTGACGCCTACATTATGCCTTCTCAAGAAGGTTTTGGTATTGTATATTTAGAAGCAATGGCTTGCGGCATACCCGTACTCTCCGGTGATAGTGATGGTTCTGCCGACCCCTTACAAGATGGTAATTTAGGCTGGCGCGTTCCCCACCGCGACCCCAACGCCGTAGCAAATGCTTGTATAGAAATACTCACAGGAGTTGACCAACGTTGTGACGGACATTGGCTCAGAGAACAAGCGATCGCCCTTTTTGGTATGGATGCTTTGCAAAAACGGTTACAAGAGTTAATTTGATGGGCATTGGGCATTGAAACAATTTTGGATTTTGGATTTTGGATTTTAGATTGGAATCCAAAATCGCAAATCTAAAATCTAAAATTCCTTGTCTTCCTTGTCCCCCTTCCCTTACGTCCCTTTCTCCTGTGCAGCTAGGCGAACAGCTTCTAGATTCACATTTAGTTGTTGTGCAATCTGTTCTATAGTCATTCCCGTTTTGAGTAACAAAGGCACGGTAACTTTCAGTATTTCTACTTCCCGTTCTTCTCGTCCTTCTTCTCGTCCTTCTTCTCGTCCCTCAGCTTTTGCTTCCTGGTAAATCCTGGTTTGCTCTAAACTTAGTCCGAGCATAGCTTCCACTTCCTCTCTACTCAAAGATGAAAACTTGTAAACAGCAATTGTTGTGATGATATCGATAATTTCCGTTTTCGGCAGTGGGTCTGTTTGTTCTAATTTTACCCGTTGAATTAATTGCTTGGCTTGTTCGGCGATCGCTTCATCGGATGCAATTGTTAGCTGGAATAAATTTATACCTATTGGCTGCTGATTGGAGCTACCTAACTCATCCAAATAAATGCGCTGTACTTGGTCGCTGTTTAAAAATATACGATGAGTGGTAGTATCGCTTGGTTCTAGGCTGCGGGATGGAAAAATTACCACACAATACCAGTCATCATATTGAGACTGATTGCGGTTCAAATACATCATTGATTCGGTAAAGAACCGATGATAAAGACCTTCGTCTTTCTGAAATTGCACTTCTGCAAACAATATTATCTTGGGTTTTGCATCTTCTGGCGGTAAGAACACCCCATCAATACGAAAGGTAGTTTCTTTGACCTCCACTGACTCAAATCGATAGTTTTGCGCTTGCTCAGGACGGTAATCAATGAGTTCAAAAATTAATCCGGGAAAGCGTTTAAAAATTTGGTAATAAATCGAGTCGCGCTTCACTCAAATATCCGAAAATATGGCTAAATTACGTCAACTTAATAGTTAAACTTTTAATACACAAGTACTATAAAATATAGATGTAATCAAGTAGTTTCTCTAAAAATTCACTATATCCAGCCATTAAACAACAATGACTTTGGTGAGATTTTACCCAGCGCTCATAATCACAGCCAAAGGGAAATTAGCTCTCAAGAGCGATCGCTAAAAAATTATAGGTTTCCAAATATACTTAATTTACCAACCATTGACCATTGACCATTGACTCTTGTACAGACGCGATTCATCGCGTCTCTAATGATTCATCGCGTCTCTAATGACCAAACTCGCTATCCTAGAAACAGAGCAACAAGATATTTAAAAATGAGCCTTAAATCTTTTCCATCACAGCTTGAAAGTCTTCGCCCTTGGCTAACAACGTTAGCAGTGTTTTGGTTGCTAGCATCCTTAGGCTTGGGTTGGTTAGTAAATTCACTACTGTTTATTTTTGGACTGTTACTATTAGCACCCGTAATCGCCTTTTTGGGATTTCGCTGGTGGTTGCAACGGAACTTAGTTGTCGATCAATGTCCTGTATGCCGATATGAGTTTACAGGCTTAAATAATAGTCAATTGCAATGTCCTAACTGTGGTGAGCAATTGTTAGTCCAAAATCGTCATTTTCGCCGTTTTACTCCCGATGGCACAATTGATGTCACAGCAGTTGAGGTACCGACAAAATCATTGGAAGATTAAAGCCACAAAGCTTTGGCTGTCTCTCATGGTGTCGCAATTAGCGTTATTGTTTGCCATTTGCTGAAATTCAGCCAGATTAAGTTTCATACTTTGTCTGAAGATGCGATCGCTTCTCAATGTTTACTCAATTTCCTAAAGCATGACCTAAATTATACCGAGCTTCCTATGGTTCTAGGATGCGATCGCATCTTCACATTGACCTCAATTCAACCCTTCCGCCAATTCTTGCTAAATTTAGCAATTTGACTATTGACTATTGACTATTGACCATTGACCATTGACCATTGACCATTGACCATTGACTATTGACTGTTGACCATTGACCATTGACCATTGACCATTGACTATTGACTGTTGACCATTGACCATTGACCATTGACCATTGACTAATCCCCAATCAACTCCACCGCATCTTTACCATCCCAATCTTGTAAATAAACTTTCACAACCTCTTCTTTGGCTGTAGGTAGCTGCTTACCAGTAAAATCAGGATGTATTGGTACTTCTCGATGACCTCTATCTACCAAAACAGCTAAACGAATTACCTCAGGTCTACCGTATTCATTTACCGCATTCAACGCCGCACGAATTGTTCTCCCTTTAAATATCACATCATCAACCAAGACAACAGTTTGATCTGTCAAGTCAAAGGAGATATTGGTTTTGGCTGGAGTTCGCAACCCAATTTGATCTAAATCATCGCGATAAAATGTAATATCTAATGCTCCCACCTTAACAGTCACGCCTTCTAATATCTCAATTTGACGAGCCAATAACTCAGCTAATATTACACCCCTAGTATAAATACCTAGCAAAACCAGCCCAGATAAATCGCGCGTCCGCTCCACAATTTCCGAAGCTAGGCGATTTACAGTACGACGAAGTTCTTCTGCTGAGAGAATTTCAACTACTTTTACAGACATAGTCATAGACCGATACCCCTGAGTAATGCATGATACCAGATATTTAAGGCGACTGGAGGAGGATAAGGAGGACAGGGAATTTTAGATTTTAGATTTGCGATTTTGGATTCCAATCTAAAATTTAAAATCCAAAATCTAAAATTGTTTCAATGCCCAATGCCCTATATCTATGATTACCTGTTTAGGTGAATTAAGAGTAGAGCGATCGCTACTCCTAACCAAAGTAAAAAACAATATCTGGTTAATTGCAAAGCAGATTCAATAGTTTGCGGTGTAATCGGATAAATCTCATCGCCTAAAAGTGGTTTATGTTTAGCTACGCCGCGATACCAATTTGTTCCACCCATCTGCACGCCTAAAATCGCTGCATAGGCGCACTCACTCCAACCAGAATTAGGACTAGGATCTTTGACAGCATCTCGGCGACAAATTCGCCACACATGTAGGGGTTTACCTGAGAACACAGCTAAAGTCATGACTGTTAACCGACAAGGAAGCCAAGTTAAATAATCTTCTAACCGCGCGCTAAACCAACCCAAATAAGTATAAGGTGCTTCTTTATAACCCACCATTGAATCTAAAGTACTGCTAGCTTTGTATGCTAAAGCTAAGGGTGCAGCGCCAATAAAGGGAATGAATGCACCAACAATTGCATAAAACAACGGAGCAGTTACCCCATCAGTTGCATTTTCGGTGACAGTTTCTAAAATCGCTCGCAAAATTTCTGCTGCGTCAAGGTCTTTGGTATCTCGACCTACATAATTACTTAAAGTATCGCGAGCCTCTGTTAAATTTCCGCCTGTGAGAGGTTTTAAAATAGTGACTGCTGCTGTTCTCAAACTTTTAAGCGCAAAACAACTAGCTAAAATTATGCTTTCTGTGATAATTCCCAATATGGGATGCAGCCATCTAGCAATGTGAATGATTAACCAGCAGCTAACTCCACTACCCATTACTAAAATAATGCCGAGGAAAATTCCTGCGATTCGTTGGCTGTCAGGATGGTGAAAATATTTCCCAGATACTTTAGTAAACCAAGAAATTGCCCATCCCATTACTTGTACTGGATGAGGCCAACCCCAAGGATCGCCAATTATATAATCTAAAATTGCCGCAACAATTAATATATAAATGTTATTAGTCATTAGTCAATGGTCAATGGTCATTAATCAATGGTCATTAGTCAATGGTCAACTGTCATTAGTCCAGAAATTGTTAACTATAGACTTTTGACTATGGACTTTTGATTCTAGACTTTTGTAGGGGCGGGTTTAACCAACATATTTCATTTCCCAAGGAAAATTTGATAAAATCCAACCCTACTGACTTTTGACTAAACTACAAAATTTGCTTCTTCTCCTAGTGAAGCCTGCCTACTGCGAGCATCGTAATAGAGATCGGCTAAGGTAATACTATATATAGCTTCTTTTAATTTTTGGTTGAGTCTTTGCCAAAGTGTAAATGTGACCCAATCTTCAGCTTGTGCCGATGTTGGGGCGCGATCGGGTAAATAAGCGATCGTTTCACCCACAGACTCTAAAATTTGGCCTATAGATATTTTTACAGGTTCTCGTGCCAATTGGTAACCGCCAACACTACCACGAATTGATTTTACCAATCCAGCACGACGCATTTCTATTAATAATTTTTCTAGGTAAGGAGCAGGAATATCTTGGCGATTGGCAATTGCTCTCACCGATACAGGGCCATACTTTGGCTGTAAACTTAAATCTAGTAAAGCCTTTACACTGTATTGTCCTCTCGTTGTTAGTTTCATTGTTAGCAGCTTTCTTATTTAGTCTAGAGTCAATGGTCAATGGTCAAAAAACTTTGGACTTGACAGTCTTGTATGGGTAGGTTTAACCAATTATCTCTCGTTACCAAATGGATATTTTGCAAAACCCACCTTTACTGACTCAGGATTGGTTTTGGCGATCGCTCTCTACCTCAATTCTCTATATCAGCAACTAGACAACTTTTTTCGGCATACTTTAGAAAACTTAAACAAGTATAGTTTAGCAGTAATTTACAACCTATATATAGTTATCACTATTGCCAGCATTCTACAAAATAGATTGTCATAATATTGAAAATCTAGTAACAATTCTGCCAATGAATGTAATATACTTGGCAAGGCTGAAATAAAAACTAAAGGATTTTGTTCCTACTAGCTCAATGTCAGCTAAAATAAAATCGATTCAAAGACTTGAAACATTCGTTTTCGACCTAAGTTGATGGCTAAACAGAAAAAAATTGAACCACTAGTCGGTGAAGATCTGCTCAAAAAAGTCAAAGAGCTAGAGAACGAGAGCAAAGAAGACAAAGCTAAGAAGTGCGGCTACTATACCGTTACAAAAAATGGTATAGAGCGCGTCAATATGATGAAGTTCTTAAACGCCCTAATTGATGCTGAAGGCATTCAATTAGACAGTACACCTAGTGCTAATGGGCGTGGTGGACGCAGTGCTAGCTATAGAATTAGCGTGCAATCTAACGGTAACTTGCTGATAGGTTCAGCTTATACAAAACAGATGAATCTCAAACCTGGAGATGAGTTTCTCATCACTTTAGGGAAAAAGCACATTCGTCTCCGCCAAGTAGATCCAGAAGATAGAGAAGATATCGAAGATATAGAAGCCACAGCTTAATAAATTAGTCAAGAGTCAAAAGTCCATAGTCAAAAGTCCCAAGTCTATTGACTGTTGACTATTGACCATTGACTAATCAGGAGTTACCACGTATTTATAAAAGCTGCATGGATAAATACTGGTGAATTGCCTGATTTGTAACAGCTAAACTACAAGTCAATGCAATTTGCTCCTTTTCTAGTAGACCTAAAATGCGCTCGTGATTATCTCTGGCGACAACAGGTAATTGATGCAAACCTCTCAGCGCCATTCGGTCTAAAGCTTCAGATAAAGGTTCATCCATCCAAGCATAAAGAATTTCCGTGGTACAAATATCTAGCAAAGTTTTGCTAGATAAATCGCTCTGAATTTCGATGGGCAAATTTTGATAGTTTTGCCTGCGACGAAGAGTACGGTTAATATCTTCTAAAGAAATAATCCCTACTAATTGCTCGGCTTCATTAATTACTAAAGCATGATGGCAGCGATCGCGGATCATTTCCTTGGCTGCCTCTAATACTCCTAATGTAGCTGCTAATTTTTTCGGGCAAGTCAAGACTGCATCTTTAACTAAAATTTGCTGCAACATTTCTGTCTTCTCATCTTTCAATTCCGACAGCCCAATCTGTTGCAGATTAGAATTAGAACTAGAATTTGGTTTGAGGCGTTCGATTAACCAAACACTCAAACCCACAGCCGCCATTAAAGGTAAGACAATGCGGTAGTCGCGAGTTAATTCAAATAGCATGATAATTGCTGTTAACGGCGCTCTGACGCTAGCCGCTAAAACAGCTGCCATACCTACCATTGCATAAGCTGGGGGAGCCGCCATTTGGGCACCAATGGTGGGAGAAATTACCGCAACAATTTTGGCATAAGCGGAACCAAAGGAAGCACCTAAAAACATTGCAGGTGCAAACAAACCGCCAACAAAACCACTTCCGCTACTAATCGCTGTCATCAGCAGCTTGAGAATTAACAGTACCAGCAATAAGGGCAAAGAAAACTCCACATCTTGCAGCATGGCTTGGACTGTGCCATAACCAATACCCAAAATTTGCGGATAATATAAAGCTGTTATCCCCACGATCGCACCACCAATGAGCGGATGGATGTACCTGGGAATTCGTCCTAAAAACGCCACCACAGGAACTTGTCCGACAAAGCAAGCTTTAGCGATGCGAATTGACTCCTTGTAAGCCAGCGCCACCAGACTTGCACCTAAGCCCAATCCGAGATAAATTGGCAATTCTAAAGGACTGCGGACTTGATAGACAGGTAAAGCAAACGCAGGTTGGGCACCCAACCCAATTTGAGCAATTAAGGCTGCAACTACAGCAGCTAATAGCACCACACTCACCGCCGAAGTGGCAAAAGAAGTAGCTCCGATTACCACCTCTAGGGCAAAAAATACCCCAGCAATGGGAGCATTAAACCCGGCTGCTAATCCTGCTGCTGCACCCGCACCTAAAAGTAAGCGTTGTTGTTCTTGGGATACTTGCAGCACCAAAGACAACAGCATCCCAAAATTAGCACCTATTTCGACGCTTGGCCCCTCCGGCCCCAAAGAAGCACCACTCCCCAAGGATACCGAAGCGGCTAGCATTTTCGTGACTGGGCGCAGTGGCTGCTTAATTTCTTTACCCTGAGAAGCAGCAATTAAAGAAGCCAATCCAGGGCCAAAATCTTGGGTGCGCCAGCGCATTAATCCCACAATTAAGCCACCAAGAATCGGAACGCAGGCTAAAGTCCAAGCACCCCAGGTACCGATCGCGCCCATAAAGTTTTCCAGCATCAAATCGTGAATCAGCTGGATTAAATAATGAAAAGTAACTACACCCATACCCGTACCGCCGCCAATTAATACGGCTAAAAGCAGCACAACGGTTTCTAACGATGGTTGAAAACGATTAATTAAGCGAGCTAAACGAGTGGAAAGAGAAGGAAAAGCAGGTGGTTCCGTCACCTTCCTCAGTTCTTTGGGCGGCAAGAGAGTCATTGAGAGGCGAGGTAAATGTAAGAAAAAATTTAAATTTTTATCTGTTACTTCTCATTGTGAGCCATGATTTAGCAACCAGACAAGTATGCGAGATTCAAGAGTTTTACAAAGTTTCAGTTAAAAAAGATTCCACTATGCAAAATTTTGATGGGGAGAATGATTAAATGGGAGAGAATTATTATAGTTAATGATAAACCAGCAGTGTTAAAGTGTAATTCAGTATAAAATTAAGCCGTATAATAATTGTACAGTACGGAGGATGTTGGTGATTGCACCAACGGCAAACACTAACCAAAAGCATCCTTTGCTAAAGCTAGCTATACTCGTGTTGCAGTCATTGAACTAACTTGAGTAGCAAGAATACTGTATGTGTAATTAAAAACGGATGTTAGACCACATCGGTGAGTCGATTCAGGGTGAAACGGGAATTCACTATAACTATTGTTTATAGAGCGAGTCAAGGGACTAGGCGGATAAATTAGATGAATACACACATATTTGATAATCATTATGTTACTTGTCCGATTTGCCAAAGAAATGCCACACCTAAACCTTTAAAGTCTTGTGTTGGCTTGTATAGTTGTCCTTATTGCCAAGAAAAACTGGTAGTTTGTCCTAGCGGTCATTATGTCCGCGATCCATTTACCATTAAGCAAATGATGGTTTCTGCGGAACTGCGGCGTCAGAGCAGTCCTTTAGCCAGGATAGTGCGAGATTTTCTGTTTCTCAAGCGTCCGGCGATCGCATTAGCTGTGGGTAGTATGATGCTCTTCGGCACGATCGCTCTCACCCAACAAAATACCAACTACGAACAGTCAATTACTCCCACCACAGAAAACTTGAATGAAAAACTTTATTAAGTAAAAATACTCTATTAAATGTAATATTATATACTTTTAATAGATTTTTCCAGTATAGCACTAATCACACCGTATACTATCCCCATGAGGATGTATACGGTTGAATTTTGTCAACACTTTAAATTAAGTGGTTCAAGTTAGAGCGATCGTAACCCTAACTCAATGTGAGTTCAATGCACAGGTTCTATTGGTGTTGCTGTGTGATTTATTACATGAACATCTAGCTTTTGTTGCCTACCAAAACCTGGTTTTTCACCAAGCTTTGTAGTTAAATTTTGCAAGCAGAAACAAAATTTTTGCATAAGCTCACTAGGCGTGAGAGATATAGAGAAATAGCCAGTAATTTACTCTCACCTGCTTGAAGGACTACTTATTGTGCATAATCGTCTCAAATCTCTCTCTCTTGCTAGTTTAGTGCTGTACCTGTCTTTATCTGTAGGGGTTGCTGAATCACAGACAAAGGAAAATGTGCAAACTAGCCTGACTGCACAAACACAAACAACCCAAGAATTGAGGAATGAAGCATTGCGCCTCAAGCAATTAGGCGATCATCAATTTAATAGAGGTCAGTTTCAAGAAGCTTTAAAGTCTTTTGAGCAGTGTTTAATTATTTTAAAAAAAATTGGAGAACATCAAGGTGAAGGTATTGTTCTCACAAATATTGGGGCAGTTTACCGGAGTCAGGGACAGTATAGTGAAGCCTTAGACTATTATCAGCAAGCTTTATCCATTTTCAAACAATTAAATGATCGTAATTCACAAGGAGATACTCTTGCTTTAATTGGATCTATACACTACCAGTTAACTGATTATGTCAAAGCGTTAGAGTTCTATCAACAAGCTTTAGCCATTTATAAACAAAATAATGATGAACTGCTAGAAGGAGTGGTTCTTGGAAGTATGGCAACAATTTATGCTGACCAAGGTGATTATTCACAAGCATTGAACCTCTATGAGCAAGCTTTAACCATTTCTCGAAGAATTAATGACAAAGTTGGGGAAACAAAAAGACTTAATAATCTCGGAACAGTTTATAGTGAGTTAGGAAATTATTCCAAAGCACTAGAGTTATTCCAACAGTCACTAGCAATTAGTATAAAACTTGATGACAAGGCTGGAGAAGCGAATAATCTCAATAATATAGCATCAGTTTATATAGATATGGGAGATTATTCCAAAGCCTTATATTTAGCACAGCAAGCTTTAGCTATTCAGACTAAAATTGGTAACCAAGCTGCATTGCCAGATACTTTTATTATTTTTGGAAATATATATTTAGAATTAGGTCAGTATGCTACAGCATTAGAAAAATATAATCAAGCTTTAGGGATTATTGAAACAAGTGGTAATCCAGCATCTAAGGCAAATATTCTCCAAAAAATTGCCGGACTTTATACTAAATTAGGACAGTATGAAAAAGCTTTAGATTTAAATTCACAAGCCTTAAATATTTACTCAAAAATAGATAGTAAATCAGGAATGGTGAATATTTTTAACAATATAGGGCGAATTTATGAACAAATAGGAAAGTACGAGGAAGCTTTAAAGTTGTATCAAAACGCTTTAAATATTCTCAATGTAACTGGTGCCAATCCCGCTAAAGCAAGAACTTTCAATAATATTGGTTCTGCTTATTGGAATTTACGACAGTATGATCAAGCCTTGAATTATTATCAGCAAGCTTTAGTAATTCGTCAAGAAAGTGGAATCAAAGAAGGACAAGCAAAAACTTTAAATAACATAGCATTAGTTTATTACAACCAAGGTAAATACACTCAAGCTTTGAACTACTACCAGCAAGCTTTAGTTATAGCTAGACAACTAAAAGACCAAGAATCGGAAGCAATAACTCTTACAAATATTGGAGAGGTTTACAATGCTTTGGGTAACTATTCTGATGCAGAAACAAATTTATTTTCAGCAATTGAAGTTTGGAACAAATTACGACTTATATTAAAGGATGATGAAAAAATTTCCCTGTTTGAACGGCAAACTTTCACCTATCTCTTACTACAACAAGTACTGATAGCACAAAATAAAATTAATATTGCCTTAGAAGTTTCTGAACAAGCGCGGGCTAGAGCTTTTGTAGAGTTATTAGCTTCCAGGATTTCTGGTAATATTGCTAATCAACAGCTTATCAAGCCACCTAATTTTGAGAAGATTAAGCAAATTGCTAAATCACAAAATGCTACTCTCGTTGAATACTCAATTCTTGGTGAATCAAATCTCTATATTTGGGTTGTAAAGCCAACAGGTGAAGTTGGATTTAAGCAAGAAGACTTGAAATCATTAAATACGCCACTCGCACAGCTAGTAAACAAAACCCGTATCGCCATTGGTGCTGGAGGTCGAGGTATTTTTTCAGAAGTTAAGGATACAGATGCTCAAAAGCAAAATTTGCAGAAATTACATGAGGTATTGATTGAACCTATAGCCTCTCTTCTTCCGACTAACCCAGACGAGAAAGTTATATTTATACCTCATGATGCACTGTTTTTAGTTCCATTTGTAGCACTGCAAGATAAAGATGGCAAATACTTAATTGAAAAACACACTATCCTCACTGCACCATCAATTCAAGTTCTAGATTTGACTCGTCAACAACGCCAAAAGGTAACGGGTAAAGATGTGTTAGTTATGGGTAATCCTATCATGCCAAAAGTGGGGATTCCGCCTGTACAACTTCCATCATTAGCAGGTGCAGAAAAGGAAGCAGTGACAGTTGCAAGTTTATTCAAAACTAAAGCTATCACTGGCAAAGATGCCACAGAAACAGCGTTTAAAGAAAAGTTATCTTCTGCCAGAATGATTCATTTAGCAACGCATGGGTTGTTAGATGATGCTGATAAGAGTATACCGAGTGCGATCGCTCTTACACCCACCAGTAACGATGATGGTTTACTCACCCCGGCGGAAATAGTTAATTTACGCATTAACGCTGAACTCGTAGTTTTGAGTGCTTGCGACACTGGTAGAGGAAAAATTACTGGTGATGGGGTAATTGGGTTGTCTCGTTCTTTAATTACTGCTGGTGCGCCTAGTGTGATTGTTTCATTATGGGCGGTTCCTGATTCACCCACATCAGAATTAATGACGGAGTTTTATCAACAGTGGCAAAAAAATCCTGATAAGGCTGTGGCTTTACGTAATGCTATGTTGATAACGATGAAGAAGCATCCTCGCCCTATTGATTGGGCGGCGTTTACCTTAATTGGTGAGTCTTAGGTTTGTATATGGGAACTCCAGAAAATAAATTATCCCAAATTGTAGGGACGGAGGTAACCCATACGTGTCAACTTAAGGTGAAACCCGCTTTGTAGCAAGCTTTTTGCCCTCACCCCCAGCCCCTCTCCCACCGGGAGAGGGGAGCAAGAGATCTAATTCCCCTTCTCCTGGGGGAGAAGGGGTTAGGGGATGAGGGCGAAAGTTTTTGTACAACACGCGCCGTATATAGCTTTTAGCTTAAGTTGACACCTATGGAGGTAACCCCGCCCCTACGAGTTGCGAGCTTGGTAAATTAATGATTGGGATGTTTTTTTATTTGGAAGTCCCTATGAGGAACAACTGACAACTGACAGTAAAAAGCTAATGACTAATTTGCACCTTTAGCCATTAGCGATTTTTCATTACCTATAACCCATTTTGGTGACTACAAATCTCAGTTAGCGAATTCCGCACGCAACTGGTTAACAACTTGATCCAATCCCACGGAATGAGCGGCTTTAAACAATAAACGATCGCCTGCTTGCACAAATGTCTTTAATCTCGCCACTAATTCCGCATGGGTGGCAAAGCATTCTGAGGGGATACCCTGAGCACTTTTGGCGATCGCTTCGGCATCGGTACCATCAACTAACACCAATAACCCATCTAATTGCAATTTCTGCACCGTTTCGCCGACTCGCTGGTGCAATTGCGGCGATCGCTCTCCTAATTCTTTCATTGCGCCTAAAACTGCAATTTTGCGCTTTCCTGGGGTATCTGCTAATAATTGCAAGGCTGCCAGCATAGCTTCTGGTGCAGCATTGTATGTTTCATCTAAGATTACCACATCGTTGGGTAAAGCAAAACGCTGCGATCGCCCGGTAGGCATGTCAACTTTAACACCAGATTGCAAGCTAGCCCAATCAATACCCACAACCTGAGCCACTGCTAAAGCTGCTAAGAAATTTGTGGCATTGTGACGACCGGGTAAAGGTAGCGGTAGTTGCATATCTCCTAGTGTCAGGGTTTGATTATCTACCACCTTTCCTGAGATATCGCCGCCAGATAAGCCGTAAGTGATGACTTTTCCTTGCCAAACCTTTGTGGCTGTGGACATTAGTAAGGGATGATCCTGATTGAGAATGGCGACGCTATTTTGAGGCATTTCGGCTAATAACTCACATTTAGCTTCAGCGATCGCAACTTCTGAACCAAGTAATTCAATATGTGCCGTCCCGACGTTAGTAATAACGCCAATTGTCGGATTAGCAATATGAGTGAGTTCAGCAATTTGTCCCTTACCTCGCATCGCCATTTCAATTACAGCGAAATCATGTTCTGGGGCGAGTTCTAAGAGAGTTTTCGGCACACCAATTTCGTTATTGTAATTTCCATAAGTTTTATGGACTCGTCCTTGAGTGGCTAAAACTGCGGCGATCAGTTCTTTAGTAGTAGTTTTACCGACAGAACCAGTAACACCAATTACCGGGATGTTAAAGCGATCGCGCCACCAACGAGCAATTTTTTGATAAGCTTCTAGAGTATTTTTGACTTGTAATACTGGTAATCCGGGATTTTCATATTCAAAATCAACAATCGCCGCGATCGCACCTTTAGCGATAGCAGCTGCAACAAACTCATGTCCGTCAAACTTTTCACCTCGCAAAGCCACAAATACCTCACCTGGCTTGAGGATACGAGTGTCTGTTTGGATACCGCTACCCAACTGTGCTAAAGCCGCAGTTGATAAGTTTACAGGCTGTGCTAAAAGAATTTCCACCAGTTGATTTAAAGTCGCAGAACAAGGCATAAGCGAGGAACTGTTTTAAAGCATAAATTATTGAAATATGGTCAATGGTCAAGGGTCATTAGTCAATAGTCAGTTGTCAGTTGTCATTTGTCAGTTGTCATTTGTCAGTTGTCAGTTGTCATTTGTCCTCCTTGTCCCCCTTGTCCCCCTTGTCCCCCTTGTCCTCCTTGTCCCCCTTCCCTTGTCCCCCTTGTCTCCCTTGTCCTCTCAATTCGGTTTATGATCCAACCTAGTAGCTTGCTCTAATGCGGCTTTTTCTTTGGATCTGCGCGCGTAGGGTTGTAATTGAGTGCGATCGCAACCGGTGAGGATGCTCAAGTTTTCTAAGGTAATTCCGCGCATTAACATTTCTACGCGCCAAGTATGTTGTGCTTGAGCGATCGCTGGGGGTTGTCCTTGGGGTGTT
The DNA here is from genome assembly GCF_002367995.1 of Calothrix brevissima NIES-22. Classification (GTDB taxonomy): domain Bacteria; phylum Cyanobacteriota; class Cyanobacteriia; order Cyanobacteriales; family Nostocaceae; genus Aulosira; species Aulosira brevissima. Next base: position 2,296,581 of record NZ_AP018207.1, read on the forward strand.
AACATTCCTGCTGTCCAGATTTCCCAATGGCTGTTAATTTCTGAGGAGGAAATTGCTTCGCCTAAGCTGTTGAGAAACATCGCTGTTTGCCGATCCTTGCGACTCTTGAGCCATTTAGTTAAGGGATTGTTAGTATAAGAGCCGTACTGTTTCCCTAAAATCCATTGATTTACAGGGACTTGGCGGACTAATCCGGGAGTGGTAATTTGCAAAAAGTGTCCTTGATCGTCGTAGATTTGATGCGATCGCTGTAAGTTAACTATTTCTGTAGGCAATAAGCCAGCTGCAAATAATATATAAGCTAAAGCCAAATCTTGTAGTCCTAATCTCCTGGCTTGGCGCAAAATTTCATGGACTAACGCCGCAGGTAAATCAGCTACCTCTATACTGACATCATGTTCTACACCATGATTAATTGCTAATTCTGGTGAAGGTGACATCGCACCGCGTAAAAATAATTCCACCAAGTTCTCTAAAAAATCATCTCTGTCTTCCCAGAGTTCGTGAAATTCGCTAGTAAACTCGATTACGGCGTAGCCTAACAGCATCCCATTCAGCAAACTGGCTAATTTTTCTGCCGGTAGATAGGTATTTAAGTGTCCTTGCTCAATTACTGTAGCTAAGTATTGAGCGACATAGCGGTTAGCTTCCGTTAAACCCCTACCCAAAGCGCGACGATTTTCGGCTGGGTATCGATCGGCTTCACCCACTACAGATCTGACAAATTCCGGTACCCGCTCTAGTGCAAGCAAGCTATCACTTGCATAATCTTTCAGGGCTTGGTAAACGCTACCTGGGGGACTAGCGCGACGTACTAAAGATTCGCCTAAGTTCTTAAAAGCCGCAGATTCTTCCAAAACAGCTAACATCAGCCCATTTTTATTACCAAAGTGGCGAAATAATGTGACTTCATTTACTTCAGCTTTTTCGGCGATTTGCCGGGTAGTAGTATTGCTGACTCCTTGGGCTGTAAATAGTTCCAGCGCTGCTTGAATCAGGCGTTGACGAGCTGAATGGGTGGGAGATGCCATAAAAATCAAGAATGCAAGTAGCACTTGCAGATAAAAAAAGAAGTTGTTAGAATACAAATGTAAGTGATACTTGCTCTACTTTACTGTAACCAACTTATACAGAACGGGTAATTCCCTTGTCACCAATGCAAGAGTACATCCGCAAAAAGCAGATCGCTTAATTCATCATCAACAGGAATTTTTATGACTGCAAAATCTCTGACGTTCACCCCCGAACAAGGAACGTCAAAGCTCAGTTGGACGAACGTATTATTTTTTGGTACAGTTCATCTATTAGCGCTCTTAGCGCCTTGGTTTTTTTCTTGGTCAGCATTAGGTGTACTGCTGTTTTTGCACTGGTTACTCGGCAGCATTGGGATTTGTCTGGGATATCACCGACTTTTGAGCCATCGGAGTTTCCAAGTACCGAAATGGTTAGAATATGCGATCGCTACCATTGGTGCTTTAGCATTACAAGGCGGGCCGATTTTCTGGGTAGGTGGACACCGTCAGCATCACGCCCATACTGAAGATATCAACTTAGATCCTTACTCTGCCACAAAAGGGTTTTGGTGGAGTCACATGTTATGGATTTTTTACCCCCGTACAGAATTCTTTGATGCGGAAATATATCAAAAATATGCACCAGATTTAGCTCGTCAACCATTTTATCGTTGGTTAGATCGCTACTTTTTGCTGTTGCAAATACCCTTGGGTGTGTTGTTATATGCTTTAGGCGGTTGGTCTTTCGTAATATATGGTATGTTTGTCCGCGCCGTCTTATTATGGCACTCCACTTGGTTTGTTAACTCAGCAACTCACAAATGGGGTTATCGTACCTTCGATCATACGGATGATTCCCGCAATCTTTGGTGGGTATCCTTGGTAACTTATGGCGAAGGATGGCACAACAACCATCATACTTATCCCCATGTTGCCAAATCTGGATTTGCTTGGTGGGAAATCGATATTACTTGGTGGAGTATTAAAGCGCTGAAGACTTTAGGTTTAGCGAAAAAAGTCATTATGCCACCTTCGAGTAGCGCTAGCCAAGGATAAATTGTCAGCAAATTAAAGTTTATCTCCTATGCCCACAGTGCGATCGCACTGTGGGCAAAATTATCTCGATCAATTTCAGCACATAATACTTACAGCGATTACGGGAATACTGAAATAAAGACGAATCGCCAGATTTGGCTAATTTGCATTTTATGAATTCGCCCTTTATTCTCACTATTGCTGGAATAGTTACTACTGTACATCTGGTATTGACTCAACCTTGTTACCCTCAAGCGATCGCCCCAGATGGTAGTCTGAATACAAATGTTACTTCTACTGATGGGTTAAATTTTTCCATTACAGGTGGTAATCAAGCTGGCGGTAATCTTTTTCATAGCTTTAGCGAATTCTCTGTACCTAATGGTGGTTCTGCTAATTTTAATCATGCTGCCTTCATTCAAAATATTATCAGTCGCGTGACTGGGATAATGCCTTCTCATATCAATGGCATAATCCATACTCAGGGAAATGCTAATTTATTCTTAATTAATCCTAATGGCATTATTTTTGGTGCTAATGCCCAATTAGATATTGGCGGCTCATTTTTAGCAACTACTGCTAAAAGTTTACAGTTTGCCGATGGCAAAGAATTTACTACAAATATAGATAAAAATCCTCCTTTATTAAGTATCAATGTTCCTATCGGATTACAATTTTCTAGTAATTCAAAACCTATCCAAGTACAAGCAGCTAATCTGAAAGTTCCCATCAATCAAACTCTTGCACTGATTGGTGGCGAAATTAATATTAATAGCAGTCAATTAACTGCCGATAGCGGTCATATTGAACTCGGTGGAATAGCCGATGCAGCTACGATTGGATTTTCATTAAACGCGAATCGGTCACAATTCAATTTTCCAGACAATATTACCAGAGCTAATATATCAATCACAGATAATTCTTTAGTCACAACCAGTGGTGATGGTGGAGGTAGTATTCAAATAACAGGAAAACAGTTGTTCATTGAGAATTCTTGGGTAAAAGCGGATACATTAAGTGATATTTCTGGTGCAAATTTAAAATTAAATGCTTCAGATTCAATCATAGTCTCAAGCAACAGAACAACCGGACTGTTTACAGATGGATTATTTGCCACAACTAGTGGTAGTGGTGATAGCTTAGGCATCACAATCAATACTAACAATCTTCAGGTTCAAGGTGAAGCTCGTATCTCTACAGCAACGTTAGAAAACTCTTCCGGTAAAGGAGGTAATTTAACCATTAATGCTAAAGCAGCAGTTGAATTAATTGGTACTGATTCTGATAAGTTTGATTTATTTACTGGGTTATTAGCAGATACTTCTGGTACTGGTAGCGGGGGAAATTTAACAGTAAATACCGGGCGATTATTCGTGCATCACGGAGCGCAAATATCTGCTGCAACTATAGGAGATGCCACAGGTGGAAACTTGACGATTAATGCTGCTAATAGTGTGGAATTAATCGGAGTCACAGATTCTGATTCTTTCAGTAGTGGCTTGTTTACAGCAGTTCAAGAAGGTAAGGGACAAGGTGGTGATTTAATAGTTAACACTAAGAAGTTAATTATTCATGATGGGGCACAAATTTTTGCAGGTACTACAGCAGCAGGAAATAGTGGAAATATTATCATTAATGCTAGAGACTCTGTCAACGTTAGCGGAGTATCCCTAATTCAGAAAATTCCTGGTGGTGTTTTCAGTGGTAGCAATCCCAATACTACTGGCAATGCCGGGAATATAATCATTAATACGCACCAATTAATAGTAGAAAATGGAGGTAATATTGCTGTTGAAACCCTTGGTTCTGGTAAGGGAGGAGTCGTAAAAATTAATGCCACTGATTCTATTAAATTGCTAGGGCAAGGCCCTCTCAGAACAGATCCGTTAGACGAAAGCAAATTAATCCCAACATTTAGTAGCTTATCTGCTAGTGTTTTAGATATTGAAAATAATAATCCTGCTGGTAACTTAGAAATTTCCACAGGTAAATTATTAGTCCAAGGTGGTGGTAGGTTAAGCGTGGATAATGAAGGTAAGGGTAAGGGGGGAAATATTAATATTCAAGCTGACTCTATAGAACTAGATAATAGAGGTAATCTACAACAAGATTCTGGAGGAATTCAAGCTACAACTAAATCGGGTGAGGGAGGTAATATTGTCTTACATCTTCAAGATATTTTATTAATGCGAAACGGTAGCAAAATTACTACTGATTCTACAGGTGGTAATGGTAATGGTGGAGATATTAATATTACTTCTGGGTTGTTAGTTGCTGCTGATAATAGCGATATTACAGCTAATGCAATTGCTGGTAGAGGTGGGAATGTGCAAATTACAACGCAAGGAATATTTGGGATTGAATTTCGTCCCGAACTCACGGCTAACAGCGAGATTACAGCTAGTTCTCAGTTTGGTTTAAGTGGAACTGTAGAAATTACAACTTTAGCTGTAGATCCTACCAAAGGAATTGCTGTTTTACCAACGCAGCCAAATGATGCTTCAACATTAATTACTCAAAGTTGTGGACAAAATAATCCCGCAACATCCAGCAGTTTAACTGTGATTGGACGAGGTGGTTTACCACAAAATCCTGAGGTGGCTTTGAGTGGCGATTTCACTTTGCAAGATATCCAAACAGTCCCCATTTATAGCAGTAGCGATCGCACTAAAGGAGTTACTGCTTTTGCCAGTCTACCACTACCTCACTCTGATGAACTTGTCGAAGCTCAAGGACTGATAATAACGCCCCAAGGAGATGTGGTTTTAACTGCACAGGTACTAGTAAATACCCCTCATAATTCTGGATTACCCTCAACTACTTGTAATTCAAATTAGTCAATCACGAGAAAATCTCACAACCAAATATAGCAATCCTATTTGAGATACCAACAAAAAGGACAAGGGAGACAAGGAGGACAAGGAATTTTAGATTTTAGATTTGCGATGCGTGGATTTCAATCTAAAATCTAAAATCCAAAATCCAAAATTGAATTGCCCCATGCCCCATGCCCATTTTCAAACTAGATAATTGAGTAACTTTACTTAGCAGATAGTTGAAATGTCAAATGTTAGAGATTGAATAAAGTTACGAGCTAACGATAACAGTATGATTACTGAGATAAAATTTCTGGAAACTGGGTAAAATAAATTTATCTTAAAGAAAAAATAATTGTATAGCAATTATATATTGCACCACCAAATCAGGATTTTTATGGCTTTCACAGCTAATATACATTAATTGCTAATGTAACAAACAGCAATTTCAGTAATTCTATTTTAAAGCATAGATAAACTCTACATAGTGCTAGTAGCTTGCTATTACCATGTTTGCCTTAAAGTTGATTTAAAAATAGAGAATTTACAGGGAAGCAGAAATTGTCAACAATATGATTAAATAACGATTGTACGGGGTTATAACTATTTCAATCTGAAAAAAATATCAGCATGAGTTAATACCTCCTTGCTGATATAAATGATGACTGCAAAATAAATTTGCTGAGTTTTTTGTTGGCAATTAGTTTATAAATAAAAGGTTCAATGTATGCTAAGTAACTCCCATAACTTAACTAGTACAGAAAGTTTGATTGCAGATCTCAACGATGAAGAATTAGCCGCTTGTGTCGGTGGCTGTGATATTGCAGTTACTTTTGGGAAAAAGGCGTTGCTAACAGTTCCACTAGTTGAATCAAAATTATTAGGCTATACGAGTGTCAATGCAGGCGTGAAAATTATCGATCAAGCTCTAGATCTAGGAGTCACTTACGATCCTAATGGCTCAAAGCGCTTCTTGAGCGATCGCAATGTCAAAGAAGCAGTCGCTGAGATTGATGTTCACGATATCCTCAAGGGAATTGTGGATTTACCCATTACCACTTGGAAATATAAAAACCAAGATGAAACAATTCGTCATATAGGCCCGATGGCGCAAGACTTTGCAGCAACGTTTAACTGCGGTGAAAGCGATCGCTTTATCAATGCTGTAGATGCTAATGGTGTGGCTTTAGCCGCAATTCAAGCACTGTACCAACTGATGCAGCAAAAAGATTCCCAAATCAGAGAACTGCAAATACAGTTACTGCAACTACAGCAACAGATAACTGATAAATAAGGGAACTCCAAAAAATAAATTATTTCGTTTAAGTCGTTGACTGTTGACAGTTAACAGTTAACAGTCAACAATCAACAATCATTAGGGAATATTTTTTTACGTGGAAATCTCTAAGCTCGATTTATCGCAAAATATCAGTAATTAGCCAATATTGCCCATATCTAATTTCAGACGCTCATCAGGAAAATTATGTACAATAATGACCAAAACCCGTTACCAACAGCCAGCTTAATTGAAGAATTAACGGATGATGAATTAGCAAATTACATGGGCGGTACTGGCTATATTAATCCAGCACGACAAGAAATTCCTGGAAATAGCGGAACATTAAATGCACCAGGGTTACAAAATAACGCCAATTTTTATCTAGATCCCAATGGCTCAAAACGCTTTATCAGCGATCGCCATGTCAAAGAAGTTGTAGCTGAGGTGGATGTTCAGGCTATTCTTTTGGGAATTGCCAATTTACCCATAACTTCTTGGAAGTATAAAAACCAGGATGAAACAATTCGTCATATAGGCCCGATGGCGCAAGACTTTGCGGCAATTTTTAACTGTGGTGAAAGCGATCGCTTTATTAATACTGTAGATGCTAATGGTGTGGCTTTAGCCGCAATTCAAGCACTTTACCAAAAATTGCAAGCTCAAGATTTAGAAATAAATAGCCTAAGTCAGCAAATTAGCGAAATAAAACAGCATCTATTAATCAAGTCCCAATAAATTCTTGTTTTCGTAAAAAACCTTTACTGTGTTTATATTGCACAGCAAAAATTATGCTCATCCAGCCGAAGTTTTACGAGCATTTTCATGTTGAATTATCTCCTCCTAAAACTGTATTTTTATTAAGTGAAAAAGGTCATTTTGTCTTGAATGGGCGTTTATATTACCTTTTAGCACCCCTACTTAATGGACTTTACACAGTAGAGGAAATCATTCAACAATTGCAAGGACAAGCTAAGGCTGATGAAATTCTTTATGGTTTAGAACAATTGCATCGTAAAGGTTATATTACCAACGCAGATAACATCTCGCATCAGGAATCTGCTTTTTGGGGACTGCTAAATCAAGATGGTAACTCGGTTACCCAAGCGCAAAAAGCAGCTAAAGTTAGCATTACCACCTTTGGTAGCGTCAAATCACAGCCATTAACTGCAATTTTAGAATCTCTGAATATTTCTGTGGCGGATTCTGGTAAATTTGCTGTGGTGCTTACAGATGACTATCTTCAACCAGGATTAGCAAAATTTAACCACGAAGCTTTACAACAGCAGCTTCCTTGGTTATTAGTCAAACCTGTAGGCAGTGTAATTTGGATTGGCCCTATTTTTCGTCCTGGCGTGACAGGTTGCTGGGAATGTCTCGCACAGCGTTTGAGAATGAATCGTGAGGTTGAATCTTTTTTACAAGAACAAAAGCAAACCCTCAACCCGGTTTTGATTTCTCGTGCGGCGTTACCTTCAACTGTAGATACTGCGCTGAATTTAGCAGCTACAGAAATTGCTAAATGGTTAAGTAATCCCGAACAGCATACCCTAGAAGGGACATTATTAACTTTTGATTTAATTAATCTCAACATCCAACGCCATACTTTAGTTCGTCGTCCCCAATGCGATTGTTGCGGCGAAATAGCCTATCAGCAACCAGAACCTCAACCATTGGTATTAACTAGCCAACCCAAGCAATTAAGCGATGATGGTGGGTATCGCAGTTGTTTACCAGAACAAGCTTGGCAAAATTACGAACATCATATTAGCCCAGTAACTGGCGTAATTAAAAGTATCTTTCAACCTTTCCAGAACAACGAGCTGATTCACGCCTATGTTGTTGAGCATAGTTTACCGTACAAAGGCAGAAGATTAGAGGATTTACGCCAAAAAAGCTTTGGTAAAGGGAAAACAGCCGCTCAAGCGAAGATGAGCGCCTTAGGCGAAGCAATTGAGCGCTATTGCGGAGCTTTTACAGGAGAAGAACCAAGGGTGAAAGCTGCTTATGCTAATTTGCAAGAATTGGCGATTCATCCTGATAAGTTTATGCACTATAGCGCTAATCAATACCGCGATCGCCAAATTTGGAATCAGCAACACCATGTTATTCAATGGATACCCGATCCTTTTGATGAAAGTCAAGAAATTGAATGGTCGCCTTTTTGGTCGCTAAATCAGCAACAATTTAAATATCTACCAACAGCCTATTGTTATTATGGTTATCCTCTCCCGGAAAACCACAACTTTTGTTTTGCAGATACTAATGGTACAGCTGCGGGAAGTTGTAAAGAAGAGGCTATTCTTCAGGGCTTTATGGAGTTAGTTGAGCGGGATGCAGTAGCAATTTGGTGGTATAATCGACTCGCTAAACCTGGGGTAAATTTTCATAGTTTTGACGAGCCGTATCTAAATAAATTACATACATACTATAAATTTATCGGTCGTGATTTCTGGGTATTAGACTTAACTACTGATTTAAATATTCCCACCTTCGCCGCAATTTCTCGCCGCTACAATCAACAGCCGGAAGATATTTTATTTGGCTTTGGTACTCACTTTGATGCCAAAATTGCTCTGTTACGTGCTGTCACAGAAATGAATCAAATGGTATTTCTCTCTAGTAATGGAAATCCTCAATCTTCTGCCAAATTTAGCCGTCAAGATATGCAGCATTGGTGTACAACTGCTACATTAGAAAATCAACCTTATTTATCACCGGATATTAATGCCATCCCCAAAGTTTACACAGATTATGCTCTCTACCAAAGTAATGATTTGCAACAAGATGTAATTAATTGTGTAAATTTAGCTGCAACAAAAGAGCTAGAAATATTGGTTCTAGAGCAAACACGCCCAGATATTGCTATACCTGTTGTGAAAGTTGTGGTTCCCGGTTTGCGTCACTTTTGGGCACAGTTTGCACCAGGACGATTATATGAAGTTCCCGTAAACATGGGATGGTTAAAAGCAGAACTTCCAGAAACTCAGCTTAATCCAATTCCTATGTTTTTGTAAAACTTCGATTAAGAAGATTAGTAAAATAACTTATCTGGAATGTTATAGGTATTAATAAAATTATCGATATTTATATAATACCTTATATTTTAAATTATGAAGTTTAAGATAGCTAGCGATCGAGCTGGTATTTTTACATCTCAAAGACAACCATTTATCGGCAACAGTTATCAAGAAAATTTTGTGAATATTTTTGATGCTTATCCCGATTTAATTTTGTTAACAACCTTGGGTAAGGGTTATTGCGTAGAAGTAAATCAAACTTTTTTAAATGTCACCGGCTACAGCCGGGAAAATGTCATAGGTACGCCCATTACAGTTTTGGATATGGGATTAACAGTTGACAGTTATACGCAAATCAAAAAAAAGTCCCAGACACAGGATTTTATCCAAAATTTAGAAATTGAATTTTGTTTAAAGTCTGGGGAAAAACGCATCGGTTTACTATCTGTTAAGCGCTTAGAATGGTTCGGTAAAACTTATTTACTGAATGTGATTCGTGATATTACAGAGCGGAAACAAATAGAAGATGATTTACGCCGAATTGCCATGCACGATCCCTTGACAGGGTTACCCAATCGGGCTTACTTTATGCAGCAATTAGATTATGTTATTGAATCTCTGCAATATCATCCTGATTCTTGTTCTTATATTCTCTTTTTAGATTTGGATGCATTTAAAGCAATTAATGACAATTTTGGTCATGCTATGGGAGATAAATTATTAATTGAAATTAGTCAGAGGCTCAGAGCTATACTCAGATGGGGAGATTTTATTGCCCGTCTTGGTGGTGATGAATTTGTGATTCTGCTGGAGGATGTGCAAAATTTTCGTTATGCTACGCGCATTGCTAATCAAGTAATTACTGCTCTCAAAAAACCAATGTTATTGAATGGGAAGAAAATTTCTTGTTCGGTGAGTATTGGTATATCTATGATTTCTGATGCGGAAAAATCACCCGAGGAAATATTAGATAAAGCTGATGCAGCAATGTATCAGGCAAAAGCATTTGGTAAGAGTCGCTATCATGTGGGTTAGAGACGCCAGAGACGCGATGAATCTCACAGACACAGACGCGATGAATCCCATCTCTACAAGAATAAAAAATCCTCCGCTATGCGATCGCATGGAAGTCGGGGATCTGACTACCACAAACTTCTCACAGTTAATTTAAGACAGTCAATCATGGAAAAATCCCACAACTAAGCATGAAAATTTGTCTTTCCATGCCCAATGCCCAATGCCCATTTTCAAGCTAGACAGATGCAAAAAAAATTCATGCAAACAGACTCAAGCCTTAAGATACTGAGAAACAACCGCTAAAAATCCTGTTTACCTGGGCTATACACCAATCAGGGCACAAGCTGGTATATTGTTCAAAAAGATATATCTCAGCAATCTGCTCAGCTACTTGGCCGGAGATTATGCCATATTGTCTTCAATTAGATACTATTGATGCTAGATAATGGGAAGGCTTTGACATTTACTTGCCCATCTAGAGCGGAAGAACAGAATTAACTACTATGCGAACTCACTATTGCGGCGAACTCCGAAAAGAAGATATTGGAGAAACTGTTACCTTGTACGGATGGGTAGACCGTCGCCGCGATCATGGGGGCGTGATATTTTTAGATTTACGCGATCGCTCTGGCATTGTCCAGATTGTCAGCGATCCGCAACGCACCCCAGATTCCTACGAGCCAGCGAATGCTCTGCGGAATGAATACGTTGTCGCAATCACTGGAAGGGTGACACAACGTCCCGACGAATCTCTCAATCCTCGCCTACCTACGGGTGAAATTGAAATCTACGCGGATAAAATTGAACTACTCAATGGCGTTCGCAAGCAACTACCATTCCAAGTTTCCAGCGCTGATACTGAGTCAGTGCGGGAAGAATTACGACTAAAATATCGTTACTTGGATTTGCGACGCGATCGCATGGCGCGGAATATCCAATTGCGTCATCAAGTTGTAAAAGCTATGCGTCGCTTCTTGGAAGACGTAGAAGGCTTTATTGAGATTGAAACCCCAGTACTGACTCGTTCTACCCCAGAAGGCGCTAGAGATTACATCCTTCCCAGTCGCGTCAACCCCGGTGAGTGGTTTGCTTTACCCCAATCACCCCAATTATTTAAACAATTACTGATGGTATCCGGGATGGATAGATACTATCAGGTGGCTCGTTGTTTCCGCGATGAAGATTTACGCGCTGACAGACAACCAGAATTTACTCAGTTAGACATGGAAATGAGTTTCATGTCTCAAGAGGAAATTATGCAACTAAATGAAAAGTTGGTTGCTTATATCTTCAACGCTGTCAAAGGAATTGATATACCCCATCCCTTCCCCCGGCTTACCTACGCCGAAGCAATGGAACGCTATGGTAGTGATAAACCAGATACCCGTTACGATTTAGAATTAGTTAATGTTTCTGATGTTTTAAAAGATTCGGGTTTCAAAGTCTTCCGTGATGCGATCGCTCATGGTGGTGTCGTCAAAATTTTACCCATTCCCAACGGTAACGATGCGATTTCTAATGTCCGCATCAAACCAGGCGGTGATATTTTCAAAGAAGCGAGTGAAGCTGGCGCTAAAGGTTTAGCTTACATCCGCGTGAGAGAAGACGGTGAAATTGACACAATTGGGGCGATTAAAGATAACCTCAGCCACGAACAAAAAGCCGAAATTTTACGCCGTACAGGTGCAAAAGCCGGTCATTTGCTATTATTTGGCGCGGGTGATGTAGCTACTGTTAATAAAACTTTAGATAGATTACGCCAGTTTGTTGCTAAGGAATTTGGGTTAATCGATCAGGGAAAAATTAACTTGCTCTGGATTACCGATTTCCCCATGTTCGAGTGGAATGCAGATGAAAAACGTTTAGAAGCATTACACCACCCCTTTACAGCACCCCATCCCGATGATTTACATGATTTAAAAACCGCCCGCGCCCAAGCTTACGATTTAGTTTTCAATGGTTTTGAAGTTGGCGGTGGTAGTCGGCGGATTTATCAGCGAGATGTGCAAGAACAGGTGTTTGAAGCGATAGGTTTATCACCGGAAGAAGCCCAAAATAAATTTGGCTTTTTGTTAGAAGCTTTTGAATATGGAACACCGCCTCATGGTGGTATCGCCTACGGTGTAGATCGGTTAGTCATGCTATTAGCTGGAGAAGAATCGATTCGTGATGTCATCGCTTTTCCGAAGACACAACAAGCACGCTGTTTGTTAACCGATGCGCCTTCTGGAGTTGATGCGAAGCAGTTAAAAGAATTGCACGTTGCTTCAACTTTCAAACCAAAAACTTAGGCGATAATTCGTAATTTGTAATTCGTAGTCAGGACTTTAGTCTTTTATTTGCAAACACTAAAGTGCTGACTACGAATTAATTTTCATCAATCAGGGTAATACCAATTTCAATAATCTTTGCGACACATCAAAATATTCTAGAGGGCATGGCAGTGCCAGTGCCCCTACAATCTGTCGCATTCTTTTTTTCAATTGGTATAAAAATCATAAAAATCGTAACCACCAAGATTTATTTTTTACCTTGTACTTGGCATACCAATTACATATTAGATAAAGAATAAAAACTATGACAATCCATACCAGATAAACATACTGTAAATCATATCCATAATCTTCTGGCATAGCTCTAGATGATAGATAGGGCAAAGTTATTGCCTTCAACCCATATTTGGGTAAGGCTAGCAAAATGGCAGAGAAATGTATTAACCAAAGATGAATAATGTAAAAGAATAATGGCACCCTCCCTAAAATAATCAGAGGTTTGAGAAATGATAAATTTTGATTTTCAAATATATAAAGTAGTAAAAAAGCTATCCCCAGTGTAATTAATAAATAAGCTAATGATGGGGGATATTTATTGCATTTGATAAATGATAATATGGTATTCAAAAATGTAGATTGAATTAACCAAGGTTGCGGATCGCCATAAATGTTTATCCCTCTGATAACTACAAAGCTAAAAATTAAACCCCAACCCAAATTTTGTAACCAACGGAGGCGTTGAGTCTTTGGTTTAGTCATCACATATCCAAAGGCATAGCCACATATCATTACTCCAACCCAAGGGATAAGTGGATAAACCAAGAAAAAGCGAATTCCTGATGTCGATATAAACATTGTCCGCTCGTGAAGAAATGACCAAATCCAGCCAAAATTTCCTAGTTGTTTAGCTTGCACACTATCAAGTAAATTATGTCCAATAATCAGTAGGACTCCAAATATAGCTATATTTCTCATGGGGAACTGGATTAGTAGGGCTAAAACAACCATAGACCAGCCAATTGCCCATAGTACTCCTGCCGTAAAAATACCAGGAGAAAATGTCCATGCCAAACTAACTACACTTAATTCCAAAAATATTAGCCAAAATCCCCTTATCAATAGAAAACGAGCTAGCTCTTGCTTTGTTTTTCCTCTTTTTAAAGAAAGATAAGCAGCCACACCTGCAAGGAAAATAAATGAAGGGGCACATAAATGGGTAATCCATCTCGTCAAAAATAGAAGAATATTTGATTTTTCTATATCCAACGCATCAAAACGAACATTAGAAAAAAAATCTCTGGTATGGTCTAATGTCATCAAAACCATCACCAAACCACGTAGTAAATCTATTGATACGAGGCGTTTAGTTTTGAGTTGATTGTCATTTTTATGGTCGTTACTAGAAGCATTTGAATATATATCCATAATTACAACTTACCCTTAGAGCCAATTAGCCTAATTTCTTTTACCCTGAAGATGCGCCAGTGCGTGGAATGCTAACTAGTGATTAGACAGAATTTTTTTGGATATGGTTTTTTTGGATGTCCCCTCGGAAAGGTTAAATTTATGCCTTCTGTAAAATCAACGCAACTACCGACGGCATTTATGCAAATTTGTAAATAAGTTATATTTCTTTACTTAATGCCAGAGATCGCTATGCCAAAGAAGATTTTTTAAGCTTAGGAATCTGCATCTGCTGCAACCGCACAAGAATGTTGCGCAGTAATGGCTATTGAAATCCTTGCCAATCAAGCTTTTGAGCAGACTAATCAATGGGATAATGATTTATGAGGAAATATGTAAGTATTTAAATGTAATTTATAAAACTTGTTTTTAGTCTATATATTATGCAAAGTATATAATATTAACCTCAAAATTCAATTAATATGAGTAATTAAACATATATTTACATATTCAGTGTTTTTTAACGCATGATTCCAGATTCCTATATAGCTTTTTCAACACAATAAAAAAGCTAGATTTTTGGCGGTAATAATTTATTTTTGATTTTTATTTGATTGTTTTACTATATAGCAATCCTATCTTAGTTGTGAAAATATTTTTTTTGATGAACCGCCAAGACGCCAAGTACGCCAAGGTTCAGAGAAAAAACTGAGAGTTAGCAAATTTCATAAATGATTTAGGATTGCTATAGTTCTTAATTGTTTGTGAGTGTAGTTTATTTATGTTACTTCGTGAAGTGCGGAATGTGGGATTATATGAATTATCCCATGCCCTATAAAAAACAAAACCCGCAGATGCGGGTGGGTATACAGAAACTATACAGATAAAAGCTTGATTTAGCCAAAGTAACGCATTTCCGCTTCTAATTGCCGAACTAGATTTTCATCACCATTGGATCTAGCTACTTGCAAGCGGCGCTCAATATCGCGTTGAATATTTTGTTTGTGGGCTTCTTTGGCTCTGTTAGCAGCTTGTAGTCTATTTGTATTCATAATGATTACCTGGTTAAGTTTTCATTCTTTTATTTCGTTTCCCTAATATAGCACAAATTTCGTAGCGTTTGTTACAGAAATAATTACTTTTTTGCATGTGTATAGATATACGTCTACCATGACCATAGATCGAGCAATCATCTCTGATGCATCCTCACCCCAGCAAGAAAAATTACCACAACCCAGTATTGTGACGTTATTGAGCGATTTTGGCGATCGCGATATTTATGTAGGAGTGATGAAAGGTGCGATCGCGCAAATCAACCCCAACCTCAAAGTTATCGATTTAACGCACCAAATTCCGCCGCAAAATATTGCTGCTGCGAGGTTTTGTTTAATGAATGCTTATCCTTATTTTCCTGTAGGGACAGTACATATAGCGGTGATAGATCCTGGTGTGGGCAGCAGTCGCAGAGCGATCGCGCTACAATGTGCTGGGGGATTTTTAGTAGGGCCGGATAATGGGCTGTTTAGTGGCGTACTCAGTCAAAATATAGCGATCGCCGCCGTTGAGTTAACAAATTTTAACTATTGGCGCAATTCTCAACCAAGTAACACATTTCACGGGAGAGATATTTTTGCACCGGTGGGAGCTAATTTAGCTAATGGTGTACCAATTCAAGAATTAGGAACAGCTATCGATCCCGCAACCTTGGTACAGTTAAATATTGGTGAATGTCAGCAAACAGCCAGTGGTTTCTTGGGTATTATTCAATATATTGACCACTTTGGTAACTTAGTGAGTAACATTCCGGGGAGTTACGTTAAAGGTAAAAACTGGTATGTGCAAGTGGGAGATCTGACTATTCCTGGCGGTGAAACATATAGTAACGTGGGGATAGGAGAAGCGATCGCCTTAGTTGAGAGTAATGGCTGGGTAGAAATCGCCATTAATAACGGAAACGCACATTTACAATTACAGGTAAACTTGCAAGATAGTCTAGAAGTGAGTTGCGAGATCCCCGACTTCTTCAAGAAGTCGGGGATCTAAGCACCACTAGATGCTCAATTGAAATTGATTAATTATGACAACACAAACATTATCCACACCAACAGTTTATCAAGGTCAGTTTGGGGAATTTACAATTACTCAGAGCGATCGCATCGGTGTTATCGTCTACCGTGGGGGATTAATGGTAGCTGCACTAAGTTTTGCGATCGCTAGCGCTTTGGTATTATTCAACAATCAGCCGATTAATTTCCAGATTCTCACCCTGCTCTATGCTTGTTTTACACTAGCGCTCGGCGTGAGTTTATTTACCATCCATATATATATGGTAATGCTGCACCGATTGTTACAAGTTTTTTGGGCAATTGGTACTATTGCATCAATAGCATTGGCATTATCTAGCCATGAACCATTAGCTATTACTGTTTACAATCATCCCCTTACATTATTCGGAATTGGCTTTACCTTTGTTGCACTCACAGGTATTTATTTCAAAGAAGCTTTTTGCTTTAATCGCCTAGAAACTAAATTCTTAACTTTCATTGTCCCGCTATTATTACTCGGTCATTTAGTAGGAATTTTACCAATTCAAGGGGAACAAGTTATATTAGGAGCTTGGGCAAGTTTATTTTTAGTATTTGCTCTGCGGAAGACAGTACAAGCCATTCCTGCGGATATTGGCGATAAATCTGTCTTTGCTTATTTGAAACAACAAAGTGCAGCAAAAGTTTAATGCAGAAAAGAAAAAATTGTCGGGGGCTATAAAACCCTTTCAAGTCTGTCAACAGTCAACAGTCAACAGTCAACAGCCATAATTGGTATTTTTTCACCAAATTACTCAATTTTAATTAAATTAAATAAGGTTTCATACTGCTTATTAGCTTCAGAAGATAAGGGAAGTAAAAATTCGCTTTTAGCGAAAACTTCTCGATTATTGACTAACAAGTTTCTCAAGGGTTCAGGAATTTCTGTGGCGACAATGTTGGGAGCAATAGGCGAATTAGTTTTACTGAGTACAGAAATATCTTTAGCGATCGCACTTTGCAAACAAAAATCCATCCATTGATTAGCTAAAGCTTCTTTCTCTGAACCTTGAGGACGTACCCACAAATCCGCCCATATCGCTGTTCCTGATTGAGGAAGCACGACGCTAAGGTGAGGATATCGCGATAACACAGGAATAATATCATCAGACCAGCCAACAGCCAGCCAAGTATCCTCAATAATTAACGGTTCTAGATAGGTAGTAGAGTTATAGAATTTGACTTGTTGATTTAAAGCGCGTAGTTCTGATTCTAAATTTGCTACTTGATCGATATTCTCTGTATTGTAGGAATTGCCTAATTTCTTTAACACCAGCCCTATAACTTCTCTGGGGTGGTTGAGGAGAGAAATTCGCGATCGCAATTCACTGCGCCACAAATCACTCCAATCTGTTGGTGTCCATCCTAAATCTTGGAACTTTTCCCGATTGTAAACCATTACCGTACTACCCCAACGGTAAGGAACCGCCCAAACTTTTCCTTGAGGATCGGGATTACCTTGCTCGTTACGCTTTACCAGCTGCTTCCATTGTTCGCCTAAAGCTGACCAATTTTTAATTTGCGCTTCATTGAGTGGTTGAATCAGCTTTTGCTCAATTGCCGCTTTTAGCCAATAATCACCCAATGTTACCACATCAGCTATTGGAGTTTTTTCTGCTTTCACCCAAGGGATATAGCGAGTCCATCCTTGCTCATCCTGAAATTTGGGCTTTTGCTGCCAAGTTTGTAATTGTTTAAATAAATCTTGTATTTGCGCTACAGGAGAAAATTTTAACTGCTCCTGAGATTTTAACGCTTTCTGAAATTTATTAACTACCTGACCTGGTATAGAACCATTTAATAGCTGTACTTTTAGTTGCGTCTGGTTATTAGCGCCACAGCCAATCAGCAGTTGTGAAAGCGCCAATGTACCTGTACCTAATATAAAGGAGCGTCGATCCATTTAATTTAAACATAAAATTCCATATTATAACTCTCTTTCGTCTGTCAGTACCATAACGGGTTGGGAGTTAAGAAACTAGAAGATAGCGCTTGTAATTCCTGGGACTTTATTGAAAATAGAGACTAGAGCGATTGCCAGTTGGTGAGGTACAGATGATCGTTGATTGTAGGGGCACTGGCACTGCCATGCCCCAAAGCGCGTACCTCATTTACTCATTAAACTGACAGTAATAATTTATTGTTACTTCGGCATTAGGTAAATTTGATGAAATTAATTAATAAGAGGTATCCAGCAAAAATATTTGCTGTATTTTCATAAATTTCATGAGTTTTTTACACAATCTTTATCATTGATTAGATAAAAATAATAAGCATAAACAAGACAATAATTTAGGAGATATTGCATGTAATTAAATATATAGTTATTAGGTTATTTTCTACGATAAATTTTACATCTAAAATTTATGTAAATCTTCAGAATTAACGGGCATTATACATCTTTATTTGTATAGTGTATATATTAATTTACTCCGCAAACACGTATTGAGATATACAAGAACCAGGGAAATTATACATCTACATTCTTTGCACTTAGCCAGGTAACCGTAATTATTTTCTTTCTTATACCATTTCTGCGTGAAACATAGATTTACCCTCTAGTTAGATTCTTCTTGCATTGGCAAAGAATACAGGAGGTCTAATAGAGTAAACCTTGCTCAAGAATTGGTATGAGAAATTAAAACCAATCAAATGGACTTAAAGACTATCGAGAAAGCTCTTAATTAATTTTAGTTATGAGCTAATACCGTTTAGCCAAAAATAGTTTTCCTGGCATATCAGCATCAAAGTGTACAATCATTCTCTACATAAATATGAAGCTAGCAACAGGTTTAGAAGCAGTATCATCTCTCGCTTTATGTAATCAAGAATTAGCAAGAATTTCAACTTTATTATCACTACCAAGTGACCGACCCAAGACAGCGATACAAAGCTTTAAGGTTGCACAGTCATCTTTTAAAATTGCTTTAGAAATTGCAGAAGCACTTAGCTTATTTAGCAACAAAGAAAGAGTTACTCTATTTATTACCTTGTTAGCAGTATTTAAAACGTTACTTTATCGCTATACATGGACTGAAGATATTTTAGTAGGTTCGCCAATTGTTAATAGTGAATACACTTTTGTAGACAACTTAATTTTATACACAAATATTTCAGAAGAAACCAGCTTTCAAGAATTACTACAGCGCGTACACAAAGTAGCTTTAACATCTGATACCACTCAAGATTTTTACGCTGAAACCCAGCTAGAAGAATTACAGCTTAATTCAAATTGCAGCGAATCACCACTTTTTCCAGTCATGTTTGGATTGGACAATCTGCCATTAAATATCAATACTTGGACAGCGAATAATCAGGCAACAAAGTGTGATTTAAGTTTATTTTTACAACAAACCACCACAGGATTGTTGGGCGTATGGATATACAACGCCGAGTTATTTGATGTCAGCACCATTGAGCGAATGAGCGGACATTTCCAGACTTTGTTGGCGAGTATCGTCACTAACCCCAAACAGCCAATTTCTCAGTTAACCCTGTTGACAGTTCAAGAACAACAACAACTGCTGTATCAGTGGAATGATACCCAGATAGATTATCCGCAAGATAAATGCATTCATCAGTTGTTTGAAGAGCAGGTAGAGCGTACCCCAGACGCAATAGCAGTAGTTTTTGAAGATAAACAAATTACCTATCAACAATTGAATAGTCAAGCCAATCAATTGGCTAATTACCTGAGGAATCTGGGAGTCGGGCCGGATGTGCTAGTGGGTATCCGTGTAGAACGCTCTTTAGAAATGATAGTAGGGTTGTTGGGGATTCTCAAAGCTGGCGGTGCTTATGTGCCCTTAGATCCCAATTATCCAAGAGAACGTTTAGCCTATATGTTGGCAAACGCCCAACTATCAATACTGTTGACGCAACAGCAACCGCTAGGCGGGTTAAAAGAGCAGGAGATAGTTGTAGTTTGTTTTGATACTGACTGGGGTGTAATTGCTAGTGAAAGTGAAGAAAACCCAGTTAGTGAGGTGACACCAGAGAACTTAGCTTATGTGATTTATACCTCTGGATCTACCGGAATGCCAAAAGGAGTGGCTATTAAACATCACTCAGTTTTAAATTTGGCTACAGGTCTTAACAACGCCATATATACCAAACTTCCACAACAGCAATTGCGAGTTAGCTTAAACGGATCTTTAAGTTTCGATACTTCCGTTAAACAGTGGATACAGTTACTTTACGGACACACCCTGGATATTATCCCCCAAATGCTGCGATTTGATGGCAATGCTTTGTTAGCTTACCTGCGATCGCACAAAATAGATGTATTAGACTGTACGCCATCACAATTAGAATTGTTAATTGGCGCAGGATTGCTTTTAGATAATATACCTCAATGTGCGTTGGTAGGAGGAGAAGCGATCGCCCCATCTACTTGGGAAGCTTTGAGCCAATCCACAAACATTAATGTTTATAACGTATATGGGCCTACAGAATGCACTGTTGATGCTACACTTTGCAACCTGCGGATATTCAATCACAAACCAATCATCGGTCGCCCAATCTCCAACACCCAAATTTACATTCTCGACCGCAATTTACAACTAGTACCTGTGGGTGTGCCAGGAGAAATCTACATTGGCGGTGCAGGTTTAGCTAAAGGTTACCTCCACCGACCAGATTTGACACAAGAGAGATTTATCCCCAACCCTTTTAGTAACGATGCTGAATCACGCCTTTATAAAACTGGGGATTTAGCTCGTTACCTAAATGATGGCAACATTGAGTATTTAGGACGTATCGACCACCAAGTTAAAATTCGCGGCTTTCGGATTGAATTGGGAGAGATAGCAGCTGTACTCAGCCAACACCCGACTGTAGCCCAGACAATAATTAATGTCTACGAACCGGTTCCTGGAGATCAACGCTTAGTGGCTTATATTGTCCCGACTCAGGGACAAAAACCTCCGATTAGGGAGTTGCGACAGTTTCTTTCTCAAAAGCTACCAGACTTTATGGTGCCATCAGCTTTTACAATTCTGGATGTTCTACCACTAACACCAAATGGCAAAGTAGACCGCCAAGCTTTACCTAAACCTGATTTATCAAGGCTAGAGACAGAAGCCGCCTTTGTCGCTCCTCGTAATCAAGTAGAACAGCAGTTAACACAAATTTGGGAACAAGTTTTAGGTATCCAACCCATCAGCATCAAAGATAATTTCTTTGAATTAGGCGGACATTCCTTGCTCGCAGTCAAACTTTTTGCCCAAATTCAAGAGCAATGGGGCAAAAATTTACCCCTGGCGACTTTATTTCAAGCAAGTACTGTAGAAGCTCTAGCTAACATCATCTCTCAAGCAGAAGACTCAGTAACAACCGAATCAAATCCTTGGTCATCACTGGTAGCAATTCAACCTCATGGCTCTAAACCTCCTTTCTTTTGTATTCACGGACTAGGCGGAGAAGTCCTATGTTTTCGTCAGTTAGCGCTACATTTGGGAGCAGATCAACCCTTGTATGGACTACAACCTATTGGGCTAGATGGCAAACAGTCTGCCCATACTACAGTTGAAGATATGGCATCGCATTACATACAACAAATCAAACATCTCCAACCCCAAGGCCCGTATTTTTTCGGAGGATATTCTTTTGGGGGTATAGTTGCCTTTGAGATGGCGCAGCAATTGCACAAACAAGGCGAGCAAGTTGGTATTTTAGTCATGTTTGATACTTGTCTTGCTGGTTATAGTCAACGACTATCATTTTGGCAGCGAATTTTTGAGCATATAAATAATACCCTTCAACAAGGGCCTGCTTACCTTTGGCAAAAGGCTAGAGGCTGGAGCCAGTGGGGTAAATACTATCTCCAAAGTAAGTATAAAACTTTCTTGGAAGCTACAGAGGATTTACCCCCAACTGACAAACATTTAGAGATTATCAATATTAATACTCAGGCTCTCAATCAATATAAGTTCCAAGTTTATCCTGGTCGAATGACCCTATTGCGGACTGAGGATCGGAATCGAGATGATGCTGTAGGGATGACATACGATCCTCAATTCGGCTGGGGCGATTTAGTTACTGGCGGATTAGATATCCATTTTGTCTCTGGTTCTCACCTTTCCCTGTTTGATGAACCCCATGTACAAGTGTTGGCAGAAAAATTGCGCAGTTGTTTACCAAACCCACAAGGGAATGGAGTTTTGAGGCAGAGGAAATGGGAGCATCCCAATTTTGACGCAATACCCTAGAAGGGTATTGCTATACCAACAAAGCCTGCCTTGGCAGGCTATCAAACTTTTAGCCTGCCTTGGCAGGCTTCGTATTTCTAGCCCCACCCTTATAGGGTGAGGGCGTTTTTGCACATTTGGGATGCTCCCTAGGAAATTAGGCATGGAAGAGAGTAATTATTAGTTAAATTATCATAATTTCAACTGCATCTACTTTAAAAACCCTAAATTTTGTGGATTTGCTTTTATTTCCACAATTTACACTATTCCCTTGTAAAAAACTCTAATGTTCAAGGTGAATAAGTTTTAAGTTAACGATCCTGGATGCAATTCTTCTAGTTTTATCTTGCTTATGGTAGATGATAAGTGTCTCCTATCTTAATTTAATTATTCAAGAAATTATTCCCTATCCTAAAATAAATTCTGCTTTTTAATTTGCAGTTTTGAATCAGTAATTTAATTATTTATAGCTGTATCCGTTAATTTTATGAGTTCTTGACTAGCAATTTTTTTAGTTACCTACATCACTCAATTCTTAATTATTTCTTCGGTTTTTAAGTAAATGGTCATAGTTCCGTAATCACAACTAGAGATAGCCATCTATAGATAACAGGTGCAACAGAATTATTGGTAACAGGCTCATGTTTATCGTTTAGAGAAGATAGCTGAAACAGCCAGGATGGCGCAAATTAGCGGTAAAAAAAGCAAAAAAGCTGCATATATAGCCAAAATAATTCCATTTATTCAAAGGTAATAGCAATTTGCTTCATATTTCTTAATATAGTTGTAAAATTTCCTGTCAAAAATATTGAGTTATGTTTATAAGTAATGAAATTAATGTCACATTCCTACAGTGCGTGGGAAAAATTAAATAATTCATAAGTATTTTTAAGGTTGCCAGTAAATTGAATAACATAGAGAAAATATGCGGATTAGGGTATTAAATGGAGCCATTACAAAAGCAGATCATGACTCTGAGCTATAAACTGGATGCTCTCTGCCAAGTAATTGAGGAACTTGATAATAAAGTCTCTCAAACTTTGTCAGAATGCTCTTTAGCTAGAACCCAAGCCAGAGAAAATTATTCAGAAAATAGCGAAGTCGTACATTACCATCAATTCAAAGCAAATATCAATTTCAATCCCGATATGGAACACAAGGATGTGTTATCAGACGGGATTTATTCAGATATGAATCGTCAAGGGGGAGAAAGAACCCTGTCACCAGAAATTCAAATTCAACGATTAACAGCACAATTAACCGCCGCCTACAATCGTATCGCCGCCTTAGAAGAACAATTACTGCGGGAGAGAATTCACTAATTTATTTATTTATTGCCCAAGAGATTTACCTGAAATTCCTGAGTCTTGGCATCCGCTATTGGCGATTGAATCTGCTCAAACGCTCAATTTGTTTTTCAATGGCTTCCAAAAGTTGTGTTTGCTGCCAACCTAGACTAAGACTAGCAGCGATCGCAGCTCCTCCAGCGCCCATGCCTTCTTTCACAAAACCCTGCTCGTAAGCTTGGAGTTGGGGATAACGAGAATCAGCAAAACTCAGTTGAGTCGCTAGTAGGGGTGGAGCCTCTCCACCCCAAGAGTTGTTTGTTTGAGATAAATTCAGCGCTAATTCCACCGTAGCGCCTGTAGGATCTTCGGCTACCCAGCGAGTTGTACCCACAACAACCTCTGCTTGTTGCCAAGGTAAATTGTAGGTTTGAGCGATCGCCTTCATCAAGGCATAAACTGCTAACATTTGCGTCCCACCAGCCAGCAACACACCACAGCGACGACTAGCTGCGATCGCCATTCCTGCAACTACCACCTGCATCGGATCGCCAACTGCGGCGACTAATTCTAAAGGATCGAGAGAATTTGAGTTTTCTTGCATCCTGGCTAAACCGGCTTGTACCACAGCTGATTTTTGTTCATGGTTACAAATTGGATGGCTGCTGTTAACCTTCCCCGCAGCAGCTACACCCAAACCCTGTAAAATTGCCAAAGCGGTAGTCGTACCGCCAACTACACATTCACCTAAAATTAAATAAC
Organism: Calothrix brevissima NIES-22; assembly: GCF_002367995.1. GTDB lineage: Bacteria > Cyanobacteriota > Cyanobacteriia > Cyanobacteriales > Nostocaceae > Aulosira > Aulosira brevissima. The sequence continues at coordinate 2,320,755 of NZ_AP018207.1, forward strand.
TTTGTTGGAGATTCGCCGCCAACACCGCACCCCACTGTAAGCCTTGCTCTAGTAGGTGCTGGACTGTGCTTAGTTCCATCGCCGCACCTTTACTTAAACACCGAGCGGGAACTCCCCCCAAATCGATTGTGGGTACTGCTGGGGGTTGGTGTAAGCCAGCATTAAATATATAAAGTGGAGTTGGTAACGCCTCAACCACAGCACGGGAAATCAATACAGGTGAAGCACCCGCCATTAAAGGTGGTAAAGGATACTTAGCTTGATGTTCTGCTCCGTAATATAAAAACTCAGCATCAGCACAAGCAGTAAACTTGCGGTCTTCTGGAGTCTTTCCCGCCGCCGAAATCCCTGGAATTAAGCCAGTTTCCGTAAAACCTAAAATACAAGCAAATACAGGTAAGCGATCGCGGTATTTAGCAATCCAGGCTGCACCCTGGTCTATTTGAGTATAAATATTAATCATAGGTCAATGGTCAATGGTCAATGGTCAATAGTTAATGGTAAGAAAACTATGGACTGTGGACTATTGACTCTGGACTCTTGACATTATTCATAATCCATTAAAACCTGTACCCAACGTGGCGGACGGGGGATGGGATTTCCGAGACGATCTAAAAGTAGCCAGGCGGCGATGTGAACAATAAACAAGTAGATAAAATTATTAAACATAATCAGAGCGATCGCGCCAATTTGAATCCAGAAGATACTGGGATTGCTCAATAAGCCTAGTTTGAGGAAGATCCACTCTGCTAACTCTGTGACTTGATTGATGGCATAAATCCACAGATCCTCACCAGATAACAAAGATAGTAACCAGACGCGGAAAAAAGCGCCTAAAGTACCTAGTAGCATACCCAAGGTGATAGAAACTATCCAAGGTACGCGACGGTTCCATGTTGTGCCTAATAACACGCCCATAAAAGCATAGGGCATAACAAACAATAAACTCCGGACTGGCCCCATTAATACCGCCAGCAGCAACCCAGATGTTACCGCTCCCATCCAAGCGGCTCTACGTCCCCAACGAAGATAAACTAAAGCAATGGGTACAGGGAAAAATATTCGTAAAACTGGCCCTAAGGGAAAGTAAAAATTAATAAACCAAATTAAGCTAGCAGTACTGGCTAAAAAAGCCGTTTCCACCATCCTCAAAGGTGCATCAACCTTAAGTTGGGGCGGTTTCAGTGTAGTTTGATTTTCCCACTTTTGGTAATTATCTGGTTTATCTAAATCTGGGTTTTGGCTAGTTGGTGATGTTGGTGACGGACTTTGCTCCGGCTCTTCTGGCAAAGAATCTAAGATACTCATCGAAACTCCTGGTTCGTTCTCTGCCACTTGTCATTGCTCATTTATCCTTTGTTCCAGCAAATGACAAATGACAAATGACAAATGACAAATAACAGCTTTCACGAAAAATGTCCAATCTAGACGCGCTTTAGCTAAATTGGCAAGTGTTAAACGATTGTGCGTTCCAAAGCTAACAAATCAGGAATACAAATTATGTCCTGATCCCGTTTAATCAAGCCTTTCTTTTCTAACCTAGTCAACACTCTTGTCACCGTTTCCCGTGCTAGCCCGCTTAAACTACTGAGTTCTCGGTGTGGTAAATTAGGTATTTCTGTTCCAGTCTGAGCTTTTTTTCCTTGTCCTTCTGCCAAAAACAGCAAAGTATCTGCTACCCGCGATTGGCTGTCAGATTCTCGCAAGCGTAAGCGGCGATTAACTTGGCGTAAGCGTCGCGCCATCAATTGAGCTAATCGCATTCCCGCTAAGGGTTCTGTTTGCAGTAACTTGACAAAATCCTGGGATGGCATACTGCCAATTACTGTTGGTGTCAGGGTAATTACATCCGTAGAACGAGGTACTTCATCGAGTGCCGCCATTTCACCAAACAATTCTCCCTTACCCAGAATATTCAAAGTTACTTCTTTGCCTTCTAGGTTATAGGTACGAATTTTAACCCATCCATCGACAATAAAATATACAGAACCACCCCAGTCATTTTCCAGTAAAATTACTTGATTGGGTGGGTGAGTACGAGTTACAAGATGGGTGAGAGCTGGTTCTACAACCAGTTCGGGCAACCCTTGAAAAAAGGGAGCCGAAGCGATCATCCAGGGATTTGCGGGCGTCTGTAGGCTATATCGGTCTTCCATTACAACATTTTGATTACATACTTATTAAATAAAGCTGTCGGGTATACAACAAACGCGATCGCTATGTTCAGCCTAAGCTATCAAAGCACAACCCTTTACCAAAATAAAACTAAACTATGATACACAACAAAGCCATATAAACCTAGATACAATCTGCGCCCAGCCAATTTTGGCTTTAAAAGTCTTCGGCGTCTAACTGGAAGGAAAGCCCGATGACTTAAGAACATAGGTAGCCAACATTAATGATACTCAAGGGAGTTAATTTTTGCTAACTTAAAACCTTTACCTGTTTTTGGCAATATGCACTAGGGGCTAGGGGCATGGGGTTAGGGATTAGGGGCTAGAGGCTAGGGGCTAGGGGTTAGGGGAGAGATATTTTCATATTTAATTGTGAGTTTTTCTCGTGATTAGCTGACTGGAAAGATTTATTCCTCCCTTGTCCTCCTTGTCCCCCTTGTCCTCCTTGTCCCCCTTGTCCTCCTTGTCCCCCTTGTCCTCCTTGTCCCCCTTGTCCCCCTTGTCCCCCTTGTCTCCCTTGTCCCCCTTGTCCCCCTTGTCCCCCCTATCCTCCTTGTCTTCTTTCCTGGTTCTTTTTCTCCAAGGCTGTATTAATGGCTAGTTCAGTACACAAATGATTTTTTTACCAAAAGTAGTTTCATGAACTGCGGTAATTTTTTGGTTTTTTTATGCTATGAAATCTGAGAAGCTATAACATTACCTGTTTAATCAAGCGCAAACAACACCCAGTAGCCTGCCGTGCTGTTGATGCTACCAAACAGTTGTTGTCCTCCAAGACTTTTAGTAGCTACCAAACCAATTTTTGTAAATAGCCATGATGAACTGGGTACGCCAGGAAACATGAAAAATTTATTTCTTCCCTCTAGCCCCTAGCCCCTAGCCCCTAATTAACGATTGCCTAGATTGCCAAAAGCGATCGCATGATTAAATTGCACCCAACAACTCAACGGGTCAAAGCCAGCCGTTGTAACTTTAATTATTGTAAATTAATTTCCTTGCCAATTTAACGTAAATTTCTACATAAGGTATCTAAAGTGACTTCTCACCAAGATGAAATTCAAAAATTGATCGCAGATATTGACAACTTACTAACTAGTAATGGTAAGCGTCTATCTAAGCTATTATCTGGACAGTCTCAAGAGCCACGAGAGGTTTTAGAACGCACTCGCGACTTTCTCAATCGGTTGGCAGCAACCGCAAATCCACCAGGGGATGAGGTAAATAAAACTGCTGAAATCAAACCCATATCACCTTTGTTAGCTAGATTTGTCGAACAAAATCTTCAGTCTGTCGATGACAATCAGCAACCACAACCGGAGCAGGTGAGCGCGGCGCTATCAGCACAATTTAATAGTCAAGTTTCGGCGTTAATTCAACCTTTACAAGCAGAATTAGCCAGTTTAATCCAAGAGCGCACGGCGCTGGTACAAGAAATTCGCCAGCTAGAGCAAAGAAGACTGCAAAACTACTCTCTCAGTCAGCAGTTAGCCAATCAAGAGCAGATTATTAACGAATTTTTACAGGTTTTAGGCAATCGCTTGCTACCAAGTTTAAGCCAGCAATTAACTCAGGGTTTAACAAATTCGTCAATTGCGGTGAATTCAGATTCTAGTTTATTAGCAACTCCACCCCAAGGAGAGCAGTTAACTAAGCTAGCCAAGGACTTAGATCAACGGTTATTATCCCTGGATGGTACGGTGAATGTTGTCTTTGAAGCACTACAGCGCAATATTCTGACTTACCACGAATCCCTATCGCAAGCACTGGCGAGAATGCACAATCAAGGATTGCAAGGTGAGCAGGTAATGGCTAGCTTTGTCAATAACTTAACTCAATATCTCCAACAATATCCAGGCGATCGCACAGATTTATCAGTTAGCCACACAAATATTGATTTAGCTGAAAATCAGACACCAATTCTCCCATCACAACCAGTAGAACCGGCTCCTAGCGCAGAGGATTTAGATACGGTATTGTCTCAACTCATTGCAGATGAGCCACCACCTACCCCATCAACTCCGACGATAATCCCGAATACCTTCGAGGTTGATAGTTCTCAAGCTGATGAAGTAGATCAACTTTATGCCAGCTTATTTGGTAGAGAAAATATTCCCAACTTAGTCAGCGAAACAGCAGCGCCAGTAGTAGCTGAAGATAATTCTGTAGGGGATTTATCAGAGTTAACTCTGAGCGATAACCAACCAGAAACTGCAATTAATCCAGCCTCAATTTTACCAATTCCTGCGCCACCCCCACAGCAAACTGAACCAACGCCAGAGTGGCAAGATTTATTTTTTGACGAAGTAACAAATACAACTACTGCTCCAGCAGAAGAAATTAATATCCCTGAAAATCCGGCTAGTGAATCGGATATTTATACAATTACAGCGCTGACAGAATTACTAGGGGATGAGGTTACGCAACAGGAGGTGCTTCCTGTATCAGAAGCCGTACCAGAAATCATTGAAACTACAACCATCACCACTAAAACCCCAAAACCGGAAGTAGTGATTCTCGATGAAGAACCAGCTACATCTTTAGAAAACTATATTCCTGCTTCTTCCAGGGAAAATTTGCTAGAACCTGAACCAAATTCCAGCATACCGGAGATTAGCTTAGATGAAGAGCAGTTACAGTTATTAGATGAAGATTTAGCGCAATTTGATGGGTTACTCAATTCCCCATCCAAACTGATTACTAACTGGGTAAATAGCAACAATCAAAACCACCAAGAACAGTTACCTAGCGAAGCAGATAGTGCAGAATTATCACAAATGGGAGCGGGTGCGATTCCCCAAGCAGAGCCAGAGTTAGATTTTAGCCCCATAATTGAAAAAAAAAAGGAAGACACTACTCCCAGTACTGTAAATCCTTCGCCGTCTGTAGCGCCAAACGCCAATCCTCCAGAAGTCTCATCTGCAAATAGTCAGGAATCGCGCTGGTATTTAGGTATTGATTTAGGCACAACAGGAATTTCTGCGGCATTATTAAATAGTTCAACCTTTGTGGTTTATCCTATCTATTGGTCAGCCGAAAGCCAAGGGGGAAAATCTGCCTTTCAGCAATCATTTAGGTTACCAGCCGAGGTGTATTTACCGACGGCTTCTGTAAATCAGTCAGGAAAAGCAGCAGATAATTTAACTAATACTCCCTATTCGGCACAGTTGAAACCATATTTACAGTTAGCTATTCCCTACAAAAGCGCTCAACAAAAATGGGAACCTGTACTGCAATTTAACGAATTTTCAGCAGGGCCATTAGTTTGGGTAGTGCGATCGCTCTCTAAGCTACTATTAACATTAAAATCCGATCGCCAAAGTACCACCCAAGGTTTAACTGCGGCGGCTGTAGGTTTAGACGAACAAAGCTTTCATCAGATTATCAATAATATTGCCGGAGCAATTTGCACTTGTCCAGCTAGTTGGTCAGAACAATATCGCTTTAATGTCAGGGAAGCATTACTAACGAGTAAATTAGTCCAACATCCCCAGCAAGTCTTTTTTATCGAAGAAGCGATCGCTAGTCTTTTAAGCGTACTCAATACTGGTAACGGTGAAACTGTACAATTAAGCAGTCCAAAAGGTTTACAGCCGATTCAAATCCACGAGCAACCATTACTGGGTAATACTTTAGCCCTAAATATTGGTGCTACCGCCACAGAAATGGCATTAATAGATTTAGGCGAAAGCTTCAGCAAATTAACCCATAATGATTTTATGCTGCATAGCTTTGCCTATGGTGGTAAAAGTATTGAGCAAGATATTATTTGTCAATTATTAGTACCCCCCAAATCTCGCCAATCGCGCTCAGAAACTAGTGGCGAGCAAATTAGCTCTCAGCCAGGATTGTGGCGCTCAAATATTCCTGGTTTAGACTACATGGAGTGGCAAAGTTTGGGCTTGGAAGAATTAGAACTTCCCAGCGTTGGCGAACCAGATATTAGCGCTCGCGTTCGCCTCCAGCAGCGTTTAGAAAGTTCGCTGTTAGGACAAGCGGTACTTGATGCGGCATTAGCTTTGAAATTGATTTTACAACACCAGGAATCCTTTACCTTAGATTTAGCTGACCAGCGTTGGGTATTGCAACGGCGAGATTTAGAAAGCCAAATTTTAGTTCCCTTTGTGCGTCGCCTAAATCGCGAACTCAACAAATTATTAGTTGCTCGTGGTATTCCCACAGAAGCGATTAATCAAGCTATTTTAACTGGTGGGGTGGCAGCGATCGCGACTACTAACCGATGGTTAAAGCAAAAATTACCCAACGCCAAGATTATTCAAGATGCATATTTGGGTGAAAATGGCGCTCCTAATTGTAGCCGAGTTGCCTATGGTTTAGCGATGTTACCTTTACATCCCCAGGTGTTAGAACTACCCAGACAACAATACACCGATTATTTCCTGTTTACAGAATTACTGCGACTATTACCAGAACGTCCTCTATCCTTTAATGAAGTTCTCCAGTTATTTGAGGGTAGAGGGATTAACACCCGCACTTGTCAGCAACGCCTGTTAGCTTTCTTAGAAGGAGAATTACCTGCGGGTTTAATTCCTAGCAGCACAGATGCGGCTTGGCTTACCCCAAGTTCTCAGAATAATCCAGATTATCAGGCGATCGCATCTGCTCCCTTATTTGAAAAACAAGGTAATCTCACCTATCGCCCTAATTCTCAGCAACTTCTAGCTTTACGTCGCTATTTAGATGCCATTAAAGCTAGTACTCGTCAATCTTTGGAAGAACCCTATACCCTGAATTTTTCCTTAGAAATTGCTCATTAGTTGGAAAAACTCTACCCCCTGATGGGTGGAGTTTTTGGGCATGGGTAATGGCGCATAGGGCATGGAAAAGAACATACCAATCACCTGTGTCAACTTAAGCTAAAAGCTATATACGGCGCGTGTTGTACAAAAACCCTCGCCCTCATCCCCTCACCCCTTCTCCCCCAGGAGAAGGGAAATTAAATCTCTTGCTCCCCTATCCCAGTGGGAGAGCAGGGCTGTTTCATTCGCTGGTGTTAGAAATTTGTCAAGAGGATAATCTCACGCAAAGGCGCAAAGACGCAAAGAAAAATCACGTATTTTGGGTAGAAGGCGCAAAAATTTTTGGCTAACATTGTGCACTTGTTCTCAATTTTTGTCTCTTTGTATCTTGCAATTTTACCCATGTTAGGGAACGAAACAGCCCTGCAGTGGGAGAGGGGTTGGGGGTGAGGGCAAAAACTTTGCTACAAAGCGGGTTTCGCGTTAAGTTGACACCAATGCATACCAATGCGCCCCTACTAATAGGTGTTTGGGGATTGAGTATCAACAAATCTTCAGAAATTTTTCTAGCAAAATTCTACGCATTTTTACATATCACCAAATTTTTGCATCTACCGGAAAAATACTGAAACTTTATAATATTTAACTAATTTACAAAGATTGTGTAAAGTTGCCGTCGATCTTACAGAAAATTGTCTATATTAGCACTCAGTACAACTCTCAGTGGAAACGGAAAATAACAGTAGTAACGGCTAAGTCCAGTAAAAACCGAAGGCTAATTATGTCCCTATCTACTTTCACTACTGACGTTGAAGATTGTATTGTGGATAATTTAACTTTATTGAGTCAAATTGATTCTGTAAGTTCAGCACCACAACCTTTACACCCTTCTATCAGCAGCAAAACAAAACGATTCATCGATATTCTCGGTGCAATTGTTGGACTCGCGATTACGGCTTTAGTTGCAGTTCCCGTAGCTCTTGCTACATTTATTGACGATCCAGGGCCGATATTTTATTGCCAAGTGCGTTGTGGTTTGAACGGAAAATCCTTCCGGATGTGGAAGTTCCGCTCAATGGTTGTCAACGCTGACAAACTCAAGCATTTGGTGAAAAACGAAGCTCAAGGTCACATTTTCAAATCCGTAGACGATCCCCGCATTACTCGCGTGGGTAAATTTCTCCGTCGTACCAGTTTAGACGAATTACCCCAATTTTGGAATGTTCTCAAAGGAGATATGAGCCTAGTTGGTACTCGTCCACCCACGCCTGACGAAGTAATCAAATACGAACCCCGCCACTGGGAAAGATTGCGTGTCAAGCCTGGTATGACTGGAGAATGGCAAGCTAACGGTCGTTCCAGTATTATCAATTTTGAAACGATCGTCAGTATGGATATCGATTATCAGCGTAAGTGGTCTATAAGTTACGACCTGGGTCTAATTTTCAAAACTATCCAGGTAGTGTTGTTAAAAAGTGGTGCTTATTAATTAATACCAATTTGTCAAAATTCAATAATAAGTATTTTATCTTTCTAATTTTGAATTTTGAATTTTGAATTGGTATGGGTGTGCCTATCTCGAGATGAGATAAAGTTCAACATTATGAATTCAGACATCCTATTTGATCCGGGAATTTATAATATTGAATTTTGAGTTGTTTAACCTTTCACCCCACTTCCCGTTTCTGTAGGTACGATATAGCGTTGCAAGAAAAGAAACAGTACCAAGACAGGGGCTATAGAAATTACCGAACCCGCAGCTACCAAACGCCAATCTAAAGAAAACGTACCTGCAAGCTTGGCGACTCCTAGTGGAAGGGTATACAAACTTTCGTCTTGAATGACAATCAAAGGCCAAAGAAAGTCACTCCATGAACCGATAAAGACGAAAATAGCCAGGGTTACCAAAGCCGGACGAATTGCCGGTAGCATAATAAACCACCACAAACCTAACTCGGAGCTGCCATCCATACGGGCAGCTTCTTCTATCTCTTTGGGAACGCTCATAAAAGCTTGGCGTAAGAGAAAGATGCCAAAAGCAGAAGCTAAACTCGGAAAAATCATCCCCAAATAAGTGTTTCTTAAGCCGATTTGCACTGTTAAAATATACAGGGGTATCATCACGATTTGAAACGGAATCATAATCGTGGTAACAATAGCAGTAAAAATCCAGTCTCGCCCCCAAAATGAGAGTCTAGCTAAGGGATAAGCCGCTAAGGCGCAAAATAGCAGATTTAAAGCTACAGTCAGTAAGGCTACCAAAGTGCTGTTATATAAGTATTGGGCAAAAGGTAGGGATTGCCACACATGAGAGAAATTATCTAATGTGGGTTGACTGGGTAATAATTGCGGCGGCGACTGCAAGATATTTTCTGTAGGCGATTTGAGCGAGGTACTAATTAGCCAGAGTAAGGGAAATAGAGTTAGGATGGCGATCGCTCCTAACAACCCATAAATTCCTAAGATTTGCAGCCGTGATTTGTGATGTTGTAAATTAGTCATTTGTCAATGGTCATTTGTCAAGGGTAAAGGTTGCAAGTATGTTTGGGTTTACTAACATATTTTTTCTCAACTTACGCAAAATGCGATCGCGTTAATAATAAACGCCTGCCTGTTCATCATTAACGTTAATATATTCATCATCCTAACCCCATGCCCTATGCCCCATGCCCCATGCCCTTATATTGAGTTTCTGTAGCGACGAAATTTAGAGGTTTATCCCAATGTGCAACAGGTAGTTGCGGTAAATAAGCAAAATCAAAGATAATTCCGATAGTTGGCTTTGTCGCCCATTCTGGAGAACTCAATAAGCGATCGTAATAGCCGCCGCCATAGCCTAAGCGATATCCTTGGCGATCGCAAGCCACGCTAGGAACTAAAATTAAATCAACTTCTTCAGGCTTGATAACTGGCGCGTGGGGATGGGGTTCGCTGATACCATAACTACCAATTGCTAAAGTATCTTCAGGATTCCACAAATGCCAATACATAGATTTACCCACACAACGGGGAAATCCCCAACGGTATTTGTTATCTGTAAATAGCGAACTTAAATCCGGTTCTTGGCGAAAACTGAAATAAGCGAGTATGGTTTTGGCTTGGGTAAATAAAGGCGAGTTTTGCAGATGGTGACAAATGCGATCGCTTTTTTCTCTCCATTCGTTAACCTCCATTAATTGGCGTTGTTTCAGCAGAGTACGCCGCAGTTTGGTTTTAGCTAATTGCGAATCATCTAAGATCATTCTCTAAATATAATAAAATGCGTCAGCTAAATAATTTAGCCTAACGCACTATTGATTATTTGCTTTTACTTAATCCAACATTTCTGGATCGATACCTAAAGCGTTAAGTTGTTCTGGGGAAAGATTACGTAACTTTTCCACGAGTCTCTCCCGTTTTTGGCGTTCCAGTTCAGCTTTCTGGCGCTCAAGTTCAGCTTTTTGCTGTTCAATTATGGCGCGTTCTTCACCTATTAACAATAAATTTCCTTCTGCATCCCACCAACGCAACCAAGGTAATTCAGCATTTTGATACAATCCCTGCCATATTCCCAACTCTACCCCTAAAGGTGAAATGGGGTAATGTCCGCGATCGTTGGGTGCCATTCGTACATAAGCATTATCTACGAGGTGATAAACTTCTACCTGGGCTTTAGCAACTTCGTAAATTCCATAATAAGGAACACGAATTGCTTGTTCGTAAACCCAAAATTTACCAACTTTTCCCCCTTCCCCTTGAGATGGCGGTGTTTTGTCTCGTTCTTCTATACCATCACCTGAGACAAATTCCAACACAATCAACGGTGCAATATATTCTTTCCACAGCACGTAGGAACGCCGCATTTTCCCGTCGAGGGTTGGCGGTACATTGGGGACATAAAACCAATCTGGTGCTTCTGCACCTTTTTCTGGGGGATCAGTTAATCGCCAATAAATACCAGAATCTTGCCCAATACAATATTGTCCATCAGGATGAAGTTTTTCTAAAATCGGTTTAATTGAATCTGTAAGTAAAATACTTTGGGGATGCTCCTGAAGATTTTTCACAAACGAACCATCGGAATCTGGTAGCTGGTTATGATCGGGTATAGTTAATGCCGATAGGGATGTCATAGGCTTTAACCAAGGATTTATCTCAATTTTATTGTGCTTGGCGTATTAATTGTTAGTGACTCGTAGGGGCGGGGTTACCCCGCCCCTAGAATTTGGGTTAATTTATTTTGTACTTCTTAAGGATTACACTGATCAACTGTTGCTCAACCGATTAGTCTACCCTAGGGTGATGTCTTCATAGGCAAAAATTCCTTAGCCTAAATTGAGAGTTCAATAAATAGGTATTAAGGATAAAATTGCTATGACAAGCAATATTTCTAATGTTTCTAATGAAATTAACAAGAGTGATAATAAATCTCTGTTAACTGGTGTTCTGTTGATTGTCTTGGGAATTATTGCGATCGCACTTCCGGCTATCTCAACAATTTTTGCCGAAACTTGGGTAGCGGTAATTCTCGCCTCTGCTGGATTCGCGAAACTATTCTATGCATATAACACCCGCAACGAAGGCGGTGTAGTGTGGAAAGTTTTGTTAGGCGTACTCTACATTGCAACAGCTGTGATGCTGTTAATTTACCCATCTACAGGTATTTTGACACTAACTTTATTGCTGGGTAGCTTCTTATTAACTGAAGGTGTGTTTGAGTTAATTCTCGCATTGAGATTGCGTCCTCAACAAAACTGGACATGGGTATTAGGTGATGGTATTATCACTTTGATTTTGGGTTCAATGATTTGGTTTCAATGGCCTTTTAATGCACCTTGGTTAATAGGAACATTACTCGGTGTCAGCATTCTCTTCACTGGTGTATCGCGGTTAATGCTGTCATGGAATGGTGGCTCTAACTTGAATAACCCGGATCAAGCTGCTGGTACGGCTTAAGGCATCAAGTAAAAATAAGTAGTGTGAGCATCTTCCTCGCGCGGGCAAGATGCCCGCACTACAAATATTAAGGCGATCGCATTTTCTTGTTCAACTGATGCGATCGCGATCGTGTGGTGTTAACAAATATGACATATCTGGCCCGGAAGGAATAATTCCGCCAGGATTTAACGGAAATAAATTACCATAATAATCTTGCTTCACGCTTTCTAAATTACAGGTTTCAGAAACTCCAGGAAGTTGATATATATCTCTTAAATAAGCTCCTAAGTGGGGATAATCTTGAATTCGTCGGCGATTACATTTAAAAATTCCATAATAAGCCACATCAAAACGGAATAATGTTGTAAATAGCCGCACATCTGCAAGGGTGAGATCATTTCCACACAAATATCTATTTGTTTCGAGTGCGGCTTCAATTTCATCTAATGTCGTGAATAATTCATCTATTGCTAGATTGTAAGCTTGTTGGGTTTGCGCAAAGCCGCAACGATAAACACCGTTATTTACACTGTGATAAATCTTTTCATTCCAGCTATCAATTTTTTCTTTTAATGCTTCTGGATACAAATTCAGCGTTGGATTACCAGCGAACTCATTAAATTCTGAGTTCAGCATGACAATAATTTCTGAACTTTCGTTATTAACAATAGTATTTGTTTGTTTGTCCCATAAAACGGGAACTGTAGCCCTACCGCTATAACCCGGTTGCGCTAGTTGATATAATTGCGCCAGACTAGCACAATCTAATTCTGGTTCATCGAATATCCAACCACCTGCGATCGCTGAAGGAACAACTACAGTTACAGATATTGCATCTTCTAATCCCTTTAAAGCCCGTAAAATTAAGGTACGATGCGCCCAAGGACAACTCAACCCTACATAGAGATGATAGCGCCCTGTAGCTGCTGGATAGAGACTATTTGTCTCTGTGTTAATAGAATTTCTAAATTGACTGTTAGGACGAAGATATTCTCCCGACTTGTTGCGCGGAGCAATTTTCGACATCATAGTTTGCCACATAGTTGTCCACACAAACCTACCTAGCTGAATAATTAGCTTTGGCGGTAATGATTTACCTTTCTTTTTTGTCGAGATAGTAGACTCAACCTGAAAATTTTTAACCTCAGTCATAGTTAATTTTTATGAATAAATTCAAAGCTTGGATTAACATTTAATTTATGCATTTTCTAAAGATTTATCTCTTAAGTTTTGTATAGCAATAAATGGCGATCGCGCTTATCTCTACTATTGGAGATATTTAGCTATATCTATGGTAGTGCTAACAATTTTTATTGCAGAATAATTTTATCACCTAAGCAGGAAGAAACTTATATATATTTTTTATTAATATCAAATTCTAGATTTTACTAAACAAGCTAATGCCAAATTTTCTGTAACTCAGCCATTCATTAGCTCGCAGAATATAAACGCAGTAGCTGTTGGAATCAGGTGCAGGTAGTGATATCTCTTCACTAAGGGAGATGATTAATATCTTCCTTAGTGATTATTTAGGTTGATCAAAAACAACAGTTAACAAAAATCATCATTTTTAAAAGCTTACTATCATGACTATATTTGATCGAAACCAATCTAATCAAAATACTAGTAGTAATGCTAGAGTAGAAAGTCCTTCTCGGACATTAAGGCTACAAGATGCAATATTGTTAGCTACTTTAGTAATGATAGCGGCTTTTGTAAAATGGGACTACACCGATGGGCAGGGTAGCAATCGATTTCCTAATCTGACTACCACATCAGAAGTAACTACAAATACTGGCGAATTTATTGGAGAAACTATCACTATCAGAGGCAAGCCAGTTCAGACAATAAACCCTAATTCCTTTCTCATCAACGATCGCCCAGGAACTAGCCAAGAATCTTTGTTAGTTGTGAATGCCTCAAATGTAGTTTTTCAGTTACCAACCAATACCAATAAAAAAGTTGAAATTAAAGGTGAAGTTCGGAGATTAGTAATTCCCGAAATCGAACAAGATTTTAATTTAGATTTACCAGACGAAGACTATACAAGTTATCTGAAAAAACCTGTGATGATTGCTAAATCTATTAGTCTAGTAAACTAATTATAGTTCAATACTGTTAAGTTAGCGTCAAAAACCTTAAACCGCGTAGGTTGGGCTTACCGTGTAAACACCCAACAAATCGCTGAAAATGTTGGGTTTCGTTCCTCAACCCAACCTACATTTATCCTTAACTAATTTTAGGTACCAAAATTAATGAGTAGTCAGATAAAAATAGACAAACAAACGCAGAGAATAACTAAAATAACCAATGACAACTGACAAATGACAAATGACTATTTATACTTTTGCTCCAGCCTTCTTGAGAACAGCAACTATTTTCTGCCAATTACCTTGAGTTGCGATACTTAGCGGTGTGGCACCCAGCTTGTTTTTAACATTTATCTGTGCGCCCTTGGCAAGTAGCATTTTCACAACTTTGACATAATCATCTTCGTAGTGTTGAGCTACTGGCGAACAAGCAAACATTAGTGCAGTGCTATCTTTTTTAGTTTTTGCATTCACTAAAGCACCTTTATCTAATAAAAATTTTGTCATTTCTATTCCTGCACGATAGGTATATCTAGCTGCAACCATTAACGGAGTTATACCATTTGGATCGGCAATATTCACATTTGCTCCCCGTTGCAGCATTAGTTCTACACTCTGCATAGAACCGTTACTTACCGCCAGGGCAAAATATCTATCGGGATCGCCGCCGTTATCTAAGTACTGTTTCAACACATCAACTTGATCTACAGAAACAGCCTCAATTAATGAGTCTTCTTGGTTATTTGTTTGTGCTTGTGTTGCTGAAATTGAAGGTGTTCCCAATACCAGAAATAGGAGTAACAATCCTAACTTCCAATGTGATAGTTTTCTGACCATATCTCAAGTGTATAAAGCATCTTGAGCCAACCTTCAGTCCAAGAAGTATGTTTTCCGGAAGGTATAAACTTTTATCAAGTAGGAAATTGGATATTGGGCATTGGGGAGGCAGTGCGTTGCGGGGGTTCCCCCTGTTGTAGCAACTGCCGTCATTGGCAATAGTTTTAGATTTTGGGTTAGATTTCAATTAAAAATCCAACATCCAAAATCTAATACCAATTGGAAAAAAGAATGCGACATATTGTAGGGGCACTGGCACTGCCATGCCCTCTAGAATATTTTGATGTGTCGCAAAGATTATTTGAATTGGTATGAAATCCAAAATCTAAAATTTCAGTTAATAACCGGAATCGCGAGTATATTGTGATTCTTCAATGATGACTTGTGACTGTTGAGCGTCAACTGTCGATCCGGTTTTTCTAGCGATTTGCTGCTGAGAAAACATTTCCCGCAAAACCATTGCTGGATCTACATAGTTGCTGTCATATTTGAGTCCCCAATGTAGGTGAGGCCCGGTGGTGCGTCCGCTCATACCGACTCTGCCAATTCTGATACCAGTAGGTATTTGTTGACCTTCAGCGATTTGAATTCCACCTGTGCGATCGACTAAATAACGCCGTCCAGAGACGCTTTCAACATGTCCTTCCATGTGACAGTAGGTATGCTCCCAGGCTCCAGATTGGATGACGATATGAGTACCACAGGCATTGCGATCGCCTACTTTAATGACTTTACCAGCCCACCAATTGCGAATATAACTACCTTGAGGCGCAGCAATATCTAAGCCGCCATGAAATTCCCAGTTATCACCACCAGTAGCTGAACGGCGATAACCAAAAGCAGAAGTGTAAGCTTGAAAATTCTCTACAGGAAAAGAAGCGGCTAGCCAAGCATTACTTTTATTGACTTTGGTTGACTTAACTTCTCTAGCTCTGGCGCTCTCTGGTTTAGGTAATAGAGTGATGACGCTGGCAATACTCAAACCTAATATTAATAAAGTAGCTCCCGATACTAATACTTTTTGTCGCTGCTGTTTCATTTTTTCTGCCTCAATCCAATAAAATTTTTAATAAATTGCTGTGAAAATTCAATTTAATTGGGTTCTAAAAGCTGCGATGAAAGCTACTTAATTTTTGATATCTCAATATGGTTGACAAGACAATATATGGCTAGTACATATTGCTATGTCAAGTTATCTAGCCTACAATATCATGCTTTTTTAACTGTCAAGTCTGTATGATTAGATATTCAAATCAAAAATTGCAAAATTAGAGCTAATCAGTATTTTTATTGCATTTCAGTACACAAGTATAGTCTTTAATTAGCATAGTGTTTAGCTAGTAATTACGGATTAAGTGATTTTTAATATTAAAGCTTTTTGCTAGTTTTTACGGATATAGTGATGATATTAATTCATACATTCTTACTAAAAAAAGCAGTGGTGACTGAAATAATATACGCTCAAGATAGTTGCTAATCCGGCAAAAGGCTGTTAAGTTAATGTACTTAAAAGATTAATTTGACGTTCATCAAAGCTTTACAGCTAAAATTGTGCCTTTACAAGACTCCGACAAACTATGCTGACAGATATTTGGCCCTTCCAGTTTGAATTGGACACAATTGCGATCGCGGGAGCGAGTTTGTGGTCTTTGGCGTTATATTTAGCTTTTTCCTCGGTGAGTGAATGGGTAATTGAGCAACTTAACCGTTGGTTTAACTTTGCCGAGCGATCGCTCTACACTAGTAAAACAGAGTTTGAAAAAACGCGCAAAGCTAGAGAATCCCAAAACGCTTTTTACGCTTCTTTGTTTAGTATTGTGCCTTTTTTGATAGTCGGTGCTTTAGTCCACTGGGGTCTAGAAATTAGTTTAGGCCCGAGTTGGGGCATCAGTACTGGTATACTTGCTTGCATCGGTTCCGGTATTTACGAACTCGGTAGAAGAGATGGGAGTTCGGATTAGGATATGGGCATGGGGCATGGGGCATGGGGCATGGGGCATTGGGCATTTTTTCAATGAGAAAAAGTCTCTCTCATAGCCAAAAATAACGCCCGCAGGCTAGAAGCCTGGGGCTATTGTGACAAAGCCCACCTTCGTGGGCTTGTTTTTTATTGGATGAGTTTAGACAAAAAAGTAATCAATCTTGTAACTAATTAGTACAGCACGGCGTAAATAAAGCTACTATTTCAAATAGTCACAAGCCATGATATATTAACCTTCTAACTTTTGACTTTTGACTTTTGACTTTTGACTTCCGCATAGCGGTACTAGATGCAAAATTATCTGGGATGAATGTGTTGTCTGGGGCCCCATCCGGGATTGATAATAGCTGCTAAATCTTCTTCAGATAATTTGGCAATTTCTGCTTCTAATTCTGCAACTGTGAAATTATAGCCACGTTCTTTAGCAATTTGGATAAAGGCTTCGGGATTGGATGTGGCTTTTAATCTTTGCTTTAATGCTTGATCCTGTTTTACGGCTTTAAAAAGTTGAGCAGCATTTTGTTGCGGCATGACAGTCTATCTCCTGTTTGAAACATTAGATTTGAATTGAGTAATTTGACTCCTGTCGTTTTGCCTAGCCTATGAGCCTAGTAGAAGATATTTTCGCTGAGGTTATAAAGTTCCATCTTAGAACTAATAAACAAAAGAATTTGATTTTGACAAAAAAATATAACTTTCGATAACTGTTTGTAGCATTAATAGGTTAGTAATGAGATTCAGTCATAAAATGATTTATATTTCTGATTTTCTTTTTAGTCCTAATTTAAGGGCTGAAATCCTGACTATAAACTATTAATTTCTAGCGAATATTGGGACAATCTATGACTGGTAAACAGTTCTATCATCTTGGTTTTGGACAAGAAGACTTGGGTAATTCTCCACCAACAATAGCTTTATTATCTGGCGATCCGGAGCGGGCGCGTTTGATTGCGCAAACTCATTTCCGCGATGTGCGCTTATTGTCAGAGAATCGGGGGCTAAATAGTTATATGGGCTATTTAGCTAACGATCGCTCTATTTTATCTGCTACTAGTGGGATGGGTGCGCCTTCTTTAAGTATTGTTGTCAATGAGTTGATACAGTTAGGTATCCGGAAAATTATTCGTATTGGTACTTGCGGTTCGATTCAAAGCCATGTGTCGGTTGGTAGTATTGTCATTAGTAGTGCGGCGTTATGTCGCCAAGGTGCAGCTAATGATATTGCGCCTGTGGAATATCCAGCCGCAGCCGATCCGTTTCTGACGGTGGCGTTGGTGAAAGCTGCGCAAGAGTTAGGCTTTGAGCATCATTTAGGAATTACGGCTTCGGTGGATACCTTTTACGAAGGACAGGAACGCACAGATTCAGCCAATCCTTATTTAATGCGATCGCTCCAAGGAATTACCGCAGAATATCGTCATTTGAATATCTTGAACTATGAAATGGAATGTGGCACTCTGTTTAAAATGGCGGGAGTGTATAAATTTGCGGCTGCGGCTGTATGTGCTGTAGTTGCCCAGCGTACTGTTTCGGAAAATATCATCTATCCGCAGAAGGATATTGCTGTAGAAAATGCGATCGCTACTGCTGTACGTGCAGTCAGTGCCTAAGAAAATTATCTTGTTGCTGTGGATAAGTCAGAAGTTACGCAAGTACAACGGAAAAACAAACAGCACATCTACAATATTGCCAGAAATCCTCAGGCTATACATCGCTCACCTTTTGAGGTAAAGCGATCGCGTTCTCTAATTTTATTTGATGCTGACGTAGTATAAATCACTTAAAATTGTATCTAATTGTTGACTGAGAAAATTAACCTAAATCAGGTTCAATACCTAATGCGCGTAATTGTGCAGCTAATCTTTCTGTAGTCGTCAATTGTGCAGCCAACTGTTCTTGAGGGGTTAATATCCAGTTACCTGACTTATCATACCAACGCAACCACTGCTGCTCAATATTTTGATAGCTTCCCTGCCATACACCCAAACCTAAATCTATTTCTGGTATCCAAGTCCGCGATTCTGATAGCGCCACCTCAGCATAACGACCACCATTTAACTTAAAAACTTTAAAAGCATAGGTGTAGCGGTCAAATATAGCGTAATAGGGAATGCGGAGAATTTGCTCGTATACTTCCCATTTTGTGGGTGGTTGGTCGATATCTCGCAATGTCTGTCCTAAATCTTCTTTTTCTGTACCTGGGTACAGCAATTCAACCACAATAAAGGGATTGACACCCTCTTGCCAAACAACATAACTTAAGCGTAAATCCCGTTCTTCATAAAGACGGGGAACACCTAAAACTGCATACCAATCTGGACGCTTATACCATAGGGTATGACGCGGATCGTAGTAAAGATTGAGGTCGCTAGCAACTAAAATTTGCTCTTGGGGATAATTGGGAGGACGAAAGGTTTCCTCTAACAGGCGGGGTTGAAATATATGAAACTGATCGGGCAAACCAGGTTCCTCCGGATCTTCGCTCTTGAGATCGTACATCGTTGGTAGATAATCTTTTGGCGATCGCGGTGGATCAGTTTGATACATGATAAACCAGTCCTGACAGTAAGAGCCTCATTTTAATTATGAAACATGCTTCAGCAGTTGGGAAAAATTACAAGCCGCAAAATTAAATTGTCACAATAGAGTAAATCATAATTGGAGATGAGACTGTGACTAATCTCGGACAAAAAAGATTAGATGCTGCTTTAACCATTGCTACTTATTCTATAGGTAGCGGTACAGCTTCTGCTGCGCCCACCTTTGGCGGAGAAATTCCTAAACAAATTTTGTTAACTGCTTCTGATATCCTGATGTATACCAACATTTGGAAAATTTATTTTGTAGAGGATTTATCTAGCAAACAACTGATGGAAATTTTGACAGAGTTAGGATTTGTCACCATTGCGGGTGCTGGTACGGCTTATGTAGTCAGTAAAGTCAATACAGCACTGCTAAAAGAGATTTCTAACTGGATGGGGCCATTAGGCTGGGGTGTAGTAGCTGCGATCGCAGGTTCTTTAAGTGGTTTATTTGGCGTTGCTTGGGCTATTTACTGCGATCAACTTTACGCGCAAAGACAACCACAGTAAATCATGCAAAATTCTCAATTAATCACATTGTTATTGACAGCTTTGGTAAGCTTTCATCACCTTCATCAGCGATAAACTGCCCCTATAATTAGGGCAATAATTATGGGAATTAAAATCGGGATAGCTACTATTAAACCCCATTTACCAATTTTAATTTCCTCACCCTCCGATTTAAGAAATGCAATCCACCCCCCAACTCCCATCAGCAGCCACAGAAAACCAAAAGCTAGAAATATTATAAATACTGAATCATCCATGAAATATAACTTGAAATTTAGCTCTAAATATTATAAATAGTCATTCTAGTTTATTTGGAAAATACTTTAGATATTGTAAGATGGGTAATATGAGCGTTGCCCATCTTACATTTATTCATATCGAAAGCTATTTATCTAGCACAACACGGCGTAAATAAAGCTACCATTTATAACAGTCAGAAGCCTTAATATATTAACCTTTTGACTTTTGCCTTATTGGACTAGTAGCTTTATCCTTTATTTTCCGCAGACTTTTTTAAATTTATTATGTTAGTTTTTGACGATTTATTGCTTTGATGGCATAGCGAGATACTAGCCAAGTTACATAACCAAAGCCAACTAATTCAAAAAATGAAGCAACTAATGGAATACCATTTAATGCTTCTGTAATTGCTAATAATATCCTCAAGACAATAACGCCTATAACCAGAACAGCAAAGCTCAAAACTGGTAGTGGATATTCATTGACAAAATTGCCTATATTTTCTGATGCTTTTGCTATCAGTTCAGAAATTTTTCTACTAATTTCTGATTCTTGCTTATCAGATTGATCGGTATTTGCTACTGTTGTAATCTGCCCTGGTATGGCAATTTCAACTGTGGCTATCTTTTGCGGTAAAGTAGCTTCTACATATTCTGATTGTGGTTCTTTAACTTGCATAAGCTTGGTTCAAAGAATTGCTGTATAGATGTGATACTACCATTCCGGCATGATTTTTGGATAATTTCATCTTCCAATTGGCTGAAAAACCATATCTCATCAGAGAAAAATAAGTATATTTTCTAATTGAATAATTTTCTTTTCCGGTAACTACCGCAATTTAAATATAGCAAAATTATACCTTTAGGCGCAAGTAATTAACTAGAGAAAATGTTGATATGGAAGTAGGAAATTATTAACCACGCTAATTAGTTGTAAACAAAACAAAGTACTGTACATGACAACTACTACTGAACAAAATCCAAATATTTATCAGTTGGTTAGACTCATTGAAGATATTGACTGTGGTATGTTAACCACCATTGATGAAGATGGTAGTTTACACAGTCGTCCGATGGAAAGGACTAGCGATATTCAGGCTGATGGTACAATTTGGTTTTTTACTAACGCTAGTACCCATAAGGTATTTGAAATTAAAAATAGTCAACAAGTCAATATTAGCTTCAAATCTGATGACGCGCAGCGATATATTTCCATTTCAGGTATTGCTGAATTACTCAAAGATCGTCAGCAAATGCAACATTTTTGGAAACCAGAACTCCAAGCTTGGTTTCCCCAAGGATTAGATGAACCTGATATTGCTTTGCTGAAAATCAACATCACTAGGGCTGATTATTGGGATAGTGAATCTCAGTTTCAACAGCAAACAATTACTGTATAGATTTTTGGGTTGATTTGGCAAATTTACCCTGATGAAATATGCCTGTTGACTGTTGACTGCCAAAATCGATATTTTTCACAACTGAAATATGATGGCTATATTTGTGATTATAGTTATAATCTCATATGGCAATATTTAGCGATCGCCTGACGGGGTAGAAGGGGCGATCGCTTTTTGGCTATTACTCACCCTACAGAAACTAGTTCTCTCAATCTGTACGCTACTGTTTAATTAACATATCTTAATTTTGAGTTAATATTTATCATTTAATATGTAGTAAGATTTATCATTGATAAACTTTTGATATTAAATTGGTCAAAAAATAATGGGCAAATTCGTTGATTTTTAAATGTACATCTCTATTTTTGGTAATTATCTAGAAAATAAATGAACTACTTTAAAACTGAAAACCATACTCTTATCTAAGATATTGCACTTCATCCTTAAGATAGAATTTATTGGTTGCCGATAGTTATAATGCTTTTGTGCCTAATCAAGCTTGCCAAGTTTGCAGAATTGTTAGCTAATAATTCAAATCCTGACGATTTACTTACCTAACCAAACAAATTTATCAGGTCAAATAATGTCTGACAATGAAAAAGGCAAAGGAAAAACTTCCCGACGCGACTTTTTTGAACAAGCATTAACCGCAGCGAGTACAGCGATAGTCGCTCCGACTTTGATTAATCAAGTAAGCGTAGCCAACAAAAAAGCTACCCCCAATTCCCAAGGAGAGATGAAGGTGAAATTAAAGGTAAATGGTGAGTTGCAAAATTTAGATATTGAACCGCGTGTCACCCTACTAGATGCATTGCGGGAAAATTTAGGGTTAGTGGGAAGTAAGAAGGGATGCGATCGCGGCCAATGTGGAGCTTGTACAGTCTTAATAGACGGTCAACGAGTATATTCTTGCCTAGCTTTGGCAGTGATGCAAGAAGGTAAAGAGATTGTCACCATTGAAGGTTTAGCAACAGGCGATAGTCTCCATCCAGTACAAGCAGCATTTATTGAAAATGATGGCTTTCAATGCGGTTATTGCACCCCCGGACAAATTTGTGCTTCCGTGGCGCTACTTGAGGAAGTAAAGCGAGGTTGTGCGAGTGTGGTTACCGCAGATTTAACTCGTCCCCCACAGTTAGCAGAACTCTCAGATCGGGAAATCAAAGAACGCTTAAGTGGTAATCTCTGTCGTTGTAGTGCTTACAACGGTATTGTCGCCGCAGTTCAACAAGCGGCGGGACAAACGCCACCTACGGCAGTTGCGGATGTGATAGTTTAGGGAAGTAGGGGAACAGGCATGAATAATTTTACATATGCTCGCGCTAGCTCGCCAACAGATGCAGTACAAAAAGCAAGTAGCGATCGCAATTCTCTGTATATTGCAGGGGGAACAAATTTAGTAGATAGACTCAAGGGATTTTTAGATCAACCATCGCAAATTATTGATATTTCGCGCTTGGAGATGAAGCGCATTGATAAGTTAGGGAATGGAAGTTTGCGGTTAGGGGCATTAGTTAGCAATACAGAAGTTGCAGATAATACAGATATTCGCCGTGATTACCCTATCTTGGCAAGGGCGATTCTATCCGGCGCATCTCAGCAAATTCGCAATATGGCGACTGTGGGAGGTAATTTACTGCAACGCACACGTTGTCCTTATTATTACGATACAGCTTTCCCTTGCAATAAACGGGAACCGGGACAAGGTTGTCCGGCGATTCCGGGAATTAATCGTATGCACGCGATTTTGGGAGCTAGCGAACATTGCGTGGCGGTGAATCCTTCCGATATGAACGTGGCGTTGGCGGCGTTGGATGCGGTGGTTGAGGTGGAGGGAACCCAAGGAAAGCGACAAATACCATTTACAGATTTTCATCGGCTTCCGGGAACAACGCCAGAACGAGATACAAATTTAGAGCCAGGGGAGTTAATTACATCGGTAATTTTGCCACCCCTAGCCTTTGCTAAATCGGGAGTTTATTTAAAATTACGCGATCGCACTTCCTACGCCTTCGCCTTAATTTCCGTCGCCGCCGCCATTGATGTAACTGGGGATAAAATTAACAATGTCCGCTTCGCCATTGGTGGTGTAGCTCATAAACCTTGGCGTTCCCTAGAAGCAGAAGAATTTTTAATCGGTAAAACTGCGGAAACTGCAACATTTCAACAAGCCGCCCAAATCGCCCTGCAATCAGCCAAACCCTTAACCTACAACGCATACAAAGTCGAACTAGCAAAACGAGCAATTCGCCGCGCACTGACAATTTCTGCCAAAGGAGGCGGGGTAGTATGAATAAAGTAATTGGTACAGGCGTAAACCGCAAAGATGGCTTCGCCAAAGTAACGGGAACTGCAACCTACGCCGCCGAACATCAAATTGCCAATGTGGTGCATGGTTATCTTGTCACAGCTGCGATCGCTAACGGACAAATTGACAGTATCGACACCAGCGCCGCCAAAACAGCACCAGGGGTAATTGCGGTATTTACTCACCAAAATTCCCCGAAAATATTTAAACCCGCCAACGATTTTATGACCTCGAAAATTTACGAGGCTAGATTACCTTTATCAGATAATAAAATATACTACGGCGGGCAAATTATTGGTTTAGTTGTTGCCGATACCTTTGAGCGGGCGCGTCATGCAGCCCATTTGGTGAAAGTAAAATATACAACTTCAAAACCTGCAATTGATGGCAAACAAGCCACCTACAAAGAAGCACCTTCATTTTTTGGTGAAGAACTCAAATTTACCAAAGGCGATATCGCCGCCGGGACTAATGCCGCTACAGTCAAAATTGCCGCAACTTACACCACAGCTACCGAACTCCATGCAGCAATGGAACCCCATGCCATTATTGCTCATTGGACAGATGATAACTCCTTGACAATATACGAACCATCCCAATGGGTAGCCGGTTCCCAACGCACCTATGCCCAACTTTGTGGCTTACCTACAGAAAAAGTGCGGATTGTCACGCCCTTTGTCGGTGGTGCCTTTGGTTCTAAAGCTTTTCCTTGGCCTCATGGAATTTTAGCAGCCGCAGCAGCACGAGAAATCAAGCGCCCGTTAAAAGTTGTCCTCACCCGTCAGCAAATGACAGCCAATACTGGACATCGTTCAGAAACTGAGCAATTAATTAAACTAGGGGCAACCGCAGATGGTAAACTCACCGTCATTGACCATGAAGCCAAATCCTGTACCTCACTTGTAGATGTGTTTCCCGAACTCTGCACCGGGATTACCCCAGCAATGTATGCTGCACCAAACCTAAGAATTCAGCAAGAAATCGCCACTTTAAACGTCGGTACACCCACATTCATGCGCGCGCCGGGAGAAAATCCGGGGATGTGGGCGATGGAATCAGCCATTGATGAGTTAGCTTGGGCGTTAAACATCGATCCGGTGGAACTGCGGTTAAAAAATGAAACCACAGAACACCAGCGCCAAGGCTTACCCTTTTCCGCCAAGCATTTTGCCGATTGTTTACGCCTGGGTGCAGAAAAATTTGGCTGGAAAGACAGAGCCAAACAAGTGCGATCGCTCACCCGTGACGGTAAACTCATAGGTTGGGGAGTAGCCGCAGCCACCTTCCCCGGTATGCGCGGTAGATCAACCGTTAAAGCGCGATTATTACCTGATGGTACAGCTCACATCCTCACCGCCGGTAATGATATGGGTACTGGCGCTTATACCATTGTCGCCGCCACCGCCGCCGACGCATTGGGTTTACCAGTCGAAAAAATCCGCGTAGAAATGGGCGACTCCCTATTACCCGATGCAGGTATCGCCGGCGGTTCCCAAATGACAGCATCCCTAGCCCCCGCAGTCATGTCAGCTTGTGCAGAAGTCCTGAAAACTGCTGGTGTAAAAACTACCCAAGAAGCCTTGACAAAATTACAACAATCTGGTGTTGCAGCTTTTGAAGCTACCGCCACCAGCGCCCCTAGTGGCGAGAGTAAGAAATGGGCGTTTCAATCCTGGGGCGCGCATTTCTGTGAAGTCAGTATAGATGAAGAAATTGGCAGATTACAAGTTACCCGATGGGTTTCGGTAATGAATATCGGTCAAGTTATGAATGCTAAAACCGCAGCCAGTCAAGTGCGTGGTGGTGTCATTATGGGTATTGGTCAAGCCTTAATGGAAGAATGCCATTTCGACCCCAATATTGGCTACCCCGTGGTTTATGACTTAGCTACATATCATTTTCCCTCCCATGCAGACATCCCCCGCATTGAAGTTACCTTTGTCGGCGAACCAGATTTAAACTTCAACCCAGCCGGCGCTAGAGGTGTAGGTGAAATTGGCATTACCGGCGTCTCAGCTGCGATCGCCAACGCAGTTTATCACGCCACAGGTAAACGCATCCGTAATTTACCCATAACACCCGATAAATTGTTGTAAACAGAAGGCAGAAGGCAGGAGGCAGAAGGCAGAAGGAGAAAGAAAGCCTAATAAAAACTGTAGGGGCGGGTTTACAGATATCCTCAAATATCCATGATGATTTAGATAAACCCGCCCCTACAGACAACTGACAACTGACAACTGACAACTGACTCAATGAAAGAACTTACCGCTATTTTAGAAGCCTTTGCCAAACTGCAAGATGATGCTGAATCTTGCTTTTTGGCGACTGTTGTTAATGTCAAAGGTTCTACCTATCGTCGCCCTGGGGCGCGGATGTTGATGACGCGATCGCATACGCTAATTGGCACAATCAGCGCTGGTTGTTTGGAAAATGATGTATTTGAGCATACTCGTGTTTCCATGCCTAATGGTAAACCAATAGTGGTTACCTATGATTCAACTGCTGATGAAGATATTCTGTGGGGGTTTGGGCTGGGTTGCAATGGATTGGTGCAAGTGCTGATTGAAACCTTAGATCCAAATGACTTGTGTAATCCCCTATCCTTGATACAGGAATGTTTTGCCAAACAGCAACCAGGTGCGATCGCTACTGTGTTTGCTGTGGATGGCGCAATGAATGTGAAAATAGGCGATCGCTTAATTATTAAACCAAATAATAATCTAATTACTAACATCACAGACTCAGCTTTAGAATCTGCTGTAATTCACGATGCCCAAATTGCCTTAAAAAATCAAAAATCAACTATTAATAAATATCAATTATCATCAGGTATTGTTGAAGTATTTATCGAAATTATTCAACCCCCCACACACCTAATAATTTTTGGTGCCGGTCAAGATGCTTTACCCGTGCTACAATTTGCCAAAGCTTTAGGCTGGCGCGTGACTATAGTTGATTGTCGCGCCAACGAAGCCACTAAAGAACGTTTTGCCATAGCCGATGAAATCATTCTTAGCCGTCGCGAGATTTTACAACAACAAATCTCTGTAAATCAGCAAACTATCGCCGTAGTCATGACTCATAACTACCTCGATGATTTAGCAATTCTCAAAATATTACTTCCCTCCCCAATAAAATATCTAGGTATTTTAGGGCCGAAGCGTCGCAGCGAAAAATTACTAGCAGAATTGAGCGACGAGGAACAAGCATATACACCAGAACAATTAGACAAATTACATAGTCCCATTGGTCTTGACATTGGCGCAGATACACCAGAAGCGATCGCCTTATCCATCATCGCCGAAATTCAAGCTGTATTAGCTAATCGTTGCGGCAACTTTTTAAAGAATCGTACCTTACCAATTCATCAGCCACATCAAATCAAAGAAATTGCCCTTGATGCATTGCAAAAGCTCTGAATTTCTAAGGAAATTTATACCAATTCAAATAATCTTTGCGACACATCAAAATATTCTAGAGGGCATGGCAGTGCCAGTGCCCCTACAATCTGTCGCATTCTTTTTTCCAATTGGTATTATTTTGCATATTTTATAATTTGGCAATATATCTATGCCTTTTCTCTCTATGTTAGTTACTTTTACTATTACAGCAGTTTTCACCTATTTGAAGCACATCTGTCGTAGGGGCACGGCACCAGTAAAATTATTGTATGTACCAAAAGATTGTCGATGCCGTGCCCCTACAGCGTGGTTTATTTACCTGAAAATACCTGTAAACATACCCATAACAAATGACAATCCTCACCAGCTACTGATCTTTTGTTAAAGTCTGTTTTTCTTTTGGTAATAAGTTAGTTTCACCCACAGTTGACTGGGTAATTGTGGGGTTAGGGCGATTTCCATAGGGTTTGATAATCAGACTGACGCCAATCGCCCAGGCGATCGCCACCATCCAACCTGCTAAAATATCACTAGGGAAGTGAACCCCTAAATATAGTCTCGTCCAAGCAATCGCCACAACATAGAAACTACCAAATAGCAACATCAACCACCGACGAGGATGATTAATTGTCAAAATTAGCAAAATCATTACCAACGTCATGCTTGTCATTGCATGGCCGCTAGGAAATGCATAATCAAACTCAGGCGCACTTGATAGCCACAGTTGGGGACGTACTCGATGCATCAGTGCTTTGGCGGTGCGGTTGATAATAATACTTCCTATACTGGTGGTGAGTAAATAAGCGAGCGATCGCCATAACTTTCTGCGCCATAATACAATCGCGATCGCACTCATGATTGGTATGACTGTCCAAGCCGAGCCAAACCTCGTCAGAATTACCGCCACCACATCTAATTGTGGTCTAGCTTGCGAGTGAATAGATAATAAAATTGGTATATCCCAAGGAAAGCCAGCTTGATTCTGCCATACCTTAACTGCCAGAATTTCAAAAAATTGAAAGGGTAAATACACCCCTATTAAGAGGATTAATAAAGAACGCCAATGGGCAATAAGTACGTTTTTGAGAAAACTCAGCAGCGAACGACGCTCATTAGTCCTTTGTTTCACAGGTTGTATCATTTTTTATAGGTTCTATTCCAAAATAAATCTGAATTTTTGCTAATGCATCTATATTAAGGTTTGAATTTTGTTAGTCCCAATGCCCAATACCCCAGCTACAGATCGGAGTTTCCCGCCGCTTTCAATGAAGTGCGATCGCGATCCCCAATTGCGGATAACTGAAAAGCCTAGTAGCCAAGGCGGGTAATTTTTATAGCAGTACAAAACAGCGAATCCCCTTTCAGTGCATGTATTATCCAAAATTTAAGTAATTTAGAACACGAGTACCCTAGACTTTACAGCAACTTTATGGTTAAAATACGGTAAGTCAGTCGGCTTTACGTGTTTTTATATGTAAAACAGCAAAAAATCAATCGGCAGTTAAACCTAGCAGGAAAAGCGATCCGGAACAACGATGACAGCATCCATGCTCAGATCATGCCTAAATGGTTGTTGATTGACTGGGGATTAACTCAACTCCAGCTTGAGTCTGAATCCGCCTTTGTGTTACGTATCTTTTGAGGAACACCATAACTAATCGAGCTTAGTCTTCCACTAAGCTAAATTTCGCCTGCCTGTAAACCTTATTTTTGGATAGGAGTATGCACTTTTTATTACTACCACTCTTCAGTTTCTTTGTTGGCATCGTTGTTGGGTTAACAGGAATTGGTGGAGCCTCTTTAATCACTCCCATGTTGATTTTTGTCTTTCAGGTACCGCCTTCAATTGCTGTCAGTTCTGATGTGGTAGCAGCAACATTAATGAAGGTTGTTGGTAGTATCAAACACTGGGAACAAAAAACCCTAGATGTAGAAGTTGTCAAGTGGTTGGCGTTGGGAAGCGTTCCCGGTTCATTGTGTGGTGTCGGAATTTTGCATTTTCTCCGACAAACTGGCGAACATCATCTAGATAGCATTCTGCTACGGATGCTAGGAGTGATGATTCTCTTAGTTACAGTATTAGCGCTAGTACAATTACTACTGCTGACTTTTTTCCCTAAATTTAGCTTACCTGAATTACCAAAGTTAGATTTAACAACCAATTTGGGGCGGTTTATCACAGTCGTTATCGGTGCAGTTTTAGGTTCTTTTGTAGGACTAACTAGCGTTTCTTCTGGCTCAATGTTTGCCTTAGTAATGATTGGGTTTTTCCGTCTAGATGCGCGTAAATTGGTAGGTACAGATATTTCCCAAGCAGCAATTTTATTATTATTTACTTCTCTAGGACATCTCACCTTAGGAACAGTGAATTGGAGTTTAGTATTGCCTATCTGGCTTGGTTCAATTCCTGGTGTATTATTAGGTGCAAAAATCTGTAAAATTGCGCCTCAACGTCCCCTAAGGTTTATTGTTTATGCAATTTTGATGATGGTTAGTTGGAAGTTGGTTTATCAAGTATAGTCATTAGTAATTGGTCATTGGTCATTTGTCATTGGTCATTGGTAAGGTTATTTAAACCAAGGTAGTAGGGTAAATGTACCTCTTTCGTACATAATCAGTAAACCTAAACCAATTAAGATAAAAGGCACAAGATGATGACCGTAGCGGCTTAAAATACTAGCAATGGCAGGGTGAAGGCTTAAATAATAAGCGATCGCACACCATACGCCTACCATAATGAAAAATATTATTAAAATGACTCCCAAGCTGTTTAAATTCTGACCAGCAAATAAGGGAATATATATACTAATATTGTCACCACCATTAGCAATTGTGACTGCGGCAACTTTATAAGTTTGAGGATGGAGAATCGTCCAAATAAACGCTAGAATAAAATTACTAGGTGAAGCTTGCGTAAAATTATCAGATACTGTTTGGACTTCTGAATTTTCTTGTTCTCTAAATATTAATTGCTTAATACCAATTAATATTGGTAATATTCCTAATAATCCAATCCATTCTCTTTTTATTACCAAACCACCAAAAAACCCTGGTAAGCTAGCGATAATAATCGCCAAAAAACCAAGATACTGACCGATAATAATATGCCGACGGCGAAAGTTATTATCTATTTGGGTAAAAAATAACAGTAGGATGAATATATCATCAATATTTGTAGCTGCAAAAGCGATTATTCCTTCAGTGAAAGCTGAACCAAGCGGATTCATGGTGCGATGGTGAGAACTTACAATCTATCACCATACCAAATTATGATTGTAGTAAAGAATTTAATCCCCTATAAGTAGGCAATGCCTACCAAAAACTAAATACTAGTACATATACTTATTTGTCTGAATATATAAATACTTTAATTGCTGTAATTGAGGAAATTATGGTGAATTTATAGCAATCCTATAGGAGTTGAAAATTATTCGTCGTCACCACAATCTATCAACAATAGGTCAGAGATTTTGTTCGCGAATAATTGAGGATTGCTATGTTTTTATGTGTTTGACAATTTTCTTAAAAGATGATAAAAATGCCAACTGAATGAGTAAAAATTAAATTTTAGACTTTACTTAACCATTCACTTTCCTCTGGATCTCTAAACAATGAGGTGCTGAGATAGCGTTCGCCAAAGCTGGGTTGTACCATGACAATGAGACGACCTTCATTTTCTGGACGTTTGGCTACTTCGATTGCAGCATATAAAGCCGCGCCAGCCGAAATACCTGATAGTAATCCTTCTTCTTTGGCTAGACGACGGCTATAAGAAATCGCCTGTTCGTCTGTAACTTCAATAATTTCATCTACCAAATCTGGGCGGTAAATAGCGGGGACAAATCCGGGGCCGATTCCTTGAATTTTATGGGGGCCTGGTTTACCACCAGCCAATACTGGGCTGTTAATGGGTTCAACTGCGATCGCTTGAAAGCTGGGTTTGCGTTGTTTAATCACTTCGGAAACGCCTGTGATTGTTCCTCCAGTACCCACGCCAGCAATGAGAATATCTACTTGTCCATCTGTATCTGCCCAAATTTCTTCTGCGGTGGTTAAAGCATGAATTTTGGGGTTAGCCGGGTTGCGGAATTGCTGCAACATATAGGCGTTGGGAGTTTTAGCGACAATTTGCTCTGCACGAGCGATCGCCCCCCGCATTCCTTCTACCCCTGGTGTTAACTCTAATTGCGCCCCATAGGCTTTTAGCATTGCCCGCCGTTCCTGGCTCATTGTATCGGGCATCGCTAGAATAAGATGGTAGCCCTTGGCGGCTGCAACCATTGCCAAAGCAATACCTGTATTTCCAGAGGTAGGCTCGACTAAAGTGGTTTTTCCCGGTTCTATCCAACCGGCTTGTTCTGCGGCTTCCACCATGCTGACACCAATTCTGTCTTTCACAGACGAAGCTGGGTTCATGCTTTCTAGTTTCACCAAAATTTGCGCCAGTGCGCCTGCTGATTGGGGAATCTTATTTAATTGAACTAAAGGCGTCCGTCCGACTAACTGTGTGATGTCTTTCGCTATCCGCATCAGGGTACTCCTGCGTAACTAGATGTAATACATGGGACTCTGTTGTAAACGAGCCTCTCTTTGCTGGCATAAATCTTGGAGTGTGTAGCTTTTTAACACCTCTATCGAGGCTGTATTAGCTTGTTCCCAGACTTCATGCACCAGGCTTCTTTCCAGGGTGGGGGATGTTGAATTGTCTTTGTCTTTGCGTTCGCCTTCCACCGTAGTCACAATCTCCAATAAAGTAATCTGCCAAGGCTCTCGAACTAAGATGAAACCGCCTTTAGAACCGCGTTGACTTTGCACCAAACCAGCACGCCGCAGGTTGGTCAAAATTTGTTCTAGATAGCGTTCCGGTATGGGTTGCTTGGCTGTAATCTCACTCATGGTTAGAGGGACTTTTTTACTGTGGTTACCTGCTAACTCTAAAAGTGCTAGCAGTGCGTATTCGACTTTGGACGACAGATCCAGCAGGGCGTAGGTTTGAGTGTTCAAGTCTTTAATCAATATACTACGGTAGGTCGATTGATTTAACGTAACTTTGGGCTGTTAAAAGTATAGTATGCGATCGCCTATTTACAACGAAAAATTGTACGTATACCTATCGACTTACCGTAGATTATCTTATAAAATTTTTATAAATAGTGTGAATATTTAGAAAAATTCCCAATCCTCGCCCATCAAAGACCTTCTCACTCAAGGGATGTATGTTACTAACTGATTTGCGAACCATATATGAGCGCGATCCCGCAGCGCGTAACTGGCTAGAGGTATTGTTTTGTTATCCTGGCTTACAAGCCTTGCTATTTCATCGCCTAGCCCATAGGCTCTATAAAATCGGGGTTCCCTTCTTTCCTCGATTTATTTCCCATATCAGCCGATTTTTAACGGGGATTGAAATTCACCCTGGTGCAGTCATTGGTAAGGGTGTCTTTATCGATCATGGTATGGGTGTAGTAATTGGTGAGACAGCGATTGTCGGTGATTATGCGCTGATATATCAAGGCGTAACCCTTGGTGGGACAGGGAAAGAGACTGGTAAACGCCATCCCACAATAGGTAGCCATGTAGTAGTAGGAGCAGGTGCAAAAGTTTTGGGAAATATTCAAATAGGCGATCGCGTTCGTGTCGGCGCAGGTTCGGTAGTCTTGCGCGATGTACCCAGCGATACCACCGTCGTAGGTATTCCCGGAAGAATCACTCGCCAGAACAACGCCAATGGCGATATTCTCGCACATGGTAAAGTCCGGGACGTAGAAGCAGAAGCCATCCGCGCCTTATTTGAACGAGTCAAAGACTTAGAAAAACAGCTAGAACATTTACAAACTGAGCCAAATGTATCGCCAATTGAAGTATATGAAGCAGTAATTGATACTAACCATTTAGAGAGCGATCGCGTAATTGAAGACTTTCTTGATGGCGCAGGAATTTAATTAGTCAACAGTCAATGGTCAATTGTCAATAGTCAATAATCATTGGTCATTGGTCATTGGTAATTAGTCCACCTTGTCCCCCTTGTCTTCCTTGTCCCCCTTGTCTTCCTTGTCCCCCTTCCCTTCCAATCTCCATTTCTTCCTGCTGTTCTACATTTCCCTCCGTGTTAGATATTGTGGAACAGAACAGGAATATAGGAATGTTGCTCAAACTTTCTCTGGAATCTCCATTATTTATTTTCTTAATAGTTATTAGCTTTTTATTGGTAACTTTTACTGCTTGGTTATCACAACGTCCTTTAGAGTTAAGACCCTTTGGATTGGATGATATTATGCAGTTACTTACGTTACCATTTTTTATTTCTTTATTATTAGAGCGTTCCTTAGAAGTTTTTATCACCACTTGGCGAGGCCCCACCACAGAACAATTAGAAGTTACTATTCAGCAACAAAATTTCCTGATTACTGAGAAACGCAAATTAATTGCAGAGCAACAACAAAATCAAATTCCTTATATAGAACCCAATCCTATACAAGTTAACCAATCAGGAGGAACTACTTTAGAACAGCAATTGATTCAAGATTATCCACCAATACCTGTAGATTCATCCTCACAAATCAAAGTATATATTGATGAATTAAATAGTATAATTAACAACTTAAATGCTATAGAGCGTCAACGTTTAGCTTATAAATCCAATACAAGAATAATTGCTTTATGGACATCGCTTTTGTGCGGTTTATTAATTAGTGCAATTGGCATTCGCTCCTTAGAACCGCTAATAATACTTGATGCTAATAATCCTATTCAACTAATTATATTTCGCTGTTTTGATGCTTTCTTAACTGGTGGCTTAATTGCTGGTGGTAGCGAGGGAATACATAAATTTACTCAAGTGTTTACCGATTTTTTAGAAGCGACTTCCAGACAAGCTAAAGATAGAAGATTATAGTGAAATAGCAAAGTAATCAAATCATTCCTCTACATTCAAGCCTGAAATTTGCTTCTGTGCTAATAAATTAATTATTTAACTCTTCTGTAAGTAGTGAATATTCATCTAGAGATTGTTGTAAGGAAGTCACAGAAATACCACTATCTCCTAAATAATTTTCTTGCTGAAGATTATCTAGCATTATTTCTACATCATCATAAACATGTATTAAAGAGCGAACTTTATCTGATACAAATCCTTCTTTAACTGTATGGTCAAGATATGCAAGTAAAGTATTAAAGAAACCAGCCACATTCAGTAAAATGATAGGTTTTTTATGCATATCAAGATGCGCCCAAGTGACAATTTCAAATAATTCATCCAATGTCCCAACACCACCAGGAAGCGCCACAAAAGCATTTGATAATTTATACATCATAGCTTTGCGATCGTGCATACTATTTGTGGTTATTAAAGAAGATAATCCAGGATGAGCAATTTCATAAGACATGAGAACTTCTGGTATAATTCCAACAACATAACCGCCAGCATTCAGACATTCAGTTGCAATTGTACCCATCAATCCAATAGAAGCACCACCATATACTAAGCCAATTTGGCGTTTTGCCATACTCTTACCCAAGTTAGCGGCAATATTTTGATATGCAGGGTTAGTTCCAGATTGAGAACCGCAAAACACGCAAATATTAAATTCTGGTTGCACACTCATAGTACCGATATTGACAAATATAACAAGATTTTAGCGCTAATACTAGAACCGCACAAAATAACTCCAAATTTAACTAAATCCAAACTTTCCTTAATTCCTCGCAAATCCTCCATGTACCTTTGCGCATACCTCCGCGTACCTTTGCGTTTAAATTTCCACCCTCAATTCACCATGATTTTATGCAAAGCTGTACTAAGCCAGATTGAATTCTAAAAATGTTTTTCTTGAATATTGAGGTTAGGTATGTCTAAATTTTATGAATTACTGCAAAAAGTTAAAAAAAGACCATCTTTGTATTTAGGCAAGCGTTCATTAAGTCATTTACAGGTCTTTTTAGATGCGTACACTTTTGCTCGCCGCGAAATTGGTATTGAACCTACAGAGCAAGAACAAGATTTTGAAGAGTTTCAAGAATGGATAGAGCAAAGATTTAATCAAGTTAATACTCAATCTTGGAGTCGAATTATTTTGTTTTATTCTGAAGATGAAAGTGATGCACTAGAGAAATTCTTTGAATTATTTGAAGAGTTTTCACAGCGCCATCAAAGTTTAGAAGCTAATCAAATAGCTCATGTAAAGTCCGGAGTCTGAAATTCTTGTTAAGATAGGCTTGGAATAGCGATCGCATAATTTTTCACCTCAAAAGCGATCGCTAAAAAATAACTGATAGATAATGTTGATTTAAAAGCGATCGCACTACTTATCCCACCATTTCCTTTTGCTGTTGATAACGGTTTTTAAACTGCCTTTGGCGTTGATTATGATCCACAATCGCGTCAGGATAACCAACAGCACGACGTTCTAAAGGCGTGATTTTACCTGTTACTAAATATTCCGTATCAATAGAACGCAATTCTGGTACCCATTGACGGATATATTCACCATCAGCATCAAATTTCTGAGCTTGGCTAGCTGGGTTAAAAATGCGCAATGGTTTCGCGTCCATACCGCTAGAAGCACTCCATTGCCAACCACCATTATTAGCAGATAAATCCCCATCGATTAGCCGTTGCATAAAATATTTTTCTCCCAATTTGGGATTAATTAATAAATCTTTGGTGAGAAAACTAGCAACAATCATCCGACAACGGTTATGCATCCAGCCAATCTCATTCATTTGTCGCATAGCTGCATCAACAATCGGGTAGCCTGTTCTACCTTCGCACCAGGCTTGAAAATGTTCCTCGTTATCATCCCAAGGGAAATTTTTAAAAGTGTTGCGATATGCGCCATCGGCTAATTCTGGGAAGTGATACATAGCATGTTGATAAAATTCTCGCCATGCTAATTCCTGTTGCCAAGTGCGGATATTAACTTCGGTTTCCTCGCTGCGGCTATTTTCTAATGCTTCTAGGGTAGCTTGCCAAACGCTGCGAATCCCAATAGCACCAAATTTAAAAGCTGCACTCAGTTGGGATGTACCCTCAACGGCGGGAAAGTTGCGTTGTTCTTGATACTCGTTGATAGCAGCATGAGTAAATTCCTCAAGTCGTTTTTGCGCTGCGGCTTCTCCTGGGGGAAGAATTAAGCCACCATCCCAAATAAATCCTAAATCTTTGGCTGTGGGTAATGCGATCGCTCCTGCTTGTTTCGCTATTTCTTGTTGTTCTGGTGTTAAACCTGCGACATCGTGCAGGGTTTCTACTGGTTTGGCTTTAGGTTTACTAATCCAATTTTTCCAGAAAGGCGTGTAAACAGTGTAAGCATTATTACCACCTGTAAAAATTTCTTCTGGTGTATGCAGAATTTGATCCCAATTTTTTTCTAAAAATCCTATACCTTTTTCTTTAAGAGCATCAATTATATTGCGATCGCGTTCTTGAGAATAAGGTTCTACATCCCAGTTCCAAAATACAGCTTTGGCATTTAACGCCGCAGCTAGCCTGGGAATGGCTTTTACAGGATTATCTCGCAAAATTAACAGTTGACTACCTGCTTGCGCATATCGCTGTTGTAAAGCTTGCAAACAGCCAATCATATAAGTTACGCGCACAGGTGCAACATCATCCCCTTCCAGAATATGCGGATCGAGACAAAATACTCCCACTACCTGAGAACTTTGTTGCCGCGCCGCCGCTAGTCCTGTGTTATCAGCAATTCGTAAATCCCGACGATGCCAAAATAAAATTAAATCAGACATTCTCTACTCACAATAGTTCGCCCGTACTAGTTTAGATTCTAATGTACCCTTAAGCATCAATCTAGCGATAAATTTCTTCGTGCAGGTAGGGGGACAAGGAGGACAAGGGGGACAAGGGAGACAAGGAGGATAAAGGAGAACTTACCAATGCCCAATGCCCAATGCCCAATGCCCAATGCCCAATTCCCAATTCCCAATTATTGAGTATAAATTGTGATATTCAGTGCAATAAAGAATAATTTTCGTGATATTAAAGATTGTGCATCAAGTTAGGCAATTTTGGCGATCGCTCCTCAAGGGTGTTTTCCCAATTGCTTTATTTATGTTGACTGGTTTGCTTGTCATCTCTCTATCCCCAGCTAATGCTATCACCATCGGCTATTTGAGCGAACAGGGGGAACTATTTCGCCAAGTGCTAGCAGCAGCAAAGTTAACGCCAGAGGATGTCAAGGTAGATATGCAAGATTTGGGGTTGTGGGGCGGCGATAAGTACCGAGTTAAGCTGCTGGATGTGTTTTTTGACAATCCTTGGAAAATCAGCCCTTACACCCGCACAATGAGTGATGGTTTACTGGCAGATAAATCAGATTTAGCACAACTCACTGCTAGTGCTTATAGAAGAATTGAGGGGGGTGTCAGTCCGCAATTAAACGGAGATTTGCTGACAAAATACAAACAACAAGTACAAAAACTGGGTGATGATGCTTTGGCTGTGGCGTTGGGGAAATTAACTAATCAAGCTGCTGATAGCTTAAAAACTAGCGAATATAAAGCTTTATCGCCACAACTGCGTTCTGCAGTAGCGCAGTTTTTGTTAACTATTCCCGATGTTTTGCATTATAGACAGGTGGGATTATTGCGATCGCTCGCTAAATTACAATTAGATGTAGATAATACTTATAATGAAGTGTTTAATTTTGCAGTCAAGACTGTGGAAGAAGAAGCCGCAGAGACAGAAGAAGATATTCGCCCGGAACAAGTCTTATTTATTGAATCTCTGTTAGATAACGTTGATTTTAAACTGCTGAATACAGGGGCAATTTTAGCAGCAGCAGCTGTGCAAGAAATGCAACGCCAATTGAGCCAAATTCCTGTGGATGTGTTGCAAGGAAATTATCACTACAGCCTAGATACACCCCAAGGTAAGATAATTCTTAGCGGTGAAGGCGATCGCATTTATCCTACTGATGATTACTTATTAATTGTTGATACTGCTGGTAATGATAGCTATGCTGGCGGTGCGGCAAATCGAGATATCAATCATGGCATCAGCGTTATCTTAGATTTAGCTGGCAAAGATAAATACATCAGTCCACCGGGGAAAGTTCCTAGCTTTGGCGCGGGTATATTTGGCTACGCAACCTTAATTGATGTCCAAGGCGATGATATTTATGAAGCGCAATACGCCAGTCAAGGTATAGGTATCTTTGGGACGGGAATTCTCTACGATGTACAGGGAGAAGACACCTATCAAGGTATTAGTCATTTACAAGGTAGCGGTACTTTTGGTTCTGGATTGCTGATTGATAATGCTGGCAGCGATCGCTATTCTCTATATAGGTACGGTCAAGGTTACGGCTTTACTAAAGGTATAGGGTTGTTATTAGATAGCGTCGGTGACGATAAATACATTGGCCTAGAAGACAAGTATGCCAACGGCGGGCCTTTTGGGGAAAAAAGACACATTCATTTTATCCAAGGTGCAGGCTTTGGTAGAAGGGGAGACTACACAGAAGGCCATAGCTGGGCTGGTGGTGTGGGGATGCTAATCGATGGCGCAGGAAATGACAGCTACGAATGTGAGGTTTACGGACAAGGTTCAGCTTATTGGTATAGTTTGGGTTTCTTAGTAGATAAAGCCGGTGACGATTACCACGATGCAGGATGGTATAGCTTGGGAAGTTCGCCCCATTTTGGCGTAGGAATTTATCAAGATGATGGGGGAAGCGATCGCTATACAGGTATCATTATGCAAAGCTTAGGCAATGGTCGTGATTGGAGTATCGGCTGGTTTGAAGATAGCGCTGGTAACGATTGGTATAACGGTAGTTTAATGACCTTTGGTACAGGCGATGTTAATGGAATCGGCGTTTTCTGGGATAAACAGGGTGACGATACTTACCTATCTTTCTTAGAACCCGCCTATGGACAATCCCGCCTACAGGGTTCTACAGGCTTGCGAGAAGTTATGCTGACATTAGGCTTATTTGTTGATGGCGGTGGTAAAGATAAATACCTGCTATTGGCAGATAAAGATCCCCAAAATAGATTGCCAGATTCCGCAATTGATATACAATCTTTAGCAAATAATCCTGTTGCAGGTAACGATCGGACATGGTGCCGAGCGACATCCCCAAAGTATGTGAAAATGGCTTACGGTTGTGGCATTGATGCACACTCAGTCAATAGTCAATAGTCAGTTGTCAGTTGTCAGTTGTCATACCAATCCGCATTCTGATAAGTAATTAAGATTCTGGTAGAGGCGGGGTTTACCCGCCCTTGTGTAGATTTCAATGTTACGTTTTAGATGACAGTTTGGTATCAGTTGTCAGTTGTTTTCCTGATTGCCTCATCTTCCCATGCCCCATGCCCCATGCCCAATGCCCAATGCCCAATGCCCAATGCCCAATTCCCATTTTCTAGCTATATTTTTGCATTAACCTGGAGTTTTTTCCGGAACCCGTCAAAATCAATCTGTATACCCTTATATACAGAACGATTTATACCGAAACTGGGGCATACAACTATGAAGCCCCCATATATTACTTCTATCTCAAAACCGCTCTCAAATTAGTTTGGGCGGTTTTTGTTTATCTGAGAAGTTCCATGTCTAACAGTGATTTTGTTAATTCGATTGTCAGTTTTATAATTGCTTGAGAGATAAGTTGTTATGCGGTTGAAAAATCAAGAGGCTTATGTCACTTGAATTAGTAATTAGGTTGGTGCAATTAAAGATAACTGGGGAAGTTTGTCAATAGTCAATAGTCAATAATCAATAGTCAATAGTCAATAGTCAGTAATCTTCCTTGTCCCCCTTGTCCCCCTTGTCCCCTTTGTCCCCTAGAAAATATATCTGCTACTAATTTTATACAGGTGTGATCGCAACTATTTTCTCGGTTTCATCCACTGTAATCTTGGCTATACCAAAGCGTTCAATAATCGCCGCATTGGTGGTTAAATGACTGCTAATCTCTGAGGCGCGATACTGACTAGCGCCAGATGCTAAAGTTGCGGGTAACAATAATTGATCTGCTAAATGTTCGTCAACCGGTGCGCCTGTGTGATGAAAATGTAACAATTGCCGACATGCAATATCTGCAACTTTCTCAGCAGGTAAGCGTAAACGCCCAAAACCACCAAATCCCGTTAAGCTATTTTTATACTCAGCAGTTAAAAATACACCTGCCCCTGGTGCAATCCCCTTTTCCCGCAAAGCTTCGATAGCAGGTTTTAATCCTGCTTGACGCAGTAAATTTTCTGTACGATTCGCCATTCTTTGGGCAATATGGGAAGCTAATTCTGTCACCACAGCTAGTCCCCGTACTTGATGTAAGCTACCCCGTTCTAGTAACGTAATACCTTTAATTGTCCCACCACCATTGACCTTAATCTGCATTTCACCACCGCCTTGCGGATACCAACCCCAAGCGCGTAACTTTGCTGTCGCCTTAACTCCCATGCGGCGTAACATTGGTAAATACACTTGCTCAATGTATGTCATTGTTGGACTAAAAGGTACATGAGTCCCGCCTTTTAAAATCACTTGGGATTCCCCTGCTGTTAAAGCTAGAGGTAAAAGTACAGTCTGCAATACTAAAGTCATCGCCCCAGCCGAACCACCTTGTTGTGCTTCTGTGACATCAAAAGTATATTGTCCTGGTTGCACTGCACTACTGGGAATAAATTCCAACCGCATTGAACCTAAGGTATCGCCCCGGAGTTGCGCCTGACAGATTTTCGCCGCCGCCCTAACTGCTGTGAGGTGTTGGGCGGCTAATCCCGGCTTTTTACGTTTAGCGCGAATACCTACAATAGTTATCGCTTCGCCAGTGATAGCGGCTAAACTCAAGGAGGTACGCAGAACTTGTCCACCCCCTTCTCCGTAGGAACCGTCAATTTCAATCATGGGCAATAGATGATTTTGAACCTTTGATTATAGCGGTTTACACTGGAGTGCAATACAAATTTTTCATTTTTCGGCAACTGTGTAGCAACTGTGTAGCTTGGGTTTATTTCCTCAACCCAACAATGGGCGATATTTGTGAGATTATTGCGATCGCACAATATACCAGAGAAAATTTTACTCAAGCACTAACGCACAGTAGGTTAAAAATCGCAACTAGAAAGCTGTGAAGCGAGATAATAGAGCAAGCAACTAGAATTAACCGTGAAGCGATGCAATTAGAAGATTATTTTGACTTTATCTCTGCCGATGATATTCGCTTGAAAGGACACCGCATCGGCATTGACAATGTACTTGACTATTATTTAGAAGGTTATACACCAGAAGAGATTATTGCAAATCTACCCACTCTGACTTTAGAGCAAATTCACGCTACTATTACGTTCTACCTTCATAATCGCGCACAAATTGACGCTTATCTTTTACGTTTAGCATCATGGCGCGAGCAGCGTTATCAAGAATCTATTGCTAATCCTTCACCACTAGTGCAACGTCTGAGAACATTAAAATCTCAAAAAACTGAACAGCAAGTAGGCGCTTTGTGAAGGTTCGCTTTTTACTCGATGAAAATTTGTCACCCCGGTTAAAAGTAGCAGTTCTGCGGTTAAATCCTGCTATAGATATTGTGCGTGTAGGTTGGGGATTTGCGATCGCACAATATCCCACGTAGAATAGAAAAACAGCGATCCCACTGATTCAATCAAAAACCTGAGCCTGCGTAGGTTGGGTTGAGGAACGAAACCCAACATTAACTGATATTTGTCAAGCGATCGCGATCGCACAATATCCCACGTAGAATATAAAAACAGCGATCGCACTAATTCAATCAAAAACCTGAACCTGTGTAGGTTGGGTTGAGGAACGAAACCCAACATTAACCGATATTTGTCAAGCGATCGCGATCGCACAATATCCCACGTAAAATATAAAAACAGCGATCGCACTGATTCAATCAAAAACCTGAACCTGTGTAGGTTGGGTTGAGGAACGAAACCCAACATTAACCGATATTTGTCAAGCGATCACGATCGCACACCAAACAATGGAGAATATAAAAACAGCGATCGCCTTTTTAACTCCATCATTCCACCTCAGAACACAAAACTTCAAGCTAAAAACAGGAACGTTCTCGTTTGAAACAGAAAATTCCGAGTTCAAAACAGAAAACTTCAAGCTAAAAACAGGAACGTTCTCATTTGGAACAGGAAACTTCGAGCTAAAAACAGGAACGTTCTCGTTTGGAACAGAAAACTTCGAGTTCAGAATATGAAACTTCGAGCTAAAAACAGGAATGT
The DNA here is from genome assembly GCF_002367995.1 of Calothrix brevissima NIES-22. Lineage (GTDB taxonomy): Bacteria > Cyanobacteriota > Cyanobacteriia > Cyanobacteriales > Nostocaceae > Aulosira > Aulosira brevissima. The sequence continues at coordinate 2,363,173 of NZ_AP018207.1, forward strand.
TCTGGTTTGGAACAGGAAACTTTGAGTTCAGAACATGAAACTTCGAGCTTGAAACAGAAACATTCTCGTTTGGAACACGGAACTTTGAGTTCAGAACACGGAACTTGAAGATAAAAGCTTGAACGATGAGGCTGAGAACTTGAATTTTACTGCTATGAAGCACATACTGTTTCAACGATATGCTTGCCTTAGGAAAATGGCATAATTGCTCCGTACCATTATTGTTAAAGGATGACCCACCCCTAAACTACGCTCACAAATATCCAAGGCTTGCACGAAAAGGAGTTCGGCTTCGCTATATTTTCCTTGGGATTGGTAGAGTCCCGCCAGATTGTTGAAGCTTTGTGCAACATCTGGATGTTCTTCACCCAACAAGCGTCGCCTGATTGATAAAGCTTCCCGTAAAAGGGGTTCGGCTTCGCTATATTTTCCTTGGGATTGGTAGAGTCCTGCCAGATTGTTGAAGCTTTGTGCAACATCTGGATGTTCTTCACTCAACAAGCGTCGCCTGATTGATAAAGCTTCCAGTAAAAGGGGTTCGGCTTCGCTGTATCTTCCTTGGAAACGATAGAGTTCAGCTAGATTGTTGCGGCTTTGTGCAACATCTGGATGTTCTTGACCCAGTAAGCATCCTGTTAATGATAAAGCTTGCACATACAGGGGTTCGGCTTCGCTGTATCTTCCTTGGGAGTAGTAGAGATTAGCCAGATTGTTAAGGCTAGTAACAACAACTGGATGTTCTTGACCCAGCAAGTGTTGTGTTAGTGACAAAGCTTGTACATAAAGGGGTTCGGCTTCGCTGTATCTTCCTTGGGAACGATAGAGTTCAGCTAGATTGTTGAGGCTATTAGCAACATATAGATGCTTTTCACCCAGCAAACGTCGCCTGAGTGACAAAGCTTGCACATAAAGAGGTTCGGCTTTGCTGTAGCTTCCTAAAGTGTAGTAGAGATTAGCCAGATTGTTGAGGCTATTAGCAACATCTAGATGTGATTCACTCAGAAAGCATCGCCTTAGTTGTAAAGCTTGCACATAAAGGGGTTCGGCTTCGCTGTATCTTCCTTGGTAATAGTAGAGTGCTGCCAAATTGTTGAGGCTAGAAGCAACATCTGGATGTTCTTCACCTAAGCGTCTTTTGGTGACTTCTAGACACTGCTCAAACCAAGGTGCTGCTTGATCATACAATCCCTGACCAGTGTAAAATTTAGCGTTACCGAAGAAAGGCCAAATCAAATCATCATCGCTAACATATTGAATGAGATTGTTTGCGACTTCAGCTATATGAGGTATGGCGGGGGTGAAATCTGTAATTTGCTCAAGGGTAGAGGTTTGAGGAATATCTTTGGCAACTGCTACCATTACCTTACAAAAAGAATGCTTAAATTCCTCTGCTTTATCTAAACCTGTCAACTTATATTGAAAAAACTCCCGCAGTAGGGGATGTAGTTGATAGATTCCCTCACCTTTGCGCTGAAGTAAATGCAAATTCAACAACTTATCATCTCTAATTTCCTCTAAATCTTCCCCGTCTTCCTCTAGTAAACACTGTTCCACCAACACCCAAGGTATAGGCGCGGCTGCAAATAAACTCAATAAACACCCCACTAGGGGCGGGGTTACCCCGCCCTTACAAAGCGCGTCTTCTAATTCTTGCCAACTCAACTCAAAAGCGGCTAACACACCCCTTTGCGCTGTCATATCGGCTTCTGCTTCCTGAAGCGCAGGTTGTTCGAGTCGCTTTTTCTCCAACCGTCGCCGCATTTCCGCCAAAGATAAATCTGGTTTCCGCGCCAAATACCGCCCCACCAACTCCAAACCCAAAGGTAAATATCCCAGCCACTCACATAACTGTAATCCTACCTGGGGGTTGCGTTGATTTTCCCGTTCAAACCTTTCTCTCCCAATAATAGACTTTAATAATTCCAGCGCCGCCTCTGGTTGCAGTACATCTAAAGATAATGTTGCTATGCGCCCCAACTGCTGACGGCTAGTCATCAGTACTTTAAACCGAGAAGATAAAGACGTAAAGTAAGGTTTCACTTCCCGATAATCAGCCACATCATCCAACACCAGCAGCACTTCACCCTCACGCCAATTGCGAAAGCAATATTGTACTTGGGCGGAGAAATCTAAATCTTTGGGCGGGTTTAAATCAAGCTGAATTCTCGCAAACTGGATAATTTTCGAGCCTATATCCTCAGATTTTGGCAATAACCAGCAAATTCCCCCCTGATAACTGTTGCACTGCTGGATTGCATATTGCAACGCCAATTCAGTTTTCCCAACACCACCCATCCCCGCAATAGCAGCAATGGCTACTTGTTGATTTTGCTGCAAAAGTTCGTGGAGTGTTTGCAATTCTTCCCCACGCCCAATAAATTCCCCTACACCACTCAGGGGTAAATTTTGCGGTATTTCACTTTGGGGATGAGACTTTACCTGTTTCCCTACAGGCGAGTGTAGTCAAAAGTTAAAGGTATTACCAGAAATACTATTAGTTCCGCCTTTAATATTTATCCCTTGATAATTTTCAATAATTTGGCTTAATCTCGGCTGTGCTTCCTTGGCTAATGCTGCGACAGCTTCAGCTATTTCATCATCTTTCTTTGCCGCTTCCTCTACTTGCTGCCCAATCAGGTAAGCTTGACCGTAATCTAAAGGTTGTGTTTGAGCCTGTTCAATAGCTTCTGCTGTGGTGGGTGCTTTTTTCTTGAGCAACGATAATAACTTACCACCTTGCTCTAAAGTCTTCTCGCCAAGAATCTCACCAGTCTTTTCAAAAGCTTTTGTAATGACTAAAGTAGCAATAGCAGCTGCTGTGAGTGTTACAGGCTCCATATTTTAGGCAAAAAATCCGAGATTATGCTGATGGAGATTGTAATCTAGCACAACTCATTTGCTAAAAATAATCCAAATTTATTTATATTTGTCGTCAAAAACTGAATTTTGGCGATTCCCTAACTAAATAAACTAGCATCTACATGAAAATATTCTGCAAGTGCTGCTGCTTGAGTGTTAGTGATAGCGCGATCGCCATTGATAATTTCCTGTACAACTTCCAAGGAACCAATGACTTCAGCTAATGCTTCTGCTGTCACATCTTGAGCATCCATTAGATGAATTAACATTGAATTGGCTGTACCTTGGGGAATTGGGTAATGAGTTGCTTCAAACTTTTCAATTAACGTTACCAGCAGTTCTAACACCATCTCTTCTTCTGGTGTACGCTGAGGACGATGTTCTAAGGTTAAAGCCAGTCTGATTGCTTCTTCGTTTTCTGCTTCCGTCGTAATCGTTTTTGGTTGATACTCAGCTAGCAACTTACCGTAAGATTCAGGATTAAAAGTACGGGTCATTTTTCCATTTATCCTTATCATATTCGGCGTGAGTTAGGACATATTTAATATAAATTCTTTGAGATTCGTAAACAATATCAACAATTAAGCGATAATTGTTACCTTTAATATTAAAGACAGTAAAGTTACCAACTGCTTCAGCCTTGGGATAAATAGCTTGAACCTCAAGCAAATTTTGCCATTCTGCTTGAGTTGCTACCCTATACCAATCATAGAGTGCATCGCAGGAATCTGCATGTGCTTGACAAAACTCCCGCAAAATCTTGCGGCTAATAACGTGCATTCAAATGTACTCGCGATGATAACTATGAGAATTTTCTCCCAAATTGCAGACTTAATAAAGTAATTAGAATTAGCTGATTTTCCCAAAAGCATTGCAGCGATACAGTAATAGGGAATCTTGGATACTTTGAGTATAGTGAACAATTTGAGTAGTCAGGAGAAATTTTCGTTATAGTAACTACGCGATCGCATTTTGTCGCCTTCTATCATCAGCACTATGAACAGCACATCACAACAGCAAAAAGCAATTACAGCCTTTGGTGATTTTGTCTCTACACCCCTAGACACCTTGCTACAACAGCATCTAGAAACACCAACAGAATCAGCAGTTTTAGCTTTATTTCACGATGTCGCTGCAAATGTCCCAGCATACCAAGCCTTTCTCAAAGAACAGGGAATCGATCCTGCAACAATCCAGAGTTTAGCAGATTTTCAAAATTTACCCGCGATCGCCAAAAATAATTATATCTCCCACTATCCCCTCACCGACTTGTGCCGCAATGGGCAGTTATCCGACTGTGATATGATCGCTGCTTCTTCCGGTTCCACAGGTAAACCCACATTTTGGCCGCGTTTTTTCAGCGATGAACTACAAATCGCCACCCGCTTTGAGCAAATTTTTCACGACAGCTTTTATGCAGATACCAAACGCACCTTAGCCGTAGTTTGCTTCACCTTAGGTACATGGGTAGGAGGAATGTTTACCACTAATTGCTGTCGCTATCTGGCGAGTAAAGGTTACCCCATCACAGTCATTACCCCAGGAAATAATAAAACAGAAATCTTCCGGGTAGTTCAGGAACTCGGTGCAGGATTTGATCAAGTTGTATTATTAGGCTATCCGCCCTTTCTTAAAGATGTCATTGATACAGGTATTGCCAATGGCCTGCAATGGCAGCAATATCATATCAAGTTAGTCATGGCGGGAGAAGTCTTCAGTGAAGAATGGCGCAGTTTAGTTGCAGACAGAATAGGTGCGTCAAATCCCTGTTATGACTTTGCATCCCTTTACGGAACTGCTGACGCTGGTGTATTAGGAAATGAAACACCCTTAAGTATCTGCATTCGCCGTTTTTTAGCTCAAAACCCCGATGCAGCCAAAGCCTTATTTGGTGAATCGCGGCTACCAACCTTGATACAATACGATCCCATCAGCCGCTTTTTTGAAGTTGAAGATCGCACATTACTATTTTCCGGGAATAATGGCATTCCCTTAGTGCGTTATAACATCTTAGATACAGGTGGCATTATTAGTTATGACGCCATGCTGCAATTTTTAGCCAAATGGGGATTCAATCCACTGCAAGATGAGGATATCTGCGTTAAATCTCAGCCAATAAGAGGTATTCGTCCCTTACCTTTTGTTTATGTATTTGGACGTTCTAACTTTACAGTTTCTTACTTTGGTGCCAATATATACACAGAAAATGTCACAGTTGGCTTAGAGCGATCGCCAATTTCCCAATGGGTAACAGGTAAATTTGTCTTGCAAGTACAAGAAGACACAGACAAAAACCGCTTTTTATGCATAGTTGTTGAGTTAGCACCGGGAATTGAAGCTAGTGAAGAGAAAAAACAAGCGATCGCATCTTCCATTCTCTCCCAACTGCTGCGCCTCAATAGCGAGTTTGCTAACTATGTTCCCCCAGAATATCAAATGCCACAACTTGCATTAGCTCCCACAGGCGATCCCGAATATTTCCCCATAGGCGTTAAACATCGCTACACCCGCAAATCATAAATCAACCTACAGTACATCCTTCATGATACAAGCAGCAAGAATCATGTCTGCATAAAAGTGTGAATTCCTGTTTCACAAATTGATACTCACAATAGCGCAATATAATTTAATACCTTAAATTCTTGGGTTATAGAGAAAAGAAGGTTGTAAAAAAGCAAATATGCCGTATAATATTTTGTTTTTTTTCTAAAAACTCAAAATTTTTGGCTAGTTTTTTAGTCAATATTATGTTTGCAATATTAAATAGTTAATAAAATATTAAAATTTAACTTTATTGTATCTTCATATATTGTTCATAATTTCACTAAAATTACGATTGTAAAAAACGTGAGATTTGTTTTTATTACTACATTAAAAAATAGTGAATATACTTATTATTGTCTTATAAAGAGCAAATTAATGAAGCTTTAGTGAATTTTATCAATTCAGTAATCCTACTTCCATAAAAATGCTTATACTTGATTTTGTTATTGCAAAAAAATGAAACTCAGCTAATAAATTTCTGGCATACAATAACTAAGATGTGCCATATGGCTGCAAAATTTCATTTTTTTAAGCTCTACCCTTGTCCTCGTTTCATGCATGGCGATGAACATTTTTTCATCTGAACTCCCAGGACATAACAAGAACTGTTAAATGAAACTCCCTGAAACTACTTAGCAAAATTGCAAAATCTATGAATTCAGGTATAAAAATATTTACCTGAACTCATTGCATTTGAAAATTTTTGCTTTCTGTTCCCTGTTTAATGGCTGTTTTCGTAGTTATTGTTTCTGAGCAAATTTATCTGCTCTGTAGCATTGTCAATAATCATGAAACCATTGCCATCAAATGAAAAATATTATTTTGTCACCAAATTTTGTCAATGTATATCTGAGGTTTTTTTCTAGATAGTAAAACATTTATGCTGTTTGAATAAAGATTTAGGATGACAGTCACAAAAAAAAACCAAATTTTGAATATACTTGGCGAGAAATCAACTGATAACTTATGAAAGATTCAAGTCTTTTTCAGAAAAATTCAGGCTATAAATTTAGCACCTCCATAGATGATTTACGGTCACCTTCATACGTCAGAGTAAGAAAAGGACTGTGGCAACTGAGATTACTCACTCTCATATCAATTGACTTTCTGCTTTTATTTACTGCCTGTCTTGTAGCTCAACGTCATTCTCTCTATGTAGAAGCTTTATGGCATAAACCAGGTATTGATGTACCCAAACTTGTTTTTGTCCCATTAGTTTTTGTTGAAATAATCACATTATTTCTCCAAGGTACTTATCAAGCAGGTAAAAAACGTTATGACTACTTTCGCATTATCACAGCTTTAACTTTAGCCCACGGCTTAATCCTACTTGTTGGTTTTTTATATCTTCCTGTAGTTGATATTCCCCGCTCATCTTTCATCTTATCTTGGTTGATGAGTATAGTTCTTGTCTGTACTGGTCGAATTTTAGTCAACCTTAATCTTGCATCTCTTCGCCGTCGGCAATCTATCGCATCCAACCATACTTACATTATCTGTGATTTAGAAGATAGTGAGAAAATCATTGAATTAATTCAACAAGAAAAGCGCTACATTATTCATGGAACTGCACCTGCTACAGCATTAGATAGAGCCAACCGTCGAGAAACCATAGAAAGACTTAATCAATTAGCTGTATCGGAAGTATTTATTGCTTGGGATGCGATCAAAAACAGACTGTTTTTATATTGGCTGTTTCAAACCTACGGCATCACAATACATATTTTACCGATGGGATTAAAACCAATTTATCGACATCTAACTTTACATAAAGTAGGAGGAATGCCCTGTCTTAGCTTTGATTGTCCAGCAATTACAGGCAAAGACTTTTGGATTAAAAAGAGCTTTGACTTTTGTGCCACTATTGTATTCTTAATGTTCTTTTTACCGATTTATCTAGCGATCGCTCTAGCCATCAAACTAGACTCTCCAGGCCCAGTATTCTACAAACAAATTCGTGTCGGTTTACATGGAAAAGAGTTTAAAGTCTGGAAATTCCGTACCATGAGAACAGATGCAGACAAACTGCAAAAAGAATTAGAGGCTCTAAATGAGACTAAAGACGGCATCCTCTTCAAAATCAAAGACGATCCTCGTGTAACCCATATTGGTAAATTCCTCCGTCGTTATAGCCTAGATGAATTACCCCAACTATTTAATGTATTGCTCGGAGAAATGAGCTTAGTCGGGCCTCGTCCTTTACCAAAAAGAGATGTTGATAAATTTTTGGAACACCATTTCATTCGTCAAGAAGTACTACCTGGTGTAACTGGTCTTTGGCAAGTATCAGGACGTTCAAATATTTTAGACTTTGAACAAGTAATTAACCTTGACCTCAAATACATTGAAAATTGGTCACTACAATTAGATTTTGAAATCTTACTTAGAACAATCCTGGTAGTTCTCAAAAAAGAAGGAGCTTATTAAAGCTATCAGTGAATCATCTTTAGTAAATAGAGTATTCAATGAAAAATCCTGTAATTGCAATTGGTTTAGATGCTGGCGATCCCGTCTTAATAGATAAATGGATCTCCCAAGGATATCTGAAAAATATTAGTAAACTCCGTCAACAAGCAGCTTACGCTCATCTAAGCAATACAGTTAAATATTGCGGGCAAACAACAGAATATGCTGTTACAGAAGGATTGTGGGCGCAATTTGCAACTGGGTGTAGTTCCGAGAAAATTGGCTACTGGGATGCCCTAACATATAAACCAGAAAATTACGACATAGATTGTAATTTAGAATTTTGTGGTTACGACTACCAAGAATATGCTCCCTTTTACGCCTTAGGCGACAAATACAAAGTAGCAGTATTTGATGTCCCCGGTACAAGAATTTCTCAGGGAGTAAATGGCATTCAAATTTTAGGATGGGGAGGACATTTTCCCTCTGCACCTAGCGCATCTATACCTCCAGAACTTTTGAGCAAAATCGCGCATCAATATGGGGAAAACCCAGTATTATACAACGATACTGGCATTTGGTGGGATAAAGATTACGTCAAATGGCTCAGACAAGCACTTCAAGAAAGCATTAGCCGTCGCACAACAATTTGTTGTGACTTACTTAAACAAGACTCCTGGGATCTGTATTTAACAGTTTTTGGCGAACCTCACACAGCCGGACACGACATATACAATTACAGCCAAGCAGATCACCCACTTTATGCGCACCTCAGTCAAAACGGCACTGTTCCCGATCCATTACTAGAAACATATAAAAATATCGATCTAGGAATCGGAAAAATCTTAGAACAAGCACCCAAAGACGCTTATATCCTGTGTTTTTCCTTACATGGTATGGGGCCAAACTACAGTGATATGCCAAGTGCAGTCTTTTTAGCAGAACTACTTTATCGCTATAATTTTCCAGGTAAAGTTGCTATTGCACCCGGAAATCCAGAAGTACCTCCACCACCAATAACAACTAATCCCATTCGCAATTCTTGGTTAGGGGAAGTGTGGATGAAAAACTATGAGCCTAATCCCATTAAGCGGTTATTTAGGCCTTGGACTCCTAGTAAGTTTTTATATGGCAATCAAAATGGTTTAGCTAGTCCTTACTCACTCCTAGAACAATCTGTGCCCTTTGGTTGGATGCCTGCTACCTGGTATAAACCTTTGTGGCCGCAAATGAAAGCATTTGCCCTACCAACCTTTGCTAATGGACACATCCGCATCAACTTAGAGGGAAGAGAAGGAAATGGCATTGTTTCACCCTCCGAATATGAAACTATCTGCAACGAACTGACTCAAATTCTCTACCGTCTCAAGGATGCTAGAACTGGAAAACCTTTAGTTAAACAAGTGGCACGTACTAGAAATTCGGCTACAGATAACGATCCCAAACATCCAGATTCAGATTTAATAGTTTTGTGGCACGAACAGATAACAGATGTAGTAGATAGCCCTGATTTTGGACGTATGGGGCCTGTTACTTTCTTCCGTGCAGGTACTCACTGGAATCGAGGATTTTTCATGGCTAAAGGGCCAGGTATTACTCCTGGTTCTCACTTGCCAAATGCTAAATCTACTGATTTAGCACCAACGATTTTAGAATTAATGGGTGCGCCAATTCCCAACTATTTTGATGGTAAATCTTTGTTAAAAATTCCAATTAATTATTAGGGTAAAAAACATGAAGATGAAACAACTTGGTAACACAAATGTTTATATCAGCGAGCTTTCTCTGGGCGCAATGGGACTATCTTTAGTTACTAGACCCCCAGAATCACAAGCAATTGCCACCATTCACCGCGCCCTCGACCTGGGTATTAATATCATTGATACTGCTGATTCCTATTGTATAGATGAGTCAGATAAACATCACAATGAACGCCTAATTAGCAAAGCTTTACAACATTACAATGGCGATACCAGTCATGTTTTAGTAGCTACAAAAGGTGGCTATGTTCGTCCAAAAGGTGAATGGGTATTTAACGGTAGTCCTGAACATTTACGCAAAACAATTCGCGAAAGTTTTGAAGCTCTTGGTGGTGAAAAACCAATCGATATTTGGCAACATCACAGACCAGACCCAAATTACACTATTGAACAGTCGCTAATTCCAGTTAAAGAAGCAGTAGCTGCAGGGATGATTCGTTTTGTTGGCTTATCTAATTATTCAGTAGAAGAAATCAAACGTGCTCGCGATTTAGTTGAAGTTGTGGCTGTGCAACATCAATTAAATCCTTGGTATCGATATCATGAATTTGATGGCGTATTAAATTATGCTCAACAAGAAAAATTAACCTTTTTGGCTTCTAGTCCCTTTGGGGGAATTCAAGGTGTGCGTCGTACCAGCGCTTTAGAAAGTCTCACAGTATTTACAGAAATAGCTGAAGCCAAAGGAATAACTGTATATAGTCTGATGCTTGCATGGTTAAGAAGTAAATCACCTTTAATAATTCCCATTGTGGGAGCTAGTAAAGCTACTAATGTGGAAGCATCAGTAAATGCATTAAGCGTAAATCTATTACCTGAAGAAGTTAGTAGACTTGACCGTTCAGTTCCCTTTAATCATATTAAACAAAAACTGAGGTGGGTAAAAAAACAATTGCTACAACTTGTTGGCTAATTTAGCCTTTTATTTCATCAATATTGAACTTATTTGAGAATTTGCTCATATGAAAATAAATTATGACGCCGAATAGTAACCCCGAAGTATCAGTTATCATTCCTGCATATAATACATCAAAATATATTGCTAAAGCCATAGAATCTGCTTTAGGGCAAACTCTCAAAAACATTGAAGTTATAGTTGTAGATGATGCTTCAACTGATAATACATTAGAAGTCATCGAAAGGTTTAAAGATGAAAGATTGAAAGTTATTGTTAACCAAGAAAATCTAGGTGCTGGTGGTAGTCGCAATCGCGCAATTACAGAAGCTAAAGGTAATTGGATTGCAGTTTTAGATTCAGATGATTGGTACGCACCAGAACGCCTAGAAAGACTGGTGCAAGTAGCATATCAAAAAGATGCTGATATCATTGCTGATGATTTATATCTAATTAAAGATGGTGAAGAACATCCTTGGAGTACTCTAATTAAAGAAAGTGGAGAATCCCTATCAACAATTAAGCAAATTGAGCCACTATATTTTGTGGAAACAGATGTATATGGTAAACAAGGACTGCATTTAGGGATATCAAAACCTTTATTCAAACGTGATTTTCTGATGCAGCAAAATCTTCAATATAATTCAGATATAAAAGTGGCTGAAGATTTTTGGCTGGCTTTAACTTGTTTAGTCAGAAAAGCGCGGTTTTTTCTAGTTCCAGAACCATATTATTTCTATATGGCTCGCTCAGGTTCTTTAGTTTATACAAACAAAATAACTATTCTAACTCAGAATTGCGAAGCAACAGTAGAATTTATAGAAAAAGAGCAAATTTTGAGTAAATTACCACGGTTAGCTGATTCATTATTGGCAAATTATCGAGTTATGCAAAATTGTTTATACTATTACAAAATTGTCGAACAACTCAAGGACAGAAAATGGTTAACAGCCTTGAAAGAGATGCTATGCAATCCTGAATTTTTTTTGGATTTATGTTTACAACTTCCTGGTATTATCAATCGTCGTATTCAATTTTATCTTTTTGGTAATAAAGCAGCATATGATATTTTTAGCAGAAAAATAAAACAAATATTATAGAATCATTTATATCTGCTATTTTAAATAGCAATAAACCTGATTTTTTGATAACAGCTAGACATTTTTACTTAATCTACTCATAACAAAAGTACAAAAGGAGTCAGTAATGGAACCTAGAGGAAAGAAACTAATAACTTTGTACAAAAATAACTACCGCATCCCGCCTACTGCGGAAGTAACCGAAGAGATGATACTTCATCATTGGGAGTTAGAAAAAAATTTGACAAAAGAACTTTTAAATTCAACTCAAGAAAACCGATGGGAAGTATTTGAAAAAGCCTATACTACTCTTTATAGTAGCTTAGAATGGCTCAATAGCTTTTCTGTAGACAGCACACCACCTGTAAGCAAATACGAAACCTGGCTAGGAATCCTTGGTTCTCCACCCAAGAAAATTTATGAGGTTGGTTCTGGAAAGGGAGAGATGATAGCATATTTCGCTAAATGTGGGTTTGAATGCAAAGCTACAGAAATTACCAAGGAACGTGGTTCAAAACATGTAACTGATTCATCAACTAACTTAACTTGGGGTAATTCCGATGGTGTACATTTAGACGAATTTGAACCAGCTAATTTCTATGATTTCGTCGTGTCTAATCAAGTAGTTGAACACTTTCATCCAAACGATCTAATTACCCATTTTCATAGCGTTTATAAAATTCTTAATCAGCAGGGGAGTTTCATTTTTACTACACCACATTGTCATACAGGCCCCCATGATTTATCCTTAGTTTTTGGATATGATGAACCTCAGTGTATGCATCTGAAAGAATATACATATCATGAATTACAAGCATCTTTAAAACAAGCTGGATTTAAACGCATTTATAGTGCCGTGCCTGCTAAACTGAAGAAACTCTTATCAAAACTAGAGATGGGAAATGAAAAACAAATCAAAACAATTGGTATTTTCTACTTCCATCTGATGTTAATTGTGGAAAATATTTTGTTTATAATCCCTAGTAAAAAACACCGCCGTGCTTTGAGTAAATTTTTGAGAAAAATTTATTTTTTTGCAGACAATATCTTCTTAATTGCTGAAAAATAAAATAAATCTAGATAAAAGGATGCTAAAAAAACAAACTTTTAACATCCTTTTTAGAGGATGTTAGTAAAGGAAAATTTTTGATATTATATCTGGGTTTCATGCGGTTTTTGCAGTTCGGTTCATCTACCATCCTAAGAAGTTGAAGTTTATTGTTTAGCCAAAAATATTGAATTATCGTCCGACAAGTGAATTATATGTGAACATTAAAAGTTTCTCTCACTTCGGTCTTAATCATCATTAGATTAAGCGAAAATATTGTAACTCTTACTTTTAGGCAGATGGGACAATTCAAGTTAATAAAAAATACTTTTTCATTGTTAACTAATCGTGTGGTACAGAGCATTACTACATTTTTATTAACAGCAGCTATAACTCGTACTTTAGGTGCCTATGCCTTAGGGCAATATCTCTTGGCTTTCACTTATTATTATATCTTTGTCAACATCATTTCACTAGGTCTGAAAACCTTGTTTACAAGAGAATTATCTCGCAATCCCCAAGAAATACCAGTTTATCTAGTGAGTGGAACTTTTCTACAACTTTTGTTGAGCATTATTGGTTATGTAGTAATGGTAGTTGTGGTGTTTATACTACCCTATAATTCTGACACTTCGATTGTTTGCTACATATTGGGTTTAACAATCATTCCTTTTGCTCTTTCTAACATCACGGAGGCAATTTTTCAAGCTCAAGAGAGAATGAATTTAATTGCTATTTCTACAGTACCAGTATACATTATCCGTTTACTGGTAATGCTCTGGTTTATGCAGCTAAACTATGGAGTAAATTATTTAGCTGGAATATTTTTGGTTTCCGAAACCTTAATTTTTGTAATTCAGTGGATTTTAATTACACAGACAGTTACGCCGAAATGGAAGCTTCAGAAAGATTTTATCTGGCAACTCTTGAAAACAGCGCGCACATTTTTAGCTATTGATGCCGTAGGAATAGTTGCTAGTAGATTAGATATCCTGATCATCTCACTTTTAGGGAGTGAGGTTATGGTTGGTCTTTATGGTGCTATCGGACAATTGCAGCAACCCTTTATGATGATTGTCAATAGTTTATGTCTGGCTGTATTTCCCCAATTGACAAAGGCTGTAGATAAGACTAAAGAAAATCAGCGTCAAGTCACGGAAAGTATTATTGAAATTCTCATGGCAATGTCACTACCATTCGTAGTAGGGATTTTTTTTATCGGTGGAGATTTACTACAATTTATTTATCAAGACTCTCAATTTAGTCAAGCAACTCTAGCTCTAAATGTTAGTTCATTGGCGCTTATTTTATTTCCTATTGTTAGGATATTTAACTATATTATTTTAGCTAATGGCTTGGAGAAATTTAATTTAATTGAAACTAGTGTTACAACTTTTGTATCAGGTATATCAGGAGTAATATTAATTACTCAATATAAATTATTAGGTGCAGCATTAATGGAAGTAGTTGCCATGATAACTGCTTTTTCAATACTTGCTTATGCTGTTTTTAGCCGAATCTTAATGATAAATTTATGGAAAATCATGTTACGTCCCCTGTTGATTACTTTAGGGATAGTATTAGTATTTATAGCCTTGCAAACAGTAAACTTGAGTTTACTTTTAAATGTGGCGATCGCGGTAACTGCCTATAGCTTGTTTGCAGCATGTTTTATGATTCAGGCTCTAGGCGGTATCAATGCTACTTGGAAAAAAATGTTTAATAAAGTTTAGGAGAAAATTATGAAGATTATTGATTTAAAAAGGGAGCAAAAAGGTAATTTATTTCGAGTAAGCGCAACAGTAGTTTGGGAAGATCGAGATCGCGCCCCACAAGAAGTATATATCGCTACCACTAAAGAGTTTGCCCAAGATTTATCATGCAACCCCTATAGCTTTTTAATCCCTTGTACAATAGTGGCTTTTTACTATGGAGAAAAAAGGGTTTTCATCGATGCAGAGATTTGTCCGCAGTTACTAGAAAACTTACAGACGGCGATGGCGATGCTCAAAGTCTGGTACAAACGCAGCGATCGCTCTATAATTCCCATTGAAGCCAAAATCAAACCTACTGTACCAACACCCACCATACCTAAGCAAGCAGGCATATTTTTTACAGGGGGTATTGATACATTAGCTACCTTACGGCTGAACCGGATCAACTACCCTCTAGAGCATCCTAGATCGATTAAAGATGGACTGTTTATTTATGGTTTTTCTAACACCACTCTAGAAAACTATGAAAAAGCTTACAAATCTTTTGATGAAATTAAAAAAGATGCTGGAATTACCTTAATACCTGTTTATACTAATCTTTACGCTTTTGTGAAAGATTTGGATGTAGAACAGTTTTGTATAGAATTCTGGAAAGATTATTATACTAGTGCTGCATTATCTGCCGTTGCCCATGCTTTTAGCAGCAGATTAGCTAGTATTGCCGTTAGTTCTAGCGATGAAATTGCTTACCTACAACCTTGGGGTACACATCCTCTGCTTGACCCTTTATATAGTAGTTATGATTTCACAATTCGCCATGAATATATCACCCTCTCCCGATTCACTAAAACTAAGTTAGTTGCTGAATGGGATTTAGCTCTGCAAAAATTGAGAGTGTGCGATCAATTAAGCTTACCTCCAGGATATTTAAACTGTGGTGAATGTCCAAAATGCGTAGCAACAATGACTCAATTGGCTGCATTAGGCATGTTAGAAAAGGCTACAACTTTTCCTGCTAATGATATTTCCGGCGAAACGATTTTAAAAAAAGCCAATATTCAACACTTTGACGAAGAAGCTTATTATCTGGATTTGCTTGAGTTACTGGAACAACAGAATCGTACTGAGTTAGTCATAAGTATTCAGCTTCTAAGCCGCAGATTCCGTTATAAACAATTTGTCAAAGATATAGATCAAAAGATATTTAGAGGTGCTATGTATAATAGTTATCTCAAATTTATAAGACCAAGAATTTTGAAGGATTCTCGCATTTTGGATAAAGTTAATCAAACTAAATTAGCATAGATGTGACTGTTAGTTAGTGTAACAATCAATTTATTTTCCAGAATTATTTATTGCTAAACCCAAATCATTATAAATCAGCATAATTTATGCTCAAGATTGCCTTACTACATTTTTGCTTTGAAGACTACACAATTGAATTAGCTAATAGTTTGGTGAAATATGTTGATTTAACGATTATTCACCCAGAAAAAGTATCTGCTGTCTGTCAAGATAATCTCGATCCTCATATCCGCACAGTTAGCTTTCCCAAACCCAGGATTCGCGATCCACGCAATCTAGCTTCCATGATGGCGATGATGCGGATTATCAAGGAAGTGCAACCAGATGTGTTACACGTTCAAGAAACCAACGATCCTTGGTATGACTTCACATTACTGCTTAATAAGATGCCACCATTGGTGACAACTATTCATGATGTCTTTCGTCATCCAGGCGATCGCGAAAGTGTACTTACATCCGAATATACTAAGCGTATCGCCTTCTATCGTTCCCAACAATTAATTGTTCATACTCAATCTCTGAAAAATGCGCTGACTAAACATTTTCACCTTCCCCAACAACGAGTGAACGTGATACCGCATGGCGAACTTGGTAGCTTATATAGACGACGCACTCCTAAGAGGAATTTCCCACGAGAGCCATACACATTGCTATTTTTTGGGCGGATTTGGCCTTATAAAGGCTTAAAATACTTACTAGAAGCACTTCCCATAGTTGCTGCCAAAATTCCTGAAGTTAAATTAATTATTGCCGGTAGAGGTGAAAATATTGAACAATACTTCCCTACGGGTTATGATGGTAACCGCATCGACCTATTAAATGACTTTATCCCTCTGGAACAGGTGGCAGATCTGTTCCAAAGCAGTACAGTCTCGGTTTTACCCTATATCGAAGCATCTCAAAGTGGTGTGGCAGCATTGTCTTATGGGATGGGAATACCAGTTATTGCATCTGATATCGGCGGATTAAGTGAAATAGTCCGACATCAAAAAGATGGCTTTTTAGTTCCACCTGGTGATGTCCCAGCTTTGGCTGATGCGATTATTACATTATTGAGCGATCGCAATTTACAATATCAGATGCAAGCAGCCGCTAGAGAGCGCTGTCAACAAGATTTAAACTGGTCAAATATCGCCGAAAAAACTGTAGAAACATATCACAGGGCCATCAAAATGTAAATAAATCAACATTCCAGCCTTCCTAATGTGGATGTAGCTGACTTTTACACATTAAAGGAGTTTACTCTTATGGCTACTAATGGATTTAGTTTGATAGCAACCCTTCTGCTTCCTTCTTTAGTTAGCAGTATGGTTAACCCAGAAAGAATCACAACTTCTTTAAGCGATACAGTCACTCAGGTAGTCAACTCCAACAAAGCCACACTATACAGCCAAGCCACAAGCAAAACCTACTATGTCAGTGCTTCAGGTAATGATAGCAACAATGGACTCTCTGTTAACTCTCCCTTTAAAACTATTCAAAAAGCTGCAAACTTAACAAATCCAGGAGATACAGTCCTAATTATGAACGGAGTATATACAAACGCTTCTCCAGTTGGTGAAGTCATCAAAATTACACGTTCTGGGACAGCTAGTGCATGGATTACTTATAAAGCATATCCTGGGCATTTCCCCAAACTCAAGCACAATGGATGGAATGGAATTTTAATTCAGAATGGAGCCTCGTATATTGAAATCAATGGTCTGGAGGTAATTGGCAACAACGATAATATCACTCTTAGTTACGCCATAAGTCAAAAATCTAATACCTCCAACCCTCTAACCAGTGGTAACTGCATTAGTATTGATGGACGCAGAAATGGTCATCCCCATCACATCCGGATTCTCAATAATAAGGTTCATAGATGCGGAGGAGCAGGTATTTCCGCCATTCAAACAGACTATGTAACTATTGAAGGTAATGAAGTCTTCAATAATGCCTGGTACTCACCCTTTGGTACTAGTGGTATTTCCCTATATCAAAATTGGCGTTTTGATAATCATACAGGATACAAAATGTATGTCAGAAAAAATAAAGTCTATAACAATCGACAATACATTCCCTGGATTTATACAGGCAAGATTGAAGACGGCAATGGCATCATTATTGATGATTCCAAAAACACTCAGAACAATTCGACTTTGGGTGTGTATACTGGATGGACTTTAGTGGAAAACAATATCACATATAAAAATGGCGGTTCGGGCATTCATGCATATAAAAGCCAATATGTTGATATTCTCCATAACACAGCTTACTTAAACAACCAGAGTCCGGAGATAAAACATGGACAAATATTCGCTAATTCTTCATCTGATGTGAATATTGTCAACAACATTCTCTATGCACCACCCAATAAATACATTAACATCAATGCGCAAAATACAAAGGTCACTTACAACTATAATATCTATGCCAATAGTACCTTGATGGAAACCAAAGGATATAATGACATACTGGCTGATCCGAAGTTTGTCAATCCTTCCCAAGGTGATTTTAGACTTCAAGCAACCAGTCCAGCAATTAATAAGGCTTATCCGTTGGCAAGCTTAAAAACTGATTATGCCGGTAAAGCTCGTCCCTCTAGTGGTGGGTATGATATTGGAGCTTATGAATACTAGTTTTCAGGCTTTTTAATTGGTAAAATATCGGACTCTAATCCAAAGATTGTGAAATTTAGTGCAGGTATAGCTCACACAAGCATAACCTGCATTAATAACAGAGGGGTAGTAATCTAGCCAAGTGTCCATTCATGAAGATTTACAAGAAAGAATTTTTATTAACATTAGAAAAAGTATTTACAGTTGTTTCTTTACTCTTATATTCTGGTGGACCGCTGACTGTAATCGTCTCAGGAGGAGCCAGTCAGGGAGATGGTGAAGCAGCAGATCTTAATACAAGTTCGATCCAACTTGTATTTATGTTGATTTATTTAATCACTGTTTTACTGTTACTATGTCGCTGGAAAAAAGCAATTTCTATACTTAGTCAAGTGAGTTTTAGCTGGATAATACTCCTATTGTCCGCATTATCTATATTTTGGTCGGCTGCTCCCGAAGTAACCTTAATTCGTAGTGTAGCTCTATTAGGTACAACGCTTTTTGGTATGTATTTTGCTACTCGCTATACATTGCAAGAACAATTGCATTTAGCCAAATGGATGTTCATGTTAGCAATAGTATTAAGTTTATTGTTTGCCGTAGCATTACCAAAATTTGGAATTATGGGTGGCGTTCATTCAGGCACATTAAGAGGTATATATACTCATAAAAACGTTTTTGGCAAAATCTTATCTCTCGCTGGAGTTAATTTTTTACTCTCTGCAAGTACCAAAAAAAGCAATGGCAAATTTTTATGGTTTATGTTTGGTCTCTCTATAATTTGTTTAGTGATGACCCGTTCTAGTTCATCAATGTTAAGCTTTACTAGTCTTATAGTAATTTTTTTAGGATTACGAATTCTTCGCTCTCCTATTATTGCTGTTCCTCCCGTCTTAAGTGCCATAGCTCTAATTTGTATTAATTTATATCTATTTATACAAAACAATTTAAATACTCTTCTCGGTTCAATTGGTAAAGATGCTACCCTAACTGGACGTGGTGATCTTTGGCCTTTAATCTGGGATAAAATCTGGCAACGTCCCTGGGTGGGTTATGGATTCAGTGGCTTTTGGCAAGGTTTAGATGGTGAATCAGCTTCTGTTTGGTATGCTTCTCAGTGGACACCGCCCAATGCCCACAATGGTTTTTTAGACCTATGGTTAGATTTGGGTTTATTAGGAATAATAATATTTTTTATGGGATTTTTCAGCCTTTTATTTAAGTGTCTAAAATACATCAGAATAACTAAAACTCCCGAAGGCTTTTGGCCAGCAATATGCCTATTTTATCTCATCCTGATCAATTTAACTGAAACTTCTTTGCTGATTCAAAATAATATGTTTTGGATTCTCTATGTAGCAGCAGAAGTTTCAATGGTAGTAGTAAATAACCAGAAGCTTAATTTTCTTCATTCATGATAATTAATTGTTATTTTAATCAACTGAATATATATCAAATGAAAATTCTCATGTTAGGCGAAAGTTTAGATAGACAAGGTGGGATAGTTTCAGTTGAAAAACTAATTATCAACCAAGCTCCTCCTGAAATAACAATTAGCCATATACCTACTCTGCCGAAGGGTTCTACAATACGTAAAGTATTAGTCTTTGTGCAAGCTTTATTATTATTATCTTGGAAACTATTAAAGCAAGAAGCTGATGTTGTTCATATCCATGTTTCTGAGCGAGGTAGTGCTTTTCGTCATGCATTTACTACGACAATTGCTTGGATAATGCGGAAGCCAGTAATTCTTCATACTCATAGTCCTGATTTCCATATTTTTTACTCCAACTTGCCAAAAATTATTAAAAATGTATTAAGTTGGGTATTTTGCAAATCTACTAGGTTCATTGTTTTATCAGATAGTTGGAAAAAATTCTATATAGAAAATCTTGGTTTGAAACCAGAGCAAGTTGTTATTTTAGCTAATCCAGTCAAATTTCCTTTAGAAGTTTCACAACCCATCGACTCTCAAAACTCTCAAAAAGTGAATTTTTTATTTTTGGGAAGGATTGGAGAACGCAAAGGAGCATTCGATTTAATTGAAGCTTTTGCTGCTATTCCTACAGAGCAAAAACAAAATGCACAATTGATTATGGCTGGAGATGGAGAAGGACAAAAAGCAAAAGATCTAGTTGAAAAGCTGAATTTAAGCGAATATATTACTATCTTGGATTGGGTAAATGAACAACAACGCGATGAACTTTTAGCTAAAGCAGATGTGTTTGTATTGCCTTCGTATAACGAAGGTTTACCTATGGCATTACTTGAAGCTATGAGTTGGGGATTGTCTGTGATTACTACACCTGTGGGCGGTATTCCTGAGTTAGTGATTGATCGTAAAAATGGTTTGCTAGTACAACCAGGAGATATTCGAGAATTATCCACAGCAATGCAATCATTAATTGCGAATCAAGAATTCAAACAGACCTTGGGTAACAATGCTAGAAATAGTACCAAGTCTTTTGATGTCAAAAATTATGTTGTGACTTTATCTAATATTTATCAGTCTGTATTAACTTAACAGATTGAAGAACTATACACCATTTCTATTTGATTTAATTTCTACCAATCTTATGACAATACACAAGTTTCCGGAAATTAATCTACTCAAGACAAAATTTCATAAATTAACGGTTCAAGATTTAATTAAGTACATCGTAACAGCCGGAATGATTGATAAAAAAACAATCATAGCCCATATCAATGTGCGGGGAATGAATTTTGCATATCAATTACCTTGGTATCGCAATTTTATGAATAATGCTGATTTAGTATTTTGCGATGGCATTGGTGTGATCCTGGGGGCAAGAATTTTGGGATATGACCTTGAATATAAACATCGCATGACTGCTCCTGATTATATAGAAAATTTAGCCTTAGCTTGTGAACAAAATAATGTTTCTTTATTTTTGCTTGCTGGTGAACCAGGAGTAACAGATAAAGCAATTAAAAAGTTCAAAGCGATCACACCTAATTTATCTGTAGAAGGGCATCACGGTTATTTTGATAAAAATGGGAGTGAAAATGATGCAGTGATTGAAAAAATTAATCAATTTAAACCAGACATTTTATATATTGGTTTCGGGATGCCATTACAGGAAAAGTGGATTTTGGATAACTTCAATAAAATTGAAACTCGCGTTTTTTTACCATTAGGCGCTTGTTTAGATTTTTATACCAATACTGTCTATCGGGGGCCACGTTGGTTGACTGATAACGGTTTCGAGTGGCTAACCCGCTTAATTACTGAACCTACTCGTCTTTGGGAACGTTATGTTGTAGGCAATCCTTTATTTTTTTATCGAATATTTAAACAACGAATTAATCAGAGGCTAATCGCAAATAAATCAGAAAAACTATAAAACATGAGATGAGTAAAATATTAAAATTAACTAGCAGACGCAATTTTTTATTCGGCTTAGGTAGTTTAGCGGCTATCAGTGCAGTGGCAATTAGTCGAAGTTTTAATAATAATCAGGATAGAGAAGCACTTGATAATCCTGAAAGAGATTTTACAGTTTCCCAGGAGCTTTCTTTAAAACAACTTGCTGCTCAAAAAGGATTGATTTATGGAACCGCTAGTACCAAAAGCTATCTGGCATCAGATCCAGCATATATGGCTGCTATAGTGGAAAATTGCAGCATGTTTGTCCCTGAATGGGAATTTAAGTGGACGGCTGGTGATGCACTACTGCGTCCTGGATTCAATCAATTTGATTTTACTGCTGCTGATTGGATCGCTAATTTTGCTGCAACTCACAAACTGCTGTTGCGTGGACATACTGTAGTTTGGCATGAGTCTTTACCTAAATGGTTTAAGGAGACTGTGAATCGCGAAAATGCATCCCAGTTATTACAAAGTCATATTCAAACCGTTGTGAAACGTTATGCAGGTAAAATTCATTCTTGGGATGTGGTAAATGAAGCGATAGAACCCAAAGATGGTAGGGATGATGGTTTACGAATTACTCCTTGGTTAGAGTATTTGGGTACAAGTTATATTGACTTAGCTTTTCGTCTCACAGCAGCAGCCGATCCGCAAACTTTGTTAGTGTACAACGACTATGGTTTAGACTACGATACGCCAGAGGATGAAGCCAAAAGAGTAGCAGTGCTGAAATTACTAGAACGTTTGCAGTCTCAAGGTACGCCAATTCATGCTCTTGGCGTTCAAGCTCATTTGTATCCAGGAAAGCATAAGTTTAATCCCGACAAACTGCGCCAATTTTTTGCGGATGTTGCTAGTTTGGGACTGAAAATTATAATTACAGAAATGGATGTAGCAGATAACTATCTACCACGAGATGTTGCAGTTCGTGATCGCATTATCGCTGCTACGTATGAAGATTACCTTTCAACAGTCTTAGATGAAACAGCCGTAATCGCTGTTCTGACTTGGGGATTGAGCGATCGCTATTCATGGCTGAGTCAATTTCAACCTAGATCGGATAAAGCTGCTGTGCGTCCGCTCCCTCTCGATATTTACATGCGACGCAAATTAGCCTGGAATGCGATCGCTCGTGCTTTTGATCATGCTCCTAAACGCTAATTCTTTAGGTTCACAACAGCTTTGGTAAATCCAAAAATATCAATATCTATTTATACAAGGTAGTTACTTAATATATTATTTTTAATTAGATATTATGTATTTTTACTTGATACTATGATATGGTATCATATATTTATTGTAAAAATTACCTTACCTGAAAATGTATTATTAAATGCGCTCAAATAAAGGAAATATCTACATTAACAAAAATATATTACTTTGTCTAATTGAGAAGCATCTGTTGTCAATAAATCATAACTTGAACTCATTCTGTCAAATAGTAAAAAATAAGACAATAAAAAATCATGGAATCTAGAGAATCTATTGATTTGGATTTAAAAATCTATCTTTATCTCCTAAGAAGAAGATGGATATCAGTCACGAGTATTTTTCTAGGGACAGTTTCTCTGAGTATTCTGGCAACAACTTTATTAAAGCCTGCCTATGAATCATCAGGAAAATTGTGGTTCCGCATACCTTCTTTTAAAACCATAGGCACTAATCTGTTACCTAATAATAATGAAGGTGATGCAGCAGGAGATTTAAAAAGTTTAGTCTCTACACAAAATCCTATTAGCACGCAAGTAGAAGTGATTTCTTCGCCGCCTTTATTAGAAAAAGTCATCAATAAATTAGAATTAACAAACGAAAAAGGCGAACCCCTGACAGTTGAGGAACTACAAGAGAAACTGACGCTAAAAATAATTGGTGGCACAGATGTATTGGAAATTACTTATCAAAGTAACGATCCCAAACAAGCGGCAGCAGTTGTCAATGCATTAATGAATGTTTATGTAGACAATGATATTTCGACAAATCGCGAGGAAGCGGAAGCAACACGTAAATTTATGGAAAGGCAGCTACCGCAAACTCAAGCTGCTGTTAATTATGCAGAAGCTGTACTCCGTAAATTTAGAGAACAGAATAATATTGTTGACTTAGCAGAAGAAACAAAGACATCAGTTGGCGTTATTACAGGTATAGATAATGAAATTAATGCTGTTAAGGCTCAACTTGCCGATCTAGTCGCGCAAAGAAATCAATTAAGTCAGCAACTGGGGTTAACTACTCAACAAGCGATCGCTGTGACTACCCTGAGTCAATCACCAGCAGTTCAAGGAATTCTGTCACAGTTGCAAGAACTAGAGCGACAGTTAGCCAACGAACGCAGTCGGTTTACTGATGATAATCCCATAATCGTCAGTCTGGAAGCCAAAAAGGATAACTTAAACAATTTACTACAACTACAAATTGCAAAAACGGTTGGTTTGGGGCAGAAATTGCAGTTTTCACCCACACTATTGCAAATTGGAGAAGTCAGACAAAACCTGATCAATAACTTCCTACAATTAGAATTGCAAAGTACTGGCTTAAATCAAAAACTCAACTCTTTGTTGAATACTCGTTCGGCTCATGAAAAAAGGATGCAAATCCTGCCAAAATTAGCACAACAACAGCGTCAATTAGAGCGAAAAGTAGAAGTTGCTGAATCAACCTATCAAACTCTATTAAAAAAAGTTCAAGAATTGCAAGTAGCAGAAAACGCCAATACAGCTAATGCGAGGATTATTGCACGAGGATCGGTTCCTGAAGAACCATTAGCAGCTAAAAAAATGCTCGTATTAGTAATAGGAGCAATGTTTGGTTTATTCTTGGCTACTAGTACTATTCTGTTATTAGAAATCAAAGATAAATCTCTCAA
Source organism: Calothrix brevissima NIES-22 (assembly GCF_002367995.1). Classification (GTDB taxonomy): domain Bacteria; phylum Cyanobacteriota; class Cyanobacteriia; order Cyanobacteriales; family Nostocaceae; genus Aulosira; species Aulosira brevissima. The sequence continues at coordinate 2,387,638 of NZ_AP018207.1, forward strand.
AACACTGGATAAAGTCAAAGAAGCATTTAACGGCTATACATTATTAGGTATTATTCCTCTGTTACCTCAAAAGACGATATCCCGCAAACGTGAAGGAGAATATCAGATTCCCAGAATTGCAGTTAGAGATACACCAGACTCCCTAACTAGCGAAATCTATCGGATGATTCAAGCTAATCTGAAATTTTTGAGTTCAGATAAACTGCTAAAAACAATCGTTGTTACTAGTGCAGTTGCTAAAGAAGGTAAGTCTACTGTTTCCGCCAATTTAGCAGCAGCGATCGCTCAATTAGGTCGTCGAGTTTTACTAATTGACGCAGACATGCGGGTGTCTTCACAACATTATATTTGGGGAATTACTAGTACAGCAGGTTTAAGTGAAGTTTTGGTAGGTCATTTAGATGTGAGGTTTGCTGTCAAGAAGGTAATGGATAATCTTGATATTTTAACTGCTGGAGTCAGACCTCCCAATTCACTGGCTTTATTAGATTCCAAGCGGATGGCATCATTAATTAAAGAACTTTCATCTCAATATGATTATGTAATCATTGATGCCCCTCCTGCACTTCTGGCTGCTGATGCTCTAACTTTAAGCAAAATGTCTGATGGAATTTTGTTAGTAGCAAGACCAGGAGTTATCGATCATAACAGCGCATTGGCTGCACGGGAGATGTTAAAGAAAGCTAATCATAATGTCTTAGGTTTAGTCATCAATGGTGTTAACGAGCAAAATGAACCTAGCAATTATTTCTACCATGCTTCAGAATATTACGGTTCGGCTTCTTCCCAAGCTGTACTAGATAAGTCTCTGAAATAAGTAGCCATAATTAAATAGTACATTCGCACTAACTGGATTTTTGATACAAAGATAATAAAGTACATTCCCAAACAAGGCGCGGCTGGGCGTAGCAAAGTAAAGCTTTACGCGCTTTGTCTAGTTGTTTGATTATCTCTGGTTTATACCATTGTTGCCAGTATATTTGCTGAAGGTAATCAACTAACCATAGCTGTGCTTCTGTATCTAAATCCTTATCAATTGTTTTCGCTAACTCCAGCGCTTGACGGTAGGATGACGGTGCTTTTTTCACAGCTTCCAGTAACTCAGGGGGGATAGATTGGAGTTGCTGATAAGATGCGATCGCACTTCCCGGACTACCTGCGGCTATACTCAACAATGGGGGATTTTGTAAAACCTCTGAATGACCGGATTGAGTTAGCACCTCAGATAAAACAGACTCATCCAAGCGAGAAAAGGGGATGCGTTGACAGCGCGATACCAATGTTGGTAACACAGAGTCAGGTGTCGGTGCAATTAAAATCAAAGTCGCCTGTCCTGGTTCCTCCAAAGTTTTTAGTAACGCATTCGCTGCTGCTTCCGCCATAGTTTCTGCTTGTTCCAGCACTACAATATTTCTTGGTGCTTCCAAAGGGGGACGGCTAAGAAACTCAGTTATTTGCCGAATTTGCTCTAACCTAATAACAGGTGGTGCTTTCCGCTTCACACCCTTCTCACCTGCTTCTTTGGCTGTGAGTAACTGTCCTTGATATTGGTAAGTCGGTTCTACCCACAATACATCTGGGTGGTTACCTTGCAGCAAGCGATTATGTAAAGACGAAATTAATTTTGTCTCTACAAAACTCGCAAATAGGAATTCAATAAAACACCGCGCTGCTAAACTCCGTCCCACCCCATCCGGCCCCACAAATAGATAAGCCGGTGCGACGCGATTTTGTATCACCGCCTGAGTCAATAATTCTATGGCTTGTTGCTGTCCTAAAAGTGGTTGAAATGGGTCGTTAGTCATTTGTCATTTGTCATTTGTCATTTGTCTTCCTTGTCCCCCTTCCCTAGCCCCTAGGGCGTGTTTGCAAACTACTCGTTTAGCCTTCTAAATTTCTCGATCCCCCTAAATCCCCCTTAAAAAGGGGGACTTTGAGGTCTTTTCACCCCCCTTTTTAAGCAGGGCTGATTCATTCCCTAAAAGGCTTGAAAATGCAAGGGTTCAGGAGATGAAAAATAAGCAAGGCATTCAATATTAGGTATCAAAATGGTCATCGATTTATGACTTTTGCCCTGATATTTATCGCCAATCATATTGACAAAATACATACCATTACGAATGAAACAGCCCTGCCTTTTTAAGGGGGGTAGGGGGGATCTAAGACTTTGAAAACACGCCCTAGCCCCTATCCTAACAATAGGCGATCGCGTAAAATGCCTTGAATGGTTTGGTGTACAATTTCTCTACTCAAACTGCCATCGATGCGGATAATTCTTTCGGGAAAAGCTGCGGCTAAATCTGCGTATCCTTGCTGTACGCGCTGGTGAAAAGCGATGGTTTCTTGTTCAATTCGGTCTAAAGCTGCTTCTGCACCACGTTTGCGCGCCAGTCCGACTTCTACATCCACATCTAACCAGATTGTCAAATCGCTTTGTAAACCCCCAGTAGCAATATAATTTAGCTGGTCAATTAAACTCATATTTAACCGCCGACCGTAACCTTGATAGGCAATGGTCGATTCAACATAGCGATCGCATAAAATATATTTACCCTGGGCTAAATAGGGTTTAAGTTCTTGTTCCACATGTTGCGCTCTATCAGCAGCATATAACAATAGTTCTGTCACTTCTGCGATCGGTTTATGATCAGCCTTTTCTAACAACAAGCGGCGCAAATCTAAACCTAATTCTGTTCCTCCTGGTTCTCGCGTCAAGACTACAGAAACACCCATATTTTGCAACCAAGCTTGACAAAGCTGCATCTGGCTTGTATTAAACTCAGCGAAATTGTCACCAATTCCACTGGTCTTCAAAACCGGACGTGAAACTTTCGCTTCATCCGGCTCCTCAGTGACTTGGCGTTTTGTCATACGCACCTCAGACTACCATCGTTGGCTGTCTTTGTGTCGTGGCAATGCCTGTGCAGGATTTGAAGATTGTTGTAGTCATCCTTTCCACCTTGCGATTTCGGGATGATATGGTCAATTTCCAGCACATCGCTTTCGCGGAAGTATAGTTTGCAGTGGGCACATTTCCCTTTTTGCTTTTTCAGGAGTTTTGTTATCCTGGTGGGCATTTCTGGGCTGTTTCCCATTCTTGTACTCCAGTAAACTAGGTTTCCATTGTATGGAGATGCTTCGCCTTGAACTTTAACATGACGGATAATTGGGGTAGTGTCATGTCTGAGTAGGTGACAATATTCCTCTCCGTGTTTGGTTGCGAAAACCCAGCTAAAGCTGCCTATGGGTATCCAGTATTTTTTGAGTACCCATTCCGCACTTTTCTTTCGATGTCGGCGGTTCGCCCAAGCTCTTAGCTTCAGGTACATGAGGTTGTCAATATCCGCGTAAGTGTCCTTACTTACTACGGTCGCATAGTAATTCGCCCATCCCCTAATAATCGGGTTTAGTTTATTAATCAGTGCCTCTTGAGGTGCTGATTTATGGCTTTCAATAATACTAGCGATTTGGTCATAATGTACCTTTTGCTTTTCCTTGCTTGGAGTAATGATTGTTTTAAAGCCAAGTTTAGAGTGTGTTTTGCCTACGGCGAACTGCCGGATGTTGAAACCAAGAAAGTCGAATCCTGGCTCTTCTCCCAGATACTTGTTGAGAGTATGGGTTAGTCTTGTTTTGCTTGGCTTTAATTCCAAACCCATGTCATGTAACCATTCCGAGATAATTTCTCGACATCTTTGGACTACGGTTATGTCTTCATGAAGAATCACGAAGTCATCGGCGTAGCGAATTAGGCTGAGGGAGTATCTTTTGTCCCTTTTGCTTTGTTGCCGTCCGTAGGTATTTTTCATATCTAACGTTTCGGCAAATTGTTTAATTCGCTCTTCCATTCCGTGGAGGGCTATATTTGCCAATAATGGAGAAATTACTCCCCCTTGTGGCGTTCCAAGAGATGTTGGAAACAACTGCTCGGAATCTATAACACCTGCCTTTAACCATGCCCGGATTTGTCGGCGTAGGCTAGGGAAGGTATTTAATTTTCTCAGCAGTGCTTTATGGTTAATGCGGTCGAAGCATTTGGCGATGTCGGCATCCAAAACAAATTTGGGTTTTCTACCAATTGCATTAAAGATTGCTTCAACAGCATCATGACACGAGCGTCCAGGTCTGAACCCGTATGAGTTAGGTTCAAATCGTGCTTCCCATTCTGGTTCAAGAGCCATCTTGACAAGTGCTTGCAAGGAGCGGTCGTTCATTGTAGGTATTCCCAAAGGTCGTTTTTCGTCTTTACCAGGTTTTGGAATCCATACTCGTCTGGTAGGTTTGACCTTTGTTCCCAGTTGTATTTTCTCAATTAGCTCCAGACGTTGCTTTGGGGTCAGTGATTTAACACCATCCACACCTGCCGTCTTTTTGCCTTGATTATCCTGGGTAACTCTACGAACCGCTAAAGCCTTGGCGTACCAGGACTTCATTAACAGCTTTTGGAGTCTGCGAAATGTTTTTACATCACCACGCTTCGAGGCTTGATAAATTCTCTTTTGGAGCTTATACACCCGACGCTCTAGCTTTCGCCAGTTAATCTTGTGCCATTCCACCGTAGTCTTGAAACTCGTCTTAGACATTTTAACCCTTTACTTGAGACTTTATCTTCCAAATCACCGTGAATCTGTCTGCATATCCTGGGCATTACCCCAGGCATTCGCTTCTGACTCAATCTTTCCTGCTCGCAGTATCCGGTTAGCACCTACTCAGGACATCGACCTTCCTGAGAACATACGAGAGGTTACTTCGTTCCGAATGACCATACTATGTACCTTTAGAGCGACGCTATTCGCCGGGTTTATCGGAAGTGCAAGTTGGTCGAGGAAAAAACCGCCAACTCCTTATCCTTTGCCTTTTGGCTTCAGCGTATCAGCCTTATTTCGCTGATTAGGTTTAACGACGATTCAGGCACGTCTTCAAGCTGTTGCTTTACTCATGGGTACTTTGCTCGGCGGGTACTGAGGGATTGGGCTTTCAGTACTTTCGCTTTTCATCCCCGCTTCAGGCGTTGATGGCTAGTCTCGAACCTGGGGGAAGTGCTTTCACCGTTGCACCTACGGGGTAGGTTTCACACCTACATGGTCATTCAGTTATCAAGGTTCAGTACCTTGCGGCTAATCCTCCAAAACCCTTACGGGTTGTGGTTTCTAGCCAACGAATCGCACCTTTCCGCAGCCTTCCACCCCTTCAAATACAATTAATTTCCCACCCATGCTGTTAATAAACTTTTTTGCTGACTTTTATTACGCTAACAGCTTCTAAGTACTTTTGCTCTCGGATAAATGGGAACTCTAGATAGTGAAAGAACTAGATTATTCCCAAGTCTGTCATCATGTCTAATTGCGATCGCGATCCTGTTAACCCATCTTTTCATGGAAACTTAACTAGAAGTTTAAGTTCACTGGAAACTTGGGGATTTGGTCTTACAGGTCATATCCTATGGATAACAGTAATTCCAGCAATTCATGCAGCTTTAGGTTCTCAAGCTATTTTTGTTTGGATTCCTGCTGTTTTGTGCGGAATGTTATTTAACTATCAAATGCAACATTTAGGATTTCACTGATAGTACTTTTTTAAACTTGTTAGCTGCTGCCAAACCTTTCTGGGGAAATGCAGCTGCCTTAATTATCACTTTTTTAATCACAGCTTCTTGTCTATTAGCTTGTGCAACTGTTGTTTCTAATTGCCCGAGAATATTGTATCAATTATCACATGATAAATACCTCTCACCTGTGTTTGGTGTAGTATCCCGTTGGGGTGTATTTGGCCCTGGATTAGCATTGACACTAATACTTAGCCTTGGCTGGTTAATTTGGGGAAATGTCGCTGCAATCGTTGTTATTGGTAACATCGGCTGGTTTATCTCGATTATGGCGGTACATTTAGGAATCTGGCTACAACGAGACAAGCCAGAAGTTTTATTTCCTCGAATTACATTAGTTATTTTGCTGGTAGAAGTTGTCATTCTCTTCGTTGGTGGACTGGCTTGGGGATGGCGAGAATTTTTGCTGGGTTTATTTCTTCCCATTGGAATTATAGGTATTGATACCACAATCAGCCGGATGGCTTTTCCAGCTTTCCGTCCTCATTGGTGGATAGAACGTAAGCGATCGCGTCCGGTAATAATTATCAAAGATTCAGTTATGCTTCAGGTAAGCATCCTGATATTTCTGTTGTGTGGCGCAGTCGCAGTTGGCTGGCTATTTGGTTTTCAGCTAAATCAAACGACAAATAGCGAAGGCGAAAATTTATTTGTTGTCTTGCTGATGACGATTGCTTTTGTCGGAGTTGCGATCGCCTGTTGGACAAGTTTACCCCAAGTAGTGGCGATCGCTGAAGCCAGAGAAGCTGCCGAACATCTATTTACAATTGCTCAAGATGCTATTCTCGTGACAGATGAACAAGGGATTATCAACCAAGCAAACCCCGCCACAGAATTATTATTTAATATTCATCCATCTAATTTGTTAGGAAAACACCTCAACAAATTACTACCGGAATTAGCTGTAAATCCCCAACAATGGGCAAAACGCAGCGAACAAACTTTTACCCACAACGCCAATAGCAAAGTTTTAGAAGTAGCAATTTCCGATCGTCCCCATCAACATTTTCGTGAATATGTTGTGATTCTGCACGATATTACCAAGCGTAAACAAGCAGAAGAAATATTACGCAATTCTGAGGCGCAACTAAAAGTAGAAGCTCAACAATTAGCTAGTCAACTAGTACAAAGTGAAAAAATGTCTAGTTTAGGCCAGTTAGTAGCCGGAGTCGCCCATGAAATTAATAATCCAGTTAATTTTATCTCTGGGAATATTGCCCCCGCTAATGAATATCTTCAAGACTTACTGCAATTATTAGCACTTTACCAACAATATTATCCCCAACCTATCCCAGAAATTCAAACTCATGCACAAAAAATTGATATTGAATTTATCATTAGCGATTTACCCCGCTTACTCAATTCTATGAAAGTTGGCGCTGATAGAATCACAGAAATTGTGCTTTCTCTGCGCAATTTTTCTCGCCTAGATGAGTCAGACATGAAGTCAGTAAATATTCATGAAGGTATTGATAGTACTTTAATGATTCTCGCTCATCGCCTCAAAGCTAATGACAAACGTCCAGCAATAAAAGTTATTAAAGAATATGATAATCTTCCTTGCATAGAATGCTACCCCGGACAACTTAACCAAGTATTTATGAATATTTTGGCTAATGCTATTGATGCTTTAGAAGATGCATTTTTGACGCAAAAACAACTCCAAAATATGCAGATTAATGTTAAAACTTTATTAACAATCAATCAGCAAGTATTAATTAGAATTAGTGATAATGGTTGGGGAATTCCTGAAGATTTACACCAGCGATTATTTGAACCTTTTTTCACTACCAAACCCATTGGTAAAGGTACTGGTTTAGGTTTATCTATTAGTTATAAAATTGTCACAGAAAAGCATCACGGCAAGTTACATTGTCAATCTGTGCTCGGCAAAGGTACAGAGTTTACAATTGAAATTCCCCTGCATCAAAACCAGATCAACAATTAATTGATAACCGCGATCGCATATTAGCGATCGCCTCCAAAAATCTATTATATGGGTTTAGCACCGCTAAACCCACCAAAAGCTATTGACAACTGATACCAATTTCAATAATCTTTGCGACACATCAAAATATTCTAGAGGGCATGGCAGTGCCAGTGCCCCTACAATCTGTCGCATTCTTTTTTCCAATTGGTATGACAATTGTACAGACAAGGGTTCATCGCGTCTCTGACTATTGACAAATTAGCCTTTATTTGTAACAGCAATTGGCAAAACCTGATTCAACTTACCACTGCGATAACCTTCTAAATCTAAGGTTACATAGATAAACCCAAAGTCTTGAAAAGCCGAGACTACCTGCGGTAAATCTGTAGTTAACACAAACTCTTGAATTTGTTCTGGTGGTAATTCAATCCTGGCTGTATCCCCTTCCGATCGCACCCGCAAATTCTTTAACCCCAGTTTGCGCAAATAAATTTCTGCTCTACCCACACGTTGTAACTTTGCAACAGTAATCTCCTCACCATAGGGAAAGCGGGAACTCAGACAAGGTTGTGCTGGTTTATCCCACCAAGGTAAACTCAGTTCTTGGGAAAGCTGGCGGACTTCCATTTTCGTGACACCAACTTCCGCTAAAGGCGATCGCGCACCTCTTTCTTTGGCTGCTTGAATTCCTGGGCGATAATCGTGTAAATCGTCAGCGTTGACGCCATCCACTACGTAGGGATAACCCAATTCCCTAGCTAAAGGCTTGAGTGTGTCATGCAATTCACTTTTGCAGAAATAACAGCGATTAACAGGATTAGAGGTGTAATTAGGATTGTCCATTTCGTTTGTCTGGACAATTTGATGAGGAATCCCAATCGTTGCCGCTTGAATTTTCGCATCTTCCAATTCTTCCGGCAATAGTGAGGGTGAAACAGCCGTCACAGCCAAAGCGCGATCGCCTAAAACATCATAAGCTATTTTAGCAACCAAAGTACTATCAACACCCCCAGAGTAAGCAATTAGCGACTGCTCCATTTCTGCAAAGATAGCTTTGAGTTGCGCAAGTTTTTCGGTTATTGTCATTTTTCTAGCCCTACCGCAATCCTATAGCACCCAACAGATTCTATTCTAGATTCTGCCGATTGGTGAATGGAGAATTGGTATTACGCCTCAGAAGTAGGGATTAATGGTGATATCGCTTCTATATTCAAACCTGTAACCCTCGCCACCTCTTCCACTGTCATCCCACCTGCTAGTAAATTACATGCTGTTTGCAATAACTGCGCCTCTGCTTTATCTGCGCGTTGGCGTTCCTGTTCTTCAGGGGTTGGTAGTAATTCTCCCTCTAAATTTGCCCAGCGTAACCAAGTCGCCTCAATCCCTTTATAATTTCCTTGCCAACGCTGCAAAGCTAACCCTAAAGATTCACTTACCAATTGATTGCGATCGTTTGTAGCTAAAGGTTGGTAAACTCTTTGTTGAATCGAAAAACCTGCCCAATCATCAGGGTTAAAAGGGTCATACCAAAAATATTCTGGTACACGCATTTGATTTTGATAAATCAGCTTTTTCTCATTCTTGTCTGCGGTAGCTGTACTTTCCGAAAGCAACTCAATTACAACATCTGGTGCTTTTCCTTCTTCCCAAACTACCCAACTTTTGCGTTCACCTTTGGGGACACCCAACACCACAAAAAAGTCTGGGCCTTTAAAATCTTTGTTTCGCATCTGTGCCAGACTGTAGTAAACAAACATATTACCGCCCACAAACCCATCTTCTCGGTGCGATAACCAAGGAATTAAGGCATCTATCAGCAAGTCCATCTGGGCTTTATGCCTTGCACTTTCCATCGGGACACCATCATCATAGGGCAGTTCTACTTGGGTCGGGGGAATTTCAATCCCAGGCGCAGCTAGAGTTGTTTCTGACATGGCTGTTCACCAATAGGGTAGCCCGCAGCAAATATGTCTATGGTACTAGATTGTTAATCTAACTTAGTACACAATTTCATTAATTCATCGCGAATTGGCTTGGCAAATACTCTGCGAAACTTTACGCTAACCTCCCCGTTCCTTTGCGATTGAAAAAGTTATGAACTTATGCAAAGCGGTACTTAGTCTATTAAGGTATTTTACCAAAAATTTGGGTCTAGAGACGCTGTCCTTCGCTTGACGGCTTTTTGGTACAATAGTAGAACCAGGCAGGGCATTGTCTGTTGGGCTAGGTGATGTAAGACGGGCTATGCCTGCTGTTGCTGTTTGAATCCACAATCCCTGAACTTTCTCTTCAGGGAGTATGTCAATCAGGTTTACTATATTTTGCTACCAAATTAGCTAATAAAGGTAAATCAATCGGTTTAGAAATATAGTCATTCACACCAGCCGCAAGACAAGTATCGCGATCGCCTGTCATTGCCATTGCTGTTTGGGCAATAATGGGTGTTTCACTATACTGCTGATTTTCTCGCAGTTGCCGTACTAAGTTAAGACCGCTATCATCCGGGAGATTCACATCCATTAAAATCACTGCTGGTGTGAGATTTTCCAAAAATTCCCACATTTCGGCAGCATTTTTCGCCCAAGTCACTTGATAGCCTAATTTTTCTAAATAAATCTGTATTAATTTAGCGTTGTTTAAGTCATTCTCCACTAGCAAAATATCGATAAAAGAGCTAGGAGCGTGAATAATCGGTGGTAAAGCCGATAAATCAGCAACTTCACTTTCAATTCCTTCTAAATCCCCAACAGGATTGAGCGGAAGGATAATAGTAAACCGCGAACCGCGATTTAGCTCCGATTCAACTTCCACAGAACCACCGTGAACTTCTGCGAGTTTGCGTGTCACCGCTAAACCTAAACCAGTACCTTCACTCTTAGCAATGGAGTTAGCCGTTTGGAAGTAGGGTTGAAACAGTTTTGCCTGGTCTTCTGGGGAGATACCTGTGCCAGTATCCCAAACTGTAAAATGGACAAAACTTCCTTTAGCCAAAACCCTTAAACCAACACTACCTGTAGTTGTAAACTTAATCGCGTTGAATAGTAAATTCAACAGCATTTGTTTCAACCTTAAGGAGTCAGCTACCAAAGTAGTCACATTGGGATCTATATCTAACAGCAGCTTTAAACCTTTATTGGCAGCTTTTTCCTTCACTAATGCCATTACATTCCGGCATAGTGTAGGCAGATTAACAATTCCCCACTCAACTTCTAGCTGATTGGCTTCAATTTTAGAAAGATCCAAAATATCATTGATGAGCGCTAGCAGATGCTTACCGCTCGATTGAATAATATTTAAATATTCTTGATGACGTTCTTTTGTGGGATCGTAACTCTGAGCTAATAACAGGTGGGTAAACCCGATAATTGAACTCAACGGGGTGCGGATTTCGTGACTGGTATTAGCCAAAAACTGATTTTTCAGTTGATTGGTACGTTCCAGTTCTCGATTAGAACTACTCAAATATTGCGACTTTTGTTGCCAAGATTGAAGTTGTCTTAGCTGTGCTAAGGCGACATTACAGTATTTGACGGCTCGTGCTACTAATTGCGGCTTCATTTGCGCTTCTAAAGCTTTGGCGGGATCTCCATCCAATCGCTTAGAAGTGGTGACAATAATTAGCCAAGCAATCATTCCCCCAGAATCATCGCTCAACTGCCAAGCGCTAGGCGGTTGTTGATGCTCTAGGTGCTGTAAATCTTCAAGTTCTATGGGTTCATCTAATCTTAAGCGTAGCTTTTTACCTTTTTTAGAAATGGTTTCTAAATGTGGAAGTTGCGATCGCCGGGATGACGATGGAGAAACATAACAGACTCTACCAGTTATTTCTTGCGGTTGGAACAGAGCGATCGCTACCTTACTGCTGTTTAAAGCATGGTTGAGATCGTCGACCAAAATTTGGAAAATATCTGCTTCTGTGGTTCTTTGCTGTGGCAAAGTAGTACAAGCAGAAAGCAGGCAATCATTAAGATTGCTTTGCAACTGGTTCAAGCTACGCTCTAGCCACAACTCGGTGCTAAGTTGCTGGATTGTGGTCAAAAGTGTTGAAGTTGCATCTATCGGAGAGTTCTGTTCTGGTAAGCTTGAATACTGCTGCATGGTCAACTAGACCGCTTAACAAATTTAGCTTCGCACAAGAGTGCGAACAGGATTTCATGTATACTAGCGCACATTTGTTTTTATTTATCAAGCATAACCTATAGTGCCTCATAGTGTCGAATGTGACGAAGATCCCACAATTTAATGTACGAAATCACTCAGCCGGGAATTTCTTAAGATCAACTTAAGACTTATGGATACACAAATTGTTCAATTAATTATCAACGGAATTGCTGTGGGGAGTATTATCGCTCTCGCCGCAGTTGGACTTACCCTCACCTATGGAATTTTACGGTTGTCAAATTTCGCCCACGGTGACTTTCTGACTTTGGGAGCTTATTTAACCCTGTTAGTGAATACCACAGGTATAAATATTTGGTTGTCAATGATAATAGCCGCAGCCGGAACAGTCTTAACAATGCTGTTATCCGAAAAGTTGCTGTGGTCAAGAATGCGCAATCTACGTGCTACTTCTACTACCTTGATTATTATATCTATCGGACTGGCCTTATTTTTACGTAATGGCATTATTCTCATCTGGGGTGGTAAAAACCAAAATTACAATTTACCTGTGACCCCAGCTTTAGATATGTTTGGCTTAAAAGTACCGCAAAATCAGTTATTGGTATTGGGTTTAGCCGTGCTGGCAATTTTGGCGCTGCACTACCTATTACAAAATACAAAAATCGGCAAAGCGATGCGAGCCGTTGCCGATGATTTAGATTTAGCCAGAGTTTCTGGGATTAATGTAGACCAAGTAATTCTTTGGACTTGGCTAATTGCGGGCACTCTCACATCCCTGGGGGGCAGTATGTACGGGCTAATTACGGCTGTACGCCCGAATATGGGATGGTTTTTGATATTGCCCTTATTTGCTTCCGTAATTTTGGGAGGAATTGGTAACCCTTATGGGGCGATCGCAGCTGCTTTTATCATTGGCATAGCGCAGGAAGTCAGCACCCCTTTACTAGGTTCTCAATATAAACAAGGTGTAGCGCTGTTAATCATGATTTTGGTGCTGCTCATCCGTCCCAAAGGTTTATTCAAAGGCACGATTTGAGCAGCACCAAATTGCTAACTATTCAATGATATGGAAGTAGTAAGCCGCTATTAACAAGTTCAGCGCTAACAAGAACAATGCCCAACCAGTACGGAAGGGGTACGGAGGTTTAGCACCACTGTCAGCAACTGGGGAATTAGCAGTTTTATCAGCCATTAGTCTGTTCTCCTAAATTTCAGGACTTTTTAAGAAATACCAAACAGATGTACCTCTTGCCCAGATTCTTTAAAAATATTTGTGTAATTGGGCATTGGGCATGGGGCATTGGGCATTGGGCATTGGGCATTGGGCATTGATTATCTCCCTTGTCCTCCTTGTCCCCCTTGTCCCCCTTGTCCCCCTTGTCTCCCTTGTCCTCCT